>NZ_PQHZ01000027.1 GCF_003385185.1 Amycolatopsis palatopharyngis | reverse complement strand
GTCGGTGGGGGTGTCGACGTCGGCGCCGCTGCCGATGTCGGCGCACTCCACGAGGCGCAGGTCCTGGCGGGTTGCCAGCCAGTCTCGCGCTCCCCTGTCGCCCGCCGCTGCCTCGGCGATCTCGGCCCACCAGCGGCGGCCGAGCAGGACCGGGTGGCCCGGCACACCCGCGTACGCCGCCCGCGCGACCGCACTCCAAGTGCTCGACGCCCGCAGCCGGGTCACGACCTCCGGCCCCACCCACGGCAGGTCGACCAGCTGCACGAGCACCGCGTCCACCCCGGGTTCCGCGCCGCGCAACGAGTCGAGTCCCGCGCGAAGCGATGCACCCATGCCCGCGGCCCAGTCGGTCGCCTCGACGGTGATCGTGCCAGCCGGAAGCAGAGCGCGCACCTCGCTCGCTCTGGCCCCGAGCACGACGTGCACGGGATCGCAACCCCCGTCCAGCAGGGTGCGCAGGCCCCGATGCACGAACCGCTCACCACCGGACTCGGCGAGCGCCTTCGGCATGCCGAAGCGGCGCCCCGCCCCCGCGGCGAGCAGCAGTCCTGCGGTACTCACCGCCCGGCCTGCGCCGGGGCGGTGACGGCGAGGTCCGCTTCGATTCTGCGGCAGGCGGCCAGCAACGAAGGGAGGACCTCCTCCCGCACCGCCGCCGGCGTGGTCCGGTTGGCATGGGTCGAGACGTTCACCGCCGCGGTGACCCTGCCATGACGATCACGTACGGGAGCGGCCACCGACCGCAGCCCTTCCTCGAGTTCCTGGTCCACCAGCGAGTACCCCTGTTCCCGCACTCGCACCAGTTCGGCGCGCAGGTCCTCCGGCGCGGTCAGCGTGTGCGACGTGAGCCGGTTCAGCCTGGCCGCCGCGAAGTAGTCGTCGAGGGCATCCTTGGCCAGCCCGGCGAGCAGCACGTGTCCCATCGAGGTGGCATGTGCGGGAAACCGGGTTCCGACGCTGATGCTCACCGTCATGATCCGCGAGACGGCCACCCTGGCGACGTAGACGATGTCCGTGCCGTCCAGCACCGAGACGGAGCAGGATTCGTGCACCTCCGTCGACAACTGCTCCAGGTGTGGCTGGGCGACCTCGGGCAGCGACAGTCCGGACAGGAAGGAGTAGCCGAGCTCGAGCACGCGCGCGGTCAGCGAAAAGTACTTGCCGTCGAAGGAGACGTAGCCGAGGTCGGCGAGGGTGAGCAGGAACCGCCGGGCCGCTGCTCGAGTCAGGCCGGTGGTACGAGCGACGTCGCTGAGGGTCAGCGACTGCGCCCCCGCGCCGAACGCCCGGATCACCGCGAGCCCGCGTTCCAGGGACTGCACGTGGTGCGCTCCGCGCGATTCCGGTGCGGTGTCGTCCATCCCGCCAGCCTATCCGGGTTCGTTCCGGCCGCCGGGCTCACCGGCGTCGGCGAGTTCGGCGAGTGTCCGCTGGGCGACGGCGAACGCGGCGTTCGCCGCGGGCACTCCGGCGTAGACGCCGGTATGCAGCAAAACCTCACCGATCTCGGCCTCGGTCAGTCCATTCCGGACTGCCGCGCGGACGTGCATCGCCAGTTCGTCGTGGCAGTGCAGTGCGGTCAGCACGGAGAGAGTGATACAGCTGCGGGTCCTGCGATCCAGCCCGTCCCGAGTCCACACCGAACCCCAGGCGGACCGGGTGATGTACTCCTGGAACGGTTCGGTGAAGCCGGTGGTGCGGGCGATCGCCCGGTCCACATGCTCGTCGCCGAGCACCTCGCGGCGTACGGCCATCCCGGCCTCGTAACTGTCCTGCTCCGTCATCCGGCCACCTTCAGATGCTCGATAATCAGATCGGCGAACCGCTCCGGCTGTTGCACATTGCCCAGATGCGCTGCGTCCGCCACGATCTCCAGCCGGGCGTCGGGAACGCTCTCGGCGATGCGTCGCCCGTGCTCCGGCGGTGTCGAAGGGTCGTCGGCAGTGGAGATCACCAGCGTCGGCGCGGCGATCCGGGGGAGCTCGCCGACCAGGTCCATGGTCTCGATCGCCGCGCAACACCCCGCGTATCCGACGGGATCGGTCGCCCGGATCATGTCGCCGAACTCCTCGGCCCCGCAGGGGTCGGCGTCCCGCCATGCCGCGGTGAACCAGCGGTCGACGGCGGAGTCGGCCACCGCGGCCATCCCCTTGCTGAGCACGAGTTCCGCGCGCTCGGACCACATACTGCGCGGCTCGATCTCGGCTGAGGTGCAGCACAGGGTCAGGCTTCGTACGCGCTCGGGCCGATTCGCCCCCGCCCACATGCCGACCATGCCGCCGAGCGAGAGACCGACGATATGCGCGGACCCGACGCCCAAACCGTCCAGCAGTGCGAACAGGTCGCCGCTGAGGTCGCCAAGGCCGTACGGCCCCCGCGGCGCCGGTGTGTCCCCGTGGCCCCTGTGGTCGTAGCGCACCACCCGGTACCCGGCCGCGACGAGCGGGGCGACCTGGGGCTGCCACATCCGCAGGTCACTGCCGAGCGACCCGCTGAGCACCACGACCTCGCCGTCCTCCTGGCCTTCGACGACGTGGTTGACCGCTACGGTCATCCTTGCTCCTTTCGCCTGCGATATTCCATCAGCGCGCGCTCGACGAACTCCACCGCGCTGCCGAGATAGCCGGCGGGGTCGAGCAGCCCGGCGATCCGCCCCCGCGACAACTCGGCGCCGACCACCGGGTCGGCCGCCAACAGGTCGATCAGCTCCCCCTCCCCTTCGGCGACACGCCTGCAGCAGGCCGTCACGGCGTCATGTGCCACGAGCCTGCCCACCACCGGCGCGAGTTCGGTGGTGATCCGCTCGGCGAGCATCAGTCCACCGGTCGCGTCGAGATTGCGGCGCATGCGATCGGGATCGACGTGCAGCCGGTGCAGGCTGCGACTCAGCCAGTGCAGCGCCGATCCGCTGCTGCGCAGGAGTTCGGTGAGCGGCCGCCATTCGGCGTGCCAGGCTCCGGCCGCGCGCTGGTGCTCCTGCTCAGCCGAGGCGAGCAGCGTCGCCACCAGGCCGGGGGCCTGCCGCGCACACGCGATCGCGGCCACCGCGGCGACCGGATTCCGCTTGTGCGGCATGGTGGATGAACCGCCACTGCCCGGCGGGCCCTGTTCGACAACCTCCGCGACCTCGGTCTGCGCGAGCAGGGTGACCGTACGGGCGATACCGGACACCGCCGCCGCGACCGTCCCCAGTGCACCCGCGATCCCGGTGATCCGCGTCCGATCGGTGTGCCAGGCAAGCACGGGTTCGGCGAGACCGAGCCTGCGGCTCAGCGCCGAGAGCACGGTGGGCCCATGCGTGCCCAGCGAGGCGAGAGTGCCTGTCGCTCCCCCGAACTGCACTGCGGGACGCAGCTCCCGCAACCCCGCCGCGGCGCGTTCGAGCGCGGTAAGCCAGCCCGCGGCGGCGAAACCGAAAGTGACCGGCAGCGCCTGCTGTCCCAACGTCCGTCCGGACTGGACGGTCGAGGCGTACCGCTCCGCCAGTGCCGCCGCCGAGGCCGAACAAGCCTCGAGATCGGCCAGCAACAAGGTTCGGGCGCGGGTGAACATCAGCATCGCGGCGGAGTCGACGATGTCCTGGCTGGTCGCACCGAGGTGGACGAACCGGCCGGCCTCCGTGCCTGCCCGCTGCGTGATCATCCGAACCAGTGGTGCGGCCGGATTGCCCGCCCCCGAGGCCTGTTCGCCCAGTGCCGCGAGATCGTCGCCGGTCCAGCCCCCGATCCGGCACACCTCGACGACCCGGTCCGCATGCGGCTGCTCGATCAGGCCGGCGTCCGCACAGGCCACGGCGAGTGCGGCCTCGACGTCCAGCAACGCCCGCAACCAGGCCCGGTCGTCGACCTCACCGCGTACGGGACCCGCGGCGAGTACGCCATCGAACAGTCCGGGCGCCTCATGCCCTCCGGTCACCCGACGACCACCTCTCGATGAGATACCTCGCGCAGCTAGACATCGAAGAACACTGTCTCCCCTTCGCCCTGCAGCCGCACGTCGAAGCGGTAGCCGTCCTCGGTACGGGTCGCGACCAGCGTGTCCCGCCGCTGCGGCGGCACCGAGGTGAGCACCTCGTCGGCGGCGTTGGCCGCGGTGTGCTCGGGGAAGTAGATCCGGGTGACGACCCGGTGCAGCAGTCCCCTTGCGAACACGGAGACGTCGATATGCGGCGCCTGTCCTGGCAGCGCACCGGGTACCACGGTCCGGATGCCGTAGGTGCCGTCGTCGTTGGTGGGACAGCGGCCGAATCCCCGGAAACCGTCCGCACGCTCGTTTCGGGGGTCGTCGGGATGATCGAACCGGCCGTGCGGGTCGGCCTGCCAGGTCTCGATCAGCGCGTCCGGCACCGGCGCTCCGGCGCCGTCGAACACGGTGCCCCGGATCCACACAGCACCCTGCGCGTCCGCCTCGGCCACATCGGGGCCGTCTGCCCACGGCAGGCCGAGGCCCAGGTAGGGACCGACCGTCTGCGACGGGGTACTGCCGAGGGTGCTCATTCGTGGGCCTCCTCGAAGACACTGGCCTCGCGGCCGCGCAGCACGATGTCGAACTCGAAAGCCAGCGCCCATTCCGGCTGGGTGCGATCGAGGTCGAAGCGCGACACCATGCGCTGCCTGGCTCGCTCGTCGGGAACGGAGTTGAAGATCGGGTCCTGCGCGAACAACGGATCGTCCGGGAAGTACATCTGGGTGACCAGCCGTTGCGTGAAGGCCGTGCCGAATACCGAGAAGTGGATGTGTGCCGGGCGCCAGGCGTTGTCGTGGTTCTTCCAGGGGTAAGCCCCTGGCTTGATGGTGACGAACTCGTAGCGACCCTCGTTGTCGGTCAGCGCGCGGCCGACGCCCTCGAAGTTCGGATCCACCGGGCAGGGCCAGTTGTCCCATACGTGCTTGTAGCGCCCGCCCGCGTTGGCCTGCCAGATCTCGACCAGCGAGTCGCGCACCGGGCGGCCGTCGCCGTCGAGGAGCCTGCCGTGCACGATGATCCGTTGTCCCTGCGGCTCACCGGCATGTCCCTTGGTGAGGTCGTTGTCCTGGTCGCCGAGGCGTCCGGGCCCGAGTAGCGGGCCGGTGACCTCGGTCAGCTTCTGCGGCAGCAGCACCAGCGGCTGTTTCGGGTGACGCAGGCCGGTGGATCGGTATCCGGGCGAGTTCAGCGGCGGGTGTGTGCCCTCCGGGTCCTTCCGGTACCGCGGCAACCGCAGGTTCGAACCTGTCGTGGTTGTCATTCGGGGAATCTCCTTCGTTCAGGATTCCAGGACGACGGCCAACCCCTGGCCGACGCCGATGCAGATCGCGGCGAGACCCCAGCCGCCACCCCGGCGGCGCAACTCGTGGGCCAGCGAGCCCAGGATCCGCCCACCGGAGGCGCCAAGGGGATGACCGATCGCGATGGCACCGCCATTGACGTTGACGATCGCGGGATCGAGCTTCGGCCATTCGGCCAGACATGCGAGCGACTGCGCCGCGAACGCCTCGTTCAGCTCGACCGCCGCGAGGTCCGCCCAGCCGATTCCCGCGCGCTCCAGCGCGATCTCCGCCGCACGCACCGGTCCGATACCGAAGACGTCCGGGTCGACGCCCGCGGCTCCCCTGCCCGCGATTCTGGCGAGCGGCTGGACGCCGGCCCGCTCGGCCGCCGCGGAGTCACCGAGCAGCACGGCGGAGGCGCCGTCGTTGAGCGGGGACGAGTTGCCCGCGGTCACCGTGCCCTCGGCGCGGAAGGCGGGCTTCAGCTTCGCGAGCTTCTCCGCCGAGGAGTCGGGCCGGATGCCCTCGTCCCGCTCCAGCTCGGTTCCTGGCACCGCGACGACGTGGTCGTCGTAGAACCCGTTGTCCCAGGCCGCGGCGGCGTTGCGGTGGCTGCGCACGGCGAACTCGTCCTGTTCGTCGCGGCCGATGCCGTAGCGCCGCGCCAGCAGCTCGGTGCTCTCCCCGAGCGAGACCGTCCATTTTTCGGGCATCGCGGGGTTGACCATGCGCCAGCCGAGCGTGCTGGAGTACAGCGTCTCGTGCCCGTTCGGGAATGCCTTGCCCGGCTTGGGCAGTACCCACGGCGCCCGGCTCATCGACTCCACCCCGCCCGCCACGACGAGAGAGGCGTCGCCGACGGCGATCGTGCGGCTCGCCTGCATCGCCGCGTCGAGGCCGGAGCCGCAGAGCCGGTTCACGGTGCTCCCGGCGACCGTGGTGGGCCAGCCGGCGAGCAGTGCGGCCATGCGGGCGACGTTGCGGTTGTCCTCTCCCGCACCGTTCGCGTCACCGAGCACGACTTCGTCCACAGCGGACGGATCGAGGTCGGTACGGGCGGCGAGTGCGCCCAGTACGTGCGCGGCGAGGTCGTCGGGGCGAACCCCGGACAGCGCGCCGCCGTAGCGACCGAACGGGGTGCGGACCGCGTCCAGCACGAATACGTCGCCCATCAGGCCTCCTTCAGCGCACGCAGGGCGTGCAGCTCGTCCGTGGTCGGCACCGGGGTTCGGGCCAGGTCGGGGGCGACGACCAGATCCCAGCCGGTGGCTTCCCGCACCTGCTCCACCTCGACGCCGGGATGCAGCTCGGTGAGCACCAGTTCGCGTGTCCGGGGGTCCGGCCGGAACACACCGAGGTCGGTGATCACCAGCGTCGGACCGGCACCGCGCAGACCGAGCCGTTCCCGGTCACCGGCGGCCCTACCGTGCCCGACCGAGGTCACGAAGTCGACCTGCTCCACGAAACTGCGCCTGCTCTGGCGCACGACGACGAACACCTCCCCACAGGAAGCGGCGATCTCCGGCGCCCCACCCGCACCGGGCAGGCGCACCTTGGGCTCGTCGTAGTCGGCGCCGATCACCGTGGTGTTGATGTTGCCGAAGCGATCCAGCTGCGCGGCACCAAGGAAGCCGACATCGATCCGGCCCGGCTGGAGCCAGTAGTTGAACACCTCCGGCACGCTGACCACGGCGTCGGCGGTCTCGGCGAGAATGCCGTCGCCGATCGAGGCGGGCAGCCGCCCCGGTTTGGCGCCGAGCGCACCCGACTCGTACACCAGGACCAGTTCGGGGGCGTGCGTCCGCCGAGCCAGGTTCGCCGCCGTGGACGGCAGACCGATACCGACGAAGCAGCGGCGGTTACCGGTGAGCGCACGGGCGGCCGCGATCGACATCATCTCGTCCGAGCTGTACTCGTTCTCCGACGCACTGTCGCTCATCGCACACCCCCGGCACTCGTCTCGGTCAGCACGTGGTCGTTCAGCCAGCGGGTGAAGGCCTCCCGGTCCCTGCCGATGGCGTCCCAGGCCTCGTAGTACCCGTTGTCCCGCTCGTAGTAGCCCTGCGCGTAGGACGGGTGCGCCCCGTGCGGCACCTCGGCGACACAGGTCAGCGCCCAGCCGGGGAGCACGATTCCGCCCGGAACGGGGGTGAGCTCGTCGACGACCTCTTCGACGGTGACCAGGCTCCGGCGTGCGGCGAGAACCGCCTCCTTCTGCACCCCGGTCAGACCCCAAAGCTGCACGTTGCCGTCCCGGTCGGCGCGCTGGGCATGAATGATCGAGACGTCGGGATTGATCGCGGGCACAGCGGCAAGGCGCTCGCCGGTGAACGGGCAGGTGATCTGCTTGATCGTCGCCGTCTGCGCGGGCAGGTCGGTACCGGCGTAGCCGCGCAGCACTGCGAACGGCAGCCCGGAGGCACCGGCGACGTAGCGGTTGGCCATTCCCGCGTGACTGTGCTCCTCGATCTCCAGCGGCACCGGCCAGGAGTGCTGCACCGCGTCGCGGAAGCGGTGCAGGGAGCCCACACCCGGATTACCACCCCAGGAGAACACCAGCTTGCGCGCGCAGCCCGCGCCGATGAGCTGGTCGTAGACGATGTCGGGCGTCATTCGCACCAGAGTCAGGTCCCTGCGCTCCTGGCGAATGATCTCGTGGCTCGCCGCCACCGGGATCAGATGCGTGAAGCCCTCCAGCGCCACGGTGTCACCGTCACGCACCAGCCGGGCCACCCCCTCGGCCAGCGACACGATCTCTGCCATCCACACACCTCATTCACATCACGCACGTTCGCATCACGCACACACGTTCTACATAAGAACATATCTCCCGCGAGTGCGGCAGTCAACGGATCCCTCCGCTGTGGCCAGGGCCACCCGATCGGATTGATCGCAATTAGGGTGACCCTGACTGCATCGCATGGCGAAGGAGCGCGGATGACTCATGCCCCACACCGGATCGTCGTGACCCGGCGGATCGCCGAGCCCGCACTGGCGCTGTTGCGCGAGGTCGGCCAGGTGGACCTGCCCCAGCCGGATCGCGGGCTGACCGAGGCCGAACTGCACGAAGTGGTCGCGGGCGCGGACGCCCTCGTGAGCACCCTGCAGGACCGGATCGACACGCGCGTGGTCGAGGCAGCTGGTCCCGGTCTCCGGGTGATCGCCACGGTCGCGGTCGGCTACGACAACATCGACGTCGACGCGGTCACCGGCAGGGACGTACTCGTGACGAACACCCCCGGAGTGCTCACCGACGCCACGGCCGATCTCACCCTGGGACTCCTGCTCGCGGTGACCCGGAGGATCGGCGAGGGCGAGCGACTGGTGCGCGAGCAGCGGCCGTGGGAGTTCAGCCTGGACTTCATGCTCGGCGCGGGCCTGCAGGGGCGCACTTTCGGCGTCGTGGGGCTGGGCCAGATCGGCCGCGCCGCGGCCCGGCGGGCGAAAGCATTCGGCATGGAGATCGCCTACACCGGCCGCCGCAGGGCCGCGGAGGAGGTCGAAGCCGAACTCGGCGCGCGCTTCCTGCCGATGACCGAACTGCTCGGCAGTGCCGACGTGGTGTCCCTGCACTGCCCACTGACCCCGCAGACCCGCCACCTGATCGACGCGGACGCCCTCGCCGCCATGAAACCGGGTGCTTTTCTGCTCAACACCACCCGCGGCGCGGTCGGCGACGAGGGCGCGCTGGCCGGCGCGCTGTCCGACGGCGTCATCGCCGGGGCCGGACTGGACGTCTTCGAGGAGGAGCCACACGTGCATCCCGGGCTGCTGGAACTGGACAACGTCGTACTCACACCACACCTCGGTTCGGCCACGGTGGAGACCAGGACCGAGATGGCCCTGCTCGCCGCACGCAACGTGGCCGCGGTACTCACCGGCGAACCCGCGCTGACCCCGGTGCGGACGAAGGTGGCCTCATGAAGACGGCGCTGCGGGTAGTGGTGGCCCCGGACAAGTTCAAGGGCAGCCTGACCGCCGTCGAGGCCGCACGGGCGATCGGCGAGGGGGTGCGCGATGTCGCAGGCGACGCCGAGGTGCGCGAGTGTCCGGTGGCCGACGGCGGCGAGGGCACGCTGGACGTCTTGCTCGCCGCGGGCGGAACCAGGGTCGACGTGCGGGTGCGCGGTCCGCTCGACGCACCGGTGGACGCCTGGTACGTGCTGCTCGACGGCACCGCGTACGTCGAGTCGGCACGGGCCTGTGGGATCGAGCACGTCGAGCCCACGCCCGGTGTCGCGCTGGCGGCACACACGTACGGCGTCGGTGAGCTGATGGCGCACGCGCTCGACAACGGGGCTCGCCGGATCGTGCTCACCGTCGGCGGCACCGCGAGCACCGACGGCGGCGCCGGAATGCTGCTGGCGCTCGGCGCGGTCCTGCTCGACGACGACGGCAAGCCAGTGGGGCTCGGCGGGGGCGCGCTGGACGCCGTACGCACCGTCGATCTCGCTCCGGTGCGGCAGCGACTGGGGCCGGCGCAGGTCGGCGTCGCCACTGACGTGACGAACCCACTACTCGGCACCGAGGGCGCGGCCCCCGTGTTCGGCCCGCAAAAAGGCGCGGGCCCCGACGAGGTCGAGTCGCTCGCGAGGGCACTCACCTCATGGTCTGATGCCCTTGTCCGCTCCGGCTGCGCGCCGTTCGCGGACATCGCGGGTGGCGGCGCGGGCGGTGGAGTCGCCGCAGGAGCGCTCGCCGGTCTCGGCGCCAGCATCGAGTCCGGCTTCGACCTCGTGGTCGACCTGACCGGCGTACTGGACGCACTGGAAGGCGCGGACCTGGTGATCACCGGGGAAGGATCGCTGGACCGGCAGAGTCTGGCCGGAAAGGCTCCGGCCGGGATCGCAGCGCGGGCGGGGCAGCGGAACATTCCGGTTCTCGCCGTCGCGGGCCGGGTGCAACTGGAACACGCCGAGCTCGTGGCCGCGGGAATCGCGGACAGCAGAGCACTGATCGAGCATGCTCCCTCGCTGGAGCACGCGACCAGGAACGCTTATCCGCTGTTGCGGGAGCAGACAGCGGAACTGGTGCGGTCCTGGCTCGACCGCTGATCGTGCGCAGCTGCGCGGGCCGCCGGTCGTCGACCGGCGGCCCGCCCCTATCACTGCGGGGTCGGCTCCCCGTCGCCCTGCTGCATCACGGCGAAGTTGAGCTGGCCCTCGTCGTCCTGCTGGACATCGAGCACCTTGTCGTCGAGGAAATCGGCGGCCTGTGGCTCGAGAAAGACTTTGGCCCCGTTCTCGGTACCGAGAACCTGGTCACCCTCCTCGGGAGCCGGGGCGACGGACAGCGCCAGCTGGGCTCCCGCCTCCTGTTCGGCCTGGACCGCGAAACGCAGTCCGGCGCTCTCCTGCTGCGCCGTCAATGCGCTGATCGCCTCGGCGGCGGCGTCGGTCATGGCAAGCATGTTCGACCTTCCCTTCGGTCGCGGTCGTTGCGCTCTGCCACCCCCACGGTAGGGGTGATCGGGGTAGCCCGCGCGCAGCGGGCTGATCAACTCACCGTCCTCGCAGGTCAGGCGAGACGGTCAGTGCTCGACCGGCGGAATCGTGCGCGAGCTGGTTGATCCACAGCAGCCCGTGCACAACCGCGTTCGACTTCGCGACGGGATCGCGGTCGCCGGCCACGAGGTCCACCTGGTCCACGACGTCCGCGGCGGCACCGTTGAGGGCCGCGAGCACGGCGCGCAGCATCGCCCGCAATGCGGGATCGACCTCGTCGACCTCGACTCCGGCGCCCTGGTCGTCGGAAAGGTCGGCCACGAAGACCTCCCTCGGATGCGATCCGCGCGGCGCCGGGATGGACTCGACCGTATGCCCGACCAGTTCGAGCAACAGTGGCCGGAGCAGGTGCCGCTGCGGGGCGTACTTGCCCACCAGCCTGCCGATCAGTACCGCCAGCGTGCTCAGGTCCTGGGACCGGGCCAATGTCAGCATCCGCTCGGCCAGGTCACGGACCTCCCGGACCTCGTTCGGGGATGTGGTCATCGAAAGCTCCCATGCCGGTCGCGCCCTCACGTCGCTATGCTCCCTGCCGATCGGCGACGGGCAACCGTCCGGGTTCCCGCAGGGTCGGGGCGCGAAACCCGACAGGCCGCTTACGGTGGACACCGAGAGGCGACAGATGACCGCGACGAGCAAGCAGCAGGCGAACCGGACGGCGATCACCCGCCGGGCATTGGGACCCGAACTGCTGATGACCTTGCTGGACTACGTGCGGTCGGAGGTCGGCGGCTGCGTCGGCGCGGGCCTGCACACCACCGCCAACGGCGGCGGTCCCCTCGCCGTCACCGGACTGGCGACGGCGATCGACGCCCTGCAGTGGGAACTCCACGAGGGACCGGTACCCAGGGCAGCCACCGCACAGCGGTCGGCCGCCTCCGCCGACCTCGCCACGGACCAGCGCTGGCCGTCGCTCGCGACGAAGATCACGGCACTGGACGAGCGCCCGGAACAGCTCGCCGCCGTCGCGGTGGCCGGCAGCTGGGACGACGAGGGGCCGGTGGTGCTCAGCATCTACCTCGACCACGAGGCGACCGCCGACGACCTGCGTGTCATCGAGCGCATCGAGCCCATGATGGCGATGTCGGCCGCGCTCGTGGAGTTCTCCGCGGACGAGACGGTCCGTGGAGATCAGCTCGTGGCGATGGTCGAGCACCGGCGGGTGATCGAGCAGGCCAAGGGCATGGTCATGGCCGTCCGCAGGTGTGACGCGGAGAACGCGTTCACCTCGCTGGTCGTCGCCAGCCAGCACTTCAACGTGAAACTGCGCGATCTGGCGGTGGCGCTGGTCGAGTTCGTCGGCCAGGCACCGGCCGAGCAGGCCGCCGTGGAAGCACTGGACCGCGAGTCCGGGCTCGCCGATCCCGGCGAGCCCGCCAGGCGGGCCGCCCAGCTGACCTGGGCGGCACTGGAGGCGGACCAGGGCAAGGCAGCCACCTAGCGAAGCGAACCCCAAATCGCGCTTTCCCGGGAAAGCGCGAGGTGTCTCGACCCCCGCCCCTGGTCACGCGCCCCCGTAGGTGCCGCTTTCCCGGGAAAGTGCGTTACGTGCGTGTGCAGGTACCGCGCTTTCCCGGGAAAGTGCGAGGTGGGCTAAGGGCGGGCGGGCTTATTCCGGCTCGGGCGGGGTTCGGATGGCTTCGGCCACGGAACCGCCGGCCTCGTCCGCTGCCCTGCCCTCGGCGACGGCGTAAGAAGACAGCTCGTCGGTCGCGTCGGAAGGGACTTCCCGGTCTGTGTCGTCCACGGCACGTGCCGGATCGTCGATGGACTCGTCCAGTTGATCCGCCGGTGTGGCGGCGACCGGCCGTTCCGGCACCTCGGCCGGCTGCACGTCGGGCTGTTCCTCCTGTACCCGCTCCTCGAGGCTCTCGCGCTGCTGCTGTTCGAAATGGGTCATGCCGAATCGGTCGACGGCGGTCCAGTGCTCGGGCGGCTCCACACCCGCCTCGAGCGGATCCAGCTGCATCCGGTCCTCATCCAGCCCCTCGCTGCTGCTCAGCGCGTTCGGATCGGTCTCAACCGCATCCGGGTCGTGTGCATCGTCGCGGTCGCCCACAGTTGCTCCCGGCAGTCGTTGTTCGGCCTCTCGTTCTCGTCACCGAAGTACCCGGCCCTGCCCATCCACAAACGGGGCAAGCTGTCCACCCACCCGGGGGAGCAGGTTGCCCGCAGTCGTCCTCGTCACTACCGTGAAGAACGAGGTTGAGCAACCAGCCGGCGGAGCGGGATCCCCCGTCCAGCGCAGGCGGCTCCCACAGACATATCAGGGACTTCGAAGATCCCGCTCCGGTAAAGCACATTCGCAGATCGGCGAAGCCGGAGGAGCACAACTCGTGCAAACCATCGAACAGATCGACCAGCAGAACACCGCTTTCCGCTCAAATGACCTGACAGTGGCAACGGAGACCGTGGAGCCGGGGGTTGTGGTCGTCCATGTCAGGGGCGAGGTCGACGTTCGTTCCGCCGACGCGCTGCGTCAGTGCCTCGACACGGCCGTGCAGAGCCGTGATCGCCTAGTCGTCGACTTCACCGAGGTCACGTTCCTCGCCACAGTGGGGCTCACCTGCCTGATCGAGCTCTCCGAGGCGACCGCACGCGCCGAACTCCCGTGGACACTCGCCACCGACGTGCGACCCGTACTGCGCGCCCTCGAACTCACGGGATGCCTCGAGCGGATGACCGTGCGGCCCACATTGGAGGCGGCCACCCAAGCCGTGCTCGCGATGTGATCCAAGTGCACATCAGGCAGGTCGCCGACGTCACACGACCGGGTAGGTTCTCTAGCTTCACAACTTTGTGAAAGGTATGTAGGTTACCGGTCATGTCCACCGCGATACCGGTAACAGGCGACGACCTGACCGGTCCTGCGCGGCCCAGGCACCGCGACTTCGGCAGGCATGCGGGGTGGTACCTGGTCGCGGGCGGAGCCACGACCGCACTGCAGGCCGGGCTCTTTCTCGTTCTCCGCACCCCGTTCGGTTCGTACTCGGCCAACCTGGTCGCGATCGCGCTAACAACGCTGGTCAACACGGAGTTTCATCGCAGGGTGACCTTCGCCGGTTCGCCTGCCCCCGCCCGGCGGCGGTACCTGCAGGCGGTGCTCACCTTCCTGTTCTACGCGGGTTACGGCTCCTTGGTGCTGCTGACCCTGCGTTCCGCGGTCAGCGAGCCCAGCAGCATGCTGGAGACCTCCGTGCTCGTGGGGACCAGCATGCTCGGCGGAGCGTGTCGCTTCTTCCTGCTACGGCTGTGGGTGTTCGCGACCCGCTGACGGTGGTCCGCGCAGGTTCCGCCGAACGCTGCTCAGCACGACCTCTACACTCCTCCCGTAGGAGGTGTTGTGGCCGAGCACGAGGAGACCGAACCGGACTACCGGTTCACACTGGCCAATGAACGCACGTTCCTCGCGTGGATCCGCACCTCGCTGGGGCTGGTGGCCGGCGGGGTCGCCGTCCACCAGTTGGTGCCCGGACTGGCGGTGTATGGCGCACGAACCGCGCTTGCCGCACTCTGCCTGGCACTCGCGGCCGTTCTCGCGGCTTCCAGCTATCCCCGGTGGCGCAGGGCACAGCAGGCGATGCGGCGCGGCGAACCGCTACCCAGGAGCCGGATGCTGCTGGTGGTAACCGTGGGGGTGCTGCTGATCACCGCATTCGCCGCGGCGCTGGTGATCATCGGATGACCGAACCCCCGGTCGCTCCCGACGGCCTGCAGCCCGCGCGAACGAGGCTCGCGTGGCAGCGAACGGCGCTCGCGGCCGCGGCATGTTCGCTGTTGCTTTTCCACAGCGCGGCTCAGCGCAACTGGGACAGCACGGCGATACCCGCAGCGCTGGCGGCGATCACCGCCGCCGTGCTGGCCGTCGCGGGCCGCTACCGGGATCGGCAGCTGCGCACCGCGGCACTACCCGCGCCAGCCGAGCGCTCGCTGATCGCCGGAGTCACCGCACTCGTCGCGTTCACCGCCGTCATCACCCTGGTCTCGTTGCTGTAGCACCGGCTCTCGGCCGGCGCCGGCCCGCCACGTTCACCGGCGCAGACGGGTGAGACCGGCGATAGGCCATGTCGCTGTGCCGCTCCCGTAGGGAGTTCGCTATCTTTAGCCAAGATCTATAGCGGTTGAGCAACCAGCCGCAGCGCGCCAGGCACACCGGCACAGCCGAAGGAGCCTGGCGTTCGCGCGAAGCGAGAGGCTGCGTACTGGGCCGGCCGCCGGTTCCGCGGTGGCTGCTGCCGCCGGGCCGCCTCTCGTTCGCGCGCTTTTCGCGCCTGCCGACCGAGGGGAGCCTCCATGCCCGACCACCCGCCGTACCCGTTTGCCCTAACCGGTCAGCCCGGCTGAGCGCGGCGGTTCGTCACGTGGGCTACACCACGACCGGTGACCAGGATGGTCCCGTCGCCGAAGAACCGAGCGCGCGCGTCTCGGAGCTGCAGCAGGAACTCAGCGGTCTCAGACGGGCGCTACGCACCCGTGCCACGATCGAACAGGCCATGGGCGTGCTGATCGTGGCGCACCGCTGCTCGCCGCAGCAAGCCTTCCGGATTCTCGTCCGGCTGTCCCAGCAGCACAACGTCAAGCTCTACAAGGTGGCGCAGATCCTGGTCCGGCTCGCGGCGCGGGTGGAACTCGAACACCTCGAACCCCTGCTTCGCCGCGCGGCACAGAACAACGGACCGGTGGGGGCCGCCGACGACTTGCCGCCCGAACCGGACTCCGAACTCATCGAGTCGGCGCGCAAGCTCGCGACGGCCACCGAGGGGAACGTGCCGGCGAACAGCGCTCTCGTCGAGCTCTACCAGGCTCTCGTCAAGCGCGGATGGGTGCCGCCATACGAGGTACTCAGCCGACTGCCGGACCGTCCGGAGTAGGTGTGGTTGGGCCGGGCCCGCCGACGTGCGGTACGAAATCCTCAGCTAGGCGGCGGGGAGTTGCCTCCGCCTGCGGATCGCGTCCCGCCGCTCCTGCTCGTCGAGCCCGCCCCAGACCCCGAACGGTTCTTGTGCGGTCAGCGCGTGATGCCGGCACTCCACGATCACCCGGCAGCTCCGGCACACCTGTTTGGCCCGCTTTACCCGGTCGGAGCGCGCGAACCCGCGCTCCCCGTCGGGGTGAAAGAACACCGAACTGTCGAGATTGCGGCAGTTGCCGAGGCGCTGCCATTCCCACGTCTCCGCCACGGGAACCGGCAGTCTTGACGTTTCGGTCATCCTGGTCACCTCCGCGACTCTTGGCTCGTCCGCGGTAGATACCCCGGACCGGCCCCATCCACACCTGTCCGCGGTAACGGTTCAGCAGCCGCGCCAGCTCAGCGGCGTACGCCCGCCCGCAGAAACTGCCGGTGTGGTTCGTGCAACTCCCCGGTCGCGACGATCTGCCTGCCGAACGGCAGGGACAGCAGCCAGTCGGCAGCGATACGTGCCTTGCGATGCACGGTGGGCATGGTCGCGAGGTGGTAGAGGCGGTGTAGTGCCCAGGCAGGCGCGCCCCTGAGCTTGACGCCGTAGATCTCGGCAACTCCCCGATACAACCCGAGGCTGGCCACCGAGCCCGCGTAGCTGTGCCGGTAGTTTCCCTGGTCGCCACCACGCAGTTCGGCCAGGACGTTCTTGACCAGCTGCTTCGCCTGCCTGGTCGCGTGCTGCGCCGACGGCGCGCAGACGGCGTCCGGCGAGTCACTGGTCAGGTCGGGCACCGCCGCGGAATCGCCTGCCGAGAACACTCCCGGCACGCCCTCGACGCGCAGTGCCGCCGTGCAGCGCACCCTGCCGCGCTCGTCCAGTGGCAGGTCGGTGTCGGCCAGCATCGGGTTCGGCTTCACCCCGGCCGTCCACACGATCGTGCCCGCTTCGAATTTGACACCGTTGCCCAGCACCACATGTGAGTCCTCACAGGATTTGAGTGTGGTACCGAGATAGTTCTCGAAGCCGCGCTCGGCGAGCCGGTCCAACGTGTAGTGCGCCAGCGGGAGGCTCACTTCCGGCATGATGCGATCCGCCGCCTCGACCAGCACCCAGCGCATGTCGTCGGGGCTCACGCCCACATAGTTCCGCGCGGCTTGGCGGGCGAGATCCTCCAGTTCGGCCATGGCCTCCACCCCGGCGTACCCGCCACCGACGAACACGAACGTCAGCAGGGTTCTGCGCAGGTCCGGGTCCAGGGTGCTGGCCGCCGCGTCGAGCCGGGACAGAACGTGGTTACGCAGGTAGATGGCCTCCTCGAGCGTTTTGAAGCCCACGGCGTGCTCGGTGAGTCCGGGGATCGGCAGTGTCTTCGACACCGATCCCGGTGCGACCACGAGGATGTCGTAGCTCAGCTGCTCGACATGGCCGTCGGCGACGCGCAGGGTGACCGACTTACGTGCGCTCTCGATGCCGATCACCTCACCGGACATCACCTGACATCCGGCCAGTACCTCCCGCAAGGGGACGACGACGTGACGCGGTTCGACCGATCCGGCCGCCGCCTCGGCGAGAAACGGCTGGTAGGTCATGTAGGACCGGGGATCGATGACGATGAGCTTGGCCTCGTCGGGGCTCAATGCGGCACGCAACCTGCGTGCGGCGGTCATCCCCACGTATCCCCCACCAACCACGACGATGCGAGTGGGTTCGGCGTCATTCGGTGCGTTCGTGGCCTGCGACTGGCTCGAAGTCACCGGCGATCACTCCTCCCGGTACTCGTCCTCGTCGTGCACGACGGCGGGCGCCTGCTCGGCGACGTCTCCCGGGTCCGCCTCCAACGGCACCTCGACACCGGGGTCGTCCTCGTCGTCGACCACCGGATGCCGCTGCTCCTGGACGTCCAACTCTGGCTGAAGGTCGTGTACGGGATCCATGCCGGAGTTGTACCCACGCCACTGGACGCTCAATCCCCGTGTCGCTCCAGCCAGCCGAGGATCTCCGCGGACACCAGCTCAGGAACCTCCAGCGGGGTGAGGTGCCCGGCACGGGGCAGCATCGAGAACTCGGCGGCGGGCATCGACTCGGCCAGCTCCCTGGCGGCATCCGGCGGTGTGAGGGAGTCCTGCTCCCCCACGATCACCAATGCGGGCACGTCCGTTTCGCGGAGCAGTCGCGTGGAGTCCGGCCGTGCGGCCATGGCGCGCTGCGCCCAGGCGATCCCCTCGGGTCGCTGCGATTCCGCCAGGTCCCGCACCGTCTCCACGATGTCGGGGCGGCCTTCGCGAGTCTGCTCGCCCAGCAGCTTCGGCATCATCGCCTCGGCGAGCCAGCCCGTGCTCGCCTCCCGCTCGGCCCGTTCGGCCACGGTGAGCCGATTGTTCCGGGCCTCCTCGTCGTCGGCCGTTGCCTTCGTGTCGACGAGGATCAGCCCGCCGACACGTTCGGGCGCCGCACGGAGCACGGCCATGGTCACGTAGCCGCCCATCGAGCAGCCACCCAGCACCACGCGGTCGAGTTCGAGCTTGTCCAGCATCGCCAGTACGTCCTTGGCCGCCAGGTCCAGGCTCGGTTCGTGCTCGGAGTCGGGCAGCGGTGTGCGCCCGAGGCCGCGCTGGTCGGGCGTGATCAGCCGCCTGCGGGCGGCCAGCGGCTCGCGAACGGGATTCCACATCCGGGCGTCGACGGGGAACGCGTGCAGGAGTACCAGTGGGAGCTCAGCCATGCTCCGCATTCTGTCGGACCGTGGCGCTAGTTTCAGACCATGGCCCTGGCCCCTGCGGAGATCCGCACTCAGCGGCTGCTCCTGCGCTGGATGAGCGATGCGGACGTGCCCGCCCTCGTTCGCATCCATGCCGATCCCGAGACCAACCGGCACAACCCGCGCGGACCGACGGAGGAGCGGTCCCGCGAACTCATCGCGGGCTTTCAACGACACTGGAAGGTCCACGGTTTCGGGTACTGGACGGTCCGGGAGGCGGTAACGGGAACTGTCATCGGCGCGGGTGGTGTGCAGACCAAGGAGCACGACGGGGAGCGGGTGCTCAACCTGTACTACCGGCTCGCGCCACGGTATTGGGGCCAGGGATTCGCGTCCGAGATGGCCGCGGCGGCCGTGGAGTGGGCGGAACGGGAGATTCCGGACCGGCCCGTGGTGATCGTGACCGATGTGGACAACGCACAGGCGCAGCGGGTGGCGGAGAAGCTGGGCTTCCGCGAGCACAAACGGGGACCGTACGGCGGCGCCGACGCGGTGTACTACCGCCGACGGTGATTCGTCGGGCCACGGCGTGCGCGGGCCTGCCAGCACCCACGATGCCAATGCCTGCGATCGGAGACGGAACCGGTCTCGTCCGCGGGCCAGACAACGACGTGGGGCGTTCCGGGGCGGATCTCGTGGTCGCAACCGGGGCAGCGGTAGAACTTGGTGGCCTGCGCACCAGGCACGCTGCGAACCAGCCAGTCACCGTCGGGTCCCGATTCGGCCCGCGCCCACCCCGTGGCCGCCCCGACGGGAGGCGGGACAGCGGGCCTGCCGCGGTGCGGATGGTTACGTCGGGGCACCCGACCACGGTAGAAGAACCATGAACGGCCGCGACAAGCCGGCCCAAGGATGTCCCAATGCCACATTGGGGACGTTGGAGTTCCCCAATGTGGCATTCGGGACGTTGAAGTTCCCCAATGTGGCATTGGGGACATCACACCACCCACCCGCAGCGCCCGGCCCAGGCTTCGGCCCGCTGAGTGATCTCCGCGATGAGCGGCCCCTTGGCCTCGGCGTAGGCGTTCATGTCGGCCCAGTCCGCACGGGCGAGCTCCGTCTTGAGTCGTTCGTACTCGTTCCGGTCGCGCTCGTCCTGGCGCAGCCAGTCCCGGAACAGCAGATGCGTGCGCTCCCAGTCGCTACCGGACGAGCAGAGATGGACGTGTACGTCTCGTTCCGGAGTGCGGACCAGCCGGTGGCCAGGCTCACGAACACGTAGGCGATACCCGGCGGCGAGCAACGGGCCGAGGTAGGCAGTCTCATCGTGCACGTCGGGAACACTGACGTCGATGTCGACGATCGGTTTGGCGGCCAGCCCCGGAACGGAGGTCGATCCCACGTGATCGACCCGCAGCGCCAGCGCGCCGAGGGCCGCGACGATCCGCCGCCGCTCCAATTCGAACCGCTCGGGCCACCGTGGGTCATAGGCCACGATACGAATCTCGCGCTTCTCCAGTCCGCCAATCAACTCGACCACGTCGGGGCCTCCAACCTCAGCCGAGGGCCAGTGCCAGCGGGACCAACTGCTCCGCGGTGGTCAGTGAGCCGTGTTGCCCGATAAGGGACGACTCCATCGGCTCCTCGTCGCAGCGCAGCACACCGGAGCGACCCCGAGCCGCCGCGACGACGTCACCGATCCTTGCCCGGACGTGGTCGGCCAGCACCGGCCCGAACCAGCCCGCCTCGATCGCCTGTTCCCGGCTCCCCACCCAGGCCCGGTCACCGAGTACCGACTGCCAGGCCGCGAGGACATCTGGCTGCGCACCGGCCTCGACGTAGACATGGCGGGCCCTGACCTCACCGCCCAGCGCACGCACACCGGCCAGCAGCCCGGGCGTGGAGTCCGCGTCGACGATCGTGTCGTCGAGCGCCACCATGCCGTGATCGGCGACCACGGCGAGCAGCGCACCGGACGGCAGATTGTCCACAAGGGACTCGACGAGCCGGTCGACCTGCCGCAGCTGCATGCGCCACGCCATCGAGCCCGGTCCGTGCAGATGGCCGAGCATGTCCAGTTCGCTGTGGTAGGCGTAGCAGAAACCGTTCGGCGACCTGAGCGAATCAAGTGCACCGGCCGCGAGATCGCCGAGTGCGTGTACCCCGTGGTAGCGCCCGCCGCGGAACACGGCCTTGGTCAATGGCGTCCCGGCGAACTTGGCCGCCGACACCACCCGGACGTCGAGCCCCGCGGCGGCTGCCCTGGCGAAAGTCGTCGGCACCGGCTGGACCTCCTCCGGCGGGGCGGCGCCACGCAGGTCCTCGCCGCCGGGGTGGGCGCACCAGCGCAGGGCGTTGAGCACTCCGGCACCCGGCACCTCGAAGGAATAACCCACCATGCCGTGCTCACCCGAAGGCAGCCCGGTACCGATCGCGGCGAGCCCTGCGGCGGTGGTGGCCGGATAGCCCACCCGCATCGGACGCCCACGCAGCGCGGTCAGCACCGGTGCGTCGGCGGCATGTTCGTCGAGCAGCTCCCAGCCCAGGCCGTCGATCAGCAGCACGCAAGCGCTGTTGGCGCCCGGCATGTCGAGGGTGTCGGCGAACCCGGGAACGCCGAGTGTCGCCAGCAGTGAGGGCACCACCTGGGCCAGGTGCGGCAACCGGTCATCGGGAGTCGGCAGGTCGTTCACGGCAACAGCTTCCCACCGCGCCGGGCAGCGGCGATAATCGGTTTCATGCCCACCTACGCATACCGGTGCCGCGAGTGCACCGGGACCTTCGAGCTGAACCGCCCGATGAGCGAGTCCGGCGAACCCGCGATCTGCCCCGGCGGTCACGCGGACACGGTGAAACTGCTGACCACGGTCGCGCTGACCGGAGCGGCAGGTGGCAGCGCCCCCGCACCCGCCGCGAGCGGCGGCGGATGCTGTGGGGGCGGCTGCTGCGGCTGAGGTGGCGCGGCTCAGCCCCGGGTGTAGTCCTTGAACCCCTTGCCGGTCTTGCGGCCGAGCCTGCCGGCGGTCACCAGGTGCTCCAGCAGCGGCGCCGGAGCGAACCCGGCCTCGCGGAACTCGTTGTACAAGGTGCGCTGGATGGCCAGTGACACGTCGAGCCCGACGACGTCCAGCAGCTCGAACGGACCCATCGGCAGCCCGCAGCCGACCTTCATCGCCGTGTCGATGTCGTCGGCCTCGGCGTAGTGGGCCTCGAGCATCTTCACCGCGTCGTTCAGGTAGGGAAAGAGCAGCGCGTTCACGATGAATCCGGCCCTGTCCCCGCAGTGCACGGGATGCTTGCCGATCGCCGTGCACAGCGCGTGTCCCGTGGCGAGCACGTCAGGCGTGGTGGCGATTGTGGACACCACCTCCACCAGCTTCATCACCGGCGCCGGGTTGAAGAAATGCAGGCCGAGCACGTCGCCCGGGCGGGAGGTGGCCGCGGCGCACTCGATCACCGGGAGCGAAGAGGTCGTGGTGGCCAGGATCGTGCCCGGCTTCACCACCTCGTCCAGCGCGGCGAAGACGGCCTGTTTGACCGCGAGGTCCTCAGCCACAGCCTCGACCACGAGGTCGACGTGTGCGAGTTCGTCGAACTCCACCGCGGGTGAGATCCGGCCGAGCGCCGCAGCGGCGTCCTCTTCGGACAGCCTGCCCTTGACCACCGACTTGTCGAGCGACTTCTTCACTCGCGCGATCGAGGCAGCTGCCTTCTCGGCACTACGCGCGCGCAGCACGACGTCGTACCCACGCTTGACAAACACCTCCACGATGCCGATGGCCATCGTGCCGGTCCCGATCACTCCGACCTTGTGCACGGGCCGAGCCGTCGCCATGTCCGGAATGGACGATTCGGCAGCCGTCGAGTCCGCCACGACCGTGGGCGAATCAGGAGCGTCGTACGTGTAGAAGCCACGGCCGGTCTTGCGGCCCAACAGCCCCGCGGTGATCATTTGTTTCAGCAGCGGTGCCGGAGCGTGCAACCGATTGCGCGACTGGTGATACATCGTGTCGAGAATCTCGTACGCGGTGTCGAGCCCGATCAGGTCCAGCAGCGCGAGCGGGCCCATCGGGTAACCACAGCCGAACCGCATGGCCGCGTCCAGGTCCTCACGAGTGGCGTAGCGCTGCTCGTACATACGGACGGCATGGTTGAGATAGCCGAACAGCAGCGCGTTGGCGATGAACCCGGCACGGTCACCGATCACCACGGGCTCCTTGCCCAGTCGCTCGGCGAAGGCCACCACGTCGGTGACGACGTCGGGTTCGGTCATCACCGTGCGCACCACCTCGATCAGCTTCAGCACGGGAGCCGGGTTGAAGAAGTGCATCCCGACGACCTTGCCGGGCCGCGAAGTGTGCACGCCGATCTCGGTGATCGACAGCGAGGAGGTGTTGGAAGCCAGGACCGTGTCCGGTCCGGTGATCTTGTCCAGCTGGGCGAACACCTCCGCCTTGAGTTCCAGACTCTCCGGAACTGCCTCCACCACCAGGTCCACCTCGGCGAGATCGGCGAGCGCGGTCGTGTAGCTGATCCGCCCGTGCAGGTCGGCATGCTCCCGCTCGTCCAGCTTGCCCTTCTCCAGCGCTCGCTCGGTGGAGTGCTCGATATGCCCGCGCCCCCGACGCACCCCTTCGTCGTCGACCTCGACGGCGACCACGGAGAGACCGCTACGGGCGAGGACCTCGGCGATTCCGGCTCCCATCGTGCCGAGTCCGACCACTCCCACCCTGCTGATTTCCCGCGCCACGGCCGACCTCCGATGGTTACTCGCTGGTAGTTTCGGAGCTGATAGTGCCACGGGAAGAGCGACTCGACCGGTTCCAAGCGGGCCGGAATCGAGTCAGAACGGCCAGAACTACCCGGACGGAAGTGTTTTCCAGACGACTGCGGCGAGTTCTCGCGCGGCGGTACACGCGTCCTTCGCGAAGACCTGCCGCACGAAGACCGACGCGATCTCCACCGTGCCAGGCACCATCTGATCAGCCGCGATGTGCTGCGTCCGCACCGAGCACGAACCGGGCTCCTCCGCTCGCACCACGGAGTCCCGTCCGGCAATCACGTCCGGCTCGCCGTCCGCGGACACCTGCAGTGGATCGTCGAGCCTGAACTTCACTATCGCCGAGGGGTCCGGCAGGTCGTAGCGCCCCCACAGACACCAATGCCCGGACGGGGGAATCCTCGGCTCAGCGGGCTCGCCGAGGGCCGCGGCCACCTCCTCCCCTGCTGCGGTCGCACAGGCATCAACGGCGCCGAATGAATTGGAGCCGAACTCCAGCCTTGCCACTGGTTTGCCGCTCTCGACCCGGTGCCGGACACCCTCCGCAACGACCGACGCGATCGAGCACTGAACCTCCTTGGCCGTTTCCTCGCCCAAACCAGAAATCTGCAGACTGATGTCGTCGGGGAAAAGAAGGAAGCGATCGCAGGAGTCCGGCCATATGTCGCTGTATCGCTGGGTCCGAAGGCCCCGCTGATGCGTCACCGTCTCGGCCGGCCTTTCGGTGAGCACGTTGTACGACTCGTCGGCCAACTCGCCGATCAGCACATTCGCCGATACACCTGCCGAATCTTCCACCGTCATCCAGCAGTGATGAAAACCTCGCCGCTCATCGAGGACACGTACCCCATCGAGGCCGCTGTAGCCGAGCTCAAGAAACCCGCAGTAGTCGATCGTGGTGAAATCCCCCAGAGCCTGCTCCGCGGTCAAAGGCGAATTTCTGATCGGCTCCAGGGCACCCTCGAACGCCGGCGAACAGCCGCTCAGCACGACCGCGAGCAGGGCTACGAACCAACGAGACGATCCAAGCCGGCGCACCGCTACTCGAAGTCGCGTTCGACGAGTGCGTTGATCCGCTCGACGGCCTCGTCCGCCTGCTCGCCCCGCACCCGGATCTCGATCTGGTCGCCCTGCCTGGCGCCGAGCGACATCAGCGCGAGCACACTCGCCGCGTCGGCCTCCTCTTCGCCAAGTCGCACCCGGACCTCTGCGTCGAGCCCGGCCACGCTGCGCGCCAGCAGCGCCGCGGGGCGAGCGTGCAGTCCGACCTCGTTGCGCAGGGTCACCTCGATGCGCTTATCGGCATCCGCTCCGAGCACGGCCGGGGTCGACTCGAGGTCGGGCGGTGCTCCTGCCGCCGTCGCCGACTCGGCCACTCGCTCGCGGTCGGCGCCGCCCTGTGCGGTGACCGCGGCAGCCACCGCACCTTCGACCAGCGGCGCGTCCACGACCACTGCCTTCTCCGGGGCCGCCAACGACTCGACCACGAGTTCCGCGGTCATCTGCGCACTGCCCAGGTCGTAGAGCAGCACCACGCCGTCCCCGGAGTCCGCCTCGCCCGCCGCGGCGAGCACCGAGTCGTAGTCCGTGCCGATGCCCCCGTCCGGCAGTCCGCCCGCGGGCAGCACAGCCACGTCCGGAGCCATCTGACGGGCGAGTTCGGCAACACCTTCGGCGAGCTTGGTGCTGTGTGAGACCACCACCAGTCCGACTGTCATTTCGCCGCCTCCGCGGTAGGAAGTACGTCGGCGGTCATTTCGCCGCCTCCGCGGTAAGAAATACGTCAGCGGTCATTTCGCCGCCTCCGCGAAACAACGGACCAGCAGCGCGGTGGATCGGGCACCCGGATCGAGGTGGCCCGCGCTGCGCTCGCCAAGGTACGACGCCCGCCCCTTGCGGGCGACAAGGTCCACTGTGGAATTCGCCCCTTCCTCTGCGGCGTCGGCGGCAGCGGCGAGCACCTCGGCGACCGAGCCACCCTTCGCCGCTTCCGCCGCCGCGACAGCCGGGATGAGCGCGTCGACCATCGTCTTGTCGGCCTGCTCCGCCTTACCTCGGGCCTGTACGCCCTCAAGCGCCGCCCGCAGTGCCATCGCGACGTCGGCGCCGTCCAACTCGGACCGGTCGCCGAGCGCGGTCGCGGCCCGCAGGAAAGCTGTGCCGTACAACGGACCTGCCGCGCCGCCCACCTTCGAGATCAGCGTGGTGGCGGCGACCTTGAGGACGGCGCCGGGCGTTTCCGGCACCGCGGTGTCGAGTGTGGACAGCACGGCGGTGAAGCCCCGCTTCATGTTCTCGCCGTGATCACCGTCGCCGATCTCACGGTCGAGTTCCACCAGTTCGTCACGGTGCTCGTCGACCACGGTGGCCGCCGCGCGTAGTGCTGCGGCGATGTCGGTCGCGGTACATCCCATGTCAGACTCCCCAGCGCAACGCGGCGGTGTGCACCGGCGCGTCCCACAGCTCGATCAGTTCGTCGTCAAGTTTCAACAGTGTGAGGCTGATTCCCTGCATCTCCAGGCTTGTGACGTAGGGACCGACGAGCCTACGGCGCACGGTGATCCCACGCTCGGCAAGCAGCCGCTCAGCGATGCCATGCGCGAGGTAGAGCTCGAGTTGCGGAGTGCCGCCCATCGAGTTGGTGAACAGCAACACCTCGTCGCCACGTTCGAACGGAAGGTCTTCGAGTACCGCCGTGAGCAACCGCTGCACCAGCGCGTCGGCCGGCTCGGCCGGTATACGTTCGCGCCCGGGTTCGCCGTGGATCCCGATACCGAACTCGATCTCGTCCTCGGCCAGCGAGAAACTGGGCTCTCCGACGTGTGGCACGGTCGGTGCGGTCAGTGCGACGCCCATCGACCTGACCTGGCCGACGATCTTGCGGGCGATCGCCTCCACCTGGTCGAGCGAGTCCCCGCGCTCCGCCGCGGCGCCGGTCAGCTTCTCCAGCAGCACTGTTCCGCCGACCCCACGCCGGCCGGCGGTGAATGTGGAGTCCGCGACAGCGATATCATCATCGATCACCACAGACCGCACGTCCTGCCCTTCCGCAGCGGCCAACTCGGCTGCCGTCTCGAAGTTCAGTACGTCGCCCGTGTAGTTCTTCACGATGAGCAGGGCACCCGCCTCACCGGTCGTGGCGGTGACCGCGGCCTGTACCGCGTCCGGAGTCGGCGAGGTGAAGACCTCGCCCGGCACAGCGGCGTGCAGCATGCCCGGTCCGACGAACCCCCCGTGCAGCGGCTCGTGCCCCGAACCACCACCGGAGATCACCGCGACCTTACCTCCGACGGGGGCATCCGCGCGCACGACGACAGCGGGGTCCTCCTGCACGCGGAGCAGATCGTCGTGCGCGACGGCGAGTCCGCGTAGCGATTCGACGACCACCGCCGCCGGATCGTTGATGATCTTCTTCATGCTGACCTCCGGCGTTCGGGCGGGCATGTACGCCCCCTTCCTACCGTCGATCACCCACCCGCGCCAAGCACCCGTCACGGTGCGATGACGGCCCGGGTCACGGCAACGCCGCGACCACCTTCCTGGCCAGTGTCCCGGCCTTGCCGCATGGGTCGTCGGAGGCGGCATCGGTGTTGTAGTTCGTGTAGTCGAGCGAGACGACTTCACCCTGGGTCTCGTCGATCGGCCGATACAGCCAGACCACCATGCACTGTGCACTGTCCTGGACCGACATCCGCTGATATCCGGTCAATCCGTCGCCGAGATCGACCTCCTCGGCGCCCTCCTCGGCACTGGGCGGATAGCCGAGCCGGAAGCCGAGAGTCAGGTCCGGCCCGCTGGAGTTCCAGGCACAGTCGTGCAGACCGGTCGCGGCCTTGCTGACCTCACCGGTCAGGATCTCGCTCACCGCAGCGTCGTCAATACCGGCGCAGGGATCGACACGGATCAGGCTCTCCTCGGGAGCGTCGAGCTTGACCGGGTCCGCTCGCAGGGTTTTGATGGCCTGCTGCAGGACGGTTCGGCCCGCGCGGCACGGATCGCCGCCCTCGTAGCTCACCTGAGCGGTGATTCCGAGGTCTGGTTCGCGACTGGTGAAAGCGCTGACGAAGCAGTCGCTCTCCTCGAAACTACTCTCGACCAGCGGCAGGCCCTCGATACTGCCGGTGGGCTTCGCCAAACCGAGCAGATCACCCAGTTGCAGCGAGATACTGATCTTCTTGCCGCCCGCGTCCCGCACCTGATTGGCACAGCGGTCCCAGCCCGAGGAGTTGGGTTCGCCGGGAACGCCGAGTTCGGCGAGCGCCTCGGCTCCCACGAGTGGGCAGGGATCGATCAGCCGCAGCTCCTCGGCGGCGACCGCGGGGTCGGCGATCGGGCCGGTTGGTACCTCGCCCTGGCTGCCACTGCCCGGCGCGGCGGGGACGGTGGAGCGCTGGAAATTGGCCTTGCCCAGATCCTGCCCAGCGCAGGCCTGCAGCGCGAACGCCAGGACGAGACCGAGCACGATGACCGGCGGACGACGGAGGCGAGCGGCAGGAAACACGAACGCCACGGTAGCGGGACGAGTCCCGCCACCGTGGCAGGACGCGGTCATTCAGACCGCGGTGTGGACTCCTGGTCGTCTTCCTCCGTCGGGACACGCAGCGGTCGAATCTTCGCCCAGGCCACAAAGGAGGCCGCGAACGCCAGCATGCCGAGACCGGCCCACAGGTTGATGTTCAGTCCCGCGGCCTTGGCGAGTTCGGCGTCGGTGGTGAAGCCGATGCCCATGACCGTGATGACGATCCCGTACACGCCGATGAGCAGCGCGATCACCACGCGGATGTCGAACGCGCCCGCACGCTTGGTCGGTTTGGATTCCGTTGCCATTGCTCGCCCCTCCTAGAAGAAGATGATGTTCAGGACGATGATCAGAGCCAGCGCGATCCCGGCCAGCAGGGTCGGGTTGCGGTACCAGCCCGCGTCGTCGCCGGTGGTCGAGTGCGTGCGCGTCGCCTTCGGCGTGAGCGAGTAGACCAGGCCAGCCAGTTCGGCCTCGGGCTTCGGCTGCGTCCGGTAGGTGACCGCGACACTCACCACGATGTCGACCACGAACGCCGCACCGGCACCGACGAACGCCGCGCCCTGGCCGGGCAGGTCCCATACGCCGGTCTCGGCGAGGATGAAGACGGCGAGCGCGGACAGGGTGCCGGACACCAGGCCGGTCCAACCGGCCGTGGGTGTCATCCGCTTCCAGAACATACCGAGGATGAACGTTGCGAACAGCGGCGCGTTGAAGAACGAGAACAGCTGCTGCAGGTAGTCCATCAGGTTGCTGTAGGTGGAGGCGATGAAGGCCGTGCCGATCGCGAGGACCGTGGCACCTGCGGTGACCGTCCGGCCCACCTGCAGGTAGTACCCGTCCGGCCGGTCCTTCTTGATGTAGGCCTGCCAGATGTCGTACGTGAACACGGTGTTGAACGAGCTCAGGTTCGCCGCCATACCGGCCATGAACGAGGCCAGCAGACCGGCGATGGCGATGCCGAGCATGCCGTTGGGCAGCAGGTCGCGGATGAGCAGCAGCAGCGCGTCGTTGTATGTCGCCCCGCTGGGTGCGCCTTCACCGCTCATCAGCGCGGTCTTGTTCTCGCCGAGCAGTTCGGTGACGGTGACACCGGCGATCATGCCGGGGATGATCACGATGAAGGGGATGAACATCTTCGGAAACGCACCGATGATCGGTGTCCGGCGCGCGGCCGACATGCTCTTGGACGCCATGGCGCGCTGGACCTCGACGAAGTTGGTGGTCCAGTAGCCGAACGAGAGCACGAAGCCGAGACCGAAGACCAGGCCGAGCACCGAGAGGAAGTTGCTGCCGAAGCCGGTGAGTTCGTTACCGGGCCAAGCGCTGAGGTTCTCGGCGCCGTCGGGTCCGCCGGAGATCTTCTCCACCAGGCCGTCCCAGCCGCCGACCTTGTAGAGGCCGACGATCGTCAGCGGCAGCAGCGCCGCGACGATCACGAAGAACTGCAGCACCTCGTTGTAGATGGCGGCGGAGAGCCCGCCGAGCGCGGTGTACGCCAGCACGATTACGGCGGCGAGGATCACCGACACCCAGATCGGCCAGCCGAGCAGCAGGTTGACCACGCTCGCGAGCAGGAACAGGTTCGCGCCGGCGATCAGGATCTGCGCGGTGGCGAAGCTGATGCCGTTGACGAGGTGCGCGGTGTTGTTGAACCGGCGCCGCATGAACTCCGGCACGCTGCGGACCTTGGAGCCGTAGTAGAACGGCATCATCACGACACCGAGGAACAACATCGCCGGTACCGCGCCGATCCAGAAATAGTGCGCGGTGGGCATGCCGTACTGCGCGCCGTTTGCCGACATACCCATGACCTCGATCGCGCCGAGGTTCGCGGAGATGAAGGCCAGGCCGGTCACCCAGGCGGGCAGTGAGCGTCCGGAGAGGAAGAAGTCCAGGCTGCTCGACACCTGCCTGCGGGCGAGGTAGCCGATGGTCAGCACCAGGACGAAGTAGAACGCGAGCAACAGATAGTCGATCGCGTTCGCATCGAGGCGCAGATCCGCCTCGGCCAGTACGTGCACTCGGGCCACCCCACTTCGCACATCATCCAACAAGAAGCACCAGGAACTAGCTGCGAGCGCACATTACTGCATGTTTTCGCACAGATGAATGCGGGCGGTCCGACGTGTCCGGTTCTGACAAGAAAGACCTGGAACGCGTGGTTTCGTTCAGCAGGTGAACGAGCGTGTGGGCCACGCCTGGCTCGCCTGCCGTGCATGATTGATCACTTAACGGTGACCAATACCTTGCGGCACCGCAACTCGGCGAGCAGAACTTGCGCCGTCGCCGTCGCCGGGACGGGTTCGCGCCGAGCGCGTGTCCCGGGACTCCGGGCTCAGAACAGCCGAAACTCGTCCGACTCGATACCGCGCAGCGCGTCGTAGTCAAGGGTGACGCAGCGGATGCCTCGATCTTCGGCCAGGGTTCGCGCCTGCGGCTTGATCTGCTGCGCGGCGAACACACCCTGCACCGGCGCGAGGCGGGAGTCGCGGTTCAGCAGTTCGAGATACCGGGTCAACTGCTCGACCCCGTCGATCTCGCCCCGGCGCTTGATCTCCACGGCGACGGACTTGCCATCGGCGTCTCGGCACATGATGTCGACCGGGCCGATTGCCGTGGGGAACTCGCGCCGCACCAGGGTGTAGCCCTCGCCGAGGGTGACGATGTGCTCGGCGAGCAGTTCCTGCAGATGCGCCTCGACCCCGTCCTTGACCAGGCCGGGCTCGGCGCCGAGTTCATGGGAGAACTCCTCGATGACCTCGTCGATGGTGATGACGAGTTTTTCCCCGGCCTTGTTCTCCACGATCCAGAGATTGCCGTCCTCGATGAGCCAGCACGGCGGGCTCATCCAGTTCAACGGCTTGTAGGCGCGGTCGTCGGAGTGCACCGACACCGAACCGTCCGACTTCACCAGGAGAAGCCTGGTGGCCTTCGGCAGGTGGGCGGTGAGCCTGCCGGCGTAGTCGACCTGACACCGAGCGATTACCAAACGCACCCGGCGAGACTAGGGGACAGCAGGAGTTACCCGTTCGGGCACCCCGAGTCATCACCCGGATCAGGCAGTGCATTGGCCAGAACGGGAGACTGGAGTGTGTGAACGCGATCGAACGCACGAGCACCCGCGAGGTCTACCGGAACAACTGGCTGACGATGCGCGAGGACGGCATCCGCAGACCTGATGGTTCGGCGGGCATCTACGCTGTTGTCGACAAACCGACGTATGCTCTGATCATTCCACTGGACGGCGATCGTCTGCACCTTGTAGAGCAGTATCGCTACCCGCTCGGCCGCCGTACCTGGGAATTCCCGCAGGGCACCGCTCCCGAACTCGCCGATCTCGCCCCGCCGGAGTTGGCGGCACGGGAACTGCAGGAGGAAACCGGCCTGCACGCGCGTTCCATCGTGGACATCGGCGGGCTCGACGTCGCCCCCGGAATGAGCAGTCAGCAGGGACGGGTCTTCCTCGCCACCGAACTGACCGAGGGCGAGCCGCAGCGCGAGGCCGAGGAGCAGGACATGCGCACGGCCTGGATCGACCGCGCCGAGTTCGAAAAGATGATCAAGACAGGCGAGATCACCGACGCCCAGTCGATCGCCGCCTACACCCTTCTGCTGCTCCACGAGCGCTGACGCCACGCGGGCAGAGGAGTTCCCCAATGTGGCATTGGGGACGTTGAACGTCCCTAATGCCACATTGGGGAACTTCCACTAGCGCTCCAAGACGGCTCGGAGGAACTCCCGGGTGCTGACGACAAGAAGACCTTCAGCGCAAGGCGCCTGGGGTAACAGTCAGCGGGCCGACCGAGAGGTCGCCAAGGGAAGCAAATAGCGATCCCCGCCTTACATAAGCGCAAGCAGTTGCCCACTGCGACACAAATTCAAATCTATGAAACTTGCGCTGACATCGTATCTCGCCATATTCGCAGAACTCGATTGAGCGCATTAACTTCGGCCAGAAGACGATTGTTTTCTCGCTTCAGACGAAACAACTCAGCTCGTTCGTCCCCTGTCAAGCCGTCGTCATACACAGTGGGACGAGGAGTCAGCCCGCCCCACTGACGCCTATCGTGCGGAAGGCCCAGCGCTTCGGCCAACAGTCGCACAGTGTCGTGACGCGGATGACGGCGCGTGCCGCGTTCTAGGGCACTGATCGCCTCAACACTCAAAGAAGATCGGTCCGCTAGCTTTTCTTGCGTAAGCCCCGCCGATTGCCTGTGCCACTTCAAGATCTCCCCAAATCTTGGTTGCAATTACTCCGCCCCCTCCAAGCAGCACCGTGGCAATAACACCAAAGTGGCCACTTTGGTAAAACAGATCCACCGTCAAGCCGTCGAAATTCGGGATCTCTACCAGTTTCCCCAGCGCATCAACGCTAACCCATGCAGCGATACTGGGCAACGACGCGAGCAGCACCCAGTACTTAAGTGTTAACCCACTCGGGTGAACCTAACTCGGCTTGTACGGGTTGCCGTACGAGTGTCGTACGGGTTGTCCCTTCCACTGCAACATCCTTATGCAGAACCATGCCACTAGATAGAAGAAGCTCGAACAGTTAAAGAAGCGGAACTGATGCTATAACTGGAAATTATGTTCGACCTGACAGTATTGGAGTATTATGATTAGCGGCACTGGGCTAACCTTCTCCCGAAAAAACCTAGCAGTCCTTTTCATTATTGCGCTTGCTAGCATGTTGTTTGCAGTGCAGAACGCCCCTCAGGCCGAAGCTGCGAACAATTGCAGATATAATGCGGTTGTAGACAATCACGATCGCTTGAATTATTACTTTGGTATCGGCTACGCAAATTGCAACGGCATCGATAAATTCGAAATTTCCGTTGCACTATATAAAGGTGGCGCCCCCGGAGAGTCGGGTGCACAACGAGTCTCCAGCGGCTACCGTATGTGCGATAGAGTCTCAACATCCTGCGCTGCTTCGACTGACATGATCGCCAGAACACCGGGATCCGGAGTTAAATGGTGTGCCAGAGTTGCAGGTAGAAGCGCAGTGGATGGATGGGGGAATTGGTTCTACAACACGTCGTGTAGGTACAGTTGACAAGATTCGTAATCTCCGAATCAAGGATAAGGATCCAGAGGATGTCCAAAAAGAAGAACTGCGCGACCAAATCCAGGCTAGCTTCGGCGATTCTCTGCGTGTTGGCGATGTCATCTGCCAGTCTATTTCTTGGCAGCGGCACGGCTCTCGCCATCGAAAGGGGTAAGTGTGATCCCTACTACGCATCAACTGCCCTGGCGTACGATAATGGGGTATGGAAATCTCAAGGAACAGCCTCGGCTGTTTGCGCGGCCACGCACATTCAGCTCAAGGCAACTCTATACATGAACGGAAGCGTTTATGCTTCTAACACCAAAACTTTCAACCGAAGCTGGGCGTCTCAATTCTATGATATAGAGGTTTCGGCTTACGACGTTGGAGGTACACAGAGATGGCGCACTCTTGCGACCGTGATATGGACTGATACATTTGGCCAGAGAAACGTGCTCACAAGATGGTCGGAACCTGTAACCTACTAATCGCCTAGCCACTTATCCGGGGTTTCGTGAGGATTCTTCCTTTCGAAACCCCGGGTTTGGCGCAATCTGAGATAGGCAGAAGAACCGGAAACATACGGTATGCGAAAGACCTGCAGAGTTACACTATTCACCACACAAAATTCAATCAGAATAACTCTGAGAGCTCATATTCGCTAGCGCTCCAGGAGTGTCCGGAAAAACGCGCAATTTGCTCTTTCTTCAGGTTCTCGAAGATCCGCGCTGGCGGGCCCTGCACACCGCGTCAAGGCCGTGGTCGAACATGACCACGCGGTCGGAGATCTTCTCCGCAAATCGAATCTTGTGCGTAATCGTCAGCACGGTCATGTCCGTGCTCTTCGCGATGTTGCGAATCACGTTCAGCACGTCCCCGATCAGCTCGGGATCCAGCGCCGAGGCTGGCTCGTCGTACAGCAGCACTTTCAGGCGCATCGCCATGGCTCGCGCGATCGCCACCACTGCTGCCGACCACATGAGCACTGAGGCGGTTTACGGTCGACGTGCTGGCTCCGCCCGACCATCCAGCAGTCCATCCCGCGCTCCTGCACCTCGCCCTTGGACATTCCGAGGACCTACTCTGGTGCATCCGGCAGGTTCTGGTCCCCGTCGGTCTCGCGGCCGCGCTTGCTCGACACGATCCAGAGGTTGCCGTCCTCGATAAGCCAGCACGGCGGACTCATCCAGGTCAGCGGCTTGTCGGACGGTTCGGTGTAGGAGCACGCCGACACCGAACTGTCCGGCTTCACAGGGGAAACCTTGTGGCCGGCCTTCGACAGGTAGGCAGTAAACCTCCAGTGAAGTCGATCTGACACGGAGCGGCCACGCACACGTCCGTCGAGACCAAGAGACGTCGGCCGGTGGCCGCGTCTCGGCCCGCCGCACATAACATCTCCTACTCGCCGGGCGGCGGAATCAACGCGTAATCCGTCTTAGCCCGTTAGTGTCGGGACAGACCCGAGCTGGTCACTCCCTGTTCGCCGGGCGGTGGCAGGCCTACAGTCGACGAGAGGTAACAGAGCGTGATTCCTGGACTACCCTGGCCTGATCGAACTCTGGGAGGGAAGTACCGATGAACGAGACACCCACCCTGTTCGACTGGAGCGGAAATCTTCTCGACGGTCTCGGCCTCACCGTGCTTATCACGGTCCTCGGGACCATCCTGATGGTCATCCTCGCGGTAGTGCTGGGCCTGATGGCCCGTTCGCACCGGTTACCGGTGCGTGGCGTCGCCCGCATCGTGATCGAGTTCTTCCGAGGAACCTCACTGATGATCCAGCTGTGGTGGCTGTTCTTCGCGCTACCGCTGATCGGCTTCCGACTCGACGCGGTCGTGGTCGGCGTGCTGGCCCTCGGACTGAACTACGGCGCGTACGGCGCCGAGGTGGTGCGTGGGTCGATCAACGCAGTCCCGAAGACACAATGGGAGGCGGCAACAGCGCTGAACCTGTCGGCGTGGACTCGGATGCGCCGCGTCGTCTGGCCACAGGCCATCGCCTTGATGATCCCTTCGATGAACAACCTGTTCATCCAGCTGCTGAAGAGCACCCCCTTGCTGTTCACGATTTCGCTGGTCGACCTGATGCAGATCGGTGAGTCGTTCCACAAGGCGGGCGGTGACCGTCCGTTCATCTACCTCGTCCTGATGGTCATCTACTTCATCCTCGCCTACGCGGTCACGTTCTTCTCGAACCTTGCTGAGGTCGCGGCCAAGGCACGACTGGGACAACACGAAGGCGTGAAGAGCCTCTTCCGGACACGCAGGCCCCCGCAGAAGATCGAGGTGACGGCACCGTGAACTGGGACTGGAACTACGCGTTCGAGGCGCTTCCCGAACTTCTGACGCACTTCGCCAAGTACACGCTGGTAGCCACGGTGCTCGGTACGATCCTCGCCGCCATACTCGGGCTGGTCTTCGCAATCATCCGGTACTTGCGAATCCCAGTACTGGCACAGCTCACCACGGCGTTCATCGAGTTCATCCGCAGTACGCCGCTGCTGATTCAGCTGTTCTTCCTGTTCTTCGCCTTGCCGAGCTTGGGAGTCACCCTGTCGCCGATGACGGCGGGGGTGATCGGTCTCGGTGTGCACTATGCGTGTTATTGCGCGGACGTCTACCGGGCAGGCATCGAGGCAGTACCTACAGGACAATGGGAAGCCAGCACCGCCCTGCATCTTCCTCAGCGGATCACTTGGCAGCGGGTGGTCCTCCCACAGGCGATCCGCAACGTGCTTCCGGCCTTGGGCAACTACGCCATCGCGATGTTCAAGGAGACGCCGTTCCTGGCGCTCATCACGGTGCCCGAGTTGGTGCACACCGCACGGGCGTTCGGCAGCCAGACCTACGAGTGGCTCGAGCCCCTTACGCTGGCCGGGCTGATCTTCCTCGCAGCAAGTTATCCGACCGCGCTTCTGTTGCGACGCCTGGAAATCAAGCTCAAAACGTCCTGAAACGACGATCGGGCCGGCACCGACTGCGGCGGTACCGGCCCGATCGTGACCTTAAGGCTCAGCCTGCTTCGACCGAGCAGAGTTCCTCGGTGGTGGCCTTGCGTGCAGCGTCCGCGGAGAAGCCCCACTTCTCCAGGATCGCCTCGAACTCCGGCGTCTCCTTGAACGCCTTCAGTTCTTCGTTGTACTTTCCTTGGAACTCGGTGTCCGTCTGCCGGAACGCCGCGCTGGAGCCAGTGGTGGGGAAGTCCTCCAACGGCGCGGTTATCTCGAAGTTCCCACCCTTCTCCTTCTCTGCTTCCAGGCTCAAAGTCGGCAGCAGGACAGCGTCGACGCGACCGTCCGCCAGTCCCTGTAGCGCATCCGGTGCCGCGGGGTAGGTGGGCAGCTTGCTTTCCGGCACACCCAGGGACTTGGCGGCCCGCAGTTCGAAGCTGCCGGCCAAAACAGCGACCTGCACATCCTGGTTCATGACATCGTCGATCGTGGTGAGTCCCTTGGGGTTGCCCGCGGGCACCGCGAACGACTCGGTCGAGACGATCACAGGCGAGGCATAGAGCACCTGCGAGCAGCGGGCCTGATCCATGAACATCCCGGCAGTGACCATGTCCCAGCGATTGGCCGTGAGGCCCGGGATCATCGAGTCGTATTGAGTCTGCACACCCTCGATATTTGTGATGCCCATGCGCTCGAGCACGGCCTTGGCCACGTCGGGTTCAGCACCGGTCAACTCACCTTCGGCAGTCAACACGGTGTAGGGCGGTTCATTTGCGATCGCCAGTCGGATCGGCTGACCAGAGTCGACACGCTGCTGCAGTCCACCCTCGGACTCGGGCTGACCGGTGTCCGGATTGGTCGTTTGGCACGCGCTGAGGACTGCTCCGCCTCCGACGGCGGCGATCCCTATGGCCGAGTAGCGCAACAACGCACGGCGGGAGAGACGGTTGACCTTCGGGTCTGACACGAAAACACTCCGTTCAGGTGATGGCGGTTGCTTGACCCTATCCAATCACCAGTACTTGTGCGGCGCATTGTTATGCAATGACCACAGTCCGCCACTGGCCGTGCAGGCCTGCATACAGGGGGTCCTAGATCAGCAGGTCACGGCCGAGTGCAACGCACGCGAACTTGGCGAAGTGACCGGGCTTTCAGAGGCACCGTCGTCCAGATCGGACAGCTCGATGTCGCACCTGGACTACCGCACCCAGATAACCGCCGGTCGTCGTCTGTCGGGTGGTGAGGCAAAATCTACTCGGGCCACTCCGGCCTGCGCTTCTCCAGGAATGCGGCCATGCCTTCCTTTGCCGCCGGAAGCTGCGAAGCCGAAGCCATGACCTCGACAGCGAGCGTATACGCCTCGGCCTCGGGGCGGTCCAGCTGAGCATAGAGAGTCCGCTTGCCGAGCGCCCTGCTGGCGGGGCTGCCCCTGGTCGCCCTGCCCAGTAACTCGGTCACAGCGTCATCAAGGTCGCCATCCGGGACGACAGCATTTACGAGGCCCCACCACTCGGCAGTGTTCGCGTCGACGACATCACCGGTCAGGGCCATCTCCATCAGCCGCTTTCGACCGATCGACCTGGCAACCGGGACGGCAGGGGTATGACAGAACCAACCACCCTTGCCGCCGGGGAGAGCAAAGCCCGCTGACTCGGCCGCAATCGCCAGGTCGCAGGACGCGACTAGCTGACAACCGGCGGCGGTGGCCAGGCCGTGGACGCGTGCGAGCACGACCTGTGGCACAGACTCAATCGTGCGCATCAACTCAGTGCAGAGCTGCAGCAGGTCTCGCACGCCACTCAGGTCACGATCTGCGACATCACCAAAGTCATGCCCCGCCGAGAAGACGGGACCATCGCCGGCCAACACGATTCCGGTCGCATCGGAATCCCCTGCCTCCTTGAAGGCCTGCAGTAGCTCGGCGAGGTGCTCCCCGGACAGTGAGTTCCGCCGGGCGGCCCGGTTCATCGTGATCGTGACCGTGTCGCCGTCACGCTTGACGAGGATGTGCTCGTACTCGGTCATACCTCGACCGTACTGCGTCGAGGCCCCCTGTGGATACGGTCGCTTACGCCCGATCAATGACGGCGTGCAGGAACTCCCTGGTGCGCTCGTGGTCCGGGTCGGTGAAGAGCTTTTCCGGGTCAGCTTCCTCGATGACCTGGCCGTGGTCGAACATCATCACCCGATCCGACACATCGCGGGCGAACTGCATCTCGTGAGTGACACACAGGATCGTGATGTCAGTCCGGGACGCGATCTCCTTCAACACCGCCAGGACACCGGCGACCAGCTCCGGGTCCAACGCGGAGGTCACCTCGTCCAGCAGCAACACGTCCGGTTGCATCGCCAGCGCCCTGGCAATGGCGACACGCTGCTGCTGGCCACCGGAAAGCTGGGACGGATGGGCATCGACCTTGTCGCTCAGACCGACCATCTCAAGCAGTTCCCTGGCCCGCTTCTCGGCCTCTTCCTTCGACAGGCCGAGGGTGCGCACCGGTGCCTCGGTGATGTTCTGCAGCACCTTCATGTTGGGGAACAGGTTGAACTGCTGGAAGACCATGCCGATCCTCCGACGCACCTTGCGGAGATGCTTCTCGTCGGCAGGCACCATCTTGCCCCCACGGTCTGTGTGGGTCAGGCATTCATCACCGACATAGATTTTCCCGCCGTTGACCTTCTCCAACGTCATCAACAGTCGTAGGATCGTCGTTTTGCCCGAACCACTCGGTCCGATCAGGGTGACGAACTCGCCTGGCTTCACCTCGAAGTCCAGCTCGCGCAGCACGACATTGTCACCGAACTTCTTGATGACACCTTCGAAGCGGATCATCACATCGGTGGCCGTGGCCGAGGGGGTGTCAGTGTGTGAGGCCAAAACGACGCTCCAAGTATCGAACGATTAATGAGGACGGGTAACTGAGCAACAGGAACAAGATACCTGCGATGGTAATGGGCTCGACGTAGCGGAAGTTCAGTGAAGCGAACTCGAACGCCTCGCCCACGATGTCCGGGAGCCCGATCGCGAACAGCAGGGGGGTCTCTTTGAACATCGAGATCGTGTAGTTACCCAGCGCGGGCAGCACTCGTGGGATCGCTTGCGGCAGGATGATGCCGCTCCACGTCCGTGACCTCGGCAGACTCAATGCCGTAGCTGCCTCCCACTGCCCGGGAGGGACGCCTTCGATCCCGGCACGATATACCTCAGCTGTGTAGCACGCGTAGTGCAGGCCGAGCCCGATGACACCAGCAACCAGTGGGGACAGTGTCACCCCGAATCCCGGGAGCACGAAGAACAGGAAGAAGAGCTGCACCAGCAGCGGTGTGCTCCGGATGAACTCGATCAGCAGCCAGGTGGCGGTACTGACCACCCGGATCGGAGAGCGCCGCATTAGGGCGAAGACCAAACCCAGTGCGTAGGCGACTATCGACCCCAGCACGGTCGCCTGGAAGGTGACTAGCAGGCCGTCCAACACGACCGGTAGCGCCTCCCAGGCGAACTCCCAGTCCCAGGTCATACCCCGCCTCCACCAGCTGACGGAGGCGCAGCAGCGCGGTACCTCTCTCGGAAGGAAGTCCGTCTCGTCGGTGTCCTACCGACCTGTGCCGCGGTCCAGCGTTCCAGCCAGCGCATGCCGAAGGTGATCAGGATGGACAGTGCCAGGTAGGCCAGCAAGGTGAGTGTCCAGATGAGCAGCGCCTGATTGGTGAACCTGTTGAGCAGGACCTCCCGCGCCTGGTAAGTCATCTCATGCACAGTGATGAACGTCAGCAACGCGCTGCCCTTGAGCAGCTGGATGAACAGATTGTTGAACGGTGGCACCATGTCCACCAAGGCCTGCGGCAGGATCACCCGCCGCATCCGTTGCGCGGGTGTCAGACTGAGAGCCACACATCCCTCGTACTGCGCCTTCGGTACCGACTGGATCGCGCCCCGAACGATCTCCGCCCCGTACGCCCCGAAGTTGAGCCCGAGCACGAGAATGCCCGCCCACAGCGGCACGATCTGGAAACCGGTCAACACCGGGAGCACGAAGTAGATCCACAACAGCTGGACCACTTCGGACGTACCGCGCCAGAATTCGACGTAGGTACGCGACACGACCCGGACCAGCACACGGTCGGAGAGCATCGCGAGTCCGAATACAAAGGACAGCACGGTGGCAAGCACGATTCCACCCAAGGTCGCCTCAAGTGTGAGTACCAGACCGTCGAGAATCGTGGAAACGAACAGAGGAAGATTGTCGAACATGGTCGGTCTACCGGCGCCGTAGCGCGATCACGCTGTCGCGCAGAGCTGCTCGGTCGTCACGTCATCCGGCGGCAGGTTGTCCTCAGTGAAACCAAAGGGCTTGACGATCTCCAGCCACCGCCCGCTGGACTGCAGCTTCTCCAGTTCGGTGTTGAACGCTTCGAGGATCTCGTCCTCGCCCTTTCGGAAGACGAACCCACCCGCCTGGATCTGCTCCTCACCATCGACCATGGGAACGAAGCCGTCGGTCACTTCGAGGGCAGCGTCCGGATTCTGCTCCAGCAAGGCCTTCAGCGAGATGTCGGTCAACGCACCCGCGTAGGCGCGATTTGCGAGCAGCGCCTGCAGAAGTTCCGGTTGTCCGTCATAGGTCTGGATCTGCTCGTCTGGGACGCCGAGCGCGACAGCCACCTGCTGTTCGACGGTGCCGGACAGCACCGCGAGGTTCACCCCCTTTGCCTTCACGTCGTCGAAGTTGAGCACCTGCTGCGGGTTTCCCTTCGGGACCAGGAAAGCCGTCGGCGTGATGTAGTCGACGTGCGAGAATGCGGCGTTCGCACAACGGTCGGGCAGAATCGCCATACCGGCGGCCACCATGTCGAACTGACCGGCGTTGAGCGCCGGAATCAACTGACCGAACTCCACTTGGGTTGCCTCGACGTTAGGGATACCCATGGCTTCGAACACCGCCTTGGCCACCTCTGGAGACTCGCCGGTGACCTCTCCGTCCTCTGTGAAGCCATAGGGAATCTCCCCGGCAATACCAATCTTGATAGTGCCAGCGTCCCGGGCACGCTGCAGGGTGTTGACAGCACCGTCCCCACCGGTCTCTGGGACTTCGGAGCAGGCCGACAGGAAGACCGGACCGCCGATGGCTACGGCACCCGCCACTGCAGAACGTCGGAAGAACTCTCGCCGAGTCCACTTGCCCTGATTCATCGTCCTGCCCCTTCCGTGATCGTCCCGTAGTCACCGAACGTTAGGGCATCACTGAAGAGGCTCAAAGCAGGTTCGGAAACTCCATACCCGCCGTTACCGGATAGAGATCGCCTACCGTCCTGGCAGTCCGTTCGCCTCGCGCACGATGGTCACGATGCCGTCCATGATCTCCGTCAGCTCGTAGTCCTTCGGCGTGAACACGGCGGCGATGCCCCGCTCGGTCAGCAGCTTCGCATCGTCGGGCGGGATGATTCCGCCGACGATCACCGGGATGTCACCCGCTCCGGCCGCGTGCAGCCCGTCCACCACCTCCGGCACCACCTCGAGGTGTGAGCCGGAGAGCACCGACAGGCCGACCACATGCACGCCCTCCTGTACGGCGGCGGCCACGATCTGCTCGGGCGTCAGCCGGATGCCCTGGTACACGACCTCGAAACCGGTGTCGCGAGCCCGCACGGCCACCTGCTCCGCGCCGTTTGAGTGCCCGTCGAGCCCGGGTTTGCCGACCAGGATCCGCAGCCGCTCCCCGAGTTCCTCGCTCGTCGCCTTGACCCGCTCCCGGACCCGCTCGATCTCGGCCACGCCGCCCGAGGACATCGAAGCCCCCGACACCCCGGTGGGAGCCCGGTACTCGCCGAACACCTCGCGCAGCGCCCCCGACCACTCCCCCGTCGTGACACCTGCCCGCGCGCACTCCAGCGTCGCGTCGAACAGGTTCTGCGAGGTCTTCGCGACCATGCGCAGTCCCTGCAGCGCGGCCTCGACCTGCTCACCGTCACGCTGCTCGCGCCATTTCTCGATCGCCGCGACCGCTTCCTTCTCGACCGCGGGATCCACCGTCTCGATGGCTTTCGCGCCCTCGGCCTGCAGCGGGCTCGGCTCGGTGGTGTCGAACTTGTTGACGCCGACGAGCACCCGCTCGCCCGCCTCCATGCCCCGCCGGTACTCGGCGAGCGAGGACACCAGCTGCGACTTCATGTAGCCGCTCTCGACGGCCGCGACGGCTCCTCCGAGCTCCTGCACCCTGGCGATCTCCTCGCGGGCGCCGGTCTTGATCTCTTCGACCTTCGCCTCGATAACCCGCGAACCGTCGAAGATGTCCTCGTACTCCAGCAGGTCGGTCTCGAACGCGAGCACCTGCTGCATCCGCAGCGCCCACTGCTGGTCCCACGGCCTCGGCAGGCCCAGCGCCTCGTTCCACGCCGGCAGCTGGATCGCCCTGGCCCGCGACCCCCGCGACAGGGTCACCGCGAGCATCTCCAGCACGATCCGCTGCACGTTGTTCTCCGGCTGCGCCTCGGTCAGGCCGAGTGAGTTGACCTGGACGCCGTAACGCAACCTGCGCGCCTTCGCGTCGGTGACGCCGTAGCGCTCGGCGGTGATCTCGTCCCACAACTCGGTGAAGGCGCGCATCTTGGACATTTCCTCGACGAACCGCACACCGGCGTTGACGAAGAAGGAGATCCGCGCGACCACCTTGGCCATATCGTCGGCGTCGACCTGACCGGAGTCGCGTACGGCGTCGAGTACCGAGATGGCGGTGCACAAGGCGTAGGCGACCTCGTGCGTCGGAGTCGCCCCTGCCTCCTGCAGGTGGTAGCTGCAGATGTTGATCGGATTCCACTTGGGTACGTGGTGCACGGTCCACGCGATCATGTCGGTGATCAGCCGCAGGCTCGGTCCCGGCGGGAAGATGTAGGTCCCCCGGGACAGGTACTCCTTGATGATGTCGTTCTGCGTGGTGCCGGTCAGCTTTGCCAGCACCTCATCGACGTCCCGGCCCTCCTGCTCGGCCTGCTCCTCGGCCACCGAGACGTACAACGCGAGCAGCCACATCGCGGGCGCGTTGATCGTCATCGAGGTGTTCGCCTCGGCGAGCGGGATTCCAGCGAACAGCTGGCGCATGTCCCCGATGTGCGAGACCGGCACCCCGACCTTGCCGACCTCCCCCTTGGCGAGCTTGTGGTCCGGGTCGTACCCGGTCTGCGTCGGCAGGTCGAAGGCCACCGAGAGCCCGGTCTGCCCCTTGGCCAGGTTGCGCCGGTAGAGCTCGTTCGACGCGGCCGCCGAGGAGTGGCCCGCGTAGGTCCGCATGACCCATGGACGATCGAGTTCACGATCCGATGGATAGGGCACGACAAACCTCCCGATCGACGACCGACCCAGCATACTCGTCGGTAACATTTTGTGACGAGTGGAACTCGACACGTCCAGCACGGGCAGCGCCCGCCAACACTGTGACGAAAATCCGACGGAGTCACGGCTCATCACCCGTTAGGGTCGATCAGTGTGACGTGGAGTGTGTACGGCAGCTATCTCGTGGTCGTCGTGCTGGTGGTCATCGCCCCCGGTCCGGACACGATGGTGACCCTGAAGAACTCGCTGGCCGCCGGCTGGCGAGGCGGGCTGATGTCGGTCTTCGGCATCTTCAGCGGCAACGCCGTGCAGGGCAGCGCGGCCGCTCTCGGGCTCGGCGCGATCATCGCCCATTCGCAGCCGCTGTTTCTCACCCTGCGCTGGCTCGGCGTCGCCTACCTCTGCTACCTGGGCTTCCAGGCGTTGCGGGCCGCCTGGCGCGGTAACTACGGCACCCTTCAGGACACCAAACAGGCCAAGTCCTCAGGGTTCCGTCGCTGGCGCGAGGGGTTCCTGTCCAACGTGACCAATCCGAAGGTGCTCGTCCTGTACCTCTCGGTGCTGCCCCAGTTCCTCAACCCCGCGACCACCTCCGTGCTCGACGCACTTGTGCTGGCCTACACCGTGGCCGTCCTCGGCAGTATCTGGCTCCTGCTGATGCTGTTCTTCGTGCACAAGGTTCGGGCCTGGCTCCAGCGCAGGAAGGTGCGCCGCTCGCTCGACGCCGTTACCGGCAGCGCTCTGATCGGCTTCGGTGTGGCACTGGCAGCCCAGTCCTGAGCCAGTTGCCCGAAGCTGCACCGAAAGCCTTGACTGCGGGACACCCGCGTGGTGAGTTCCTCGCCATGACAGATCACTCCTTCGTGTCACATCGCCCCGGGTCGTCACGCTCGGCCAGGGCCACCCGCCGCGCGCTCACCCTCACCGCTGCGACCGCCGCGGTGCTGCTGAGCGCCACAACGGCCGCATCGGGAATCAGCTCCTACAACGCCACACCGGCGCCGGAACGCACCGAGGTCGGTGCGCTCGTGGCCACCTGGGACAACGACGAAGACCCAGCCACACCGGACAGGGTCGACTGGGTCTGCTCCGGCACCATGCTCGACGGCGGCACCTTCCTCACCGCCGCGCACTGCACGAGCGGCTGGCCGGACAACGTACGGTTCTACGTCTCGCTCGAGCAGGACGTGCAGGCCGGGCTCGACGCGGCCGCGCAGCGGTTCCCCGGGCAGCCCACCTCCGTCGCGCGCAGCGTCGGCGTCGAGGGTTCGGCTCACTCGGACCCGGCCTACCCTGGCAATTCGGCCGACTCCCACGACATCGCGGTGATCGAAGTGCCCGCTGCGGAGATGGCGCAGCGCTGGTCGTTCACCCCGGCGGCGCTGCCCTCGGCAGGCGAGCTCGACCAACTGGGACCACAGGGCCTCCGCGAAACGGACTTCGTGGTCGCCGGGTACGGCACCCAGGAGGCGCAGCGCGGCCCTGGCGGGCACACCCACCCCGGTGGCGGCGTACGGATGAAGGCGCCGGTCTCCTTCGACGCACTGAACAAGACGTGGGTGCGTCTCGCGATGACCGAACCACAGGGCAACGGCGGCGCCTGCTACGGCGATTCCGGCGGACCGAACTTCGCGACGATCGACGGTGTGCGCACGCTCGTGTCCACCACGATCACCGGGGACGCGCCGTGCTACGCCACCAACGTCACCTACCGGCTCGACGCGCCGGGCGCACGCTCGTTCCTCAGCCCGTTCGTCGCGCTGCCCTGACCGTTCCCGGTGTGCCTGGCTCGCGACGTGGGCCGGGCACGCCGGGCATCAGGAGCGCTCCGGATTTCCGACGACGCGCTCGATCCGCGCGCCGAGCCGGTTGAGATTCTCCACGAAGTGCGGATAGCCGCGGTCGATGTGGAAAACGTCCCACACCTCGGTGATGCCGTCCGCGCACAGGCCGGCGAGGACCAGACCAGCTCCCGCACGGATATCCGACGCCCACACCGGCGCGCTGGAGAGCCGCTCGACACCCCGCACCACGGCATGATGCCCGTCGGTCCGTGCGTCGGCACCGATACGCACCATCTCCTCGATGAAGCGGAACCGGGCCTCGTAGACGTTCTCGGTGATCATCGATGTGCCCTCGGAGACCGAGGACAGTGCCACCGCGAACGGCTGCAGGTCCGTCGCGAACCCGGGGTACGGCAGGGTCACGAAGTCGACGGACTGCGGCCTGTCGTGCTGCACGATGCGGAAGCCCTCACCGTCGAACGTGGTGACCTCCGCCCCGGCGAGGCGCAGCTTGTCCAGCACGAGGTCGAGGTGGTGCGGGTTGACCCCGCGCACGGTCAGGTCACCCCTGGTCATCGCCGCCGCGAAAGCCCAGGTGGCCCCGACGATCCGGTCGCCGATCACCCTGTGCTCCGTGGGGTGCAACTCGTCCACGCCGTGCACGGTCAGCGTCGAGGTACCAGCGCCCTCGATCTTCGCACCCATCTCGATGAGCATCATGCAGATGTCGGCGATCTCGGGCTCGCGGGCCGCGTTGTCGATGACCGTCGTGCCGTCGGCGAGGACGGCGGCCATGAGGATGTTCTCGGTGGCTCCGACACTGGGGAAGTCGAGCCAGATCTGCGCCCCGTGCAGGCCGTCTGCCTTGGCCACCACGCAGCCGTGCTCGATGGTGCTGGTCGCACCCAGCTTGCGTAGCCCGTTCTGGTGCATGTCCAGCGGCCGCGACCCGATGGCGTCACCGCCGGGCAGGGCGACCACGGCCTGCTTCAGCCTGCCGACCAGCGGGCCGAGCACGCATACCGAGGCGCGCAGCTTGCCCATCGCAGGCGAGTCCGCACGTGCCGAAAGTTCGGCCGGAGTGGTGATGCGCGCGGTGTCGCCGTCGATCTCGACCTCGCAGCCGACGCTGCGAAGGACGTCGCCCATCAGCGGGACATCGAGGATCTGCGGGCAGTTCGTGATGGTCGTGGTGCCTTCGGCGAGCAGTGCAGCCGCCATCAGTTTCAGCACACTGTTCTTGGCGCCGACGACCTCGACCTCGCCGACCAGCCGCCCTCCGCCATGGACGTCGAAGTGCTCGCTCATGCCTCTTGCCTCACTCGCCGGCGGGCTGCACATCGCTCAGTTCCGTACCCGATTCGCTCACGGTGCCGGTCGCTCATGGGCGTTCATCATGCCTGCCATGCCGATCGGACCGACCGGCAGGTCGATGCTCACTGGACCGAAGCGTGGGATTCTGTTATCTATTTGCGAACTAGTAAGCGACCTTGAAGGAGATACACGTGCTGGGGCGTACGGTCACGGCGGCCATGGCGGTCGTCGCGAGCACCATCCTGCTACCGGCCTCTCCGGCGGCCGGTTCACCATCCGCCGCGACGATGCCGCTGTGTGGAGCATCGTTCCTGCCGGAATCCAAGGGCGAGACTTACCAGCAGGCTTTCGCGCGGGTAAACGATTACTACGGCCTCGAATCGGTGCGCCTCTTCTACTCCGGATTACCCCGCCACTGGCCTGGCAAGCTCGACGCGGGCAGGCTCCCGCTCACCGTCTCGTTCAAGGCCGATCCGGCCGAGATCACCGCGGGCAAGCACGACCGGCACTTCCGGAAGTGGTTCGCGGAAGCACCCACCGACGTCGATGTGCACTGGACCTACTTCCACGAGCCCGAGGACAACATCACGAAGGGGCAGTTCACCGCCGCCCAGTTCCGTGCGGCGTGGAAACACCTGCACCACCTGGCCGAGCAGGCCGGGAATCCGCGTCTGCGGTCCACGCTCATCCTGATGTACTGGACCGCCGACCCGAACTCCGGGCGGAACTGGAGGGACTACTACCCCGGCACTCGGTACGTCGACGTGCTCGCCTGGGACGCGTACAACCAGATCGTCGGAGTCACGAAGAAGTACCGCTCCGCCGACACGATCCTGCGCCACGTGGTCGCGGCGAACAGGGCCGCGGACGAACCGCTGGCGATCGGTGAACTGGGCACCGGCCTCGCGACGGGGGACGACGGCCGCGGACGCGCGGCCTGGCTCCGGGAAGTCACCGACTACCTGGCCGAGCACGACGCACTGTGGGTGCAGTACTTCGATGTCGACTACACCGCTCATGGGCACTCCGACTACCGGCTGCGGGACCAGCAGAGCAAGGCGGCCTGGCGGGACTTCTGCCGGAGGTGAGCCGGGACCCCGGCTAGGGTGGTGCCATGTCGGTACGGATCAATCGCGTGTACACGAAGGTCGGCGACAGCGGCACCACCGCACTCGGGGACGGCTCCCGGGTACCGAAGACGTCGGCGAGGCTGGGCGCCTATGCCGACGTCGACGAGACGAACTCGGTCATCGGGATGGCCATCGCGCTCGGCGGGCTGACCGACGAGGTCGCCGCCGTCCTGCGGTCGATCCAGAATGACCTGTTCGACGTAGGAGCTGACCTGTGCGCCCCAGTTGTGGACGATCCGCCCTATCCCCCGCTGCGCGTCACCGAGCCCTACATCGAGCAACTGGAGCGCTGGTGTGACGACTTCAACGAGCGGTTGTCGAAGCTGACGTCGTTCATCCTGCCGGGTGGCACCGCGGGGGCGGCGCTGCTGCACCAGGCCCGCACGGTCTCGCGCAGGGCGGAGCGGTCCGGCTGGCAACTGGTGGAGGCCGACGCCGAGCGGACGAACGTCCTCGCCGTGAAGTACCTCAACCGGCTGTCGGACCTGCTGTTCATCCTCGCGCGCGTGGCGAATCCCGAGGGCGACGTCCTCTGGAAGCCCGGCGGCGAGCGCTAGCCACCCAGCCACCCCCGAGCCACCTGGCCACTACCGAGCCTCGCACTTTCCCGGGAAAGTGCGAGGTTTCGTGCGTGGTCAGCTCGCGCGGGGGACGCGGCGGCCCGGGGGCGCCGACTCGAGCCAGGACAGGAAGCCCGTCAGCGCGCCAGGGCCCATGGCGATCTCGATCGCCTCCTGGGCGTCGGACTCGCAGCGAAGTACGGTCGACCCGGCCGGCACCGCGTAGGACTCGGTGCCGATCGGATCACGCCGGTCGGCGATCTCCAGGCTGTCCCGGTGAAACACCCGGTCCGGGCCGGTCCGCAGGCTCCAGACGCGGTGCCAGACGAACTCCGCGCCCTGGTAGCGGCCGATCCCGAGATGCCAGCCCGACCTTTCCTGGTCGGGCCGCCACCGCAATGCGACGCTCACGCCGCCGAGCTTGCGCATTCGCACCCAGCGAATCAGATACCAGGCGACGATGAACAGCACACCGAGCAGGACTGCCAGGACAATCAGTTCGATGCCCAAGGCCGGCTCCCGCTCGTCGCTCGATCAGACCGACTGGCCCGCTGCGCGCAGCCTCGCGCTCGCTCTGGCGCGCTCGGTCTCGTCCTCCGCCGTCAGCGCCGCCCTGGCCGCCTGGACGTCGATCTCCTCCGCCAGATCCGCGCTCTCCGCGAGCACACTGACCGAACTCCCGGTACAGGACAGGAAGCCGCCGTGCACCGCAGCCGTCACCGTCTCACCGTCGGTGGTGGTCACCTTGACGATGCCACCTTCGATCAGCTGACCGAGGACGGGCTCGTGGCCAGGCATGATGCCGATTTCACCCTCGGTGGTCTGTGCCACCACGAAGGTGGCCTTGCCCGACCAGAGGCGCCGCTCAACGGCGACAAACTCAACGGACATCTCAGCCACGTGGGTCTCCTTCACATCGGGCGCTGAAACCAAGTGTAATGGTCGCGCCGACCGCAATGGGTACGCCTATGCGAACGACGGGGCCGGGATCCTGCCAATCCACAGTGGACCATGCTGGAGCCGGCCCCGCCGCACGCGAGAGGGTCACTTACCGGTGATTTCCTTGTACTTCTTCTCGAGGTCCTCGAGGCCACCGATGCCCAGGAACGCCTGCTCCGGGTAGTGGTCGAAGTCGCCCTTGGCGATCTTGTCGAAGGACTCGATGGTCTCCGACATCGGGACCGTGGAACCCGGCTGGCCGGTGAAGGTCTCGGCGACCAGCATGTTCTGCGAAAGGAAACGCTCGATCCGGCGAGCCCGGTTCACCGTCAGCTTGTCCTCCTCGGACAGCTCGTCCATACCGAGGATCGCGATGATGTCCTGCAGCTCCTTGTACTTCTGCAGGATCCGGATGACCTCGGAGGCCACGCGGTAGTGGTCGTCACCGACGATCGCGGGGTCGAGAATCGTCGAGGTCGAGGCCAGCGGGTCCACCGCAGGGAAGATGCCCTTCTGGAAGACACCACGGGAAAGCTCGGTGGTGGCGTCCAGGTGGGCGAACGTCGTGGCAGGCGCCGGGTCGGTGTAGTCGTCCGCGGGCACGTAGATCGCCTGCATCGAGGTGATCGACCGGCCCTTGGTCGAGGTGATCCGCTCCTGCAGGGTGCCCATCTCGTCAGCCAGGGTGGGCTGGTAACCCACGGCCGAAGGCATCCGGCCGAGCAGCGTGGAGACCTCCTGGCCCGCCTGGGTGAACCGGAAGATGTTGTCGATGAACAGCAGCACGTCCTGGTTCTGCACATCGCGGAAGTACTCCGCCATGGTCAGCGCGGACAGGGCGACCCGCATACGGGTGCCCGGCGGCTCGTCCATCTGCCCGAAGACCAGCGCGGTGTCGTTGATGACGCCGTCCTCGGTCATCTCCAGGAAGAGGTCGGTGCCCTCACGGGTGCGCTCACCGACACCGGCGAACACCGAGGTACCACCGAAGTTCTTCGCGACACGGGTGATCATTTCCTTGATCAGCACCGTCTTGCCCACACCGGCACCACCGAACAGGCCGATCTTGCCACCCTGCACGTACGGGGTGAGCAGGTCGATGACCTTGAGGCCGGTCTCCAGCATCTCGGTCTTGCCCTCGAGCTGGTCGAACGCGGGCGCCTTGCGGTGAATCGGCCAGCGCTCCATGTCGGCGCCGTAGCCGGGCTCGTCGAGGCACTCGCCAAGCGCGTTGTACACGTGGCCCTTGACCTTGTCGCCCACCGGAACCGAGATCGGCGCGCCGGTGTCGGTGACCTCCGCACCGCGGACGAGACCGTCCTGCGGCTGCAGCGAAATGGTCCGGACGAGGTTGTCACCGAGGTGCTGGGCGACCTCGAGGGTCACCGTCTTGCGCAGCTCCGCGAACTCGATCTCGACCTTGAGGGCGTTGAACTGGGCGGGTACCGCACCGCGGGGGAACTCGACGTCGACGACCGGACCGGTCACCGAGACGATTCGGCCCTTGGTGGCGGCGGGGGCATCTTGGGTGGCAGTCATCAGTCATCACTTCCGTGTTCAGGGGAGCGCGATCGCGTGCGTGAACTCGTGCGCGCGCAGGTCGAGGTTGCCATATCACTCATCAGTCGTTCCCGCCCGTTGCGGCGAGCGCGTTCGACCCACCGACGATCTCGCTGATCTCCTGGGTGATCTGGGCCTGGCGGGCCTGGTTCGCCATCCGGGTGTAGGTCTCCACCAACTCGTTGGCGTTGTCCGAGGCCGCCTTCATGGCGGTCCGCTGAGCGGCCAGCTGGGATGCCGCCGACTCCAACAATGCCGAGTAGATGCGCGTTTTGATGTACTTCGGCAGCAGAGCGCCGAGAAGTGTCTCCGCGCTCGGCTCGAAGTCGTAGGCCGGTGGTACCTCGCTGGATCCCGCGGCCGAGTCCTGCTCGTCGGTGTACTCGACCTCCAGCGGGGCCAGCCGCCTGGCGACCGGCGTCTGGGTCAGCATCGACGTGAACTTGGTGTAGACGAGGTGGACCTCGTCGACACCGAGCACTCCCTCGAGCTCAGGGTCGCCGGACGCGCCTTCCGCACCCGCGAGGAAGGCCTTGGTCAGCGCCTCGCCGACCTCCGCCGCGTCCACGTAGTGCGGCTGCTGCGAGAAGCCGGTCCAGCTGTCCGCGAGTTCGCGGCCACGGAACCGGTAGTAGTTCACGCCCTTGCCGCCGATCACATGCAGGACGGGTTCCTTGCCCTGCTCGCGCAGCAACGAGAGCAGCTCCTCGGTGGCCCGCAGCACGTTGGTGTTGTAGCCGCCGCAGAGACCCTTGTCACTGGTGACGACCAGGACCGCGACGCGGGTCGGGTTCTCCCGCTCGACCAGGAACGGGTCATCCAGGTTGGATGCCGCTCCGGCCAGTGCGGAGAGCACGTTGGTGATCTCCTCCGCATAGGGCCTGGAGGCCTCGACCCTCGCCTGGGCCTTGCTGATCCGCGATGTCGCGATCAGCTCCATCGCCTTGGTGATCTTGCCGACCGACTTGGTCGATCGGACCTTCTGCCGTAGCTCGCGAAGTTGCGCCATCTACTTACCCGGTCACTTCTTCGGTGCGGGCTTGTTGACCTTCACGGTCTCCTGCCCGACGTTGTCGGCGTCCATGGCCTCGGCTTCTGCCTCACTCATCAGCGTCTCGCCGGAGGAGGTGGTGAAGCCCTTCTTGAACTCGTCAGCCGCGGCGACCACTCGTTCCGCGAGCTCGGGGCTCCACTTTCCGGTGTCCCGGATCTCGGCGAGGACGCCCTCGTGCTTATGCCGCAGGTTCTGCTGCAGCTCGCTGTTGAACCGGCGCACGTCCTCCACCGGAACCGTGTCGAAGTGCCCGTTCGTCCCGAGGAACACCGAGACGACCTGCTCCTCGACCGCGACCGGCGAGTACTGCGGCTGCTTGAGCATCTCGTACAGCCGGGCACCGCGCTCGAGCTGGGCCTTCGAGGTCGCGTCCAGGTCGGAGGCGAAGGCGGCGAACGCCTCCAGCTCCCGGTACTGCGACAGGTCGATCCGCAGCGAACCGGAGACGGTCTTCATCGCCTTGATCTGCGCGTCACCACCGACTCGCGAGACCGACACACCGACGTCGATGGCCGGCCGCTGACCGGAGTTGAACAGGTCCGACTGGAAGAAGCACTGCCCGTCGGTGATCGAGATGACGTTGGTCGGGATGTAGGCCGAGATGTCGTTGGCCTTGGTCTCGATGATCGGCAGACCGGTCAGCGAGCCCGCGCCCAGCTCGTCGTTCAGCTTGGCGCAACGCTCGAGCAGACGGGAGTGCAAGTAGAAGACGTCGCCGGGGAATGCCTCGCGGCCCGGCGGGCGGCGCAGCAGCAGCGACAGGGCACGGTAGGCGTCGGCCTGCTTGGTGAGGTCGTCGAAGACGATCAGGACGTGCTTGCCCTCGTACATCCAGTGCTGACCGAGAGCGGCTCCGGTGAACGGGGCCAGCCACTTGAACCCGGCGGCGTCGGAGGCCGGGGCGGCGACGATGGTGGTGTACTCCAGCGCGCCCGCGTCCTCGAGGGACTTCTTCACCCCCGCGATCGTCGAGCCCTTCTGGCCGACCGCGACGTAGATGCAGCGGACCTGCTGCTTGGGGTCGCCGGTCTCCCAGTTCTTCTTCTGGTTGATGATCGTGTCGACGCAGACCGCGGTCTTACCGGTCTTACGGTCACCGATGATCAGCTGGCGCTGTCCGCGGCCGATCGGGGTCATCGCGTCGATCGCGGTGATGCCCGTCTGCAGCGGCTCGGACACCGGCTGACGCTGGACCACGGATGCGGCCTGCAGCTCCAGCGCGCGGGACTCGGTCGACTCGATGTCGCCGAGGCCGTCGATGGGCTTGCCGAGCGGGTCGACGACGCGGCCGAGGAAGTCGTCGCCGACGGGGGCGGACAGGACCTTCCCGGTCCGCTTGACCTCCTGGCCCTCCGCGATCGACTCGTAGTTACCGAGGATGACGACACCGATCTGGCGCGGCTCCAGGTTCAGGGCCACCCCGAGGATGCCGCCCGGGAACTCAAGGAGTTCGTTGGCCATCGTCGAGGGGAGGCCTTCGACGTGGGCGACGCCGTCACCCGTGTCGATGACCGTGCCGACCTCTTCCCGGCTTACATCCGGGGAGTAACTCGAGACGTAGTTCTCGATCGCACTGCGGATCTCATCCGAGGAGATCGTCAGCTCCGCCATTGTCGTTCCCGCTCTCGCTTGTGTTGACTGCTCGACTCCGAACCTGCTGCGCTCCTCGCTCGCTGCGATGCTCGCATGTTCCTCGTCTCGCGGTTCTTGCCAGTGTCTGAAAGTCTGTGTGGTGATGCCGCGACCGGCTCAGCCGGCCAACTGCCTGCGTAATGCCTCGAGCCTGCCTGCCGAGCTGCCGTCGATGATCTCGTCACCGACCCGGATAACGAGACCCGCGCCGATGCTCTCGTCGAGCTCGACGTGCAGCGCGATCCGCCGCCCGTAGATCTGCCTGAGCTTCTCGGCCAACTGCTCCTGCTGCTCGCCGGTCAGCTGGGTCGCGCTGGTCACGTGCGCGACCGAACGATCGCTTCGTGCGGCAGCCAGTTCGACCAGTTCGCCGAGGGCGAGTTCGACACCGCGGCCGTTGAGGCGGAGCACCACCTGCTCGACCAGGATCTGCGTGACCGGATCGACCTTGTCCCCGAACAGGTTCCGCACCAGGGTCCGCTTGGCGTCCGCCGGTGCGGACTGGTCGGACAGCGCCTGCTCCAGCGCCTGCTCCCCTGCCACGATACGGGAAATCAGGAAGATCTGGTCCTCGACGGCGGCGAGGTTGCCGGCCTTCTCCGCGCTGGTCAGCAGCGCGGAACGGCCCAGCGACTCGACCCCGTCGACCAGCTCACGCGGGCTGGACCAGCGGTTGCCGACCACCGCGTCGAGCACGGTCAGCGTCGGGTCGGAGACCTTGGCCCCGAGCACTCCCCGGACCAGCCGCTTGCGGGCCTCCGGGTCGGACGAACCGTCGGCGACGGCTCGGCGCAACCCGGCCTCCCTGCCGAGCAGGGCGACGACGGAGAGCAGCTCCTCACCGACGGCGGACGGACCCGAACCGGCGTCGCCGAGCACCTCGTCGAGACGGTTCTCGGCAAGGTGAAGAGCCTCCCGGCTCGCAGCATGCAGCATCATCTACGTCTACTTCCTCGCTCCGGCACCGTTGGTCTCGAGTTCGGCGAGGAACCGGTCGACCGTGCCGCGACGACGGGCCTCGTCCTCAAGGGACTCGCCGACGATCCGGCTGGCCAGCGTCACGGCGTTGCGTCCGAGTTCGGCTCGCAGCTCGGCGACGATCTGTGCCTTCTGCGCCTGCAGTTGAGCCTCACCCTGGGACACGATGCGCCGGGATTCCTCCTGGGCCTCCGCCCGCAGCTCTTCCTTGATCTGCTCGGCCTCGAGCCGGGCATCATCGCGGATCTTGGCAGCCTCGGAGCGGGCTTCGGCGAGCTGCGCCTTGTACTGCTCCAGCGCCTGCTCGGCCTCGGCCTGAGCCTTCTCGGCCTTCTCGATCCCGCCCTCGATCTTCGCCGTGCGCTCTTCGTAGAGGTTCTCGAAGCGCGGAACGGCGTACTTGCGGAGCAGGAACAGCAGGATCAGGAACGCGACCAGACCGAGAATGACCTCGGACAGGTGCGGCATCACCGGGCTGGGTTCTTCCGCCGCAAGGATCATCTGTGTATGCAACACGACGTCTCCCAAATGGGCTTCGGTCTAATCAGCCAGCGGATGCGATGAAGTAAATGACCAGACCGATCAGGGCCAGCACCTCGGTCAGCACGAAGGTGGTCCAGGCGATGGTCATCAGCTTGCCCTGAGCCTCGGGCTGGCGAGCGGTTCCGTTGATGACGGCGGCCCAGATCAGACCCACACCGATACCGGGGCCGATAGCGCCAAGACCGTAGCCAATGGCGGCAAGACCGGGGTTGATGTTGGTCGCAGCCTCGGCAGCCTGCGCAAGAACAATGTTGCTCACGTGCATTTCCCTTTCAACTCGGTCCGCAGCTATGCGGATCGGGGGCTTTGTTGTTCCACTTAGTGGTCGGCGGACAGTGCCGCGCCGATGTACCCGGCGGACAGCACGGCGAAGACGTAGGCCTGAATCACCTGGATAAGGGCCTCGACAAAGGTCATCAGAATGGCGAAGCCGAACGACACCACCGAGACCGCCTTGAGTCCGCCGCCTGCCTCCAGCAGCAGATACTCACCGGCAACCGTGAACACCATCAGGATCAGGTGACCCGCGAACATCGCCGCGAAAACTCGGACTGCCAGGGTGATCGGGTTGAACAAGAACTTCTGGAAGAACTCGATCGGCGTCAGCAGCAGGTAGATCGGCTTCGGCGCACCGGGCGGCACCAGTTGGTTTTTCAGGTAACCGGTGAAACCGTGCCGCTTGAAGCCGACGTAGTGGTAAACCGGATAAACCACCAGAACAGACAGTGCCAGCGGGAAACCGATATGCGACATCGTCGGGAACTGCACGATGGGGATGATCCCGAAGATGTTGTTCACCAGAATGAAGGTGAACAAGCTCAGGATTAGCGGCACGAAGGGCCGGAAGTCCTTGGAACCGATCTGTTCCCTGGCGATGTTGTTGCGGCCGAGGTTGTAGACCGACTCGGCGGCGAACTGGAACTTGCCGGGGACCACCTTCATGCTGCGCGAAGCGAGCATGAAGAACGCCGCGATGATGACGACCGACAGCACTACTAGCACCATCGGCTTGGTGACGAATGTGCCCTCGCCAAAGATCGGCGGCAGGTTGAAACTTTCAGCGCCGGGGGGAGCGAACTCGCCACCTTCGGCTAGTACCAGCGCGCCCAACTGGGCTCCTTCCGGTTCTCCCGGCCGGCGTTCACTCCGCCGGGGGAATCGTCACGATCTGGACTTAACGTACCTGACACCAATCAGGTACCTGGAAGCGGATACCCCACTGTGTGTAGAACACGATGTGACTCCCGGAACCGGCTCGTTCCCTCAAGCGGGTAAGCGGCAGTTCACTGGAGTCGCCACGCTGCTTGGGTGAAGTCACCAACCGGGAGAACAGCGATGCCGCCTCCACGCCGCGGACGATACCAGTCGGTACCTCGACGCCGTACGGCCGTACTCCTTATGTGGCCGACGCCCTACTTCGAGCCGTCGGGGATGATCGTCGGGATCTTGGTCCGCCGGAAGGCGATCACCTCGGCGGCCGCCCAGACCAGGATGACGGCCAGCATGGTGAAGGCGAGTGACTCGCGGTGCAGTGCGTCGATGCCGCCGAGCGCGGTCATCACGCCGAGCAGAACCAGCAGCTTGAAGATGTAGCCACCGAGCGAAACGGCCATGACAGCCATCGGCTCCATACCCGAGGACTTGCGCATCATCCACAGTGTGGCCAGCGAGGAGCCGAAGGCGATGACACCACCGATGAGCGCGCCGAACAGGCCGGCCCAGCCAACCAGCACAGTCGCCACGATCGCGCCGACGACCACGGTCGCGACTCCCGGCCACAACGCCGTCTTCACCATGGCGTCGGCCAACCTCAGCACCGACTCTGCATGAGGATTTCGCTGCTCGTTCATCTCGGTCCCGCTGTCGCTTGCTTCTGCGCTCACTACCGCACTCCCTGCTGGATTCCCAGACCTAAACTGTGCCAGACCTGTCTCGATGGTCTCGCACCTGGGAGCACACCCGGTCGGCGGGCAGCGCCGCGCACCCCCGCGAGCTGGTGTCGCACCCGATTCCCGTACCCCACGCCCCGGGGGCCCCCTGCCCGTGTCTCGCACTTTCCCGGGAAAGTGCGAGACGCGGAACTTCCCGTCCCTGGTCACGCGCTTCCCCCCGCGCACTTTCCCGGGAAAGTGCGACACCCGAGGGTGGTGGCCGGAGCGGGGCGGGCGGGTTTCAGGGACTGGTTCCGTTGCGTTGCCGCTTCAGCCGGGGGACGCCGGAGATCAACACGGCCACCAGCAGCCCTATACCGACGATCCAGAAGACCGCGGCGTTGTCGAACAGCGTGACCGAGACCGCCCCGAAGGCCAGTAGCGCGGCCCACAGGTAGATCAGCAGAACCGCCCTGCGCTGGGAGTGGCCGATCTCCAGCAACCGGTGGTGCAGGTGCATCTTGTCCGCCGCGAACGGGCTCTCGCCCCGGCGCGTCCGCCGGATCACCGCGAGGAGCAGGTCCAGCAGCGGCAGGAACAGCACCGCCGCGACGACGAACAGCGGTGACAGCAGCGCCAGGATGTCCGAGGGGCTGAATGTGATGTAGTTGATCTTGCCTGATGCGGAGGTGCTGGCGGCGGCGAGCATCAGGCCGATCATCATCGATCCCGAATCGCCCATGAATATCTTCGCGGGCTGGAAGTTGTGCGGCAGGAAACCAAGACACGCCCCCGCGAGCGTCGCGGCGATAAGCGCGGGTGGGTAGCTGCCCACGTCACCACCCGAACTCGCGAGCAGCCCGAGGGAGAAGGCACAGGTGGCCGCGGCGGCGATGAAACCGAGTCCGCCCGCCAAGCCGTCCAGTCCGTCGACGAAGTTCATCGCGTTGACCATGACCACCACGAGCAGCACGGCCAGCAGGCCACCCTGGTTCTTGTCCAGCTGCACCACGGAACCCACGACGCCGTCGACGCCGCCCCACGGCACCCAGAACGAGTTCCACTGCACGCCGAAGATCACCAGGATGCCCGCGCACATGACCTGTCCGGCGAGCTTGGTCCACGCGTCGAGCTCGAACCGGTCGTCCAACGCGCCGATCAGCACGATCGCGCCGCCGCCGATGACCACCCCGAGCGGATCCAGTGAGTACTCGAACGCCCGGCGCAGCACCGGCAACTGGTGGGCCATCGCCATTCCGCCGACGACGCCCAGGTACATCGCGAGCCCGCCCATCCGGGGAATCGGGATCACGTGCACATCGCGCGCCCTCGGTGTGGCGATGGCGCCGATCTTGATCGCGAAGCGCCGCACCAGCCCGGTGAGCAGGAAGGTGAGGGCCGCCGTGACGAGGGCGACCAGGACGTACTCGCGGATGGGGAGGCCTGCGGAGGTGGGCGTCACGACGCTGCTATCCCTGGGAGTGCCGGTGCCGAGCGATCACGGGGCGCAACGCTACCGCGCGTCCCGTGAGCCCCGTGTGCCACCTCTGGCCAGCGCGCCCCGGGTTCAGCTCTTCGGCAGCACCGGGATTCCGAGCACGTCGGATACCGCCTCGGAACTCACCGCACCCTCACGCAGCATGATCGGCGCATCCCCGGTCAGGTCCACGACACTGGACGGAACCGGATCGCCCGTCGGGCCCCCGTCGAGGTACACCGCGACGGAGTCCCCGAGCTGGTCCTGTGCCTCCTGCGCGGTACTCGCGGGCGGCTGTCCGGACACATTGGCGCTGGACACCGCCATCGGTCCGACGTCGCGCAGCAGTTCGAGGGCCACGGGATGCAGTGGCATCCGCAGCATGACCGTCCCCCGGGTGGTGCCGAGGTTCCAGGTCAGGCTCGGCGCGTGCGGCAGCACGATCGATAGGTCACCCGGCCAGAAGGCCTCGATCAGTGCCCTGGCCTGCGGCGGCACTCCGAGTGCGAGACCGTCCACCGTGGTCCAGGACCCGACGAGCACACCGACAGGCATGTCCGGGCCGCGATTCTTGGCGCGCAGCAGGGACTGCACGGCGCCGGCGTCGAACGCGTCGGCGCCGATGCCGTAGACCGTATCGGTCGGCAGTACCACCAGCCGGCTGCTACGAACCGCCGATGCGGCAGCCTTCAGTCCGTCGGTCCTGCTCTCCTGCGTGTTGCAGTCGTACACCGCGCTCATGAGCTCAATCCTGGCACGAGCGTTCCGCTCATCCTCTTAGGGCTGTCACGAAGCGGGGCCTGCCCGCGAGATCGTGATGATCCTCGACGTCGGTGAGCACGCGGCGGGCCCGGACCAGTGACGGCACGGCCGCGGCGTGGGTGTCGTCGTGCTCGATGGCCAGACCGCCACCGGGGCGCAGCAGGCGGGCGCCGACGGTGACCGCGTGGCGGATGATCGCCAGCCCGCTCTCCTGCGCGAACACCGCGTGTGCCGGGTCGTGCTCGGCGACCTCCGGCGGCACCCAGGTGCCCTCGGGAACGTAGGGCGGGTTGCAGAGCACCAGGTCGACCAGCCCGTCCAGCTCGGCGAACATCGCGCTGTCGCTGATGTCGCCGGAGTACAGGCGGATGCGGCTGTCGCCCGCCGCCGCGCGTAACTCGGCGTTGTGCCGGGCCCACGCGAGTGCCGTCGGATCGATGTCCACGGCGTAGACCACGGCGTCCGGCCTGGCGTTGGCAACCGCGAGGGCCAAGGCGCCCGAACCGGTGCACAGATCGACCACCACCGGGTACTCGCGCCCCTTGAGCAGCTTCAGTCCCCACTCCAGCAGCAACTCGGTCTCCGGGCGGGGGACGAACACACCAGGACCGACGTCCACCGTGATGCCCCCCAGCGCGGCCCAGCCGACCAGGTGCTGCAGCGGAACCCGTTTGGCCCGCTGCGCGACCATCTGCCCGATGGCGTCGACCACGGCTGGGTCCACCAGTGGCACCAGCGGCAGCCTGCCGCGCTCCACCCCGAGCACGTGAGCGGCGATCAGCTCCGCGTCCGTCCGCGGTGACGACACACCCGCGGTCTCCAGGATGCGCATCGCCTCCATGATCGCCAGGCGCAACGGTTGCCGATTCACACTGCCATCCTCACAGGACAAGACTGGCACAACCACCTCCGGGCATCACGAACATCCGCCGCAGCGTCCCCCGTGTCCACCCCCAGCGCACCCCGTCCGGAAAGTTCCCCAATGCCACATTGGGGACGTTGGAGTTCCCCAATGCGGCATTGGGGACGTTCAAGTTCCCGAAAGCCACATTGGGGAACTCCAAACTCAGCCGATGGTCTGCTCGGCGAGGCGTTCCTCCCTGTCGGCGTCGCGCAGTGCGTCGAGAACGCCGTCCAGTTCGCCGTTGAGGACCTGATCGAGGTTGTATGCCTTGTAGTTGACCCGGTGGTCGGAGATGCGGTTCTCGGGGAAGTTGTAGGTGCGGACGCGCTCGGAACGGTCCACCGTCCGGATCTGTGAGCGGCGAGTGTCGGCCGCCTTGGCCGCGGCCTCCTCCTCGGCGATCGCGTGCAACCGGGCATGCAACACCTGGAGCGCGCGGGCCCGGTTCTGGATCTGCGACTTCTCGTTCTGGCAGGAAACCACGATTCCGGTCGGCAGGTGGGTGATCCGAACCGCGGAGTCGGTGGTGTTTACGCTCTGCCCGCCCGGACCCGACGACCGGAAGACGTCGATGCGCAGATCGTTGGGATCGACCTCCACCTCCACCTCCTCCGGCTCGGGATAGATCAGGATGCCTGCGGCCGAGGTGTGGATACGCCCCTGCGACTCCGTCGCGGGCACGCGCTGCACCCGGTGCACACCACCCTCGTACTTGAGCCGCGCCCACACCCCGTCAACGTCGGCGGTGCGGCTCTTGATCGAGACGGTGGCGTCCTTGTAGCCGCCGAGGTCGGACTCGACGGCGTCGAGTACCTCCGCCTTCCAGCCCAGCCGCTCGGCGTAGCGCAGGTACATCCGCAACAGATCGCCCGCGAACAGCGCGGACTCCTCACCGCCCTCGCCGGACTTGACCTCCATGACGACATCGGCCGAGTCGTAGGGGTCACGTGGCAGCAGCAGCTCGGTCAGCCTGCTCTCCAGTGCCGGGATCTGCTGGGCGAGCTCCTCCGCCTCCGCCGCGAAAGCGGCGTCCTCCCCCGCGAGTTCACGCGCCGCGACCAGGTCGGAGCGGGCGGACTCCAGCTCGCCGATCGCCTTCACCACCGGCGACAGCTCGGCATAACGCCTGCCGAGCTTGCGCGCGCGGGACTGATCGGCGTGCACCGACGGATCCGCCAGCTGGTCCTCCAGCTCGGCATGCTCGTCGAGCAGTGCCTGCAGGGAACTCGATTCCACGCTTACCTCTTCTCCCGCGAAACGCCCGCTGGGGGCGCGGCGCAGACCTGTCTGGACAAAGAAAACGGCGCCCATCCCCGCTACCGGGAATGGGCGCCGTCAGCGAAGCTACTTGGCGTCGGCCTTCTTCTGCCGCTTTCCGTAGCGGGCCTCGAAGCGCGCGACCCGGCCACCGGTGTCCATGATCTTCTGCTTACCGGTGTAGAACGGATGACAGTTCGAGCAGACCTCGACGTGGATGTCGCCGGAAGTCTTCGTGCTGCGGGTGGTGAAGGTGTTGCCGCAGCCGCAGGTCACGTTGGTGACCACGTACTCCGGGTGAATACCGCTCTTCATGGGGGTCCTCTCCTACTTGGCCGCCGGGTCCTCGTGGATGTGCACCACGAGGTGAACCGGAGCCGGACGTCAGCGGTTCATTCTGCCAGACGTGCTGGCAGGGGTTTCAACGTGCCCGCGAGTCCGGTTGTTCCCGGACAGGTCGCCCGCCGTGGACGCCATTTGCCCGAGCCGCCGCAGCGCTGCACTGGTCCGTTCAGCGCTGACGACACCGAGAAGCAGCCAGGGCCACCCTCGCGGAGGATGGCCCTGGCTGCATCAGGTGAAGCTGCGGGCGACTAGTCGTCGTCCTGGCCGGGGGCCGTCTTGGAGACCTGCATCAGGAACTCCGTGTTGGTCTTCGTCTTGCGCAGCCGGTCCAGCAGCAGATCGATGGCCTGCTGCGAGTCCAGTGCGTGCAACACCCGGTGGAGCTTGTGCGTCACCGCCAGCTCGTCCGGTGCGAGCAGGAGCTCTTCCTTACGGGTACCGGACGGGTTCACGTCGACCGCGGGGAAGACCCTGCGCTCGGCGATCTTGCGGTCCAGCTTGAGCTCCGCGTTACCGGTGCCCTTGAACTCCTCGAAGATGACGGTGTCACCGGTCGAGCCGGTCTCCACCATCGCCGTCGCGAAGATCGTCAGCGAGCCGCCGTTCTCGATGTTGCGCGCCGCGCCGAGGAAACGCTTCGGCGGGAACAGCGCGGTCGAGTCGACACCACCGGACAGGATCCGGCCGGATGCCGGGGCCGCCAGGTTGTACGCCCGGCCGAGACGGGTGATCGAGTCGAGCAGGACGACCACGTCGTGTCCCATCTCCACCAGGCGCTTGGCGCGCTCGATGGAGAGTTCGGCCGCCGAGGTGTGGTCTGACGGCGGGCGGTCGAAGGTGGAGGCGATGACCTCGCCCTGCACCGACCGCTGCATGTCGGTGACCTCTTCCGGCCGCTCGTCGACGAGCACGACCATCAGGTGACACTCGGGGTTGTTCGTGGTGATCGCGTTCGCGATGTCCTGCATGATCGTCGTCTTACCGGCCTTCGGCGGCGAGACGATCAGCGCGCGCTGACCCTTGCCCACCGGCATCACCAGGTCGATGACGCGGGTGGTCAGCCGGTTCGACTCCGTCTCGAGGCGCAGCCGCTCGTTGGGGTAGAGCGGCGTCAGCTTGGTGAACTCCGGGCGCTTCTTCGCGGAATCGGGGTCCAGCCCGTTGATGGTGTCCACCCGCACCAGCGGGTTGAACTTCTGCCGCTGCTGCTCTCCGTCGCGCGGCTGGCGAACGGCACCGGTGATCGCGTCACCACGGCGCAGACCGAACTTACGCACGAGCGACAGCGAGACGTAGACGTCGTTCGGGCCGGCGAGGTAGCCGGAGGTACGGACGAACGCGTAGTTGTCCAGCACGTCCAGGATGCCCGCGACCGGGAGCAGGACGTCGTCCTCGCGGATCTCGGTGTCGGGGCTGCCGCCGCCCTCACCGCGACCACCACGGCGACGGCGGTCGCGGAACCGGCGGCCCCTGCGGCCACCGCGCTCGTCATCGTCGTCGTCCTGGCCACCGCGGTTGTCCTGGCCACGGTTGCCCTGCTGACCCTGGTTGCGCTGGTTCTGGTTGTTCTGCTGCCGGTCGTTGGGCCTGCGCTGATCACCACCGCCGCGCTGCTGGTCGCCGGAGGTGTCCTTGTCCTCACCACGCTGGTTACCACCCGCGTCGGCGTTGCCGCCCTGACGTCCCGAGCCACCCCGGCGACGACGGCTGCGACCGCTGTCGTCACCACCCTGCTGGCCCTGCTGGTTCTCGCCCTGGGACTGCTGGTTCTCGCCCTGCTTGCGCTCACCCTGCTTGCGCTCGGCCTGCTTGGTGTCGGCCTGCTTGGTGTCGGCCTGCTTCGACTCGACCGGGGCGCTGTCGGCGGGGGCGTTGCCGGCGGACGTGCTGTCGGCGGGCTTGCCCTCCGTGGGCGCGGCCTCGGCCTGCTTGGCCTCGGCGGGCTTGTTTCCTGACCGTCGCGACGCGGCCGGCTGCTCCTGCGCGGGAGCGCTGCGCTCGGTGGCGACGCCCTCGAGCGGGAGGGTGTCCTCGCCCGCGGCACGGCGCTTGCTCTTGCCCTGACGTTCCCTGATGGCAGCGATCAGGTCCCCCTTGCGCATGCCGGACGTGTCACCCACGCCCAGCTCGTTGGCGAGTGTCCGCAGGTCAGCGATGACCATGCCGGACAGACCGCCCGCACGGCGCTTCGGCGTGGTGCCATTGGCGTCCTGCGGCGTGTGCTCCCCAGCAGCCGCGGCGTCCGCGCTCTCAGCGCCGCCAGCGGGCGGGTTCACCTTGGTTTCCACGTCGCCGCCCAAAAGATCGGTGTTGCTCACACAAGTCCTTCCTTACCGACCCACGCCTCCACGGTGGATCAGCGGACTGCCGCCCGCGTCCGAATTGCGAGACGGCGTTGTTGTCCCGATGCAGGCAGATCCAGCTGAGACGCGCGAGTCACAGCGGCGAGGCCGCCAGCACGGGAGTTGCGGGCCTCAGGTGAGGCACGCGAAATCGGCCACCGCACATCCGCCTGTGTCTCTGCCGTGATCCCGCTGCGCGGAACTGTGGCTGGACGGTAGATGCGATCCGGGTCAACGACCCCGGAACCGGCACCGAGTGCGGATGCGCACGGTGAACGAACGCCCCCGAGGGTAGACCGCCCTGGTACGAGGTGCAACAACCACCCCCACCCGGCGCGCCGAGGGTCTGCTTCGACGGGTCGCGGTTCGGTAACCGAATCGCTATTTCGTCACGATTTGCACGCCGGCCAGGTCGACGGGCAACTCGTAGACCTCAAACGATTCAACATCGACCGAACCCGGCAATATTCCCGCATGGGTGAGCGCGAGCACGGTCGGCCCCGCGCCGGAGATCGTCGCTGGCACGTCGTGCTCACGCAATGTGCGCACCAGCGCGGCACTCGCCGGGTAGGCGGGTGCGCGGTAGTCCTGATGCAGCCGGTCGGCCGTGGCGGCCAGCAGCAGGTCGGGGCGCGCGGTCAGCGCGTGCACCGCCAGCGCGGCCCTGCCCGCGGTGAACGCCGCATCGGCGTGCGGCACCCGTTCGGGCAGCAGTCCCCTGGTCGCGTGGGTGGACGAGCGTTCGGCCGGCACGGCGAGCACCGGCCGGATACCCGCGGCGGGGGTCAACCGCTCGGCCCGGAACCGCCCCGCCTCGGACCATGCGATCACCACGCCGCCCAGCAGACTGGCGGCCGCGTTGTCCGCATGCCCCTCGAACTCGGCCGCGAGGTGCAGTGCGTGTGCGTCCAGCTCGCGTCCCGCGATCGCGTAGGCGGCGGCGACACCGGACACAACGGCGGCGGCGGAGGAACCGAGGCCGCGGGCGTGGGGAATCGCGTTGTGGCAACGCAACCGAATGCCGGGCACATCGATGCCAAGGTGCGCGCTCGCGGCGCGCAGCGCGCGAATCACCAGATGGGATTCGTCGGTGGGCACCTCGGACATGTCACCGGCACCGGCGTCCACGACCTCGATCTCGAGGCCGCCGGCGCCGGTGAGCTCGAGTTCGACCACGTCGTGCAGGCCGAGCGCCATACCCAGCGCGTCGAAACCGGGGCCGAGGTTCGCCGTGGAGGCCGGCACCGTCACCCGGACCGATCGCACCGTTGTCACGACAGTTCCAGGGCCGCCGCGACAGCGCCCGGGTCCACCGGAAGCGGTTCGACCTCGACGTTGCCCTCCAGTGCGGTGCCCGGATCCTTGAGGCCGTGCCCGGTCAGCGTGCACACGACCGTGGAACCTCGGGGGATACGCCCGTCCGCGGCGGTGGCCAGCAGACCGGCCACGCTCGTCGCCGACGCGGGCTCCACGAACACGCCCTCCTTGCTGGCAAGCAGGCGGTACGCGGCGAGGATGTGCTCGTCGGTGACGGCCTCGAACATCCCGCCACTGGAGTTCTTCGCCTTGACCGCGGGATCCCAGGACGCGGGGCTGCCGACCCGGATCGCGGTCGCCACCGTCTCCGGATCCGCCACTGGGGCGCCGTGTACGAGTGGCGCGGCACCGGCAGCCTGGAATCCGAACATCCGTGGTGTGCTTTCGACCACACCGTCCGCCGCGTACTCGGCGTATCCGGACCAGTAGGCGGTGATGTTGCCCGCGTTGCCGACCGGGAGGCAGTGGATGTCCGGGGCCTTGCCGAGGACGTCGCAGATCTCCCACGCCGCGGTCTTCTGCCCCACGAGGCGCACGGGATTCACCGAGTTCACCAGGGTCACCGGGTGGTCGGCCGCGGTCTTGCGGGCCAGTTCGAGGCAATCGTCGAAGTTGCCGTCGACCTGCAGGATCCGGGCCCCGTGCAGGACCGCCTGCGCGAGCTTGCCGAGCGCGATCTTGCCCTGGGGCACCAGCACGGCACAGGTGAGGCCGGCTCGTGCCGCATATGCCGAGGCCGAGGCAGAGGTGTTGCCGGTGGACGCGCAGATCACCGCCTGCAGCCCGCTGGCCAGCGCGTGCGTGATCGCCACGGTCATCCCGCGGTCCTTGAACGAACCGGTGGGGTTTGCGCCCTCGACCTTGAGGTAGACCTCGCATCCGGTGAGCGCGGACAGGTGTGGCGCGGCCAGGAGCGGGGTGTTGCCCTCGCCGAGGGTCACAACGGTGGCGCCGTCCGGGATCGGAATACGGCCGCTGTATGCGTTGATGATTCCGGGCAAGCCCGGTGTGGTCGACATGTCGGTCAGTCCTCGCCTTCCACGCGCATCACGCTGACGACCTCGCGCACAACGTCGAGTCGCCCGATCTCCTCAACCGTCGCCCGCAACGCGGCATCCGGCGCGAGGTGGGTGACGATCACCAGGCTCGCGGTGGAGTGCCGGTCCCGCTGCCGGACGGCGGCGATACTCACGTCGTGGGCCGCGAACGCCTGCGCGACCTGGGCGAGCACACCCGCGCGGTCGGCGACGTCGAGGCTCACGTGGTAACGCGTCAGTGTCCGGCCCATCGGGCTGACCGGCAGCGCGGCGTGCGCGGACTCCCGGGGGCCCCGGCCGCCGACGACGCGGTTGCGGGCGACGGCCACGAGATCGCCGAGCACGGCGCTCGCGGTGGGGGCGCCGCCTGCGCCCTGGCCATAGAACATCAGCTCACCGGCGGCGTCGGCCTCGACGTAGACCGCGTTGAACGCGCCGTTGACCCCGGCGAGCTGGTGGCTGCGCGGGATCATCACCGGATGCACCCGAGCCGAGACGGACTCGGTTCCGTCCTCGTCGATGACCCGTTCGCAGATCGAGAGCAGTTTGACCGTCCGGCCCAGAACCCTGGCCGCGACGATGTCGGAGGCGCTCACACCGCCGATGCCCTCGCGGTACACATCCGCCGCGGTCACCCTCGTATGGAAGGCGAGCGAGGCGAGAATGGCCGCCTTCGACGCGGCGTCGTAACCGTCCACATCGGCCGTCGGATCGGCCTCGGCGTAACCCAGCCTGCTCGCCTCGTCCAGCGTCTCGGCGTAGCCCGCTCCGGTCGAATCCATTGCGGACAAGATGTAGTTGGTGGTGCCGTTGACGATTCCCATCACCCGCGTGATCCGGTCCCCGGCCATCGACTCACGCAATGGGCGCAACAACGGGATCGCTCCGGCGACCGCGGCCTCGAAGTACAGATCGGCGCCGGAGGCGTCGGCCGCCTCGGCCAGCTCACCGGAGTACTCGGCGAGCAGGGCCTTGTTGGCGGTGACGACGGACTTGCCCTTCTGCAGTGCGGACAGCAGCCAGCTGCGCACCGGTTCGATACCGCCGATCAGCTCCACGACGACGTCGATGTCGGAGTCGATCAGCTCGGCCGCGTCGGCGGTCAGCAACTCCTGCGGCAGCTCGGGGTGTTTGTCCGGCCGCCGCACGGCGATACCGGCCAGTTCGATCGGTGCGCCGACCCTGGCAGCGAGTTCATCGGCCTGCTCGGTCAGCAGCCGGACGACCTCACTGCCGACGGTCCCGCACCCGAGCAGGGCGACCTTGATCGGGGGAACGCGACCCTGGTCGTTCACGACACCTCCTGTGCTTTGCGGGACACGCACGCCCTCTCGGCCTTCGCTCACGACACCTCCAGTCGCAGCATGTCCTCGGTCGTCTCCCTGCGCAAAAGCAGCCGGGCACTGCCGTTGCGCACGGCGACCACCGCGGGCCGCGGCTGCCGGTTGTAGTTACTCGCCATCGAGTAGCAGTAGGCACCGGTCGCCGCGACCGCGAGCAGGTCGCCCGGTGACAGGGTGTCGGGTAGCCAGCAGTCACGGACCACGATGTCACCGGACTCACAGTGCTTGCCCACAACGCGGGACAGCGCGGCGCCCACTCCCTGGGGCTGCCCGTCGTCACTCGCGCGGGAGACCAGCCTGCAGTCGTAGGCGGCGTCGTAGAGCGCCGTGCGGATGTTGTCGCTCATCCCGCCGTCGACGCTGACGTAGCGCCGCATGCTGTCATCGCCAAGTGAGAGGTCCTTGATGGTGCCGACCTCGTACAGCGTCACCGTTCCTGGACCCGCGATGGCCCTGCCCGGTTCGCCCGCGATCCGCGGAATCGGCAGTCCGGCGAACTCGCACTCCTTGCGGACGATCTCCCGGATCTGGGTGATCATTTGCGCGGGCGGCGGCGGATTGTCCTTGTCGGTGTAGGCGATACCGAACCCGCCACCAAGGTCCACAATAGACAACTGCTCGACGAGCTCGTCCCCGTGTTCCTTGCCGAGTTCGGCCATCAGCCCGATGACCCGGCGTGCCGCGACCTCGAACCCGTCGGCGTCGAAGATCTGCGAACCGATATGGCTGTGCAGCCCGACCAGCTGCAGGGACGGGGCGTTGAGCACCCGCCGCACGGCCTCGGCCGCGTCGCCCGAAGCGAGGGAGAAACCGAACTTCTGGTCCTCGTGCGCGGTCGCGATGAACTCGTGGGTGTGGGCCTCGACGCCGACGGTCACCCGGATCAGTACGGATTGGACCACGCCGTTCCGGGCTGCGATCTCCGCGAGCCTGGCGATCTCGTAGTACGAGTCGAGCACGACCGTGCCGATACCGGCCTCGACGGCCTCCTCGAGTTCCGGCACGGACTTGTTGTTGCCGTGGAACGTGATCCGCTCGACGGGGAAGTCCGCACGCAGGGCGACGGCGAGTTCACCACCGCTGCAGATGTCGAGGCTCAGGCCCTCCTTCGCGACCCATTTGGCGATCTCCGTGGAGAGGAACGCCTTCGCCGCGTAGTGCACCAGAGACGGATCGTCGAACGCGTTTGCGTACTCGGCGCAGCGGGACTTGAAGTCCGCCTCGTCGATCACGAACAGCGGCGTTCCGTAGTTCTGGGCCAGCTCGCGTACGTCCACACCGGCGATACGGACGACACCGTCCGAGCCGCGGTAGGTGTTGCGCGGCCATACCTTCGGGTACAACCGATCCAGCTCATCCGATGTGGACGGAGGGAAGCCGGACTGGTCGGCGTGCGGGTAAACCTCGGCGTGCCGAGGACCCGCTGGGTGAGCGCACATAAGTCTCTCTACATCCGTTCCGGAGCCGAAACGCCGAGCAGCGCCAGTCCGTTGGCGAAGACCTGCCGGGCGGCATCGCACAGCGTGAGCCGCGCGTGGGTCAGCGGGGTGGCCTCCTCGTCGCCCTGAGGCAGGACGCGCGCGACGTCGTAGAACTTGTGGTACGCCGACGCCAGCGATTCGAGGTAGCGGGCGACGCGGTGCGGTTCGCGCAACTCGGCCGCCTTCGTGAGCACGCTCGGGAACTCCCCGATCGTGCGGATCAGGTCACCCTCCCTCGGCAGGGTGAGCAGGCTGAGATCGGCGTCGCCGGGGTCTCCGTCGGCGATACCGAGTTCGGCCGCGTTGCGGTGCAGCGAGCACAGCCGGGCGTGGGCGTACTGGACGTAGTACACCGGGTTGTCGTTGCTGTGCTTACGCAGCAGATCCAGGTCGACGTCCAGAGTGGAATCGACCGAGTAGCGCGTCAGCTCGTACCGCGCGGCGTCCACCCCGACCGCCTCGACGAGGTCCTCCATCGTGATGACGGTGCCCGCCCGCTTGCTCATCCGCACGGGCTTGCCGTCACTGACGAGGTTCACCATCTGACCGATGAGGACCTCGACCACGTCTGGGTCGTCACCCATCGCCGCCGCGGCCGCCTTGAGCCTGGCGATGTAGCCGTGGTGATCCGCGCCGAGCATGTAGATGCAGAGGTCGAACCCGCGCTCACGCTTGTCCCGCAGGTAAGCGATGTCCCCGGCGATGTACGCGGGCGCGCCGTCGGTCTTGATGACCACGCGGTCCTTGTCGTCCCCGTGCTCTGTGGTGCGCAGCCACCAAGCGCCATCCGCGGCGTAGAGGCTGTTCGACTCCTTGAGCTGTTCGACGGCCCGGTCCACGGCACCGGACGCGTGCAGGGAGTCCTCGTGGAAGTACACGTCGAAGTCGGTACCGAACTCGTGCAGGCTCTTCTTGATCTCGCCGAACATCAGCTCGACACCGACCCTCCGGAAGATCTCGTCGCGTTCGGCCGCAGGCCGGGACAGCGCGCTGGGCTCCTGCCGAATCACCTCGGCGGCGATGTCGGAGAGATAGGCACCCGCGTACCCGTCCTCCGGGGCGGGCTCGCCCTTGGCGGCGGCGACCAGCGAGCTGACGAAACGATCGATCTGCGCGCCCGCGTCGTTGAAGTAGTACTCGCGGGTCACCTTCGCACCCTGCGCGGTGAGCAACCTGCCGAGCGCGTCGCCGACGGCTGCCCAGCGGGTTCCACCGAGATGGATGGGCCCAGTGGGGTTGGCGGAGACGAACTCGAGGTTGATCACCCGGCCGCCGAGCGCCGCGCCGGTGCCGTAGGCATCCCCCGCCGCGAGCACCCTGCGGACCACCTCGCCCTGCGCGTCGGCCGCCAGGCGCAGGTTCAGGAAGCCGGGCCCGGCGATCTCGGCGCTCGCGATGCCCTCGGCGCCGCTCAGCTCGTCCGCGAGGGCCTGGGCGAAGTCGCGGGGCGCGAGCCCTACTTTCTTCGCTACCTGCAGCGCCAGGTTGGTCGCGTAGTCTCCGTGTTCAGGATTTCGCGGGCGCTCGATCGTCACCGGGTCCGGGAGGACGGCGTGGTCGAGGCCACGTGCGGAGAGAACCTGCTTGGCGGAGGCGCGGACCAGGTCGGCGAGAGCGGCGGGAGTCACTCGTCGAATTCTAAGTGCGACCTGGTCCCGGCCCCGCGTGTGGGTAAGGTATGGCCGCTCGTCGCCCGGTCGGCACGCTTCACACACACTGGTGGTGACCGAGTTGACGGCGATCCGACACCAGGTCCCTACACTGGACCGGCGGTACACCTCGACGAAACGCGGGAGTCATGGCGAGCGGCAACAAGAAGAAGGGTACGCCGAAGAAGGCCGTGCAGGCAGCACGCGGCTCGGTGGTCACCAAGAAGCAGACGCCCTGGGGCACGATCATCGCCGTCATTGCGGTCCTCGCGCTGGCGGGCGGCGTCTTCGGCTACTACTACATCGCCTCGGCGGACAAGCGCGCACAGAGCGCGCGCGAGGAGGCCGCCGAGGCCTTCGTGCCTTCGGCGGAGAACCCGGACCCGTCGACCAAGCTCGCGGGGATCAAGATCGAGCAGTACGAGGGCAGCAGTCACGTGCTGCCCACCGAGCGGGTCGACTACAACCAGTCCCCGCCGTTCGGCGGACCGCACGACGGCTTCTGGGCCGCATGCACGGGCATCGTCTACCCGAACGGGGTGCGGACCGAGAACATGGTCCACTCGCTCGAGCACGGCGCCGTGTGGATCGCCTACAACCCGGAGCAGGTCACCGGCGAGGCGCTGGAGAAGCTCAAGCTGCGGGTCGAGGGCAAGCCCTACACGATGATGTCGCCCTACCCCGGTCTCGATTCGCCGATCTCCCTGCAGTCGTGGGGACACCAGCTCAAGGTCGACAGTGTCGACGACGAGCGGATCGACCAGTTCATCGCCGCGTTGCGACTGAACCAGAACACATATCCTGAGGTCGGCGCCACGTGTGACGCGGTCGGCCCCGGTCAGTTCGACCCGGACAACCCACCACCGTTCAACCCGGCTCCGCCCGGACCGGATGCCAAGCCGATGGACTACAAGGGCACCGGCGGCGCGACCCCGGACGACATGACCGGTAACGGTGGTCAGCAGCCCTCGGGTCCGCAGACTCCAGCGGGGAGCTGACCCATGGGTGAGCAGGATCTCGGCGCTTCGCGGCCTGAACTGGGCGAGGACGGCACGGGGCGCACGCCGCTCTGGTCAAGGGTCGTGATCGGCGGTGCCGCCACACTCGCGGTACTGCTCGTCGGCGCCACGATCGGGATGCTGCTCACCCAGACGATGCGTGAGGAGCCCGCCGCCCAGCCTGCGGCGGGTTCGGTGGAGGTCGGCTTCGCGCAGGACATGTCCGTGCATCACCTGCAAGCGGTGACCATGGCGAACTGGGCCCGTGACCACAGCACCAATCCGCGGATCCGGCAGCTCGCCTTCGACATGGGCAGTACGCAGCTGGAACAGGTCGGCAGGATGAAGGGCTGGCTGATGCTCTGGGACCAGCCGGAGCAGACGACCGGTGAGTACATGACGTGGATGACCGGCCCAGGCGGACACGGTGAACACGGCGATCATGGGGCGATGAACGCCGCGGCGTCGGCGCAGGACGCTCCGATGCCCGGAATGGCGACCAACGACGAGCTGGCCCGGATGCGGGCACTGTCCGGCACGGAACTCGATGTCTACTTCCTGCAGCTGATGCTCCGCCACCACCAGGGCGGCACCGAGATGGCTGAGTACACGCAGGAGCACAGCTCGATGCCCGCGGTCGACGCGCTGGTCACGAGCATGCTCCGCTCCCAGGGCGCGGAGATGGACCTGATGCGGGACCTGCTCGCCGAGCGCGACGCGAAGCCGCTGCCCTTCCCCTGACCGGGCGTTACCAGCTCAGTTCGTCGCAGCGGCGCGCCGACTCCCTCGGCTCGACCTGCAGGGTCGCGTGCTCGATCGAGTAGCTGCCCTTGAGCAGGTTCTGTGCTTCGGTGAGCACCCGCGCGGAGGTGGCCTCCCCCTCGATCGTCAGATGGGCCGAGGCGACCTCCATACCGGAGGTCAGCGTCCAGACGTGCAGGTCGTGCACGTCCACCACGCCAGGCAGCGCGGCGAGTTCTTCGCTGATCCTGCCGACGTCGACACCGTGTGGCGCGTGCTGGAAGAGGATCCGCAGCGCCCTTCTGGCCAGCACGAACGTGCGGGGCAGGACAAAAAGGCCGATCGCGACACCCGCGATCGGGTCGGCGTAGCGCCAACCGGTCGTCAACGTGATGAGCCCGCTGATCAGCACCCCGACGGAGCCGATCAGGTCGGCCAGCACCTCGAGATACGCACCGCGGACGTTCAGGCTCTCCTTCGCCCCGGACCGCAGGAGGAAAAACGCGACGAGGTTGGCGATCAGCCCTGCCGTCGCGACGAGCATGACCGGCAGGCCTGGCACCGCGGGCGGATCGGTGATCCGCTCGATCGCCTCGTAGAGCACGTAGCCCGCGACGCCGAAGAGCAGCACGGCATTGGCGAGCGCCGCCAGCACCTCGGCGCGGTACATCCCGTAGGTGCGGGTGAACGTCGGGCCACTACGGCGGGCGAGCAGGACCGCGGTGAGTGCCATGCCCACACCGAGAACGTCGGTGAGCATATGCGCGGCGTCGGAGATGAGGGCCAGTGAGGACGTGGCAAACCCGACGACGACTTCCAGCACCATGAAGGCCGCGCCGATCGCCAGCGCAATGGCGAGCCGTCGTACGTAGCGTCCTGAAGCGCTACCCGACGACGGCGCCTGCACGTGGCCGTGCCCGTGACCCATCTGGCTGCCTCCCGTGGTTCCTGCGCCAACTGCCGGGAAACATATAGTGATATGCGCATGAGTGCAATAGAGGTGAGGCTCACCTGACACCCGTAGCTTAGGACTCCGGCACAGGAACGCCCCAGCCCCCTTTCGGACTTTCCCCCCACCGGGATCCGCAAACCGCACGGCCGGGGGTTGTCCGACTCCCCCGGCAACGTCGAACAAAGGGCCATGCGCTAGGCTTTCCGACGTCGCACAGCAGCGGCCCTCGTAGCTCAGGGGATAGAGCACTGCCCTCCGGAGGCAGGTGTCGCAGGTTCGAATCCTGCCGAGGGCACCCCAGGATTGATCGCACGAAACAGGCCCCGGCCAGCGGAAACGCCAGTCGGGGCTTTCGTATTTCTAGACCGTCGAAGACTTTCGGGAAACAACGAGGCCGACGCTTCCCCACCCGTCAGTGTTCGGCGGCATCTCCGATGCGATAACCGACACCCGGTGTCGTCGTGATGATCGCCGGACTGCCGAGTTTCCGCCGCAACCTCCCGATGGTCACGGTCACGGTGTTGGTGAACGGGTCGGTGTTCTCGTCCCAGACCTGTTCCAGCAGGTCCTCGGTGCTGAGGAACGCCGGACCCGCCTGCAGCAGGGCCTCCAGTAGTGCGAACTCCTTGACGGAGAGCTCCAGTTGCCGACCGTCGCGAGTAGCTGTCCGTTGAGCGGGGTCGAGTTCGATCCCTGCCCTGCGCAGGATTCTGGCGCGGGCGAAGGGACGTCTGCGAGCGAGTGCGCGCACACGCAGGACAAGCTCGCGGAAGTGGAAGGGCTTGGCCAGATAGTCGTCGGCTCCCAGGGTGAGGCCGCTGACCCGGTCCTCGGACGCGCCGGCGGCCGTCAGCATGAGAACCATGGCGCGGTCGTCCCGTTCGGTGATCATCTGGCAGAGGGTGTCGCCGTGGATCCCGGGCAGGTCGCGGTCCAGGACGACGACGTCGTAGGTGTTGACGTCGAGTTTGGCGGCGGCGGTGAGACCGTCGTGGGCGATGTCAACGGCCATGCCCTGATCCCGGAGCCCTTCGGCGACGACCTCGGCGAGTGAACGCGCGTCCTCGACCACCAGAATCCTCACGTCGTGATCCGATCCGGTGCGGCTGCCTGCGGTAGCGAGATCGTGGCACGCAGACCGCCGTCAGGCCTGGCGTCCAGCTCCAGTCGGCCGCCATGCGCGTCGGCGACGCCCGCGACGATCGACAGGCCGAGCCCGGAACCCGTCTGTGAAGCGGTCCGGTCGGCCGCGAGCCGCTGGAACGGCTGGGCAAGACGGTCCACCTGCTCCTGCTCGAGAACTGCCCCGCCGGTCTCGACGACGAGCCGGGCCATCCCTTCCTCGGTCGTTGTCGAGACCTGGATCCAGCCGTTGTGCCGATTGTGAACGATCGCGTTGTCGATGAGGTTCTCCACCATCCGGCAGAGCAGGGTCTGGTTGCCCAGAATCCACGTCGTATCCCGCAGGCCAGTGTCGTCGAGAGCCAAGTTCTTCTCGGCGATGTCGGCGATGCGGCTGGTCACGGCCGACGACACGAGGTCGCCGAGTGAGACCGAGGTGCGGGCCTCGAGCGCTCCGTGCTGGGTGCGGGCCAGCAAGAGCAGGCCCTCCAGCAGGCGGTCGACCTGGTCGAGTTCGCTGCGCACCCGCCCGGCCAACGCGACGGTCGACGTCGGCGCTTCCGGTTTGGCCCCGGCGACGTCCAGCGAGACTCGCATCGTGGCCAGCGGAGTGCGCAGTTCATGGGAAGCGTTGGCGACGAACCGGCGCTGGGCCGCGAAGGACGTCTCAAGGCGTTCCAGAAGATCGTCGATGGTGTCCGCCAGGTTCTTCACCTCGTCCGCAGGACCCGGCACTGCCAGGCGCTCGTGCAGATTGTCCGCCGAGATCCGGCGCGTCCTCGCGGTGATCGTCCGCAGCGGGCGCAGAACCCGACCGGCGATGAACTTGCCAAGGACGACCGACACCACGGCCATCACGACGAGCGCGATCAGCGAACCCACCAGAAGCTGCTGTGCCCGCCGGCCCTCCCAGCCCGTCCACTGTGCCTGCAGCTCGCGGGCGAGTTCCGGAGCGACTGCCGGATCGGCTCCCCCGCCCGGCGCGATCTCGGCTACCTGCACACCCGCCAGCAGGTTGGTCAGGGCCAGCAGGCCGATGCCGGACACGAGGAACAGGAAGGCGTACAGGACCGTGAATCGCAGCCCTACTGGATGATCCGGTGCCACAAGTCTTCGTAATTTGCCCATCTGCCCTCTCCCCTGCCGCGTGCGTGCTCCAGAATGCCCTGCCGGACCTAACAAGGACATGACAGCCCTGGTTCGGCCGGTGTTAGCACCCGATCCGTAGAACCGATCACGTGCAAACAACCAACGAAGCCTGCGACGACACCATGAGCGCGCTCGTGCGCAAGGAGTGGATCGGGTTCCGCAGTCGCGGCCGGATCACCGCTCTGCTGATCGCGGTCCTGATTACCGTCCTGTTCGGACTTCTTCTCGCCTTCACCGAACGCTCGACCTGCGGCGTCAGGGACGTCGAGGTCGCCTGTCCCACCGATCCCGTGGGACCACAAGGACGCGCGGTGAGTGACCAGTTCTACTTCACCCACCAGGCACTGGGCGATGACGGGAGCATCACTGTCCGGATGACCGAGATGACGGGCGTCATCACCTATCCGCCCCCGGACCACGACGAGATCGTGCCCGGCCTCGTGCCCTGGGCGAAAGCCGGAATCATCGTCAAGGACGGCAGCACACCAGGCTCCTCTTATGCGGCGCTCATGCTCACCGGCGACCATGGCGTGCGAATGCAGCACGACTACGTCCACGACACGGCTGGGCAATCCGGGGGCGTGTCGCCGACGACACCACGCTGGTTACGCCTGAGCCGTTCCGGAAACACCATCACCGGTGCGGAGTCGAGCGACGGGGTGCATTGGACGAAGGTCGGCACAGCTCGTCTACCCGGGTTACCCGAGACCGTACGAGTGGGGCTCTTCGCCACCTCCCCCGGTGACCTGACACTCAAGCCGACCGGCCTCGGGGCGAGCACTTCGCAGACACGGTTCACGCAGGCGAGCGCCACGTTCGACAACGTCACCGTGGATGGCGGCGCCGGCACCGGATGGACCCACGAGGCGGTCGGGGACATGGGCAACACGGACTGGGAGCGAAGCCACAGGGCGCCCGGAACCACCGAGTCGAACGGCACGCTGACGGTCACCGGTTCCGGCGACATCGGACCGGTCGCCACAGTGGGCGGACACGCCGTGGAGGACACTCTCGTCGGACTGCCCATCGCACTGATCGTCGTGATCGCGGTATCCGCCCGATTCCTCACCGGTAAGCGCCGCGGGGATCAACCAGCACACGCGCCACTCGGCGCCCGGGTCCTCGCGGCGAAGGCCTTCGTTGCCGGCGCAACGGCATTCCTCACCGGACTGGTCGCCGCGGGGATCGCGGTACCGATCGGCACGACGGTACTGCGCGCCAACGGAAGCAGTGTCCTTGCGGTGCCCGCGCTGGTGGAACTGCGAACCGTCGTCGCCGCCGCCGCGCTGGTCGCCGTCACCACGGTTCTCGCCCTCGCCCTCTGCGCGCTGTTGCGCCGCGCCTGGGCGGCCGTTCTCGTCACGACCGCGGCGGTTGTCCTCCCGTACGTCGTGGGCACCCTGCCGCTGCTGCCCGACGAGATCTCCGGAGCACTGCTGCGATTCAGTCCGGCTGCCGGCTTCGCAGTCCTGCAGACACTTCAGGAGTTCCCTCAGGTCATCGCCCACTATGCGCCACAGGAAGGCTACTTCCCGCTGCCCGGCTGGGCCGGGCTCGCGGTTCTCTGCGGCTGCACGGCCGCCCTACTCGGCCTCGCCGTCATCCGCGAGCGCAGGCGGGCCACCGGGCCTGGGCCGGAGCCGAAATGGCGATGACTCCGGGGTTTTCCTCACCATCGGCCAGCGGGCGAGTCAGGCGGCCGCGGCGGAGGACTTCGACTGTCGTGTGCGTCCCAGCCGGAACGCGCTCGCGACGCGGACCAGCAGCCTGGCCATCCGAGCGGGCAGCGAATCCGGGGCTGGTACTCGCACCGGCCGTACCCTGGTGTTCTGCAGGGCGGCGAAACGCCAGCCGTCCTCGGTCCGCACGGCCACCAGTGTCTGCCGGGACAAGCGGCTCTTGGGCAACGTCGAGCGCCAGGCGACCAGTACCGATCCCGTGGCATGTAGCAACGCGACATCCGGGCCCACAAAACGGATCGATTCGATCTCCCCGACCAGTGTCGAACCCGTCAGCACTCCCCGGAACAACCGGTCATGCGACTCGACCATCGGATCGCGGCCCCTTGCCCAGGCACCGTCGAACGACACGTAGTCGGCGTCAGCCGTGAAGCAGGCGCCGTACGCCTGTGCGTCACCATCCGTCCAGGCCTGGCACAGTTGCCCGAAAAGCTCGGTCAGCTGGATGTTGTCGTTCATGATCTCCCCTTCTTCGTGCCGGTGCCGCCAACCTGATTCGGACCAGAACGCGCCTGTGCACGCAACACGGCCGCACGCTCACCTGCGAAGTCGATGGACCGGCGGAGAAACTCGGCGACAGTCTCCAGTTGCGCCACGTCGAATCCGGCGACGAGCTCATCAGCCGCGCCGCGTATTCCGGCGAAGAGCTCCGCCACCTCCGCCATCCGTTCCGGGATCGGCCGCAGCAGTTGCCTGCGGCCGTCCTCCGGATCGGGCTCGCGCCGGAGGTACCCGGCGCGTTCCAGCCTTGCCACCACCCCGGTGATGGCGCCGCTGGTCAGTCCGGTCGACGCCGCCAGCTCACTGCCGGTCAGCACTCCGTGCTCCAGCAGGAGATCGAGACATTTGTGATCGGACGGCCCAAGGCCGAGGCGTTCGGCGATCGAATGATGGAACAGAACTGTGGTGGTACTGAACTGACGAGCCAGTGAGCCGACGACCAGATCAGCCAGCTCCGCGCGCTTTTTCTCCGAATCCACCAGTATCCCCTTGGCAACTCTCTTAGTTGCTAAGCTACCTGTTGGGGCTGCTGACCGTCAATGCCGATTCACCAGGACTCCTTTTTGTAGTGCACGGCAAGCCCCTTGCGGCCAGGGGCGAGTTCCGGTCGCAGCACCAGATCCTCGTCGTAGTCGCCGCCGTTCTGATAGCGGAACGGGAGCGGTTCCTCCTCTCCCAGCGAACTGAGCCGCACCCGCAGTTCCTTGGCGGCCGACTCGTACGCGTCCTCCGGCACCCGGTCCGCGCCGTACACCACGACAGGCGGCAGTACCGACATGCCGCTGTACCAGAACGTGCCGTGCTGAAGCGGGAACAAGACCTCGTTGATCTCACCGCTCACCCCGCGCGGCCCCATACTCGCTGACCCAGCCCCCGCCGTCACTACGACCATCGCTCGCTTTCCGGCCAGCCTGCCCTCGCCGTACCGCAGTGTCCGGCCCGAACCGGGATCCACGACACCATAAGCGAATCCCTTGACGAACACCCGGTCGAACCATCCTTTGAGGATCGCGGGCATTCCGTACCACCACAGCGGAAACTGGACTATCACCGCATCCGCCCTGACGAGCTTGTCCTGCTCCACCCGGACGTCCGCACTGAGCCGGCCGGCTTCGAAGGCGCGTTTGGACTCCGCGCCCACCACAAGACGATCCCCTGGGGCATAACCGAAGTCCTCCGCACTGACCACCGGGTTCCATCCCATGGCGTACAAATCCGACACCTCGACCTCGTGCCCGAGTTCACGCAAGGTACGCACACCCTCGTCCCGCAGCGCCGCGTTCAGCGAACGCTGTTCCGGGTGAGCGAAGAGCCACAACACCTGCACGATTCACACCTCTCGATCTGTGGGCCGGACCGTTCCGCACCGCTCAGTTCGATCCTGCGCGCCGGCGCCGACCGGCACGAGTGACCTGATAGCCAACATGTGAAAGAATCGGGCCATGTCCTGGTTCAAGCACCGCGAGCGGCACCGGGTCGCCGTTCTTGTCCGTGACGGCCTCCTGCCGATGGAGCTGGGGATCGTGCACCGGCTGTTCAGCCAGGCGTTCTCCACTCGCGGCGAACCGCTCTACGAAGTCCGTACCTGTGCCCTCGCTCCGGGAAAGGTCCGCACCGACGCGGACTTCACCATCGACGTCGAGCACGGCCCGGAAATCCTCACCGAGGCAGAGACAGTGGTCGTCCCTGCGTCGGACGAGGACTACGAGCCGACCGTGGACGGCACGATGAACCCGCAACTCGCCGCCGCGTTCGCGCAGATCCGGCCTGGTACCAGGATCGCCTCGATCTGCACGGGATCATTCGTACTGGCAGCGGCCGGACTGCTGAACGGCAGAACCGCGACCACACACTGGAAGTCGGTAGACCAGTTCCGCGAGTTGCATCCATTGGTCCACCTTGATCCAGATGTGCTCTACACCGAGGACCGCAACGTGCTCACCGCCGCGGGGGTCGCGTCGGGGATAGACCTGTGCTTGCACATGATCCGCTGTGACCACGGTTCCGCGGTCGCCAACGAGGTCGCGCGGGGAACCGTGGTCCCGCCCCACCGCGAGGGCGGCCAGGCGCAGTTCATCCAGCGACCGGTGCCCGAGTCAGGGCAGTCCTCGACGGCGAAGGCCCGTACGTGGGCGCTCGAGCACCTGGACCGCCCGCTCACGCTGCGCGAGCTCGCCGCGAAGGAGTCGATGAGCGTGCGCACGTTCACCCGCAGGTTCCGGACGGAAACAGGTATCTCGCCAGTGCAGTGGCTGACTCAGCAGCGGGTGGAGCGCGCTCGGCAACTGCTCGAGGAGACCGATCTGTCCATCGATCGAATCGCGGAGAACGCCGGTTTCGGCACCGCCGCGTCACTGCGCCAGCACCTGCAGTCGGTCCTTGGAGTGTCCCCGAGCGCCTACCGGGGCACCTTTCGCGGGCCGATGGGAACCCCGGCCGCGTGACCGAAGTGGACGCGAGCCGGACGGCGACACTCCAGCCGCACCCCGCTAGAATCGGCAACGAGTAAGTCGGCACTCCGGTGGGTAGTCAACCGGATACCCAACTCGATTCGGGGGAGGCCATGAAGAAGGTCCTGACCATCGCTGTGGTCGCGCTGCTGCTGTTTTTCCTGATCTCTCAGCCGACCCAGTCCGCCGCCCTGGTGCAGTCGCTGCTCGGTGGCCTGCGAGATGCAGCTGACTCGCTCCTCACGTTCGTCCAGAACGTCTTCACGTGACCGCCCGGTAACTCAGTCCTTCTTGATCTGCGCGATCGAGCGGACCACCGCCATACAGATGTCCTCGACGTAGTCCAGGCCGGCCTCCTCGGCTATGGTCCGCGCCTCCGCCGAGGCGATTCCCTGCTGCAGCCACAGCGCCTTGGCGCCGATCTCGACGGCCGCTCGCGCCACATCGGCTGCCTCGGGCGACGGCCGGAACACCTCCACCACCTCGACCGGTTCGGGCACCTCGGCCAGCGAGCGGTAAGCCCGCTCTCCGAGAATCGACTCGGCACTGGGATGAACGGGAATCACCCGGAAACCGGCCGCCTGCATCGCTGCCGGAACAGAATGGGCGGACTTGTCCGGATTCGTGCTCAGGCCGACCACCGCGATCGTTCGGTACTGGCGCAGAATCCGTTCTGCGGTCTCGTTCACGTCGACGCACTCCTGTCTTGTCGGTGTCCACTTAGTACCGCTGGTCAGCGGCCCCGATCTGCCCGGTACCACCGGGGAGAGGTGTTCAACGGCGGCCGCAGACGCGCCTGCACCACCAGCACGGTCGGCTCGTCGGCGTGACTGAACTCGCGCAGTCTGCGCCGGAAGGCCCTGCCGAAGCCTTCGACGCGATCGGCCCTGACCCCGAACGACCGCGCGAGTCCGACGAAGTCCGGCGTCACCAGATCGACCCCGCGAGCGGGCAGCCCCGCCTTTTCCTGGTCGTAGCGCAGCATTCCGTAACCGCCGTCGTCGACAATGATCGTCGTGACCGGCAGCCCTTCCTGCACCAGAGTCGCGAGTTCCGCGCAGGCGTAGAGGAACCCGCCGTCGCCGCAGACGCACACCGCCCGCCCCGCGCCGGCCGCGGCTGCCCCCAACGCGGCCGGGAAGGCGAACCCCAGGGTGCCCCAGCCCATCGGGTAGGCCAGCTTGCGGGGAGCGGCCACCCGGTGGAACCCACCGATCCAGTATCCGGCGACACACATGTCCGCGATCAACACCGCCCCTTCGGGCAGGGTCTCCCGCAGCGCGGACAACAGTTCGGCGGCCTGGGGTTCCTCCGCCCGCACGCGCCGCCGCACGCGGTGCTCGATCCGATCGAGCCTGTTCCGGAGCCGGTCGAGTCCCGGCCGGGGCGCGAGCCTGGTCAGCAGGTCCTCCGTGACGGCGAGCGCATCGCCGACGAGCGTGATGTCCGGACGGTAGTTCTTCGCCGCGTCGGCCGCGTTCACATTCACCGCGATCATGGCCGGGGGCTGGGGCATCCGCCAGTTCTGGGTCATCAGCCCGTCGAAGTCCGTGCCGACACCGAGTACGACGTCGGCCTCGTCCCAGAGCTCGCCCACCTCGGGGACGTGCACCGGATCCGCCGCCAGGCACGGATGTTCGGGCGGAAGCAGACCCCGGGCCGCGAACGTGGTGACCACCGGTGCGGCCAGCCGCTCGGCCAGCTTGCCGAGCACAGCTCCCGCCCCTGACCGCAGCGCACCGCCACCCGCCCAGATGAGCGGGCGCGCGGCCCCGGAGAGCATGCCGCGAGCACGCTCGACGGCCATGGTGTCCACCGCCGGGATGAGTTCGGTCCGGCCTTGTTCCGGCGCCCGCCCCGCTTCCTGGTGCAGGAAATCCGCCGGAATGCCCACGTACACGGGGCCGCTCTGCGCGACCATCGCTGTCCTGCCCGCGTCCAGCATCACGGACGCGATCTCGTCCGGCGAGGGCACTGTGTACGCCGCTTTCGTGACAGGCGCGAACAGCGCCCGCTGGTCACGGGACTCGTGCAACACGCCCCGCACCACACCCGGCCGGTGCAGGGACGAGGGAATGTCCGTGGCGACGATCAGCACCGGCGACCCCGACGCCATCGCCTCCCCCACCGCGCCGATGGTGTTGGCCGCACCGGGTCCCGTGGTCACGAGCGCGACACCGAGTTTTCCACTGGCGCGGGCGTAACCGTCGGCCGCGTATCCGGCAGCCTGCTCGTGGCGGACGCCGACCAGCCTGATCCCGGCCAGGCCGAGCGATTCCCAGATCGGCAGGTTGTGTACGCCTGGCAGGCCGAACGCGACCTCGACACCGAGTTCGGCAAGCGCTTCCGCGAAACACTGCGCTCCGGTCTGCGGCACAGGTCCAGCCTACGAAATCGGGCAGCGGACAGCCACGGCGGGCGTCACCACTGAGCGGGCAGCACCTCGGCCGCGGGCGGCGGCCCGGGGGCGGTGCCATCGCCGAACGGCCTGCCGCCCAGTTCCGCCCTTCCGTGCGGTGTCGCCCAGAGCGAGAGATCCGGCCCGTTCGGCACGATGCGCGTGGGATTGACCCCTTCGTGCACCTGGTAGTAGTGCCGCTTGATGTGGTCGAAGTCGACGGTGTCGCCGAACCCTGGCGTCTGGAAAAGATCGCGAGCGTAGGCCCACAGCACGGGCATCTCGGCGAGCTTGTTCCGATTGCACTTGAAGTGACCGTGATAAACCGGGTCGAACCGGACGAGCGTGGTGAACAGCCGGATATCGGCCTCGGTGATCGTGTCGCCGACAAGGTAACGACGAGTGGCGAGGCGCTGCGAAAGCGCGTCGAGCCTGGCGAACAACCGGTCGTAGGCGTCGTCGTAGGCGGCCTGTTTCGAGGCGAAACCCGCTTCGTACACCGCCGCGTTGACGTCGGCGTGCACCTGCCTGTTGATCTCGTCGATCTCGTCGCGATACCGCTGCGGATAGAGGTCCGGGGCGCCTTCTCGGTGGTACTGGCCCCACTCCGTGGACAGGTCGAGGGTGATCTGCGGGTAGTCGTTGGTCACCAGCTTTCCGCTCGGGACGTCGACGACCGCCGGAACGCTGATCCCGCCGTCGTAGTCCGCCTCGGCGGCGTAGTAGGCGTCGGCGAGGAACCCGATGCCGAGTACCGGGTCGACCCCGCCGGGGTCGAGGGTGAACCGCCAGCTGCGGTCATCCTGGATCGGATCGGCCACGGCAAGGGAGATGGAGTTCTCCAGACCGAGCAGTCGCCGCACGACGAGGCCCCTGCTGGCCCAGGGACAGGCCCTGCTCACGACCAGCCGGTACCGCCCTGGCTCGACCGGCCAGCCGGAGGAACCGTCCGCCGTGATCCTGGCATCGAAGTGGTTGGCGGAGCGGACGAACTCTCCCGTCTCCGGGTCTGTCGGAATCGGCATGACGCCAGATTAGTTCCTGTTCGCTTTGGCGGCAGTGTGCGTAGACTCGGGCACTCGGCGCGCTCGAGAACGTGTTCTCGTCGTGTCGGCCAGGACTGCCGCGACGAGATGACAGAGGTGGTACCGGCGATGCCGATGATGCCCGTGACCGACTCGATGTTCCTGCTCGTCGAGACCCGCGAACATCCCATGCACGTCGGCGGCCTGCAGCTGTTTCGTAAACCGGAGGGTGCGGGACCGGACTACCTCAGTACCCTGCGGCGGGATCTGCTGGAGAACACCGACGCTCGCAGCATCTTCCGGCGCAGGCCCGCCAAGCCGGTGAACACGCTCGGTCACGTTGCCTGGTCCGACGACAGCGAACTCGACCTCGATTACCACTTCCGCCACTCGGCGCTGCCACAGCCCGGCCGGATCCGCGAACTACTCGAGCTTACGTCTCGCTGGCACAGCACGTTGCTCGACCGGCACCGTCCACTGTGGGAGATTCACCTGGTGGAAGGCCTGCAGGACGGCCGGTTCGCGATGTACAGCAAGATCCATCACGCACTGCTGGACGGGGTGTCCGCATTGCGACACCTGCAGAACACGCTGTCCGAGGACCCGGATGCACGGGACTGCCCACCACCGTGGGGCTCACGCGCTCCGCAGCGGCCGCGTCCCGCACGAAATCCCCGTTCTCTGCTCTCGACGGCCGGCCGCTCGCTCAACCAACTCGCCGGGCTCGCGCCGGCCGCCGCCAGAGTGGCGAACGAAGCGGTGCGCGAACAGCGGCTCACGCTGCCGCTGCAGGCACCGAAGACGATGTTGAACGTGCCCATCGGTGGTGCTCGGCGGTTCGCCGCCCAGTCCTGGCCGCTGGAGCGGGTGCGCGCGATCGCGACGGCTTCCGGGGCGTCACGCAACGATGTCGTGCTGGCGATGTGTTCCGGTGCGCTGCGGGACTACCTCATTGAGCAACGGGCGTTGCCGGACGCGCCGCTGATCGCGATGGTCCCCGTATCGCTGCGCGGCAAGTCCGACGCCAGGGAGGCCTCGGGCAACAACATCGGCGCCCTGCTGTGCAACCTCGGCACCGACCAGGCCGATCCCGCGGCCAGGCTGGCGGTGATCCAGCGATCGATGCGGGACGGCAAGCGGATCTTCAAGGACCTCACTCCACTGCAGACACTACTGCTCTCGGGCGTCAACGTCGCCGCGCTCGGGGTGTCCCCGATTCCTGGCGTTGTCGGGCATACGCGGCCGCCGTTCAACGTCGTCATCTCGAATGTGCCCGGCCCCCGTAAGCAGATGTACTGGAACGGGGCCCAGCTCGACGGTGTCTACCCGGCCTCGGTGCTGCTCGACGGCCAGGCGCTGAACATCACCCTCACCAGCAACGGCGACAACCTCGACTTCGGGATCACCGGTTGCAGGCGGAGTGTTCCCCACCTGCAGCGCATCCTCACCCACCTGGACACGGCGCTGTCGGAGCTGGAAGCCGCGACGAAGTAACGCTCGGCCGCTCAGGCCATTTCGAGGGATTCGCACTTTCCCGGGAAAGCGCGAATCCGGCTCAGCCCTTCAGCTGTCCTGCTCGGTGTCGAACCGGGTGCGTGCGCGTTCGACGTCGGGCATGTTGACGCTGGTCCAGCGCAGCAGCGCGTCGATGAGATCCTGCAACGTCGTTCCGAGCGGGGAGATGCGGTACTCGACGGCCACAGGTCGCGAGCTGACGACGACACGCTCGACCATCCCGTTGCGCTCCAAACGGCGCAGCGTCGCCGTGAGCGACTTCTGCGTCACGACTGGGATCGCCCTGCGAAGCTCATTGAAGCGCGAGGGTCGCTCGCACAGTTCTTCGAGCACATGTAGGGACCATTTGTCGAGCACCTGGTCGAGCAGTTCGCGGTGCGGCGCGGTGATCTGTGGGCGGCCGGCCGCGGGGTGAGCGGTTTCCTGCATGAAACCTAGTTTCGTTGAAGTTCCCTCCAGATACCAGGTAGACATCCGATACCGGCCAATTGATCTCCGAAGGGACTCCACAATGACCGTGCAGCTGCTCACCCCCGAGGGCATGTTCCAGCCCGTCCCCTACCACCATGTCGCGATCGGCACGGGTACTCGCCAGGTGCACGTGGCCGGGCAGATCGCACGCGATGCCGAGGCGAACCACATTGCGACAGGCGATCTCACCGGCCAGGTCGCGCACGCTCTGCGCAACACCGCGCTCGGCCTGGCCGGCGCCGGAGCGAGCTTTTCCGATGTGGTGCGCCTCAGGTTCTTCGTCACGCACTGGAGCCCGGAGAAAGCGGACGACTTCATGGCGGGCATCGAACGTGTCGTTGACGAACTCGGGATTCCACGGCCGATGCCGCCCCTTTCCCTCATCGGCGTCGACTACCTGTTCGAACCCGACGTGCTCGTCGAGGTCGAGGCGTTCGCTGTCCTCGACTGAGGACCCCCAAAGAGATGTTTGACAGTTGTTGGCGACGCCCTGGAAACTCCCCGGCGTGCACAACCCCGAACTGAGCAAACTGCGTGTCTTGGCCCATCCACTGCGGATGCGCATCCTCTCGCTACTCACCGGCGCCGCCATGAGCGCGGCCGAGGTCGCCCGCGAACTCGATGACAGCCAGCCGAACGTCAGCTACCACCTCCGCAGGCTGCACGACGCGGGGCTGCTGCACGTCGCGGAGCAGGTCTCGATCCGTGGCGGCAGGGCCAAGCGGTACCGCCATGATCCGGACAGCGGCGTCGGCCTGCACACGCATGATCCGGAGGAGGAGCAGTTGCTCGCCGCGGTCCTGGGGGAGGAACTGCGTAGACGGACCGCGTACCGCCTGCCCGATTCCGGTACCACCACCGACGCGGAGTTGTGGGTGGACCCCCGGGTCTGGCAACAGTGCCTGGACCAGGCCAGGGAGCTGGGCCGGGTGCTGCACGAGGCCGCGAAGCCACCACGCACACCGGGCACCCGCCGGGTCAGTACCACGATCGCGATGTTCGCGATGGACCCCAAACGGTGAGCGCGGGACTGACGGAACCGCTGCGGCACAGGAACTTCCGCGCACTGACCGGCGGCCGTACCGCGACCGAACTGGGCAACGCCATCGCACCGGTCGCACTGGCGTTCGTGGTGCTCGACCTAACCGGGTCCGTTGTGGACCTCGGCATCGTGGTCGGGGCGCGCTCCGTGGCCAACGTGCTGCTCGTCCTGCTGGGCGGCATGCTCGCCGACCGCCTGCCGCGGTCGTTCATCCTGCAGGGCACCGCCTTGCTGGCTGCCCTCACCCAGGCGGGCATTGCCGGCAGTGTCCTTTTCGGATTTGCAACGATGCCGCTGCTCATCGTGTTGAGCTTCGTCAACGGCGGCGCCGCGGCGATGTCCCTGCCCGCGGCCGCGGCATTGACGCCACAGACCGTGCCGGGCGAACTGCTGACCCAGGCCAACGCGCTCGTCCGGATAGGGGCGAACTCCGGCCGGATCACCGGGCTGGCGCTGGGCGGTGTGCTCGTGGCGGCGATGGGAACGGGGTGGACCATCGCCGTCAACGCCGCGCTGTTCCTGGTCGCGTCGGTGTCCTACCGCCGGGTCCGGCTGCCCGTCGCGACCCGCACCGAGCCCGCCCGGCCGTTGGCCGAACTCGCCGAAGGTTGGCGTGAGTTCGTCGCACGGACGTGGGTGTGGGTGGTGGTCGCGCAGTTCATGGTGGTCAACGCGGTGATCGCGGGCTGTGTGGCCGTACTCGGACCGGCGATCGCCGACGAGACCATCGGGCGAGGTGCGTGGGGTTTCGTCCTGGCGGCGCAGACGGCGGGCGCCTTTGCCGGCGGTTTTCTCGCCGCACGGTGGCGGCCACGGCACCTGTTGCGGATCGGGGTCGCGGTAACCGCGGTCGAGGCGGTTCCACTGCTCACCCTGGCCTGGGCGCCCGCGGTGATCCCGCTGCTGGTCGCGATGTTCACGGCCGGGGTCGCCATCGAACAGTTCGTGGTGGCGTGGGACGTCTCGCTGCAGGAGAACATCCCGCGGGACAGGCTCGCTCGCGTGTACTCCTACGACATGCTCGGCTCGTTCGTCGCGTTACCCGCAGGCGAGATCGCGGCCGGTCCACTGGCCGAGCGCTTCGGCGCCGCGGTCACGCTGACCGGTGGCGCGGTACTGGTAGTACTGACCACCGGTGCCGCCCTGCTCTGCCAAGACATCCGCACACTGGCCCGCACGCACCAGGCCCCCGTCCCCTAACCTCCCGCACCCAGGTTGGTACGTCTGCAAGTACCCCCAAGCAAGAGGTGGTTTCAACTGGTGGTTGCAACGCTTTTGTTGGTGTGGGGGGCAGAGTAGTTGGTGGAGGGCTTCGGCGGGGGTGTCCCAGCCGAGGGTTTCGCGGGGTCGGCCGTTGAGTTGGGTGGCGACGGTGGCGAGGTGTTCGGGGGTGTGGACGGA
>NZ_PQHZ01000026.1 GCF_003385185.1 Amycolatopsis palatopharyngis | reverse complement strand
CAATCACTCAAAGAAACCCACAAAGGGTATTCTCATACATAAGCTCTACTGGCTTAGTTCACTAGCACACTGTTGAGTTCTCAAGCAACACACCACTACGCGAAAAGCTTGTTATTATCCCGAGGCAGCAGCCTACCCTAGTCAAATCTTTCGATTCTTCCGGGGTGACCTAGCGGCCCCGATCAGGAACATCCACTCTACCACACCGTGGGAGCTTGGTTCGTGATCCCCCGCCTGGTAACCCGTCCCGTCGAAGCTCTCTTTCCCGCTCCGCCGACCCGGTCTCCCTGGCGACAAGAAGAAGATTACACACCCACTGAACCGGCGAAAACAGGGGGGTCACTTTGTGATCGATATACGCACTGACCAGCGAAAATGGCGCTGCGAGACCGTCGAGTCCGCCGGATCGGCCTTCAGTCCGGCGCTCGACGGACCGGCGGAAGACCTGGATCGGCCACGTCCACTCATCCGGCCGCCTCTGCCACTCCCGGTTCTTCCCTGCCCAGCTGCCCGTAACAAGAGGGGCACACGGGCCTTCCGTCGCAAGCCCAGACGGCGATCAATGTCGCTTCGCACTGGTGCCAGCAAGCGGTGCAGCGGAACCGCACCGCTGTCGCCAGGCTGTACAGCCCCAGTCCGCGGCGAACCGGATAGGAGGTGAGGACCCTGACTGATCTTCCCTTGCCGAACACCAGCCTGCAGGGACGGACAGCGGTGACGCGGTGATGCGCTGCTGCGGGGCCGCCTCGTGGCCGCCGCGACGCCCGGGGCGAGGGCCGGGCCGCGGGGCGCCCAGGGCTCTCGCGCTCCTCACCCTTGTGGGTCAGATGTGCCTCCATCGCGTACTCCCATCCCGCACGCCCGGTGATCTTCCGAGTTTCCCCTCACGACCTCGTCAAACTCCCCAAGGCATCGCCCGAACGAGCGAATAGAGCAGTGGGGATGGGGTGAGCGCTTCCGTCGGAGGTACCGCCGCTTCCCGCCGGAGTGTTACGCCCTGATGTGTGGGCTGCCTACCCCTGGGTATCCGTGCACGACGCCGCTTCGAGTGGGGCGGTGCGTGCTCCTGAAGGGAAGGGAGAAAAAGTCGTGGCTTCCTACAACCTGGCGCAGGTCGACTTCGGGCAGGGACTGTCCGACGCGTGGAGCGCCGTAGCCAGCTTCGTGCCCAAGTTCGTGGCGTTCCTGGTCATCCTGGTGATCGGCTGGATCATCGCGAAGGCACTGGCCAAGGTCATCGACAAGGTGCTGGAACGAGTTGGGTTCGACCGCGTCGTGGAACGTGGTGGCATCAAGAAGATGCTCGCCAAGAGTAAGTTCGACGCATCCGACATCATCGCGAAACTGGTGTACTACGCGGTCCTGCTGATCACCCTGCAGCTCGCTTTCGGCGTGTGGGGACCGAACCCGGTGAGTAACCTGCTCACCGCGATCGTGGCCTGGCTGCCGCAGGCCGCGGTGGCGATCATCATCGTGGTCGTCGCCGGCGCGATCGCCAGGGCGGTCAAGGACATGGTCAGCGGCGCGCTCGGCGGTCTGTCCTACGGCGGCGTACTGGCCACTATCGCCTCGGTGTTCATCTGGGGTCTGGGCATCATCGCCGCGCTGAACCAGATCGGTGTCGCCACCACGGTTACCACTCCGGTGCTGATCACGGTGCTCGCCACCATCGGTGGTGTGCTCGTCGTCGGCGCGGGCGGTGGCCTGATCCGGCCGATGCAGCAGCGCTGGGAGCGCTGGCTCGGCAAGGCCGAGAACGAGGCTCCCGCTCTCAAGGGGCACGCTGAGGCGTACAAGCGCGGCCGTGAGGACGCCACCCGCGCCGAGCAGCCAACGGAGAAGATGCAGCCAGCCCACGCCGCGCGGCCGAGCGAGACCGCGCAGGGTGGCCAGATGCCGCCGGCTACCGGCGGCTACAGCTGAACGAGGAACCAGTCAGGAGCAGCGCTGAGGCGGTCGGCCGTAGCCGGCCGCCTCAGCCGTTCCCGAAGGCGGGTTCGGTGGGGTCGATGTCGTCGAGCCGCGGCTGTGGTTCGTCGATCGTTCTCGCCAGGGCGCACACCCCGAGCAACCTGGTGGTCATCCAGTCCGTGTGTGCCCACGGCTTGCCCTCCACCGGCACGGGCACCGTCCAGCCGGTCTCCCGTGCGCGGTCCAGCAGACCGCGGGCATAGCCGGCGAGGAGTACCACCCCGGCCATCGCCGCTGAGCCCTCGACACCGAATTCGATGATGTCGCGCACCGCGGCCGAATGCTGGTCTACGGCGGCGGCAAGCCACGGTGTCGCCGCAACGGCAGTAAGCCCGGCGGAGCCGATCTGCTCGTTCAGACGGGCCAGGGTTCTGCGCGCTGCGGACTCTACCCAGATATCGGTCAAGCTCGACACGACGTCCACGTTAGCTCGCCCGACTCGAAAGATGGAACCCGTCCCGAACGGGTGACCGATCGGTTATCGAGAGTGTCCACCGGGTGGCCGATCGAGGCCTTCGCCGCGTCCGCGTTCTTCGCCCTCCCACGACCGCCGTTCGGCTCCCCCGGTCTCCTCGGACCCGGTGTCGGAACCCGCGACCCGGCCGACGAAGGTGTCGTTGCGCGAGGGCCCGGTCGTACTGTGCTGATCGGCGTCCTCCGGCTCCACGTCGCCACCGGTGGCGCGGGGCGAGCGGTCAGCTCCTTCGAGAGTGGAATCCGGGCCCGGATCGTTTCGATCTCTGCCCATCCCGAGCAACGGCCAAGCACACAGCGCAACCAGTGCGAGCGCGACGCCGAGCCACACCAGCCACAACACGCTGGTCCCGAGGCCGACGGCGACCAGGCCGCACCCGGCCAGCACGCCGAACGCCACACCCCACGTCTTCCGCCCGGTGGTCGTCATCGCGCACCTCCTCCAGTCGTTTCGACCGGGTTCCCGTTCGGGTGTGCCGTCAACCCTGGGACCGCGAGCTTCCTGCCGTATCTCCGGACCGGAGTCCGTGGGTTAAGGGCGCGAGGGCGGGGAAGTCTCTGCCGTGCACCTCGGATGATTGGGGCAATCGAGTGGAAGCGACCAGTTCGGACATGTTCACGGTACGGCGACTCGGCGAGCTGACCGAACTCGTCGCGGCCGGCCTGGCCCCGTACCTGCGTTACTCGCCGGGCCCGGAGGCCGACGCGCTGCACCCCAGCACGGACCACGAGAGTGGCCTGCTGATGCCCGGCATCGCGGTGAATCCGCTGCCGGCGCCCGGCTGGTGGACACTTCCACTCGAGGACTGGCTGGCCCGGCGGGTCTGCCAGTACCTGCGTGAACTCCGCGAGGGCGCCTACCCCTGGATACTTTCCGGAAGTTCCGTCGATGTCGGGCCGGACAACGAACCACTGCTCGTCGACGTGCGCCCCGTCGCCTGGCTGAGTTCGCCGGTCATCCTCGAAGCGAGGCAGCGCTACCACGCCCGCCTCAAAGTAGGCGAGTCCACGCACTAACCAGCCCACCAGATCCACGCCCCGACTTTGCAGTTCCAGGGCCCGACTTTGCAGTTTCCGGGTCCGACTTTGCAGTTTCGGCGCCCGAGTTGGCAGTTCCGGCGCCCGAGTTGGCAGTTCCGGCGGGCCCGCGAGCGGTAGAGGTTCAGGTGTCGACGCCGTTCTCCTGGGTAGTCGCTGCACAGGGACGCCGGAAGATCGGAGGCTCGCAGATGTGGAGACCGCAGGAAACCGTGGCATACGCGGCCCGCGATCTGCGAGCGGCGGCCCGAGAGCAGGTTCTGTTCACGATGCTCGTGATGATCCCGCAGTTGCTGCGCCATCCCACCTGGCGCGGGACGAATCCAAATCAGGGGGCAGGCCAGGGTGTGCTGCTTGTCCCGGGATTCGGGTGCGGCGATCGCAGCCTCGAGCTGACGCGCAGGTGGCTACGTGCCCGCGGGTATCGGCCCTCGGGTGCACGCATCGGACTGAACCTGGGCTGCACCACCGAGCTCGTGGACCGAATCGAACGCAGACTCGAGAAACATGCCGAGACCACGCAACGAAGGGTCATCCTCCTCGGCCAGAGCCGGGGCGGCTGGCTGGCGCGGCTGGTCGCCCGCCGCAGGCCCGACCTCACGCGGGGACTGGTCATGCTGGCGTCCCCGGTGCTCGATCCCCTCGGTGCCCATCCGCGAGCCGTCCGTGCGGCCAAGAAACTCGCGCGACTGTCGACGCTGGGAGTGCCCGGTCTGCTGACCGACGACTGCCTCTCCGGCGCCTGCTTCCGCGCCAGCTCACAGGCACTGACCGCGCCACTTCCCCCGCAGGTGCCCGCCGTGACGGTGTACTCCCAGTCCGACGCGATCGTGCCATGGCAGTTGTGTCTCGACCCGTATGCCGAGCGCGTCGAGGTCGGCAGCGGTCATACCGGGATGGGCCTCGACCCCGACCTCTACACCCAGCTCGAGCCGCGGCTCGCCGAATGGGCTGCCGGAACTGCCAACTCGGGGCCCGGAACTGCCAACTCGGGCCCTGGAACTGCAAAGTCGGGGCCTGGAACTGCAAAGTCGGGTTGTGTGATTACCCGCCGCGGCGATGGGCACCCGACACCAGGAATCACGGGTAACCAACGCAGGGAGACGACATGACGGAGCAGGACCGGGTCCGGGGTGCGCATCCTTCGGAGCCCGCTGAGGGCAGCAGGCAGGCGGGTGAGCGCGCCGAGGCCGAAGCCGCGAGGCGCGACAACGAAGAGACCGAAAACGACAGGGACGAGTCACAGGGCGAACGGGGACGTGCCTGAACGGGGCCGGTACGCCCGAGGAGGCCGCGCCGCCCAGAAAGAGTCCGCCGATGCAGACGTTCCTTCCGGTCCCCGACTTCGCCGAGACGGCCCGCATCCTCGACCCGCGGCGGCTGGGCAAGCAACGGGTCGAGACACTGCAGCTGCTTCGGGCGCTGACGGTGCCCGGACACGGCTGGCGGCACCACCCCGCCGCGGCCATGTGGGCGGGATACGAGGAGTCGCTGACGCGGTACGGCCTGGACATCTGCGAGCACTGGACAGCCGCGGGCAGGGCGGACAGTTGCGCCACCAGCCTGCGTACGGATCTCGCGACCTCGGTGGGCCGCGATACGGTACGCGGCTTCGCCGAACTGGCGGGAGCGGGTGAACTCCCGCCGTGCGTCGGCGATCCCGAGTTCCATCGCAGCCACCAGTCGGCGCTCGTTCGCAAGGACCCCGGCCACTACCGGCGCTGGTTTCCCGACGTGCCGGACGATCTGCCCTATGTGTGGCCCAGATCAGACCGCCCCCGGCGCGACGTCCGCTCAGCCCGCGAGTGACAGGTGCCGAAGACTCCGCACGGCCTGCGGCACCGATTCGTGGATGCGGAAGCGGCCTGCGAGACCGGTCAACTCCAACGGACGCAGTACGGTCCTGCCCGCGCACACCAGCGACAGCGGCTTACGTGACCGCCGAGCCCTGTCGTCGGCGGCGACCAGCGCGTTCAGTCCGCTGCAGCCGCAGAAAGTGACCTCGAGGAGGTCGATCACGAGACCCGACGGATGCTCGGTCAACGCGGAGGTGACGTTCGTACTGACGGTGTCACTCGTGCACAGATCGACCTCGCCGATCACCTGGACGATGGCGACACCGGCGGATTTGGCACGACGCACGGTGAGCCACTCCTCGGTCCGTGCCGGACGGAGAGCAGGTGGCACAGGGGCGGTTGTGTCCATCGGACAGCCTCCTCACACGCGATTTGCTGTGTGGAGTAGCACCAACGCATAACTAACGACGTCACGTCTGGCCGGGCGCAGCTCCGGACGGCTGTTGGCTCAACCGAACACTTCGAAGGTAACGCGACCCACCACGGGACACAACCGGGTCACGAGTGAATAACGAGTTACGTGTGACCTGCGCATTTGTCGGCCATTTCGATTATTCCAAATCATTCGGACACCGGACGCGCACCTCGCGGGATCGCCCCCGCTCAGGCCGCTGCTGACGGCTGACTTCCGGCTGCGGGATCGACGGATTCACGATTGTTTCGCGGCGTGTACCGATTCGCGATCAGGCAGGGTTTATCGCATCGAGTCTGGCCAGCTGCACCCGCAGGGCGTCTCCGGTCAGCGCAGGCCTGCCACCCGCGCGTTCGACACTGCTCGCCGCGGCGGCGACCGCGGCGCGCGCGGCCTGCCCGGGAGACCGGCCGTGGTCGAGGGCCACGGCCAGCATGGCGGTGAAGGCGTCCCCCGCCCCGGTGGTGTCCACGACCTCGGTGTCGATCAGGGGCAGGAACAGCTCACCATCGGGCCAGACGAAGGCATTGCCCTGTCCCGCCACGTCGATGGCGACCAGCGTGGGGCCCTGCCGCAGGAAGTCCCGGCCGGCGCGCAACGCGTCGTGCGCACCGCGGATGTGCTGCCCGAAGGCGAGTTCGGCCTCCTTCGCGTCCAGCCGGAGGACGTCGGCGGCCGCGAGCAACGTGGACCGGCGATCGTCCTCGGCGGGCGCGCCGTCCAGCACCACGCGGGCACCATTGGCGCCACCGAGGCGCGCGGCGGCGAGCGCGGCGCCCGCGGGTTGCTGCAACTGCACCAGCACGGACCCGGCCCCCTCGATCAGCTCGCCGGCCTGTTCGACGTCGGCCTCGGTGAGCAGGACCTCCTCGGGCAGGTCCTCCAGGTAGTGCCAGCGGCCGCCGGGTTCGAGAACGTCCACGATCAGGCCGGTTCTCGCCTTGGGCCGCCGCACCACCCCGGACACGTCGATACCGTCGGCCCGCGCCTGCGCCAGTACGTCGTCTCCCACCTGATCGGTACCGACGACGCCGACGAGTGCCGTACCCGCGCCGAGCTGGGCACAGGCGACCGCCTGATTGGCCCCCTTGCCGCCGAGTACCTCCTGGCGCCGGCGTACGGGCCGCGTTCCGCCTGCCTCGGGGATCTCGTCCACGCAAAGCACGAGATCCCTGGCGACCTGACCGACGACGGCGATCTCCGGGCCGTTCTCCCGTCCCATACCGATCGGCTACCCGAACACCGCAGGATCACTCGCCTCCCGTCACGACACGGGAACGAAAACCGCGGATGAGCGCGGCGGGCGGTTAGGCAACGGTCGCGACGGCAAACCTGGCGTCGGTGGCACCGCCGGTGTCACCAGGGCGCACAGGGGAAGGAATCTCGTTCGGCGATGACGGAAACGGTGAAACTGGGCAGAATCCTCGGCGTTCGCATCGGCCTGCACTGGAGTGTGCTCGGGATTGTCCTGCTGCTCGTACTGGGGTTGAGCACGACCCAGCTGCCCGACGTGCTTCCCGGATACCCGGTATGGGCGTATGTGACGACCGCCATCGCCATCGCGCTGCTGTTCGCGGTCTCGTTGCTCGCGCACGAGGTCTCCCACGCCGTTGTCGCCCGGCGCAACGGGATCGAGGTCGACGGGATCACCCTGTGGCTACTCGGCGGGGTGGCCCGGTTGCGCTCGGAGCCGCGCACTCCCGGCGCGGACCTGCGGGTGGCCGTGATCGGGCCACTGGTCAGCCTCGCCTGCGGCGCGGTGTTCGGCCTCGCGGCCCTGCTGGTGATCTTGGGAGACCTGGAGCCGTTGCTCCGCGCGATGTTGCTGTATCTCGCCGGGGTGAACGTGCTGCTCGCGGTGTTCAACATGATTCCCGCGGCGCCGCTGGACGGTGGCCGGGTGCTGCGGGCAGCACTCTGGGCGTGGCGTGGCGACCGCCATCAGGCCGCGGTGTGGAGCGCACGCGCGGGCAGGTGGTTCGGCTATCTGCTGATCACCCTCGGCCTCGTCCGGCTGCTTTTCGGCTATGGCGTAGGCCTGTGGTGGATACTGATCGGACTCTTCGTGGTGCACGTCGCCAGCGCCGAGGAGCAGCAGACCCGGCTGGGTACCGCGCTCTCCGGAACTCGCGTCGGCGACGTCATGACCCCCCGTCCGGACGTCGCACACGGCGACCGGAACGTGGCCGATTTCCTGCGCGACATCGCGCTGGTACGCAGACACTCCGCGTTCCCGTTGCTCGACGACGCGGGCAGGTTGCAGGGGATGGTGACACTCAACCGCCTGCGGGCCGTGCCACCAGAGGATCGTGAGCGGACCCCGTTACGTGCGGCGGCCTGCCCTCCCGCCGAGATCGTCCTCGCCGAACCCGAGGAGCCGTTGACGAACCTGCTGCCCCGGCTGGGTTCCTGCGCCGACGGGCGCGCCCTCGTCTACGACGCGGGCGCACTGGTCGGCATCGTCACCCCGACCGACATCAGCAGAGCCGTCGCCCTGTCCGGGCTCGGTGTCAGCTGGCACGAGGGCGCGGACGTGTCGAGTCAGACCGGCTTCCGGCAGGGCCGGCCGCGGTAGCACCACGGACGGATTCAGCTTCGGCCCCCGGCCGCCGCGATCTCGCCGACAGCGGCGACAAGGCGGTCCACATCGGACTCGTCGGTGTAGGGCGCGATACCGGCACGGACACCGCCCGCGTCACCGAGGCCGAGCCATCTGGCGCATTCCAGCGCGTAGAAGTGCCCCGCCGGGGCGTTGACACCGCTGAGCGCGAGCCGTTCGTAGACCGCGCGTGGAGACAGACCATCGACGGTGAACAGCAGGGTGGGCGTCCGGGCCCTGCCCGGATCGCCGTGCAGTACCACGTCAGGTACCGCGGCCAGCCCCTCCTCCGCTCTCGCCAGCAGCTCGTCCTCGTGCACGCGGAGTGCGGCCATGGACCGAACCAGCCGCTCCCTGCGATTTCCCGTTCCCGCCGCGAGCTCCGCCAGGAAGTCCACCGCGGCGGCCGTACCCGCAAGGAGTTCGTAGGGCAGTGTGCCCAGTTCGAACCGCTCGGGGACCGTGTCGCTGGAGGGCAGCAGCTTGTCCGGGCGCAGGGATCGCAGCAGCGCGGGGTCCGCCGCGACCGCACCCAGATGCGGCCCGAGGAACTTGTACGGCGAGCAGGCGAAGAAGTCGGCACCGATCTCCTGAACGTCCACAGTGGAATGCGGTGTGTAGTGGACACCATCGACGTAGAGCAGTGCCCCTGCCGCATGCACGGCTTCCGCGACAGCGGGAATGTCGGGCCGCGTGCCGAGCAGGTTCGCGGCGGCCGTCACCGCGACCAGGCGAGTGCGGGCGGAGAGCTGCTCGACGACGTCGCGCACCGTGAGCACACCGGCGCGCGGATCGAACCCGGCCCAGCGGACGGTCGCGCCCGCGGCCTCCGCCGCCTGCACCCATGGCCGGATGTTGGCGTCGTGGTCGAGCCGCGTCACGACGACCTCGTCGCCAGGCCGCCACCGCTTGGCGAGCGCGCGGGCGAAATCGTAGGTCAGCTGGGTCATGCTCCGGCCGAACACGACACCTCCCGGGTCCGCGCCGAGCAGGTCCCCGACGGCCGCCCGCGCCCCGGTCACCAGCTCGTCGGCGCGCCGTTCCGATGCCGTCACCGTCCCCCTGTTGGACACCGGGGAGACCATCGCCGTGCCCACCGCCTCCGCGACTGCGGCCGGCACTTGGGAACCACCCGGCCCGTCGAAGAAGGCCACCTCGCCGGTCAGCGCGGGAAAGCGGGTTCGGATGGCCGAGACGTCGTATTCGCTTGGCGTGCTCATGCCGGCAGCCTAGGACGTCTCGCCGGCCCCAGCCTCGCACTTTCCCGGGAAAGCGCGGTGGCCGCGGGCACGGCTGCCGAAGGGTGGGTCAGTCCTTGGTGTCCGGGCGGTGGAACTCGGCCCGCACACCGAGCAGCCGGACGGGCCTGCCGTGCTCGAACCGGCTCAGCACGGCGAGCGCGGCCCGCTCGATGTCCCCGGCCTCGGCGGTCGGCTCGGGAAGCGTGACACTCCTGGTCTGGGTGACGAACGGCGCGAACCGCACCTTCACCCCGACGCGCACCGCTGGCCTGCCTTCCGCGCGCACGTCCTGCGCCACCCGCCTGGCCAGTGTCGCCACCTGTTCTTCGATCTCCGAACGGTCGGTGAGGTTTCGCTGGAAGGTGAGCTCCCTGCCACGGGAGCGGGCCACGTACGGCGTCGCCTCCACGGTCTTGTCCCCGATGCCCAGCGCGAGCAGGCGGAACCACGGCCCCATGGTCGGACCGAACCGTTCGGCGAGCGCGGCCTTGTCCGCCCTGGCCAACTCGCCCACCGAGGTGATGCCGAGGGCGCCGAGCTTGGTGGCGGTCCTGCCGCCGATTCCCCAGAGCGCGTCGGGCGGCCGATGAGCCATCACCTCCACCCAGTTGTCCCGGGTGAGCCGGAAGACGCCCGCGGGTTTGGCGAACCCCGTCGCGAGTTTCGCCCGCAGCTTGTTGTCGCCGATGCCCACCGAGCAGGACAGTCCGGTCTCGGCGAGCACCTTTCCCCGGACGTCCTCGGCCAGGGCTTCCGGGTGCTCGTCCGCGTCGCAGGAAACACCGAGGAACGCCTCGTCCCAGCCGATCACCTCGACGACCACGGGGAAACTCCGGAGCACGAGCATGACCCGCTCGGAGACCTCCTCGTACGCGGGCGGGTCGGACGGCAGGAAGACGGCGTCCGGACAGCGCTTCGCCGCGGTGCGCAGGGGCATTCCGGAGGTGATCCCGAACTCGCGGGCCTCGTAGGAAGCCGTGGCCACAACGGCACGCTCCGTCGGATCACCCGAACCACCGACGACCACCGGGCATCCGCGCAACTCCGGATGCCGGGCCACCTCGACAGCGGCGATGAACTGATCGAGGTCCACGTGCAGAATCCAGTCCGCGGGCACGGCGACAAGTATGTGCCATCCCGGCGGGACCCGGCGCTGGATCGGCGCGCGGGATGCCTCCGGTCAGGTCGCGAACAAGTTCAGCTGTGTACTACTTTTGCGGGATGACCGAAGTGCCATCGGACGGCGAGCAGGACGCGCGGCAGCCCGCGCCCGAACTCGACTTCTGGTCGTTCGTCGACCTCGCCAACCACAGGCTGTCGACTGAGTACGGGTTCCGCCACCAGTCGGCGACCGAGGTCCTGCTGGCGCTCAACCGCGCTGCCAACATCGTCACCTACGATCTGGAATCCTCCGTGCACCGCCCCCGCGGCCGGTCCTGGTCGAGCTTCCGGCTGTTGTTCGTGACCTGGCTCGCCGGTCCCCTCGAATCGGCGAAAGCGGCACAACTGACCGGAATGAGCCGGGCAGCCGTGTCAAACCTGACCAAGACACTGGTCGCGGACGGGCTCATCAGGCGCTCTCCCGCCGAGCACGACCGACGCTCCGTCCGCCTGTCTCTCACCGAGCGCGGCGAGCGGGAGATGGTGGAGGTCTTCCGGGAGCAGAACGAACGGGAGCACGAGTGGACGAGTGTGCTCACCGAGGCCGAGCAGCGCGTCCTGGTCATGCTGCTCGAGAAGCTCATCACCAACCGCGACCAGTTCGAGATCCGTGGCCGCAACTGAGCCAGCACGCAAAGGGGCCGCTTGCCGACAAAGGTAGTACATGTATTAATCAGATGTGCCAGGCTGGCGGAGCGATCTGGCGCCGGAAACGTGGAGGTTCGCGTGGAGACAGCGGAAACGGCGGGAACGGAAGAGGCACCGGGGGCGGTGCCCGCCTTCGCACGGGGGCTCTGCGACGACGCGGCCGTGTTCCCGCCGGGCCTGATGCCACTGAGCCAGGCGGTACCCGCACACCGCGAGCACGAGCGCGAGCGCTACGCCGGGCTGGTCGGACCGCTGATCCTCGCCGCACCAAACCTGGGCGACCTCGCTCCGCTGCTGGGGCAGGACGACCCGCTCAATCTCGCGGTCACACTGCCCGCCGGACCGGCGCAGGCCGGACCCGCACTCGCGGCGGCCGCTGAGCTCCCGGTGGCACTGCGCGCACTCGAGGTCGCCGTGCCAGCGGGTACGGCACCGGCACGGTTCTTCGCCGAGCTGGACCTGGCCGTACGGGTGGCCGGAGAGGAGGTGGAGGTTTTCGTCGAGGTGCCCCGTGACGAGCGCAGGACGGAGATCATCGACATCCTCGCCACCACCCGTTATCAGGCGAAGTTCCGCACGGGTGGAGTCACCGCGCAGCTGTATCCGGACGAGCGGGAACTCGCCGCCGCGATCGCCGCCGTCGTCACGGCCGGGGTGCGGTTCAAGGCCACCGCCGGACTGCACCACGCGGTCCGCAACACCGACCCCGAAACCGGGTTCGAGCAGCACGGATTCCTGAACCTGCTGCTCGCCGTCGATGCGGCGCTGCGGGGCCCGGGGTCCGGCGAACTCGCCGGTGTACTCGCCGAACGTTCACCGGACACCGTGGCGAGCAGGGTCGCGGAGCTGTCCGGCCGGCGCGTGGACGCGGCCCGTGCCGTGTTCCGGTCGTTCGGCACCTGCAGTATCACCGACCCCCTCACCGAACTGGTGGAACTGGGACTCGTCCAGGCCGGCTTGATCGGCCCGCGGTCCGCGAAGGAGAAAGCATGACCACGATCGCCATCCCGGACGACTCGCTGTTCGGGCTCGACAACCTTCCCTACGGCGTCTTCTCCACGCCCGGTTCCGCGCGCCGCGTCGGGGTCCGGGTAGGTGATTCGGTGGTGGATCTCGCCGTCGCGCTCGGCGAGGACGTGTTCGCAGGACGATCGTTGAACGGCTTCATGGCGCAGGGACAACAGCGCTGGGTCGCGGTCCGCGAGCGGATCCTCGATCTGGTGTCCGGCGACGTCCCCGACGACGCGGTCCATCCCGCGGGCGAGGTCACGATGCACCTGCCGTTCGAGGTCGCCGACTACGTCGATTTCTACGCCTCGGAACACCACGCGACGAACCTCGGGCGGCTGTTCCGTCCCGGCGCGGAGCCGCTGATGCCCAACTGGAAACACCTGCCGGTCGGCTATCACGGCCGCGCGGGCACCGTCGTGGTTTCCGGGACCGGCATCGTGCGCCCGCAGGGCCAGCGCAAGTCCCCGGATGAACAGCAGCCCTCCTTCGGCGAGTCCCGCAGGCTGGACATCGAGGCGGAAGTGGGTTTCGTCGTCGGCACGGGTTCCGCGATGGGCACAGCCGTGTCCTGCGAGGACTTCGCGCGGCATGTCTTCGGCGCCGTGCTCGTCAACGACTGGTCGGCGCGCGACATCCAGGCGTGGGAGTACGTGCCGCTCGGCCCGTTCCTCGGCAAGAGCTTCGCGACCTCGGTGTCCGCGTGGGTGGTGCCGATGCTCGCGCTCGAGTCCGCCAGGACCGCCAACCCGCCACAGGACCCCCAGCCGCTGCCCTACCTGCGCGAGCGGCAGCCGTGGGGCCTCGACATCGAGCTCGCCGTCGAGTGGAACGGCCAGGAGGTTTCCCGTCCCCAGTACCGGGACATGTACTGGTCGCCCGCGCAGATGCTGGCCCATCTGACGGCGAACGGTGCCTCGTCGCGCACGGGCGACCTGTTCGCCTCCGGCACCGTCTCCGGCCCGGAGAAGCACCAGCGCGGTGCGTTCATCGAACTGACCTGGGGCGGTAAGGAGCCCGTCGACGTCAACGGCGAGGAGCGGACCTTCCTGCGGGACGGTGACGAGGTGAACATCTCGGCCACCGCACCGGGTCCGGGCAGCGCCCGGATCGGTTTCGGTGAGGTTCGGGGCCGTGTCGTGCCCGCTACCGACACCGCCGGATGATCAATGGCCGTTGAAGTGGACACCGTATGAAGTAATCGCCGGTGAGCCGCCGCCTCATCGAGTGAACCCGGCGCCTGCCTGCATCAATCCGCGGACAGGGTGGAACTCCGTTCTCGGCTCGACATTCACGCCGAGCCAGTTCCATACAAGAACAGGACCTGGTCTTCCTGTGCAACATGGAGTCGGAAGAACCAGGTCCTGCCTCTGCCAGAGGACAGAGAAAGGATCATCGCATGGGTACAGTTCGACGCGCCATGGTGGCCAGCGCACTGGCGCTGCCGCTCGCGTTCGGCACCGCGGGTATCGCTTCCGCGGACAGCGGTTACGACGAGACCACCTCGTGGGCCGGTGACGGCGGTGCCGGAACGGTCAGTACGCAGAGCTACGCCGGTGGCCACGGCGAGCACCATGACGGCTACGGCAGCTTTGGCACCTACTTCGCGGAGTCCTCCTCACACGCGGGTCCGGATGGCGCGATGCTGGAGTTCACCGCCTCCGGGGCGAACGCCTACGGCACCACCTACACCAGCGGCATGTACGGCGCGGGTGAGGACGGCGCCTGGTCCAGCACGGTGCACTCCAGTGCGAACACGGAGGCTGACTACGAAGAGCACGAGGACGAGGAGTACGACGAGGACTGACCCCGCGTAAGTCGGGCACCCGCGTTGCCCCCGTGGGTGCCGGGCCGTCCTGGTTGACGGTCGGACGGCGTCCCGGACCGCGCTCCGGGACGCCGTCGCCGTGTGCCGCGCTCCGGTCCCGGCGGACGGGCGGACACACGATGGGAGCCCCGCCGATCTCGGCGGGGCTCCCATCGTGTGCGCCTCGGTCGCGGCGTCAGGTCGCCTCGTTCCCCTTGGCCTCGTCCGGCGGCGGGGTGCCGTACAACCGGGGATCGCCGGGAGGCAGCACAGGCCGATCGCCGTGCGGTTCGGGATTGTCGGTGTAGGTGAAGTTGCGGCCACTGCCGTCGGGCATCTCCCCCGAAGCCCACCTTCCCGCACCGGCCTGGGTGCCATCGCTGCAGTTCATGTACTGGCTGACGAAGTCGAGATTCTGCTCGGACTCGTTCGGGAAGGCCTCGGGCACCGGCAGGCCCTCCAGCCCGTCCGCCTTGAGTTCCTCGATGGCGGCCAGCCACTGCTGCTGGTGCATGTGGTCGCGGGCGAGGTTGAACCGCAGCATGGCCTTGACGCCGGGATCGTCGGTCATGTTGTACAGGCGCGACACCTGCAGCCTGCCCTGCATCTCCGCGGTGGCGTTGAGGTGGAAGTCGGCCATCAGGTTGCCGGAGGACGTGGTGTACGCGCCCAGCCACGGCACCCCGCTGCTGTCCTGGTAGTAGCCCCCGCCACCGTTGTTGATCAGGTGCTGCGGGTTCGATCCGCCGTAGATCGCGGCGGTCATCGGATTGTCGGAGACAGCCGCCTCCTGCACCGACATCGGCGCGCCCTCGTTCAGCCGCGCGATCATCGTGCAGATCATCTCGACGTGGGCCAACTCCTCGGTGCCGATACCCAGCAACATGTCCTTGTACTTGCCCGGCATCCGGCAGTTCCAGCCCTGCTGCAGATACTGCAGCGCGACGGTCAGCTCACCCCATTTTCCTCCGAGGATCTCCTGCAGGCGTTTCGCGAAGGCGGGGTCCGGGCCATCCGGTTTCGCCTCGAACTGCAGAGTCTGGACGTGATAGAACATTGCGCTCCTTCTCGTTGCGATGGACCCGTCACATCTGTGAGCCTTGCCGGGTTCGCTGTCCCCGCGCGGCCCAACCTGGCCCGGAAAGGCCAGCCGGAGCACGCTTAGGTCCGCACGAAAGGGGAACCCGCCGAGCGGCGGATTCCTCGGGACGGGCAGGAGCGGTGGGATATGGGACAGCCCCGTCCCGTACGGATCGTGGTCGTCGATCCGCAACCCCTCTTCAGCCGCGGGCTGGCGATGCTCCTGCCCTCGATGAGCGGTGGGCGGGCGGAGGTGATCGCCACGACCTGTGCCGCGTCCGACGCCGCCACCACCGTTCGCCGCTACCGCCCGGAACTCGCGCTCGTCGACCTCGGCCTGCCCGCACCCGGCGGCTTACGGGCGATCTCGGCGATCAGGCGGACAGAACCGGCCGCGGCCGTGATCGCCATGGCGCGCGAGGACGACCACGAACCGGCCCTGCGGGCCGTGCACGCCGGAGCCCGGGGCGTGCTGAGCAAGACCGCCGAACCCGAGGACCTGCTCACGCCACTGCTGGCACTCATCGAGGGCTGGGCCGTCCTTCCAGGACCCGTACTCGAACACCTTGCGGCGACCGGCGGTGCCGCCCGGCGGCTACGTGATCAACTCTGCGATGCCGACCGGCGATTGTGGCGGCTGCTGTCCACCGGGAGAACCCTCGCGCAGATAGCGACCGAACTGCATGTCTCCGAGCGCACGGTCAAGCGGTTGACCGCGACGCTGTTGCGCAGACTGGGGGTCGGCACCCGTACGGAAGCGGCGGCGCTGGCCGGGCAGTCGGGCGTGCTGGACGAGGTCGCACCACCACCGGGTCGTCCAGCGATGGGTTAGCGACCGGTTCAGGACTCCTCCGACTCGCGGGCGATGCGGCGGCTCGCCTCCCGGTTCTTCTCCCGTTCCGACTCGCTCTGCACCGGGATGATGCTGATCCCGCCCGAGCTCTCCAGCACGGCGTACTCGATCTGGTCCATCCGCAACAGGCCTTGACTCTTCCTGGCCGACGCGAGGATGTCGTCGGTGCTGATGTGTTCCTTACGCAGCCGCTCCTGCAGTGGCCTGCCGTGCTCCACCAGCACCAGCGGCGCTCCCTCGGCCAGCCTGCTGAACGCCGTGGAGCGGGACTTCAGCATGTCGGCGACGCGGTCGAGCGACACCAGGGTGAGAATCGCCAGCGCCGCCGTGGTGATCGAGAAGTCGTCACCGAGCAGCGCCTGCTGGGTGGCCTCGCTGATGATCAGCAACAGCACCAGGTCGAAGGTCGTGACCTGGGACAGTGTTCGCTTTCCCGACAGCCGGAACAACAGCATCAGGATCAGGTAGATGACCAGCGCGCGCAGAATGATGTCCACTGTGTACTCCTCGTTCCCGTCGCCGCGTCAGGGGTAGACGAACTGCCAGAGCGAAGCCTGCCCGCCGGAACCGCTTTCGATCGTCGCCGTGCGTACCCCGGCCCCGGAGCTAGGACGCAGGTCGAACCGCACGGTCAGGGCAGCGTCCCCCGCGGCGGAGAACTCGTAGACGAAACGGCCGTCCCGCGCGGTGACCGAGTCCGGTTCGGGCGTCACGGACTGGACCTCGTTGCTGGTCAGATATGCCTGGTCGAGGGCGAGGCTGACGGAGCCCTCCTCCGCGCTGCCCGGCGGAAACTCGGCGACCAGCGTGCTCTCCCCGAGGTTGCGGACGAACCGGTCGTAGCTCACCGACATACTGCCGTCGCCGGCCGATACCGTCGCGTCACCGGCGAGCCCGCCACCCCACACGCCCAGCAGGCCGGCGATCACGATCAGGCCCATGACCAACCAGCCGATCCGGTCGATCCGCCACTCGCGTACCTGGAACGAGGGCTGCTCGGAGACCAGGTCCGCGATATCACTCTTGCGCAGGCGCACACTCGCCTCCTCGGCACCGGAACTCGCCAGAAGCCCTGGTGTTCCCGCTTCTGCCTGCCCGAAACCCGGAACGATCACGAGGGGGTGAACGCGCGTTTGACCGGTGGCGCTCCGGGTACGCGGAGTGTTCGGAAAACAGCCATCACCGAATCGAGGTGACAAAGTGAGTGAAACGGTCAAGCCGGCGACCTCACCTGTGCGGATGGCCGCATATGCCGTGTCCGCGGTGTTCCTGCTCGTCGGCATCCTGGGCTTCGTCCCGGGTGTGACGACGCAGTACGACCGGATGGAGTTCTGGTCGGTGGACTCCGATGCGTTGCTGCTCGGGATCTTCGCGGTGTCGATCCTGCACAACCTGGTGCATCTGGCGTTCGGGATCGTCGGCTTCGCGATGGCGATGCGTCCCGGTGGCGCCAAGGCGTATCTGATCGGTGGCGGGGTGATCTACCTCGCGCTGTGGATCTACGGACTGGTGATCGACCAGGACAGCGAGGCGAACTTCGTCCCGCTCAACGACGCCGACAACTGGCTGCATCTCGGTCTCGGAATCGGGATGATCCTCCTCGGCCTCCTGCCCAGTGGCGCGCGTTCGCGCGTCGGGACGGTCGACCGTTCCTGAGCCAGCCTCGCGGACAACAGCCGGACCACAACCAGGAGCTGCGAATGTCAGCACTGACCAGGACCGCCAGCCGGATCCGCGAGTTGTACCAGGGAGACGCACAGCGCCCCCTGCGCGGATACGTGGTGGTGCTGGGCACCTACGGCGCCCTGGCCGGCGCGCTCACCGCCGCCGGCCGGGCGCTCGGTGTCCGGGTACCCGAACGCGTCGGCCTCGGCGACACCGTGCTGTTGACCATCGCGACGCACAAGGCCAGCAGGTTGCTGGCCAAGGACACGATCACCAGCCCGCTGCGCGCGCCGTTCACCCGTTACCAGGAGCCTGCGGGACAGTCCGAACTGAACGAGTCGGTCCGCGGGCAGGGAGCCCAGCACGCGGTCGGCGAGGTGCTCACCTGCCCGTTCTGCCTCGCGGTCTGGGTCGCGTCCGGTCTCACCGCGGGGCTGGCGTTCGCACCGCGGCAGACCCGGCTGATCAGCACGATGCTCACGGTCGTCGCGGGCGCCGACGCGCTGCACCTCGCCTACGACGGCGGAAAGCAACTGCTGACGCGGGTGTCGAAAGAGGCACAACAAGCACAGCAAGCACAACGTGCACAGCAGGCACGACCGGCCGGCCCAGGCGTGGGCTGACGACCGCGAGCGGGACCATCCTTCGTGAAGCGCCCTCGGCTGGGGTACTCGTGTGTTCCACTCATCGTGTCGTCCTCTGTGCCTGCGCGGTCGACCTGCGGTCTCGGCCGCGGAGCCGGTCGCGCAGTGACCGGGCGGCGAGCACGATCGGCGCGACCAGCAGGGCCGCCGTCGCCACGACGATCGCCGTCTTGGCCAACGGCGAGGGTGGGGTGGGCCTGCCGGGCACGGGCTCGCCGTCGCGTACGGCGGCGGCGAGCACCTCGGCGCTGTGCAACGCGACAGCACCGCCCCCTGCCTGTTCGATCTGCGTGCGGCAGCTGAACCCGTCCGCGAGCACCAGCGTGTCTTTCTCCGCGCCCCGCACCGCGGGCATCAGCTTGTCCTCGGCGCAGGCCATCGACACGTCGTAGTGGCCACGCTCGAAGCCGAAGTTGCCCGCGAGACCACAACATCCCGCGTCCAGCACCTCCACGTCCACTCCGGACTCCCGTAACACCCTCGCGTCGGTGTCGAAGCCGAGGATCGCGTGGTGGTGACAGTGCGGCTGGGCGATGGCGCGGCGGTTCTCCCGGGCCGAGGGGCGCCAGTCCGGCGCGCGTTCGGCCAGTAGCTCGGCAATCGTGCGGGTCTGCCCGGCCAGCCGGTGGGCGTCGGTGTCCCCGTGCAACAACTCCGGGAGATCCGAGCGGAATACGGCCGCACAACTCGGTTCGAGCACCACCACCGGCGTTCCGTCACTCAGCTGCGGGCGCAACGTCTCGAGCGTTCGACGCAGCACCCGCTTGGCGGTATCGAGCTGGCCGGTGGAGATCCAGGTCAGTCCACAGCAGACAGTCCGATCCGGAACCCGCACGGTGAAGCCGGCGGCTTCGAGGACGTCCACCGCCGCCTTCGCGACGTCCGGGTGGAAGCCGTTGGTGAAGGTGTCCGGCCACAGCAGGACCTCTCCCCTGTCCCCCGCGGGCCGGCGAGCACGAAGGGCGAACCAGTCGGAGAATCGTTCCCCGGCGAACAACGGGATCTCCCGCCGCCGGTCGACGCCGCCCACCGCCTTGAGTAAGCCGCTCAGTCCCGCCGTGTGGGCGAGGGCGTTGACCCACCTCGGCGCGAACCCCGCGAGCCTTGCCCACAGTGGGAGCCAGCCCATCGAGTAGTGCGCGGCGGGCCGGACGCGCCCCGCGAAGTGGTGCGCGAGGAACTCGGCCTTGTAGGTGGCCATATCGACGTTGACCGGGCAGTCACTGCGGCAACCCTTACAGGCCAGGCACAGATCGAGCGCGTCGTGCACGGCCCGCGACCGCCAGCCCTCGGTGATGACGTCCCCGTTCAGCATCTCGAAGAGGAGCCTGGCACGACCACGCGTGGAATGTTCCTCCTCGCGCGTCGCGCGGTAGCTGGGGCACATCACCCCGCTCTCCTCACCGCGGCATTTGCCGACGCCGACACATCGGCCGGCCGCGCGGCTGAAGCGGTGGTCGTCGTCGGGATAGGCGAAATGCGTCTCCGGTTCCCACGGGCGGAAATCCGCGCCCTGCCGCAGGTTCGCGTCCAGTGGGTCGGGATGCACGACCTTACCGGGGTTCATCCGGTTGTCCGGGTCGAACAGCGCCTTGCACTCCTTGAACGCCGCGACGATGGCGTCACCGAACATCAACGGCAGCAGCTCACCCCGGGACTGACCATCGCCGTGCTCCCCCGACAGCGATCCGCCGTAGGAGATCACCAGCCGTGCCGCTTCCTCGACGAACTCACGGTAGTGGGCGATCCCCTCGGCGGTCGTCAGGTCGAACGGGATCCTGGTGTGTACGCAGCCCTGCCCGAAGTGGCCGTACAGCGCCGCCGATCCGTAGTCGTAGCGGTCCAGCATCTCGCGGAAGTCGCGCAGGTAGTCACCGAGGCGTTCCGGCGGCACGGCCGCGTCCTCCCATCCCTCGTGGGTCTCCGGGCCCTGTGGTGGGTAGGCCGTGGCTCCCAGTCCGGACTCGCGGGCCTCCCAGAGGTTCTGTTCCTCCTCCGGTTCATTGAGCAGTGCCGTCGACGGCGCCCGAGGGCCCGCACCGAGTGCTTCGATCAGCGCTCGTGCCTTGTGATCGGCCTCGGCCTGGTCGCTGCCGGTGAACTCCACCATCAGCCAGCCACTGCCCTCCGGCAGTTCACGCAACGCCTTCTCGGCGAGCCCTCGGCTGTGTTCCAACTCGATGAGCCGGTCGTCGAGCCCCTCCAGCGCGGAGGGCTCGTACGGCAGTACGTCGGTGACCGCGTCGGCGGCCAGCGTCACGTCCGGGTAGCCGAGTACGACAAGGGTGCTCGCCGCGGGCGCCTCGACCAGTTCGAGTTCCGCGCGCAGCACCGTGACGAGGGTGCTCTCACTGCCGACGAGCGCCTCGGCCAGGTTGAACCGGTTCTCCGGCAGCAGTGAGTCGAGGTTGTAACCGGACACCCGCCGGGGAATGTCCGGATAGCGGGTCCGGATCTCGGCGAGGTGGCGATCGCGCAGGCTCCGCAGGCCCCGGTAGATCTCCGCCTTGCGCCCGCCCTCGGCCAGGATCGCCGCGTACTCCTCATCGCTGGTCTCGCCCACCCACATGCGCAGCCCGTCGTAGGTGAGCACCTCCAGCCTGCGCACCGATTCGGCCATCTTTCCGAAGGCCTGAGCGGTGGCTCCGCAGGAGTTGTTACCGATCATGCCGCCGATCGTGCAGCTGACATGAGTGGAAGGTTTCGGCCCCACCATCAGCCCGTGTTCGGCGAGGTCGTCGTTGACGTTGTCCAGCGAGACGCCCGGCTCCATGACGGCGATCCCGCGTTCGGTGTCCACCGAAGCCAGCCGGGTGCAGTACTTGCTCCAGTCGATCACCACGGCGACGTTGCAGCACTGGCCGGCCAGACTTGTCCCGCCGCCACGGGAGAGCACGGGAACGTCGTGCTCCCGGCAAACCGCGATCGCCTGCTCCCCGTCGTCCACCGTGTACGGCAGCACCACCCCGATCGGCACCTGGCGGTAGTTCGACGCGGCGGTCGAGTAGGTGGCGCGACTGCCCGCGTCGAAGCGGACCTCCCCTCGCACCCGCCGTCGCAGATCCTCCTCGAGCGCCTGATACGGAACCGTCGGCATCGGGAGCTGCTGGCTGGTGCTCACTCGTCCTCCCCACAGGGTTGAGCCCGTCGATGGCGGGTAGCCGGTGGCAAAGGAATGCCCGACTGAGCGAGGAGGAAACATGCCCGAGACGGTTGGCGACTACCTGCTGAAGCGCCTGCGGGACTGGGGCGTCGAGGAGGTGTTCTCCTACCCGGGCGACGGAATCAACGGAATCGTCGCCGCGTTCGAGAAGTCCGGCAACGAACCACGCTTCGTCCAGTCCCGGCACGAGGAGATGTCGGCGTTCCAGGCGGTCGGCTACGCCAAGTTCAGCGGCCGGGTGGGAGTCTGCATGGCGACATCCGGCCCGGGCGCCATCCACCTGCTCAACGGGCTCTACGACGCGAAACTCGACCACGTCCCCGTGGTGGCCATCGTCGGGCAGACCGCGCGCAGCGCGATGGGCGGTCACTACCAGCAGGAGGTCGACCTCCAGTCGCTGTACAAGGACGTGGCCAGCGAATACGTCGTCGAGGTGAACGTCGCCGAGCAGCTGCCGAACGCCATCGACCGCGCGATGCGTACGGCGGAAGCCTCCCGCGCGCCGACAGCGGTGATCATTCCCGCGGATCTGCAGGAGGAGGAGTACACACCGCCGCAGCACGCGTTCAAGCACGTTCCCTCCAGTCCACCGAGCAGTGCCAGGTCCGTCATGGTGCCCCCGGAGGACGAGCTCGCCCGCGCGGCCGACGTGCTCAACGCCGGCGAGAAGGTCGCCGTCCTGATCGGACAGGGCGCGCGCAATGCCGCCGACGAGGTCAGGCAGGTGGCCGAAGTCACCGGCGCGGGGGTGGCGAAGGCATTGCTCGGCAAGGACGTACTGCCGGACGACCTGCCCTACGTCACCGGGTCGATCGGCCTGCTGGGCACCAGGCCCAGTTACGAGCTCATGCGCGATTGCGACACCCTGCTCATCGTGGGGTCCAATTTCCCGTACACGCAGTTCATGCCGGAGTTCGGTCAGGCCAGGGCGGTACAGATCGACATCGACGGCGGGTTGATCGGGATGCGCTACCCGACGGAGGTCAATCTGGTCGGCGAGGCGAAGGGCACGCTGCGCGCACTGCTGCCGCTGCTGCGGCACAAGCAGGACCGCTCCTGGCGGGAGACGATCGAGCAGAACGTCGCCGACTGGTGGGACACCATGGAGCAGCAGGCGATGCTGGAGGCCAAGCCGGTCAACCCGATTCGGGTGGTGCACGAACTGTCGCCGCGTATCCCCGAGGACGCGATCGTCACAGCGGACTCGGGATCGTCGACCAACTGGTACGCGAGGAACCTGAAGATGCGAGGCCGGATGCGCGGCTCCCTCTCCGGCACCCTCGCGACCATGGGGCCCGGCGTGCCTTACGCGATCGGCGCCAAATTCGCCCATCCCGACCGGCCGGTGATCGCCCTCGTCGGCGACGGCGCCATGCAGATGAACGGGCTTGCCGAACTGATCACCATCGCCAGGTACCAGAAGCTCTGGAAGAACCCCTGCCTCGTCGTCTGCGTGTTCCACAACAACGACCTGAACCAGGTCACCTGGGAGCTGCGGGCGATGGGCGGCTCACCGAAGTTCGAGGAGTCCCAGGCCATCCCGGACATCTCCTACGCCGACGTGGCGCGTTCGCTCGGGCTCGATGCGGTCGCCGTCGAAACCCCGGACGCGCTGGGCGACGCCTGGGACCGCGTGCTCGCCGCCGACCGGCCCGCGGTACTCGACGTACGCTGCGACCCCGAGGTGCCGCCGATCCCGCCGCATGCCACGTTCGAGCAGATGAAGTCCACCGCGGAGTCCGTGCTCAAGGGTGACCCGAATGCCTGGCACCTGATGCTGCAGGGCGCGAAGACGAAGGTGCAGGAGTTCATCCCGAACCGCCGCTGACTCATGACCGACTACGCGATCGAGGACCTGACCGCCTCGGCCTACCGGATCCCGACCCCGGGCCCGGAGGCCGACGGCACCCTGCACTGGGACGGCACGACGATCGTTGTCGTGCAGGTGCGCTGCGGTGGCGTGACCGGCCTTGGCTGGACCTATGCCAACGAGGCCTGTGTGGAGCTCGTGCACGGGGTGCTCGCCGACGAGCTGCGGGGCCGGGACGTGCTGGACACCCCGGCCTGCTGGCACGCCATGCAGCGCCGCGTGCGCAACCTGGGCCGGGTCGGCCTGGTGTCGTGCGCGATGTCCGCTGTGGACATCGCGCTCTGGGACGCCGCCGCACGGCTGCGGGAGATGCCGCTGTGCCGCCTGCTCGGCCGGGTGCACGACCGCGTCGACGTCTACGGCAGCGGCGGTTTCACCACCTACGACGACCCCCGGCTCAGCGCACACCTGGAGGACTGGGTCGGCACGCGGGGAATTCCCCGGGTGAAGATCAAGATCGGCGAGGGGTGGGGCACCGCCGTCGAGCGGGACATCGCCCGTGTGGCCAGGACAAGGCAGGTCGCGGGCGCGACGGCCGAGGTGTACGTGGACGCCAACGGCGCCTACAGCGCCGCCCAGGCCGCGAGGGTGGGCGCCCGGCTCGCCGAGTGGAACGTCACCTGGTTCGAGGAGCCGGTGTCCAGCGACGACCTTGACGGGCTCCGGCGTGTCCGGGACGCGGTGCCAGCGGACGTCGCGGCCGGGGAGTACGGCTACGACCTGCCGTACTTCCGCCGGATGATCGACAACGACTCGGTGGACTGCGTGCAGGTGGATGTCACCCGCTGCGGCGGGTACACGGAATGGCTGCGGATCACCGCCCTGGCCGCGGCGGCCAACCTCGAGGTCTCGGCGCACTGTGCACCGAACGTCTCGGTGCCGGCGGCGGTCGCCACCGCGAACTTCCGGCACGTCGAATGGTTCGCCGACCACGACCGCATCGAGCCGATGCTGTTCACCGGCACACTGGATCCGAGCGGCGGATGGGTGGAGCCGGACCTGTCCGCGCCGGGGCACGGCCTCGCCCTTTCGGCGGACGCGGCAGACTCCTACCGCCTCCGCTGAGCGAAGCGGCAGCGCCACCCCAGGCGGCAGCGCCCTCGATTTTGCCGAGCGAGCGCGGTCCTAGCGCGAGGGATACATGTTTTCCAGGCCGGCTCGAACTCTGCGGAGAAGGTCGAATTCTTGGGGGGCTGGTTCTGGCGAACTGCGCGGGGACGGCGTTGGCTTCACTGGCCGCCTGGGCAGCCCGACGGCCGATTGCTCGTAAACGCCGAGTTCGGCCCACATCACCCGGCCGTGCTGGGTGAGGTGCGATCCCCACCGCCCCGCCCGAGCGTCGACGAGGGCCAGGCCGCTGCCTTCCGGCAGTTCGGCATCCTCTGGAAAGACCAGCGCCTCATCGTGCTCGTCGATCACTTCGAAGGTGATGTGCCGTTGGTAGCCGAGCAGCCGCAGCCGGAACAGGTGCGGTTCAGTGATGTCCCGGTAGCTCACGACGTCGGCCGGCCCGGTCTGCTTCACGCTGAAGGCCACCAGCTCGCCCGCGACTGCTTCCATGTCCGGCTCGATGAACGTGGCACTCCACTTACGCAGCGTCTCCGCCACGAACAGACGGGTCACGGGGGCAGCCGTGGGCAGCGCTACCAGGTGCAGCGAGTCCGAGAACCGCGGTTTCTCGCGCGTACGGGATACCTCGGCCTCGGCAGGAAGGTCACCGACTGGGAACCAGGACTCTTGCGGTGCGAGCGTCGCCATCACGGCGTCCACAACAGACTTGACCGTTTGACCAGATACGGCGCACCCGGTTGCCCGGGTTCCGGCAGCCCCAAGATGTCCTGAATGACTTCTCGGAGGTCCGCCCTTTGCCTGAACCACAAGCAGCCGCCGCCATAGGCGTCGTCCAACACACGGGCGGCGCTGACGTTGGTGCGGTCGAAGACGAACAGGGCGTCGGTATACTGCTGGCGGCTGAAGCTTCCGGCAATGCCAGCCAGTTCGCGCTCGTCGTACAGTGGCCGGAACGTCCACCCGGCCTCGCGCACGGCCATCAGGTCGCGCAGCTCGGGATAGCGGCGAATCGCAGCCTCATTCATCAGATCCATCAGCCGACCGCCTCACTCGGCGCGAGCAGTGCCGTCAGTTCACGACGAATGACCGATGCGGACTGTTCGGGTGGGCGCTTGGTGCAGTCCACCCGCAGCACGTCGAAGCCGGCTTCTTCCAACGTGTCCGTCGCCTGCCGGTAGTAGTTGACTTCCCGGCGACTGGTTCCGGGCGAGCGCTGGAAGCGGTTGTGCGGCCCGCGCGCTTCCAACCGTTCGGCGATCACGTCCGGGTCGGCTTCCAGAATGACGGCCAAGTCAGGCCGCTGCACCTCTTCGTTGATCTGCCAGAGGAACACCGGGTCAACGTCGTCGAACCGTTGGATCACCAGGCCGGAGGCCACGTAGCGATCAGAGATGACGACGTGGCCCTTCCTGACGTACGGCGCGATCTCCGTCTCGATGTGGCTGTAACGGTCCGCCGCGTACAGACAGGCGAGCGCGTGCCCGGTGACGATTTCGGTCAGCTCTGACGCGAGCGCGCCGATCGGCCCGGACGATGGTTCGGCGGTGACGTGAACGTGGTGGCCTTGGGCGAGCAGCATGTGAGCCAAGTGCCGCACGATCGTCGTCTTGCCCGCGCCACTCGGCCCATCGACGCTGACGAACAACCCGTTAGAAGAGGGCCGGGTCATCACGACCTCCCTCTGTCGGCTGGTCGCGCAGTTCCTCGAGCGTCCGCCCGCCTGCGAGCAGAATGAACAGCCTTGCTGTCACGATGGCGTCATACGTGGCCCGGTGCGGCTGGCGATCCTCCTTGAGGCCGTCCGCGAGCTCGAACTCCTCCACCAGGGCCCCGAGACGGTACTTCTTGCGGCCGGGCAGCAGGCGGCGGCCCAGTTTCAGCGTGTCGAACAGTTCCGGGCACTCCCAACCAGGGAGCTTGCGCCGGAGCACGCCAACATCAACGTGGGCGTTGTGTGCGATCAGGGCCGGGGCGTCGAGCGCCTTCAGCACGTCAGCCTCGACGGCGGCGAACGTGAGTGCGTCGGCCACCTGCTCGTTGGTAATGCCGTGGATCTTGCGGGCGAAGTGCGTGATCGGCTGGTCGGGCTTGACCAGCCAACTCAGTGGCTCCCGGACGATCCCGCCGACGATCGGCACGACGGCCAGCTCCACCAGGTCGGGCGGCTGGTGGCCGTTGCCCTCCACGTCCACCACGACGTAGTCCAGGGTGGTCCAGTCCGTCATGCCGATGGTTCCTTCCAGCCGATGTCAGCCCGCCCGTGGCGGTTCTGGTGGTGCGGGTGGTGCTGGTCATGTACCTGGAAGCCAAGCGCGTGCTGCAGGAAGTAGCGCGGATGCTCGGTGGCCAGGCCCGACACGATGGCCGCCCGTTTGCTGATGTCTACGACCTGCAGGGCGTCGGCCTCGGGCAACACGCGGGCGGCCTGCTGGATGTCTTCAGCGGTCGGCACCTGGTGGGCCATCGAACAGACTTCAAGCTGACTCAAGGGGCAGATGTCGCACAACTCCCGAATTCCGTAGTGGCCGTTGTAGTCCGGCAGGTTATGCACGTACGACACCGCACAGGAGGTCTTGCGGAACAAGGCGGCCGAACTGGAGAAGGTGTCCAGCACCCGACGTTCCAGCGTCTCCGGCACGATCTTCCGCCGCGCTGTCCCGTCGTACGGCTCCGACAAGCCGTTGGCCTTGTAGTACTCGGCGATCTGATCCCGGTAGAACAAGCCTGTGAACACCGTGGCGTCGGCGTGCTCGCTGAGTTCGAAGGCGGCGGCCAGGTGCTCGTCGCCATCGTTCAGCCCCGGAACCAGCGGACGCCAGTACAAGATCGTGCGGTACTTCCGACGCAGCGGCGCGCTCATCAGCTTCAGCGACGTGGCCGCCACCCGCGACGGGTACGGCTCAATACCCGGATCAGCAATCCCCGAATACGTGAACAGCAACGTCACCTTCAGGTGGCGAAGCGGTTCAGCCGATCCACGTCATCCGGCTTCAACTGGTGCCGCGTGATGATCAGAATGTGGTTGGTCAGCTCGCGCTCGTCCAACTCCTCCAGCACGGCGTAGGTGTGCGGACGGACCTTCGGCAAGAACGGCTCAGTCGCACGGTTGAACACCTGAATAGGCGTCACGTGCGGCTGGAAGTAGCGGTGAGCCACCAGTTCGTCGATGGCCTGGGCGTCGGACATGAGCGCGACGGGCTGGTCCTTGTCCCACAAGCCGTACGTGTGACGAATGCAGTAGGCGCACCCAAGCGGGCACCCCTGTATGTGGTTGAGGCTCAGACCGCTCTTGCGGTACTCGACCACCTCACGCGCACGGTCAGGCGGGCGGTCGATCTGGTCTTTCGTCAGCAGTGGAACCGAAACGGCCACGGAATCTCCCAAGGTCAGGCGGGTGACACTGGGGAGAGTAAGCAGCACACTACTGGATTGCCAGCAATTTTCTCGAGTTTGCTCGAAAATCTGCTGCCCTGGCTCCGGTCGAGCAAATCAGGAATCGGTTGCCTCGGCTTCGGCGGCGCGTTCTTGCATGACGCGGCCAATGATCGCGCGGGCCGTCGCGCCGTAGCTCGCTACGGCGGCGTGCTGATCGAAGATCGAGGCGTACAGCTCGATCTCGTCAGGCTGACGCAGGTTCAGCTCGGCCGAGTACGACTCGAAGCGCACCAACTGGTCATCCAGCAGCATGAAGCCGTGGCGAGGGTCCGTGACGTACTGCGTGTCGAAGCCGATGATTCCAAGCTTGACGTTTCGCATGGTGGTGATCGCCATGAGGCGGTCGAGCTGCCCGAGCATGGTCTCAGTGGAGACGAGGCGGTAGCGGAGCGCGGCCTCGGTCAGAACGAAGTGGAAGCGCTTATCCGAGCGGTACAGCATTTCTTGGCGCTGCATACGCGACTTGACGGCCTCGTCGATGTCGTTCGGGATTCCGTGCACCATGACGACTCGGGCGAAAAGAGAGCGCGCATACTCGGGAGTTTGGACAAGCCCAGGGATGACCGTATTCTCAAAGCTCCGATAGAACTTGGTCTTCTCGTCCGTCTGCGACAGCGTGAGCTGGTGCGCCTTCAAGCCCGACTTGAGGACGCGCTGCCACTCGGCGTGCTGCTGCTCAAGGTTATTGAGCGCCGCGAGCAGGCTGACGGCCTGGTCTTCGGCCTTCGTTGCCCTCGTCCAGGCATGAATGTCGTCGTCGGTTGGGGTCTGCTTGCCGTTCTCTATCTTGGAGACCTTGGACCCCACCCATGACAACGACTCCGCGAGCTGCCTGCCGGACAGGTCGGCTGAGGTGCGCAGCTCGCGGAGTCGTTTGCCAAGCGCATTCCGCGCCTCATCGACGCTGGTCGTCCCGCTGCTCATACTTGGCGACAAACTCATCTCTGCTCATGGCGTGATGACGCGCGGCGTCACGCCAGTAGTTGTGCTCAACGATCACCGAGGAATCCTCGATGACCTCAGCTCCGAGGAAGCGGTCATCTTCGCCGAAGGTCATCCTGACCAGCTTGCGCGAGTCGAACAGCCAGTAGTCGTGGTTGGGCAGGTCGAGGTGCTCGGCAACGTCGCGCTGAAGGTAACGGATGTCTTCTCCGGCTTCAGTCGTGAACTGGGCCGCCCACAAGCCAAATCGGTTGTATTCGGACAACGGCACGCTGACGATCCGAACCCGTGCGAAGCGCCTGCCCTCCGCGGTTGCCTGACGGATCATGCTGAACCAGGTCTCCGCCCACGACAGGTCAACCTGCTCGCCAGCTCGGAAGCGGCGGAACGACTCAACCTCGCGCGGCGCGTTGTAGGTCTCCCGCACTTCCAGGCGGAAGGCCGTGTGCTCGAACGACTGGAACAGCTGACTAAACTCGGGGCCGGGCTTGATGAAAGTCAGGTGTCTCCCTCCGTCTCCTGCTGGTAGCGGCGGGCGTACATCTTCAGGACATCCTCGGGAATCTCGATCAGGGTCTCGTGGTCGGGCACTGGACCCACGTCGGCCAGCACCTGCGGGTCGGTGACCTTCCAGCCCTGGGCGATGTATGTCACTCGGTCCGTCCGATCGGTGGCGAACAGCGTAGGCGACTCACCCTCGATGGAGTCGGGGTCTTTCCCAAGAAACTCGGCGCGCACGGCCAACCCCTTGCTCGAAGCTGGCGAAAATTGCTCGTCAAGCGTGACGGAGGGCGCCGCAACTGTCAACGGCGGGCAAACAGGAGTGGCGTACTCGGCTGGGATCAGCGCCTGCCGCAGCGGCACCGCGTGCTCCATCATGAGCATGGTCGGAACAGCCACACACCGGCCAACATCAAGATCAGCGGGTAAACTGGCTGCCGGCGCTCAGGCCTCGCCCGTCAGATCGAGCACGACCTTGACGTCGTCGTCGCCCGCGGTGAACGCGGACGCGAACTCGGTCAGCGGAACCTTTCTGGTGATCAGCCGCGCCAGCCAGTCCGCGTCGGCTTTCGCCAGAGTCCCGGCGGCCATCCGGTAGTGGTTCAGGTTGGCGTTGACCGAGCCGATGATCGCGTCGTTCTCCAGTACGACCTCCCGGTTCACCTCCCCGGCGTCGAACCGCAGCGGGCGCCCAGGGGAGGAAACCCCGGTGAGGCACACGATCCCGTACGGCCCGGTGATCGTCATCGCGTCGATGACCAGTGCGCCGGCTCCGGTCGCCTCGATGACGACATCCGGCTCCACCTCGGACGCCACCTCCGCCATGCCCTCGTGGTGATACGTCGCGCCGAGTTCGGCCACCAGTCCTGGTTTGGGCCCGTCTGTGACCCGGTCGAGCACGTGCACGTCCAAACCCCGCTGGGCGCCGATCATCGCGGCGAGCAGGCCGATCGGCCCCGCACCGGTGATCAGGACCGAGCGCGGGTCGAACCAGGCGCGGGAACCGACCTTGTCGATCTGCTCCCAGGCCTTCGCCACGACTGTGGTGGGTTCCAGGAGAACTCCGGTTCCCGCGAGTGCCGGATCCAGTTTCACCGCGTAGTCGCATTCGACGAGCCAGCGTTCACTCGCGAAGCCGTCGATGCCCTTGATGCCACGTTCGGTGTACTTTCCGTTGCGGCACATGTCGAACTCACCGTGGGCACAGGCGCCACAGGGCACGGGATCCGGTCGCCGGACCACACCGACGACGAGGTCCCCCGGCTCGAACCCGCTGCCTTGCGGCGCCCGCGCGACACGGCCGAGCGACTCGTGCCCGAGCACCAGCCGGGAACTGCCCTCGGGTGCCACCCCGTACTCGCCGCCCGCGATCTCCTTGTCAGTCCCGCACACGCCAACGGCCAGTCCGTCGACCAGCAACTCGCCCGGGCCCGGTTCCGGCTCGGGGGCCTGCACGACGGCCAGGGAGTCCCGTTCGCCAGGAACCACGGTCAGCGCACGCATCGTTCCTCCTCGCCTGGCGATGCCGGTCAGCCCAGTGATTCGACCAGCGCGTTACAGGCCTGCTCGCAGCGGCGGCACTGCTGCGCGCACAGATCGCAGTGCTCGTGCATCGACGCGTGCTGCTCGCACTCGTCGGCACAGGAGCGGCACACCGTGGCGCAGGCCCGCAGGATCTCCCTGGTGATGTTCGCGTCGTAGCCAGTATGGCGGGAAAGGACACGCGCGGTGGTCTCGCAGATGTCCGCACAGTCCAGGTTGGACCGGACGCACTTGCGTAGCATCGGCAGCTGTTCGTCCGCCTCGGACAGACAGGCGTCTGCGCAGGCGGTGCAGGATTGGGCACAGGAAAGGCATTCCTCGATGCAGCGCACCAGTGCTTCCCGATCGATATCGCCAAGATCAGCGGGATAGCTGCGGACCATGTCCGAAACGGCCATGTTCACTCCTCACACATCACGTCCCGACCGGTCGCGGATCAGGCGTCCTCGCGGCCGGGATTCTCCAGCCGGAAGAAGTTGCTCCGCTGGCCGTCCTTACGCTCCTCCTGATACAGGAAGTTCAGCTGCCGCTGATCGAACGTGTCGAACCACTCGTCCCAGCTGACCTCCTTGAGATCGTCTCCGCCGTAACCGGGGAAGTCGAACCTGAGCACACCGAGGCGTTCACCGTGCTCGGTACCCGGCACGGTCGCGGGTCTGGCGTCGCGTGCCTCGGCCCACTTCTTGATCACGTCGTGGTTCGTGGTGGCAAGGCTGCGCCCCGCGCGCTCCGGCTGGTCGTCCGGGGACTGGATCTCCTGCGCGTACTTCAGTGAGTTCGACTCGTTCTTGCCGGTGCGCGACTCGGTGTCGCTGTTCTTGCTCATCTCGAAACCTCCTCGGCGCACGGGTTACCCAACACCTCGCGTACCAATCGCCGTACTCGCAGCGTGCGCTCGGGCTCGGGTCCTCACAGGTCGATCAGTGCCAGTCCGACGCTCTCGTCGAACCGGCGAGTCACCTGACGCGGGGATTCGGTGACCATCACCTCCAGCGTGGGGCGCACGACGGCGGCGAGCAGGTGCCCGCCGCGGGTGGTGCCGTCGCGCAGACCGACCACCCCGTGCGCGTGCAGCTTCCTGCCGTCCTCCCCCGCGACGATGTTTCCCGCGAGGGTCAGGACCTCGACCTGCTCGGCCACCGGGTTCTCCAAGTAGCGCCGCTCGTCGAGGTCGAAGTAGCCAAGGGTGACCGACCGGAACGCGCCGATCGCGGTGAAGCTCGCCGCGTGCAGGCCCTCGGCCTCGGCGAACGCGCCGAGTTCCGCGAGCACGTCCTCCCCGGTGTCGAGCACCACCACGTGCGTGCGTGGCGGCCCGTCCCCCAGCAGTTTGCTGCGCATTGTCCGGCTCCTTCCAATGACGACCGCGTGAATGTGTTCGACGGCTACCCGTTGTGCCGCCGGCCTATCCGCCGGGCGCCGTCCCGGACGCGCGGCCCACGCCGCAGTACCGCGTCGACCTCGGCGCCGAAGAGCACCGAGAAGGACGACAGGTACAGCCACAGCAGCAACACGACAATGCCGGCCAGGGTCCCGTAGGTCCCCTGGTAGCGGCCGAAACCTTCGACATAGAAGGAGAAGGCCACGGAACCGGCGAGCCAGAGCAGCACCGCCGCCGCCGTTCCCGCGCTGTACCAGCGCCACCTCCGGTGCTCCCGATCGGGCGCGTACCGGTAGAGCACGGTGAGCGCGGCACTGATCAGCACGAGGAGCCCGAGCCAGCGGACCGCGCTCACGATCCACCGCGCGCTATCCGGGACGCCCAGCACGTTCAGCACGACCGGCAGCGCCGCGACCGTGCCGAGCGCGATCGCCACGACCACGAGGGCGCCGAGGGTCAGCACCAGCGCGAGGCCGCGCAGCCGGAGGAACCCCCTGGTCTCCGGGCGGTCGTAGGCACGGTTGATGCCACCGATGAGTGCCCGCATCGCCGTGGACGTGCTCCACAGCACCGCGACGACACTGGCCAGCAGCCCGAAGGTCAGGCCGCTGTCGCCGAGTTCCGCGGCGGAACGCAGCTGCCGGACGACAAGATCGCTCGCGCCGCCGGGCAGCGCGGACACGATGGGTTCGATCTGGTCGCGGACGTACTGGGCGTCGGCGACCAGCGCGAAGATCGTGAGCAGCGCGATCAGCGCCGGCACCAGCGCGAGCATGCCGAAGAAGGCGATACCGGCAGCGGCCAGCATCAGCTGGTCCTCGCGGATCTCGTGCACAACTCCTTTCGCGACCGCCCACCAGGTGCCAGGCCCGGGGGACGCCTCCTGGTGTCGGTGCTGCTTCCGCTCGGTCAACCCGAACTCCCGGTGGTCGTCGGCAGGATCCACGCGTATTCCTGTGCCTGCCGGGTAGCCGCTGCCGAAGGATCCAATCGCACCGAAGGGTCAGCCGAGCCCTGGGCGGGTTCATCTCCGCTGTGCGCGAGCCGGCCGGTCCGCCGGCCCCGGCGACGGACGAACGGCACGGACGCGGCTCGCGTGGGCGGTGATGTTGTGGGCCATCACCGCGAACACGAGATCGTGCACGGGTTTCTGCAGCCGCCAGTAGAGCCGCCCTGCGACCCCTTCCGGGATGAACACGATTCGCTGGTGGTATCTGCTGCCCGTGCCCGCCGCGACGGCGGTCAGTTCCAGCAGGGTCTCGCCGGGCGTCCGCAGGTCCGCCCGCAGGACCAGGCGGCGTCTCTCGTCGTCGCGCACACGTACCGTGCAGAAGTCCACGACGTCACCCGCCTTTAGTTCCGCCGCTCTTCCCCGGTACAGCCCGACTCCCCCGACCAGGTGGTCGAGCGCCCCGCGGGCCGCCCAGAGCAGGGGAACGTTGTGCCAGCCCTGTTCACCGCCGATACCGGTGATGACCCGCCACAGTTCGTCCGCGCTAGCCGCACAGGCCGCCGAACGATCGTCCACGTAGGACCCCTGTGGTCCGGCAGGCGAACGTGGTTCCGGTGTCGCGGTGGCACGCCGGATCGCCTTGTCCAGACTGGACGGTCCCTCCGCTGGCGGGGGCAACACGTCCGTGACGGGCCGGGCGGAGGCCACCAGGTCGTGGTCCAGCGAAGCGAACAGTGCCTTCGCGACCGCGGCGGGTACCGGAGTCAACGCCCCGGCGAGGTGGCCGGCCAGCCGGTGCGACCACAGCGGAGCCGGAACCGGCAGCCGGGTGCGTAGTCCCGCCACCCGCGCGCAGCGCTGAACGAGCCGGAAGTAGGTCAGCTCCTCGGGCCCCGAGAGGTCGAACACGCCGTTGACGGGATCGGGGCGCTCGGCCGCCGCGACGAGGTAGTGCAGCACGTCGCTCACCGCGACAGGAGCGCTGCGGTGGTTCATCCAGGACGGGTAGGGCACCAATGGACCCTGGCCGGCGAACCGGCTGAGCAGCTCGAAGCTGGCCGAGCCCGCTCCGACGATCATGGAAGCCTGCAGCACCAGCGCGGGCACCGGCGCCCGCGTGAGAATGTCGCCCACCTCGGCCCGGGAGGCCAGGTGCGTGGACGGCACCCGCCCGTCCACGGGACGGGTACCGCCGACATAGACGATCTGACGCACGCCCGCGTCGGCGGCCACACGCGCCAGGACGTTCGCGGCGACGCGGTCAACCTCCGCGAAGTTCGCGACGGCCAGTGAGTGCACGAGGTAGTAGACGGTGTCGGCGCCGCTCACGGCGCGGCGTACCGCGGCCTCGTCGGTGGCATCGGCTACGAACAGCTCGACTCCCCGCAGAGCGGCGAGCCCGGCGTCCGGTTTCCGCACCACCGCCGTCACCCGATGCCCGTGCCGGACCAGGACCGGAACCAGCTGGGATCCGAGGTAGCCCCCGGCACCCAGCACGGCGCACCTGCTTTGTGGGCGGGTGTGCACCTGTGGCGGTCAGGAGCGCTGGACAGGAACGGTGCCGCCCGCGTCCGCGCGCCTGCGCTCCCGGCAGGTCGTGCAGACCAGCGTCTGCCCGATCACGGACCCGTCCTCGCTGATCAGAGCGGCCACCGTGAGGCTGTCGTAACCACAGCGCTCGCAGGGCAGGGACGGGGAGTGCTTCTTGAACGCGATTCGCGTGTTCATCGGTCTCATTTCATCAGTCGAGAAGGGACAGACACCGAAGTGGTATTCCCCACACCGGCACGTCTACACCCCCAGGTTTCACCGGACCGCGAAGACGCCTTCCGCCAGCGGTTTCGGCGCCCCGACCGGGGGGTATGCGACCGCCGGAGGTGATCGCATGCATCAGACGACCGACGCCGACCGGCTGCGCAGCGCGCTCAACGAGGCCGACTTCCCCGCGAGCAAGGACGATCTCGTCCGGTACGCGGAACGCGCACAGGCGGATGCCGAGACCGTGCGAGCTATCCGGTCCATCCCACCGGTGGAGTACTCGAATCTCACCGAGGTCGTGCGTTCGGTGCCGCTGGAGGACGACCGGACGGATGCCGAACGAGCCGCGCAACGGAAGGACCACACCAAACCCGGCGTCGCGGAGCAAGAGAAGGAGACACCCAGCCACCCGATCGTGGAGGAACTGGGCGAGAACCGCGGCAGCTGAACCGCGGTCCCCCGCGATGGCCCGCTACTCGTTCTCGATCCGCATCGCCCGCTCCTCCGGGTCACCGGGCTTTTCCACCCCGGCCGGATCGGCGACCTGATCGGTCTCGCGGTCCCGACCGGTCCCCTCGTCGCCTGCCGGGGTGAACTGGGGTGCGGGCGTCTCGCTCTCCTGGCCCGGCGTACCGGCTGCCTCAGTTCCCGAGCGGGGCCCGGCCCCGGACTCGACCGCTTCCTGTTGTTCGCTCGGCCGATCGCCTGCTGGCGTCATCACCGCACCTCCACGCCTCGATCTCGGCCCGCGATCCCGCGCGCCGACGCTGGGCTACCCGCTCCCCGGCTGCCGAATCACCACACAGCGCGAACCTTGAAGTAGAACATCTGTTCGATCGTGAGGTACGGTGACCGCATGCACGACGCGCTGCAGGGCTCGCTGCTCGGTGACGGTGCCGAGATCGGCCTCGGACCGCTCACCGCGCTGCGCCGCACCACGCTCGGCGACGGCGCGTGGGTGGACGTCGCCGCAGGCTGGCTGACCGGTGCGGACGCGGTGTTCGAGCGGCTGGTCACCGACGTCGCCTGGCAGGCGGAACGCCGCCAGATGTACGACCGCGTCGTCGATGTCCCACGCCTGCTCAGCCACTACCCGGAGGACGCACCGCTGCCGGACCCGATACTGGAGGACGCCCGCGCGGCATTGAACCTGCACTACGCGGGTGAGCTCGGTGAGCGCTTCCGCACCGCCGGTTTGTGTTTCTACCGCGACGGAAGCGACAGTGTCGCCTGGCACGGGGACACGATCGGCCGCGGCAGGACCGAGGACACGATGGTCGCGATACTGTCCGTCGGCGCGGCCCGCCCACTGCTGCTCCGGCCCCGCTCCGGTGGCCCCACCCACCGCTACAGCCTCGGGCACGGCGATCTGATCGTGATGGGCGGTTCCTGCCAGCGAACCTGGGAGCATGCGGTTCCGAAGACGCGGAAATCCGTCGGGCCACGCATCAGCGTCCAGTTCCGGCCAGCGGGAGTCCGCTGAACCGGGCGGCGGACATCAGCGCGGTCGCGGCGCGGAACCCGGATCAGCCGCAGCGGCAACAGCCCCACCAGTGGCGCCCGGCGCCCGATGGTCAGTGCGCACAAGGAACGGGACCTGCGCCGTTCGAGCAGACTCGCGGAGCAGACGTTGACCGCGCTCAACGATCGGGTACTGGTGTCGCACGCCGTCGGGCTGGTGGCGGGGACCCTGGACACCGATCAGCACCGGGCCCGGGCCGCGTTGTCGGACTACGCGCTGCGGCAGAGGCGCCCACTGCCCGAGGTCGCCCGTGCCGTCACCGAAGGGAAACTGGATCCGAGCGCACTCGGTTCACCCTCGAACGCCGAAGCCGACTGATCAACCGAGGTCGGGGTCGGCCCGCTCGTCGGCGGCGGCGTTCACCATCGCGACCACGCGCTCGGCCTCCGCATCCTGGCCGTTCCCGCCGTACTCAGCGAAGAGATCCCCGCGGATGTCCGCTGCGCCATCGCCGCAGGTGGCTTGCCGGACACCGACATAGTCGTCCAGGTTGGCCCGGCTGTTCGCCCTGTTGAGGACCCTGCGCGCGAGTTCCTCGCCTGCGCCGGGTGGAAGTGCCATGGCATCGACGGTCCTCTTCGCCCGCCGGTTACGCCAGCTTGCCGGATAAATCGTCGGACATGTCACCAGCAAGTGTACTGTTCCTTCCATGCTCACCAGTGAGACGCGGGAGTCCGCGCTGGCCCGCTTGGGCCGCGCGCTGGCCGACCCTACCCGTTGCCGGATCATGGTGGCGCTGCTCGACGGCGTGCACTATCCGGGCCAGCTCGCCGAACGCCTCGAGCTGAGCAAATCGAACGTGTCCAACCACCTGTCGTGCCTGCGTGGCTGCGGCATCGTGGTGGCGACCTACGAGGGCAGGCAGGTCCACTACGCGTTGGCAGATCCCCACCTCGCCCGCGCGCTCGGCGAACTCGTGCAGGTCGTACTCGCAGTCGACCCTGGCGAGGAGTGCCTCGACCCCGCTCTCCCCTGACTGTCAGCAGCCGTCCTGGAACTCGGTTGCGCGATCACCATGACCGCGCAACCCGCGGCGCTCGGCCGCCCTGTCGGTCACACCTCGTACGATCGCCGGGTGGCATCCACCGATCTCGACACCGACCTGAGTGACGCACTGCGGATCCTGCGCCGCGTTTTCGGCTACGACACGTTCCGGGGCGAACAGCAGGACATCATCGAGCACGTGGCCGGCGGTGGCGACGCCCTCGTGCTGATGCCGACCGGTGGCGGCAAGTCACTCTGCTACCAGATCCCCGCACTCGTCAGGAGCGGGGTCGGCGTCGTGATCTCTCCGCTCATCGCGTTGATGCAGGACCAGGTCGACGCGCTGCGCGCGCTGGGGGTACGCGCCGGATTCCTCAACTCCACACAGGACGCGGGCGAGCGCCGTGCGGTGGAATCGGCGTTCCTCTCCGGCGAACTCGACCTGCTCTACCTGGCCCCGGAACGACTGCGGGTGGAGTCCACCTTGCGCTTGCTCGACCAGGGCAAGATCTCACTGTTCGCCATCGACGAGGCGCACTGTGTCGCCCAGTGGGGACACGACTTCCGGCCCGACTACCTCGCACTGTCCGGCCTGCACGAGCGCTGGCCGGAGGTCCCCAGGATCGCACTGACCGCGACGGCGACCGAGGCGACGCACACCGAGATCGCCACGCGGCTCGCTCTGCAACAGGGACGCCATTTCGTCGCGAGCTTCGACCGTCCGAACATCCAGTACCGGATCGCGGGCAAGAACGAGCCCCGTAAGCAGTTGCTCGACCTGCTGCGGACCGAGCACGCGGGCGACGCGGGGATCGTCTACTGCCTGTCGAGGGCTTCGGTGGAGAAGACAGCGGAGTTCCTTGTGCAGAACGGGATCGACGCCGTGCCCTACCATGCGGGGCTCGACTCGCGTACCCGCGCGCGCAACCAGTCCCGCTTCCTCAGGGAGGACGGGTTGGTCGTGGTCGCCACGATCGCGTTCGGCATGGGCATCGACAAACCCGACGTGCGGTTCGTGGCGCACCTGGATCTGCCGAAGTCGGTCGAGGGCTACTACCAGGAAACCGGCCGTGCCGGGCGCGACGGGCTGCCCTCCACCGCCTGGCTCGCCTACGGACTGCAGGACGTGGTGCAGCAGCGCAAGATGATCGACACGAGTGAGGGCGACGCCGCGCACCGCCGCAAGCTCGGCACGCACCTCGACGCCATGCTCGCGCTGTGCGAGACCGTGCAGTGCCGCCGGGTGCAACTACTCGCCTATTTCGGCCAGCACTCCACGCCGTGCGGCAACTGCGATACCTGCCTTTCGCCGCCACAGACCTGGGACGGCACCGTAGCCGCGCAGAAGCTGCTGTCGACCGTGTTCCGGCTCAAGCGCGAGCGGGGGCAGAAGTTCGGCGCGGGCCAGGTGATCGACATCCTGCTCGGCAAACGCACGCCGAAGGTGGCCCAGTTCGAACACGATTCGCTGCCGGTGTTCGGCGTGGGGACCGAACTGCGAGACACCGAGTGGCGTGGGGTCGTGCGCCAGCTGCTCGCACAGGGGCTGCTCGCCGTGGAGGGCGACTATGGTGCGCTCGTGCTCACCGACGCCAGCGGCGAGGTGCTCGGCAGGCAGCGGGACGTGCTGCTGCGTAAGGAACCAGAACGGGCGGCGCGAAACACGCGGACCGCGAAGGCCAAGGCGGCGGCAAAGGTCGATTTGTCCGACGAAGCCTCGGCCAGGTTCGAGCAGCTTCGTAGCTGGCGGGCCGCCACGGCGAAGGAACAGGGCGTTCCGGCGTACGTGATCTTCCACGACGCGACACTGCGCCAGATCGCCACCGATCAGCCTTCGACGCTGACCGAGCTGGGTGGCGTCAGTGGCGTCGGGGAGAACAAGCTCGCCAAGTACGGCCAGCAGATTCTGGACGCCCTGTCCTGACCGGGCTCAACGGCTCGCGATGATCCGTGAGCCGAGCCAGGCGCCGTAGGCAGCGAACGCCGCGAACCCGAGCTTTCGGGTGCGCCCGTTCGCGACCGCGAGTCCGATCGCGAGTTCGGAAGCCCCATTGCGGTACACCCAGCTACGAGTGTCCTCGGGGAACGCCGCGGCCGACACCGGCTCGAACACCTGCGGGGCGGCGAAATGCGCGGCGCCGGTGGCGGCGAGCAGAAATCCGAAAGTCGTGGCTGCGTTGCGGGCCATCGTGGCGGTTCCCTTCACGAAGGCGTGCCGCCCGGAGGCCGCACGCGGAAAGTACGTGAGACCGAACGTATACGGTACTCGCGGTACGCGATACGGCCCGGCCAGCCCCAGACCCTCCAGCGTGATCGTCGTCACAAGCGTTGCGTGGTCCTTATCGAGGAGCGAGCAGCACCCACACCGGCCCCTCGGCGAGCGGCAGTTCGTCCCCGTCGCCGGTGGTGAACCGCACGGGGTCCGTGGCGGAGGCACGAGACCACGTCCCGTCGAACCGCTTTCCGTCGCGCAGCACGCTGGCGGGCCCACTGCCCACCGTCACCGCCACAGGCGAGAGATTGCCCAGTACGTCGGCGATCTCCCTGCCCGAATGCACCTCGACCCGCTGGACGACGACGCTGGCCGCGCCGACCCTGCCGGACTCCGTGGACACCAATGGCCTGCCGTCCAGACTGATCAGCCAGCGCTCTTGCTCAGCGGACCAGGTGAAGTCGTAGGTGGCGGCACCGAAGGCGACCCGGTACGCGCTATCCGCGGTGCCGCCGGACGGCGGCTCACCCCGCTGCCAGGGCGGGTGGCCCCGGTACCGCCCGGCTTCGGGGAGGCGATCGGGGCGGACGTAGAGATTGTGCGGCATCCGCCGGCCCCCGTCCCGGAAGTACGCCCTGGGCAACTCCTCGGCCGGGGCCCGGACCAGTGCGGCGTCCCGCAGCACCGGATCCAGTTCGGGCGCGGATCCGGAGTACGCGAGCACCGGCTTTCCGTACTGCGCCAGGAGTTGGACGTCGGTCTCGCGGGCGCTGCGGACGGGGCCGACGACATTCGGCAGCTTTCCGGTGTAGAGCGCGACGAGCCGGGTGGCTTTGCCCTCCACGGGTTCGACGTACACCGTGGCGGCGGCGGAGAGCCCGGTCTGCGGCCGCGCCGCGGGAACGTTGTCGAGCTTGACCGCGAGCACCCCCGGCTGGAGCGGGAGTCGCGGCGTGGTGGTGGTCGTCGGCGCGGGTGCCGCCGCCTGCGGGGCCTGCGGGGCCTGCGGCCGCGGAGCGGTGCGCACGAGGAACGTGACCACCGCCACCACCACTACCACCACGGTCACAGCTGCGACCATGGTGATGATCTTGGCGCGCGTCTCCATCGTTCCTCCGTACCCGACGCTACTCACTAGCAGCCGGATTCACCGGATCGCGCGGGCAGTCGTTGCAGACTCTTCTCCGCCGACCCCATATTGTGGCGGCGCAGCGGGAGGTGACCGGAGTTCGTGCACGAGGTCGACTACTACGAGCTGCTCGGGGTGAGCCCGAGCGCATCGCCGGCCGAGATCAAGTCGGCATACCGGGCTCTCGCGCGGGCGATGCATCCGGACACCGGAGGCACTGCGGGCACGTTCCGCCTGCTCCAGGAGGCCTACGAAACCCTGGGCGACCCGCTTCGCAGGGCTCGGTACGACCGCGGAGACGATCTGGACGCCCTCGAGGGCGAGCCGGCCGGCGCCGGGGTGACGGTTACCTGGAACAGGGCGTCCAGGACGGCGTTTCGCTCCTATCAACGGGAACGGCGCCGATGGCGACGGTTCGGCGAGGATCCGGATTTCCTGCCGGCCCTTCCCGCGATCGACACCGAACACATCCCGTGGTGGCATTCGGTGGATCCGCACGATCGAGTGCAGTGCCTGCCCCGTGCGTGCCTCGGCCACGCCCCCGCGCTGGCCGTCACCGGATCGTTCCTGCTGCTGCTGACTCCGGTACTTCTCGGTGCGGATCCCTCGCCCGCCGTCCTGGCTCTCTGGCTGCTGATGCTGGCGGCCGCGGTTTTCGCCGCGGTCCACCTGCTGCGCAGTCACCTCGCCGACGCGCGAAACGACCGGGCTTTCCTGACCGGTCCCGGTGGCCGGGCGATATCGGGCAGCACCAGCACCGAGCAGGAGGACTGGGGCGAGCGGCTCACCGCCGAACTGTTGTCCCGTTACCTGACCCGGCTGCCTGGCGCACGCATCTTCCATGGCCTTTCGCTGCCGGGTTCGGTGTTCGTCGACGTCCACCACGCCGTGCTGTGCGGCCGGCGGCTCGTGCTCGTCGAGTCCAAGATGTGGCTGCCGGGGCACTACAGCACGGACGAGTACGGGGATCTCTGGCGCGACGACCACGTCTTCCGCGGTGGCGGCAGCAGCCTCGCCGAGTGCGTCGACGCCTACCAGGACCTGCTGCCCGACGTCGAGGTCCGCGGTGTGCTGATCGTCTATCCCAGCCGGGCAGGCGCCATCACGACGGGAGACGTGTCGGCGGCGGAGGTTCCGCCGATGATCCCGGAGGACTTCGTCCACGACATCGGGCAGTGGCTCTCCCCGCAACCCACCACAGTGGACCGAAACGCCTTCAACACGCTGCTCGAACAGGTCATATAAGCGGGAGCACAGCCGTACTTCCGGTTTTTCCAAGCCAGGCCGCTCGCGCAGCACGATGATGTACCGATGATCAACAGAATTTTTCCGTATGCCAATGGCGACGATCTCGCCGCGTCCCGCGACTTCTACGTCGAGGTGTTCGGCCTCGAGGTAGCCATGGAGGACCCGGTACTGGGGTTGCGCTCACCTGCCAATCCCACAGCACAGGTCCTGGTGCCGCCGAGTGGGATGGAGATTCCCCCGCCCCGCTTCGGGATCGACATGGGTGAGCCCTCGGCGGTCGACGCTGCGCACGCCGAGGCAGTACGCCGTGGGCTGCGCGTCGTCTACCCGCTCACCGACGAGCCCTGGGGTGTACGCCGCTTCTTCGTGGAGGACCCCAGCGGCACGGTGGTCAACGTGCTCGCGCACCGACCCGGCGGCAGCACGTCGACGACGGACACCTGATCGCCCCCGTCCCCGATCCCGCCATCGCACTTTCCCGGGAAAGTGCGGTGGGGGTGCCGCACTTCGGAGTGGCTGGATCCGGAACAGGGCTCCCGGAGGCGCACTGAGTTCGCACCGGCACGACCGCGACGCTTCTCTTACGTTCCTTTCAGTCGTGCTCGCTAGAGTCGGATCTGCGCAGAAGGTCCGATCTCGCGCTGTCGCCGAAGGAGTCGCGTGCCGTCCTCGCCCGATCTCGATGCGCGCACGACCGCCGAGCCCGCGTTGGCCGGACGCGGCGGCGCAGCGCTCGCGCTGATCGCCCTCGCCAGCCTCGCAGGTGGCGTCGTCCTGATGGGCCTGTTGCAGATACTGCCGCCCACCAGTGAGATCAGCCCGATCCGGCGGACGATCAGCGAGTACGCGCTGAGTGAGAGCAAATGGCTTTTCGACCTCTCGGTCGGGCTGATCGCGATCGGTTCCGCCGTCGCGGCCGCGGCGGCGGTCCGGGATCGCCTGCTGCGGCCTGCCTCCGCCTCCTTCGTGCTGTTCTCCGCGTGGGTTCTCGGCCTGGTGACAATCGTGATCTTCCCGAAGACCGACTGGAGCGTCGGTCCGAGTGTGGGTGGCAGCATCCACCGATTCGCGAGCCTCCTCGCCTTCCTCTGTCTCCCGGCCGCGCTCGTGCTCGCCGCCCGAGTCGTCTTCGCCCACGCTCCCGCGTGGCGGCGCGCGGTCCAGTCGCTCGGCGTCGCCGCGATCCTGTGGTTCGTCCCGATCCTGGTGGCGGTCCTGGTCATGGCGGCCGGCGGGCCACCCTGGTGGCGCTCGATCCCGCTCGGTCTGGTCGAACGGGGCCTCGCGCTCACCGAGGTTCTCGCCATCGCGACCCTCGCCCTCGGGCTGTACCTGCGCCCCGCGACCGCACCTCGCTGAGCCATCGGGGTTCATGACACAGCTCACAGGCCCGCTCCGGGCTCGGGGAGTTACGGTCCTAAGCGCGCGCTTAGTATGCTGTCGCCCACTCACACTCAGTGCCGAGACAGAGGAGGAAATGTGACCGAATCCCCGAGCAAGGTCGCCATCGTCACCGGAGCGGGACGCGGAATCGGTGCCGCGGTCGCCGCCCGGCTCGCGAAGGACGGTTTCGCCGTCGGACTCCTGGACCTCGACGAGGCGAGTTGCGTCTCCGGCGCCGAAGCGATCGCCGCCGATGGCGGCAAAGCCATCGGTGTCGGCCTCGACGTCAGCGACAGCGCTCAGGTAGATGCCGCGGTCACGCGGGTCGCCGAGGATCTCGGCGCCCCGACCGTGCTGATCAACAACGCCGGCATCACCCGCGACAACATGCTCTTCAAAATGACCGAGGACGACTGGGACTCGGTGATGAACGTGCACCTGCGCGGCTCCTTCCTGATGAGCCGAGCCACGCAGAAGTACATGACCGAGCAGAAGTGGGGCCGGATCGTCAATCTCTCGAGCACCTCCGCGCTCGGCAACAGGGGTCAGGCCAACTACTCCGCCGCCAAGGCCGGGCTCCAGGGCTTCACCAAGACACTGGCCTTCGAGCTCGGCAAGTTCGGCGTCACGGCCAACGCCATCGCCCCCGGCTTCATCGCGACCGAGATGACCGCGGCCACCGCGGAGCGACTCGGCGTCTCCTTCGAGGACATGAAGAAGGGCGCGGCGCAGGAGATCCCCGTGCGCAGGGTCGGCAAGCCCGAGGACATCGCGAACGTGGCGTCCTTCCTCGTCAGCGACGAGGCTTCGTTCGTGTCCGGCCAGGTCATCTACGTAGCCGGCGGGCCGAAGGCCTGATCACCGGCGCGAGCAAAGGAGCTTCCATGCGAGTTTTCTCCGGTCTCGACGACTTCGCGGGCGCGGTGGGCGAGGTCCTCGGCCACAGCGACTGGCACACGATCACCCAGGAACAGGTGAACACCTTCGCCGACGCCACGGGCGATCACCAGTGGATCCACATCGACACCGAACGAGCCGCCGCCGGCCCCTTCGGCGCCACCATCGCGCACGGTTACCTGACCCTGTCGCTGATACCCATGCTGGGCAAGGAGATCTACCAGGTCGACAACCTGAGCATGGGCATCAACTACGGCCTGAACAAGGTGCGCTTCCCCCAGCCGGTCCGGGTCGGTTCCCGCGTCAGGGCCGGCGCCGAACTGGCCGAACTCACCGATGTGCCAGGTGGCAAGCAGGCCGTCGTGCGCTGGACCATCGAAATCGACGGCGAGAGCAAACCGGCCTGCATCGCGGAGACCGTCGCCCGGCTACTCGGCTGATCCTCGCCGGCGAGGCCGGAGAACGACCGTAAGCGGCACATACCGACCGGTCGGTACCATAACCGCCAGTTTCCGTTTTCCAGGAGGTCAGATGACCGACGACGATCCCCCGGGCCTTGACCTTGCACGACTGCGCGAGCGGCTGGACCGGGACCTGCCCGGGCTCGTCGCCGGATCCCTGTGCGCCCAGGTGATCGCCGGTGGCCGTTCCAACCTCACCTACCGGGTGACCGACGGCAGCACCAGATGGGTCGTCCGGCGGCCACCACTGGGGCACGTCCTGCCCACCGCGCACGATATGGCCAGGGAGCACCGAGTGATCTCGGCGCTGTACGGCACTGGCGTACCGGTCCCCCGCACCGTCCTGCTCTGCGACGATCCCGGCGTCATCGGCGCACCGTTCTACGTCATGGAGTTCGTCGAGGGGACGCCGTACCGCACCGAGGACGAACTGGTGGCGCTCGGCCCAGAGCGCACCCGATCGATCGGCTTCGGTCTGGTGGACACCCTCGTCGACCTGCATTCGGTCGACCCCGCCGCCATCGGCCTCGCCGGCTTCGGCAGACCGGAGGGCTATCTGCAGCGTCAGTTGCGGCGCTGGAAGAAGCAGCTGGACTCCTCCCGCAGCAGGGAACTGCCCGGCATCGACCACCTGCACGACCGGCTCGCGGCCGAGGTTCCCGATTCCGGCCCCGCGGCGATCGTGCACGGCGACTACCGGCTGGACAACGTCCTGGTCGACGCCGACGACCGAATCGGCGCCGTTCTCGACTGGGAGATGTCCACCCTCGGCGACCCGCTCACCGACCTTGCCCTGCTCGTGGCGTATGCCCAACGGGACACGACCAGTCTGAGCGTCGTGTCCAACGCCAGCGGCGCACCCGGATATCCGGACACCGGCGCGGTCGTGGCGCGCTACGCCGAACGATCCGGCCGAGACGTGTCCCGGCTCGACTGGTACGTCGGCTTCGCCTTCTTCAAGCTGGCGGTGATCCTCGAAGGTATCCACTACCGGTTCGATCACGGTCAGACCGTCGGTGAGGGCTTCGCCGGCATCGGCAACAGCGTGCTTCCGCTGGTCGCGCGCGGCAACACCATCCTCGACAACGTCACCCGCCAGGAGGACTGATGGACTTCGCGTTCGATGCCGAGACCGACGAGCTGCGCTCACGGCTACAGGCGTTCATGGACGAACACGTCTACCCGGCCGAGCCGGTCTTCGAGCAGCAACTCGCCGAGCGGGAGACCCCGTGGTCGAGTGTGCCGATCGTGGAGGAACTCAAGGCCGAGGCCCGCAGCCGCGGGCTGTGGAACCTGTTCCTCCCTGGTGAGCACGGAGCGGGCCTGACCAACCTGCAGTACGCCCCGCTGGCCGAGATCACCGGTCGCAGCCCGCAGCTCGCCCCCACCGCACTCAACTGCGCGGCGCCGGACACCGGCAACATGGAAGTACTCGCCATGTTCGGCTCGCAGGAGCAGCGTGAGCGGTGGCTTCGGCCGTTGCTGGACGGCGAGATCCGCTCCGCGTTCGCGATGACCGAACCGGACGTCGCGTCCTCCGACGCACGCAACATCGAAACCAAGATCGTTCGCGACGGCGACTCCTACGTCATCTCCGGGCGCAAGTGGTACATCTCCGGCGCGATGAACCCGAACTGCCGGATCTTCATCGTGATGGGCAAGACCGATCTCGACGCGGAGCCACACCGTCAGCAGAGCATGATCCTGGTCCCCCGTGACACACCCGGCGTGCATGTCAAACGTGGCATGAACGTCTTCGGCTACAACGACGGCGATCACGGTGGTCACGCCGAGGTCGTGTTCGAGGACGTGCGTGTACCCGCGGAGAACCTGTTGCGGTCCGAGGGCAGCGGGTTCGCCATCGCGCAGGCCCGCCTCGGTCCCGGCCGTATCCACCACTGCATGCGGCTGATCGGCATGGCCGAACGCGGCATCGAACTGATGTGCCGCCGCACGATCTCCCGGACCGCCTTCGGCAAGCCGATCGCGCAGCAGGGGGTCGTACAGGACTGGATCGCCGAATCGCGGGTCCGGGTGGAACAGCTTCGGCTGCTGGTACTCAAAACCGCCTGGCTGATGGACACGGTCGGCAACCAGGGAGCGCACACGGAGATCCAGTCGATAAAGATCGCCACCCCCTCCTCCGTGGAATGGATCCTGGACAAGGCGATTCAGGCGCACGGCGCGGGCGGGGTCAGTCAGGACTTTCCCCTCGCCGGACTCTGGGCGGCCGCCCGCATGCTGCGACTGGCCGATGGGCCGGACGAGGTGCACAAGCGCTCACTGGCGCGCCGCGAACTCAAGCAGTACCTGCCGGAACGGGGGGAACACTGATGACAACGGAGAAATCCGAGACCACAGTGGACGCCGAAGAACTGCGCGGCCGCGTTCGCGAGCTGCTGGAGAAACACGATCCGGAGACGACGGATCGGCTCGAACATCTTCGTGCTCGATTCGACGAGGGCCTGGCCTGGGTGCATTTCCCCACCGGCCTCGGCGGCCTCGACGCACCGCGATCACTACAGTCCGTTGTGGACGCTGAACTCGCCGCCGGGGGCGCGCCGGACAACGATCCGCGGCGGATCGGGATCGGCCTCGGCATGGCCGCCCCCACGATCCTGCGTTTCGGCACCGAGGAACAGCGCAGGCGATTCCTTCGTCCACTCTGGACCGGTGAGGAGGTGTGGTGTCAGCTCTTCAGCGAACCCGGCGCGGGATCGGACCTGGCCGCACTGGCCACAAGGGCCGTCCGTTCCGGTGACGACTGGGTGGTGGACGGCCAGAAGGTGTGGACCTCCAGCGCACACACCGCACGCTGGGCGATCCTGGTCACCAGGACCGATCCGGACGTGCCCAAACACCAGGGCATGACGTACTTCGTATGCGATATGACGGCACCTGGTGTGGAGGTCCGCCCGCTGCGGCAGATCACCGGTGAGGCCGAGTTCAACGAGGTCTTCCTCACCGGGGTCCGGATCCCGGACGCCCATCGCCTCGGCGAGGTCGGCGAAGGCTGGCGTGTCGCCCAGACCACGCTGATGAACGAACGAGTCGCCATCGGCGGCAACGCAACGCCGCGTGAGGGTGGCATGGTCGGCGTCGTGGCGCGGACCTGGCGAGAGCGCCCCGAACTGCGGACCCCCGAACTGCACGACCGCCTGCTGCGGCTGTGGGTGGAGGCTGAGGCGACGCGGCTGGCCGGAAGCAGGCTCCGCCAGCAACTCGCGGTCGGCTCGCCGGGGCCGGAGGGCTCGGCGATGAAACTCGCGTTCGCCAGGGGGAACCAGGAGCTCTCCGGGCTCGAGCTCGAACTGCTCGGCGAGGAGGGGCTGCACTATGACGACTGGACGCTGCGCCGCCCCGACATCGTCGACTTCACCGGCCGCGGCCCCGGCTACCGCTACCTGCGTGCGAAGGGCAACTCCATCGAGGGCGGCACCTCGGAGATCCTGCGCAACATCATCGCCGAACGGGTGCTGGGACTGCCGTCCGAGCCCCGTGTGGACAAGGACGTCGCCTGGAAGGACCTCCCCCGATGAGTACACAGACGACACACATCCCTCAGCGGCCCGGCTCCGCTGACCTCCTGTACTCCGAGGTCGAGACCGACCTGCGCGCGAGCGTCCGGGACCTGCTCACCGACCGGTGCGATCCGGAGTCGGTGCTCGGCAGGATCGAGACCGGGCAACCCTGCGACCTCTCGCTCTGGCGCACACTCGCGGCCGATCTCGGGGTCGCCGGACTGCAGGTGCCCGAGGCGCTCGGCGGCCACGGGGCCTCCGTGCGCGAATCGGCCGTGGTGCTGGAGGAACTGGGCCGCAGCGTGGCCCCGGTGCCGTTCCTGAGCAGCGCGGTGCTCGCCACCTCCGCCCTGCTCGCCGCGGACACGTCCCGCCCGGAGGTCGCACAGCCCCTCGGCAGGCTGGCCGGGGGGGAACAGGTCGGTGTCCTCGCCGTCGCGTTCTCCACCTGGCCGGGCGCGGCCTTCCCGGACGGCGTCCGGGCCGAGGGCGACGGTGCCCTCACGGGAAAGGTGGGCACCGTCGCCGACGCGGCGGCCGCGGACCTGCTGCTCGTTCCCGCGATGGGCAAGGACGGCCCAGGGCTCTACGCCGTGACCTCGGCCGCGGCCGGGGTCACCGTGACCGCCAGGGTCTCCCTGGACCCGACCCGCCAGGTCGCCGACGTCGTTCTCGACGGCGCGCGGGCAACACCGCTGGTCACCGGTGACCAGGCGGCTGCGGTACTGGCCACGGCATTGCGCACCGGTGCCGGTCTGCTCGCCTCCGAGCAGCTCGGGATCGCGCAGTGGTGTCTGGACGAGACGGTGAGCTACGTCAAGCAGCGGTTCCAGTTCGGCAGGCCGGTCGGCTCCTTCCAGGCACTCAAGCACCGGCTGGCCGATCTGTACCTCGAACTGGTGTCGGCCCGCGCGGCCGCCCGTTACGCGGCCGACGTACTCGCCTCCGACAGTCCGGACGTCGCGGTGGCGGTCGCGGTGGCGCAGTCCTACTGCGCCGACCTCGCCGTGCACGCCGCCGAGGAGTGCGTCCAGTTGCACGGCGGCATCGGCATGACCTGGGAACATCCCGCGCACCTCTACCTCAAGCGCGCCAAGGCCGACCAGCTCGCGCTCGGCACGGCTGGCCGGCACCGCACCACCCTGGCCGGCCTCGTGGACCTCCCGGCCTGACCCACGGTTCACCAACTCGCGGTGCCCGCCCCTCGGGCACCGCGAGTTGGCACTTCCAGTGCCCGAGTTGGCAGTTCCAGGGCGCGAGTTGGCAGTTTCAGGGCCTGAGTTGGCAGTTTCAGGGCCTGAGTTGGCAGTTCCGTCCCGACCTTCGTCCTGTTCACGCAGAGTATCCGCTGGTCATCGCCCCATAGGTGGCACTACCTAACGAAACCCTGATTGCACGGCCTCCAGGTCCGGCCGAGTCTCGGACCGTTCCCGGCCCTTGCCGGCCGTCGCGCTGCCCGCGCGCCGGAGTCCCCGTACCCGGAGGTCGCTGATGATCAGACGAATACTCCCCCTCGCACTCGGGCTGGCCCTGCTCGGCCCGCCCGCACTCTCGACCGGAACCGGCCAGGCCGCCGAGCCCGAGGCACCACGGTCACCGGCCGCCTCAGCCGCGACCTACCGCATCGACGGACCGGACACGCGCGAGGAGCGCACGAGTGTCGCGGGTACCGGCGCCGCCATCGACGGCGTCGAGGCCGATCACGTCGTGGTCTCGGCGCTCCCGGCCGAGGCCGAGGCGATTCGTGATCTCGGCTTCACTGTCAGCCCCATCGCAACCGCGATGGATTTCCCGCCCGCCGACTCGGGTTATCACAACTACACCGAACTGCTCGACGAACTCGACCGCATCGCGGCCGAGCATCCCGGACTCGTCCAGCTCGGCGACATCGGGAACTCCTACGAGGGCCGCGAACTGCCGATCGTGAAGATCAGCGACAACGTCGGCTCCGACGAGGCCGAGCCGGAGGTGCTGTTCACCTCGAACCAGCACGCCAGGGAGCACCTCACCGCGGAGATGGCGCTCTACATCGCCAACCTGCTGACCGACTCCTACGGCAGCGACAGCGAGATCACCCGGCTCGTCGACGAGCGCGAGGTGTGGATCGTGCCGATGGCCAATCCCGACGGCGTGGAGTACGACGTCGCCAGCGGCCAGTACCGCTCCTGGCGGAAGAACCGCCAGCCCGGTGGCGGGTCGGTCGGTACGGACATGAACCGGAACTGGGACTACATGTGGGGTTGCTGCGGCGGCTCGTCCGGCAACCCGGCCAGCCAGACCTACCGCGGCACCGCCGCGGAGTCGACCCCTGAGGTCAGCGCCATCGCCGACTTCGTCAGGGGCAGGGTCGTCGGGGGCGAGCAGCAGATCACCGCGCACATCGACTTCCACACCTACAGCGAACTCGTGCTGTGGCCCATGGGCTACACCTACGACGACACCGGTTCCGACATGTCGCAGGACGCGCACGACACGTTCGCGAAGATCGGCGGGGAGATGGCCGCCACCAACGGCTACACCCCGCAGCAGTCGAGCGATCTCTACATCACCGACGGTTCGGTCAACGACTGGATGTGGGCGGTACAGGACATCTTCTCCTTCACCTTCGAGATGTACCCGCGCTCGTCCAGCCCCGGCTTCTACCCGCCCGACGAGGTGATCGACCGGGAGACCGCGCGCAACGAGGAAGCCGTACGTTCGCTGCTGGACTACGCGGACTGCCCCTACCGGGCCATCGGCAAACAAGCCCAGTACTGCGGCGCGGACGAACCCGCCGCCCCCGTCGCGGAGTTCACCGAACAGTGCTCGGCGACCGAGTCCTCCTGCACCTTCGACGCGAGTGGATCGCGGGACCTCGACGGCACGGTCGAGTCCTACGCATGGGACTTCGGTGACGGCGGGACAGGCACGGGCGTGGCACCCGAGCACACCTACGCTGAGGCGGGCGAGTACCGCGTCACTCTCACCGTGACCGACGATGACGGCAGGACCGGCACCGCGACCAGGACCGTCCGGGCGGGCACGCCACCGGACACCGGAGAGCCGCCTTCGGCTTCGTTCACCGTCAGCTGCTACTACGACGACTGCTCCTTCGACGCGTCCCGCTCCACCGACGCGGACGGCGATCTCGCGTCGTACTCGTGGAAGTTCGGCGACGGCGGCACTGGCGACGGCAAGACCACGAGCCACCGCTATCCCGCGAGCGGCGGCAACTACACCGCGGAACTCACGGTCGCCGACCGGGCGGGGCACACCGCGACGACGTCCAGGACGATCCAGTGCTGGAGCTTTGGCTCCCGCGCCTACTGCTTCACCTGAATGGCCCGGTCATCCGGGTCGTAACGAGTTCAGCAGCAGGTCGGCGAAGTGATCGCCGACCTGCTGCGCGGACAGCGCACCTTGTGGGCTGTACCAAAAACCCAGGTGGTGCACGGCACCGAAGAAGAAGTCGACGACAAGGTCGGCGGGCTGGTCGGCGCGGAACTCGCCGGAGCGCTGCCCTTCCTCGACCAGGGCGCGGAACCGCTCGTGGTAGCGGCGCCGCTCCGCGCGCACGGCACGTTGCTTCTCGGGGTTCAGCTGGTGCATCGACTGCAGGAAGATCTTGGTGTCGTCCAGGTTCGCGATACTGCTGACGACCACGTCCGAGGCGGCCGAGGCGAGGCGCTCACCCACGGGTGCCTCGGTGGCGGCGAGCTTCTCCAGTCGTTCGGTCTGCTCTCGCAGTATCCGGCCGTAGATCTCGTAGAGCAGATCGTCCTTGGAGTCGAAGTAGTGGTACATCGCCCCCTTGGTGACGCCTGCGGCCTCCACGATCTCCTGCACGGAGGTGCGGTCGAAGCCTCGTTCCGCGAACAGTCTCGTCGAGACCGACAGCAGCCGTCCCGGCACGTTCATCCGGCCTTCGCCACCCGCACCCGACGGCACCATTCTCCCCCGCGCATTACCGGGTCCGGACATGCTTTCCCCTTCACCGCATCGGTGCCTGCTCCCCTGCGACGGAACAGGATACCCCTGGTGGTGAGCGTCGGCGTGCGGCGACGCCGGTCAGATGATCGGGCGCAACGGGGCGGAGTCCCGCGGCCCGTGCCGCCGCAGCTCCGTCCACGCCCTGCACAGCCGCTCCACGAGTTCGTCGAGCACTCCGGGCGGGTGGGTGAACGGGATCCGCAGGTAGTTCTCGTGCCCGCCGGTGTGGTCCATCGTGGACCCGGGAATGACCTCGACCCCGTGCCGCAGTGCGAGTTGGGCGAAGACGTCGGCATTCGTGTCCGGTAGCTCGACCCACAGCGACGATCCACCGTCCGGCCTGCGCCAGCGCCAGTCCGGCAACCGCTGCCGGAGCCGTTCCTCCAGGGCGGCGCAGCGCTCCCGCTGGCCCGCCGACCGGCTCTGCGCGAGTTCGTCGAGCCGGGGCACGAGGCGCGCCGCGACCGCCTGGTCGATGATCGGGCTTCCGAGGTCGGCCAGTGCCTTGCGCCGCGCACACCGCTCGATCACCTCGACCGGGCCACGGACCCAGCCGATCCGCAGCCCGCCCCAGACCGCTTTCCCCAGCGATTCGACCGTCACCGTCTCGACGTGTTCCCCGGCGGTCGCCGCCAGCGGTGGCGGTGTTTCGAGACCGCATTCGGAGAGCCCCATGCCCGAGTAGGCGCTGTCCTCCAGGATCGGCACGTCGTAACGGGCGGCCAGCTCCACCACCTGCCTGCGACGTAGTTCCGACATCAGCACGCCGGTCGGATTGTGGTAGCTCGGCATGACATAGAGCAGAGCCGGAGCGTGCTCGGCGAGCGCGTTGCGCAACCCGCGCACCTCGATGCCCTCGTCGTCCAGTGGCACGGGCACGAGTTCCGCACTGGCCGAACGGAAGACGTCGAGGCAGGCGGGCCAGCTGGGCGCCTCGACCACGACCGTCGCGGCCTTGCGCAGATACACCTCCGCGATGACCACCAGCGCCTGGTGGGCACCGGTGGTGACAAGGATCTGGTCGGCGCACGTGGGCAGTCCGTGCGTCGTGTAGTGCTCGGCGATGGCCTCGCGCAGCACCGGCAGGCCGCGAGGGTGGTACCCGGGATCGCCGAGCAGATCCTGCATGTCGTGCGCGACGACCTCCTGCAGTGCTTCGGTGACCTCCGGCCCTCCCCTGTCCGCGGCACAGGCCAATGAGATCAGTGGACCGGGCCCATCGATGAGTCGCTGGAAGATGGCACCCGCGCCGCCGCCACGCACTCTGCCGTCGCTCAGCGGCGCCCTCGCGGCCCGGCTGACCCTGGTCCCGCTGCCCTGCCTGCGTTCGATCACCTCGCGGCCGCGCAGTTCGTCGTATGCCCCGACGACAGTGGCCCTGCTCACTGCCAGCACCCCGGCCAGTTCGCGCTCGGCGGGCAGCCGGTCGCCCGGATGCAGCGCTCCCTCCCGGACCGCACGGGCGAGTGCGTCGGCAAGCTTGCGATACAAGGGCCCAGGCCCCGCGGTCCAGTCCCCGAGGAGGTTCGCCAGCGCGGCGCCACGGCCGAGGGCATCCGGAGGAAAACGATCCACTTCTACTGCCATTGGCTCTACCACCGTTCCATTTCACCTAGCAGTCTGATGTAGGTACAAGCCAATCGCAAGACTGGACCGCTACTTAATCAGCCGGGAGGTGGGCCGCATGGCCGAGATGATTGCCAACACGCTGTTCCTGTTCGTTCTGGTCGGCACGGTCGCCGGCCTCGGGCGCATGGCCCGCCTACTGGCGAAGGACGAGCAGGCGACCACGCTGACGGGACGCGGCGGGGAGTACGACCTCGGGCGCGACCTCGCGGCGGGAGTGGAGTTGCTGCTGTCGGCGGGACGGGCACGAGCCGAGCGCCTTGACCACCAGATGCGCGAGATGAACCAGGCCGGAGACGCGGCTCGCGCCTGAAGTCCGTCCTCCCCACGCCGCGCGCTTTCCCGGGAAAGTGCGAGACCCACCCGCGCGCTTTCCCGGGAAAGTGCGCGGGTCGCCCGGCGTATGGGGTCTTCGCCGTTATGTGCTGCCCAGGGTTTCCTCGACCTTGCGCTGCAGCTTGTTCATGCCACCCAGCCAGCGATCGGTCTCGGTGGCGCGCGCGGCGTAGTACCCGGCCACCTCGGGATGCGGCAGCACCAGGAACCGGCCGTCCGCGATCGACTCCACGACCAGGTCGGCCACCTGTTCCGCGCTGATGGCGGACTCGTCCATGATGAGCTTGCCGCCCGGCCCGGCGTCCTCGAGCATCTTCGTGCGCACCCCCTGCGGGCACACGGCCTGCACCGTGATGCCCCGATGGCGGTAGGTGGCCGACAGCCATTCCGCGAAGGCGAGGGCACCGTGCTTGGTCACCGAGTACGGCGCCGAACCGAGGCTCGTCAGCAGCCCGGCCGCCGATACCGTGGCGAGGAAATGGCCCCTGCCACGGGCAAGCCAATCCGGTAGCAGCGCGTTGGCCGCCCGCACGTGGGCCATGACGTTGACGTCCCAGGCGAGCGCCCACTGCTGCTCGGTGGCGTCGGCGCCACCGAGTGGGGCGACACCCGCGTTCGCGCAGTACAGGTCGATCTCGCCGAGTGCCTCGCGGGCGCCGGAAACCAGCGCCTCGACCCCTGCCTCGCTCGCGACGTCGGTGGTGATCGCGGTTGCGCCGACCTCCTCGGCCACCGCCGTGACGGCCTCGCCGTCCAGATCGGCGACCACCACACGCGCGCCCTCGGCGGTGAACCTGCGGGCCATGGCGGCGCCGATCCCGCCCCCACCACCGGTGATGACGACGCCCGCGCCATCGAGCTCGGTGGGTTCGGCCGTCACAGGCCACCGCCGATCGTGATCCCGCCGTCGACCACGATGGTCTGCCCGGTGATCCACCCCGCCTGCTCGGACAGCAGGAAGGTGACCGCGCCCGCGACGTCCTCGGGGACGCCGAGACGCTTCATCGGGTACGGCTCGGCGACCTCGTCCTCGCGGCCCTCGTACAGCGCCGTCGCGAACTTCGTCTTCACCACGGCCGGTGCCACCGCGTTCACGCGGATGTCCGGTCCGAGTTCGCCTGCCAGCTCGAGGGTCAGCCGGATCAGCGCGGCCTTGCTGACGCCGTACATCCCGATGCCCGGCGAGGTACGCAGCCCTGCGATGGACGCGACGTTCACCACGGCGCCGCCGTGCTCCCCCATCCAGGCGTTTTTGGCGCGGCGTACCCAGCCGAGCGGGGCGAGTACGTTGACCGCGAAGATCTTCGCCGCGGCCTCCTGCTCCACGTCGAGCAGCGAGCCGTACACCGGGTTGATGCCGGTGTTGTTGACCAGCAGATCCACGCTGCCGAACGTCTCCAGCGTCCGGCGCACGGCCTCTTCCTGGTGCTCCGGGTCGTCCGCCTTGCCCGGTACCGCGAGGGCGACCGATTCGCCACCGAGTTCGCGCACGGCCTCGGCCAGTGGCTCCGGCTTGCGCGCGGTGATGCACACCTTCGCGCCGCGGTTGACGAGGTCCTTCGCGATGCCGAGGCCGATTCCCCTGCTCGCGCCGGTGACGATGGCTACACGATCCTTGAACGAGTCCACTAGAGTCGATCTCCTACTCCGTTGATCGAACGCCGCTAAGCGCTCGCTTACACTCTGACGCATGACGATGTCGCTGTCCGCGGAGTTGTGGCCGGACGTCCAGCCCGACGCCGCACGCAGACTCATGCTCGCCGCGGTGGAGTCCTTCGCCCGCCGGGGATACCACGCCACGACGACTCGCGACATCGCAAGCGGCGCGGGAATGAGCCCCGCCGCGTTGTACGTGCACTTTCCTTCGAAGGCGGCGTTGCTGTTCGCGATCAGCCGCAACGGCCACGAACAGACGCTGGCACTGGTGCAGAACGTGGTCGCGACGAGTGCCGAGCCGGTCGAGGTGATCCGCAGGGTCGTCGAGGACTTCGTCGCCTGGCACGCTCGCCGGCATCTGGTCGCCAGGGTCGTGCAGTACGAGCTCGCGGCACTGCCCGAACGGGAGTACGAGATCGTCGCGGATCTGCGCAGGCGCATCGAGAACACGGTGCGCGAGGTGATCACCGAAGGGGTCCGGGCGGGGGTCTTCCAGGTGCGCCAACCGCGGACCGCGGCGCGTGCCGTGCTGTCCCTCGGCGTGGACGTGGCTCGCTGGTACACCAGCCGCAACCGCACCTCCCCCGACGAGCTGGGCAGGGAGTACGGGGAACTCGCCCTGCGCATGCTGGGGGCGGTCGTCGCGCTGCCGGACTCCGTGGAGTAGCCGCCGTCTCATCACGAGCGCTGCCACCTCCCACTTCGTCGAGGACGGATCCGCCTCCGGCCGCCGCCGGTTCCCGACATACTAAGCGGTCGCTTTCCTTCGTGTCACGGTTGCCGCGATCACGCACCCCCTGCTTGCCCGGACCGCGCCGACCGTCGAGAGTGGGCGGATGACGACCGATCGTGTCACCACGGAAGCCATGCTCGCCGTCGCTGTCGAGGAGGCGGAACTCGGAGCGGCCGAGGGCGGGGTCCCCATCGGGGCGGCGTTGTTCGGGCCGGGCGCCACGGTCCTGGGCCGGGGACGCAACCGGCGGGTCCAGGACGACGACCCGGCCACCCACGCAGAGACGGCGGCGTTTCGCGCCGCTGGGCGGCGGCCCAGCTACCGGGACACGATCATGGTCACGACCCTCTCGCCGTGCTGGTACTGCAGTGGGCTGGTGCGCCAGTTCGGCATCGGCGAGGTGATCATCGGCGAGGCGGCCAGCTTCTCCGGTGGCCACGACTGGCTCGCGGACAACGGCGTGCGGATCACCGTGCTGGACGACGCCAGGTGTGCCGAGCTGATGAGCGAGTTCATCACCCGCAGGCCCGATGTGTGGTTCGAGGACATCGGCGAGGTGCGCTGACCGGCGGTGGCGCCAGGTTCAGGCGCCGGCCGGGCCCGACACCGATGCGGCCGGGGCCACCTGCGGCAGCGCCGGGGCCAGCACCTGGGCCCACTGACGCACGATCTGCTGGCGCCTTCGTGTGTCGTCGGTGAGCAGATTGGCCAGCCCGAGCCCGCGCGCGAGGTCCAGCGTCGCCTGAACCATCTCGCGCACGCCCGGATGGGACTCGTCCACCCCGAGCAGCTCGAGTGCCACGCGGTGCGCCTCTCGACCGACCCTGGCCTCCAGCGGCACCAGGATCGCCCGTAGCGCGTCGTCCGTCGAAGCGGCCACCCACAGGTGCAGGGCGGCCCGGAACATCGGCCCCGCGTACAGGTTGAGCAGCATGTCCACCACCGGCTCGATCCGGGAGGACCCGGCGGGCAGCCCTTCCGAGCGGGTGCGGAGTTCGACCAGCTGCACCTCACCCACGAGCTCCACCGCCGCGGCCACCAGGTCCTCCCTCGCCGGGAAGTGGTGCTGCGCGGCACCTCTGGACACCCCGGCACGCTCGGCGATCACCGCGACGGTGATGCCGTTCCAGCCCCGCTCCGCGATGCACTCGACCGCGGCTTCCACCAGCCGCCGCCGAGTGGTCCTGCTGCGTTCCTGTCGCGGTTCACGCATCGCGGCCACGCTGCCTTTCGGTGCCACAGGGCCTCGCCGGCCCGCGCTGATCTACTCGACCCAGAAGTCGAGCTGAAGGTCTTCCTCACGTTCGGCCAGCCGGTACTTCGCGAAGTCGGTGACGCCCTCGGCGGCCAGCACCTCGTCGTCGATGAAGAAGTTTCCGGTGGTCTGCCTGCTCGGCCTGGTCAGGATCGCGTGGGCCGAGTCGGCCATGATCTCCGGTGTCCTGGACCGGTTGGCCAGCTCGGCGCCGACCACGTTGCGGATCGCGGCGGTGTCGATCGTGGTTCGCGGCCACAGCGAGTTCGCCGCGATACCGTCGTCCTTCAGCTCCGCGGCGAGGCCGACGGTCACCAGGCTCATCGAGTACTTCGCGATGCTGTAGGCGAGGTGCCCCGCGGTGAACCACTTCGGGTCGAGGCTGATCGGCGGCGACAGCGTGAGGATGTGCGGATTCTCCGACTTGCGCAGGTGCGGGATCGCCGTGCGCGCCAACAGGAACGAACCGCGGGCGTTGATGTCCTGCATCAGGTCATAGCGCTTCATCGGAATCGACTCCGACGACGTCAGGTCGATCGCACTGGCGTTGTTGAGCACGACGTCCAGCCCGCCGAACTGCTCGACGGTCTTGGCCACCGCGGCCTCGACGGCCTCGTCGTCCCTGATGTCGCCGACGATCGGCAGGGCCTGGCCGCCGGCCTCCTCGATGGCCTTGGCGGCCGTGTAGATCGTGCCGGGCAGCTTCGGGTGCGGCTCGGTGGTCTTCGCGATCAGGGCGACGTTCGCGCCGTCGCGCGCGGCGCGTACCGCGATCGCCTCGCCGATCCCTCTGCTGCCGCCCGACATGATCAGGGTCTTACCCGCCAGCGTGCTCACATGCGCTCCTTTGTTACCGATCAGTACGACTTGGGCAGGTCGAGACTATGCTGCGCGACGAAGTTCAGCACCATCTCCCTGCTCACAGGCGCGATGCGACCGACGCGAACGGCGCCGAGCAGCGTGCCGAGCCCGTACTCGGACGCGAGCCCGTTCCCGCCGTGGACCTGAACGGCCTGGTCGACTGCCCTGATCGCCACCTCGGCTCCCGCGTATTTCGCCATGTTGGCGGCCTCTCCCGCGCCGAAGTCGTCCCCCGAGTCGTAGAGCGTCGCGGCCTTCTGGGTCATCAGCTTCGCCAGCTCCAGCTCGATCTTCACCTGTGCCAGCGGATGCGCGAGCCCCTGGTGGGAACCGATGGGCGCGCCCCAGACGCTGCGCTCCTTGGCGTAACGCACGCCCTTGTCCAGCGCGTAACGGGCGATGCCGTTGGAGAAGGCCGAGCCCATGATGCGTTCCGGGTTGAGCCCGGCGAACAGCTGCGCGATCGCGGCGTCCTCCGAGCCGACGAGCGCCTCGGCGGGGAGGGTGACGTCATCGAGGAACAGGCTGAACTGGCTGTCCGCGGACACCAGGTCCATGGGAATCCGGGTGTACTCGAACCCGGGTGTGTCGGTGGGCACGATGAACAGCGCGGGCTTGAGCTTGCCGGTGCGGGCGTCCTCGGTGCGCCCGACCACCAGCACGGCGTCGGCCTCGTCGACCCCCGAGATGTAGACCTTGCGCCCGTTCAGGATCCAGCCGCCACCCTCCTTGCGCCGGGCGGTGGTGGTGATCTTGTGTGAGTTCGATCCGGCGTCCGGTTCGGTGATCGCGAACGACATACGCACCTGGCCGCTCGCGAACCCAGGCAGCCAGTGCTGCTTCTGCTCCTCGGTGCCGAACCGCGCGATCACCGTGGCACAGATGGCCGGGGAGACGACCATCAGCAGCATCGGGGTCCCCGCCGCGCAGAACTCCTCGCACACCGCGGCGAGGTCACCGATCCCGGCACCACCGCCGCCGTACTCCTCCGGTACCGAGACTCCGAGATAGCCGAGCCTGCCCGCCTCGTCCCAGAGGTCATTGGTGTGCCCGCCGGCGCGGGCGCGCTCCAGGTAGTACTCGTAACCGTAGCTGCGGCCCAGTTCCGCGACGGCCTTGCGCAGCGCGAGGCGCTCCTCGGGCTCGGTGAAGTTCATGGTCATGCCGACTCCTCGGTGTTGGTACTCACGACTGCGAGAACGGTTCCCAGTTCGACCTGCTGGCCCACGACCACCGGCAGTTCGGCGACCACCCCGTCGGCGGGTGCCGAAACTCGGTGTTCCATCTTCATCGCTTCCAGCCACAGCAACGGCTCGCCCGCGGTGACCGCGTCGCCCTCGGACACGGCCACACGCAGCACCGTCCCTGGCATCGGCGCGACGAGCGAGCCAGCCGCGAGTGCCGCGTCCGGATCGGCGAAGCGCGGCACCGCCGTGAAGGCGACCGGACCCAGCGAGGAGTCCACCGCGACCAGGCCGGGGTGGCGTCCCACGGAGAACGTGCGCCGGATTCCGGACACCGCCAGCACGACACGGTCCGGTGCGGCCTCGAGCAGCTCGACGTTCTCGTGGCCCTCCGCGACGAGCCCCGAACGACCGAGGCGGTAGGCCACCTCGTACTCGGTGTCGCCCAGCAGGTATGTCTTGCGCTGCGGTGCGGAGGGCAGATTGCGCCAACCGCTGGGCAGTCCACCGAGGACACGTGCCTGTCCCCGATTGGCCGCCGCGTCGGCCAGTGCGGCGGCCAGTGCCGACAATGCCCGCGCGTCCTCGCCAGCCAGTGGGGCGGACAGTACGTCCAGACCGTGGCGATCGAAGAACGCCGTATCGGTGTCGCCCGCGAGGAAACCGGGGTGGCGCAGGACGTTCACCAGCAGCTCGCGGTTCGTTGTCACGCCATGGATCCGCGCCCTGGCCAACGCGCCGGCGAGGGCCCGCGCGGCGGCTGGACGATCCGGGCCCCAGGCGATCACCTTGGCCAGCATCGGGTCGTAGTGCACCCCGATCACCGATCCGGCTACCACCCCGCTGTCCAGGCGAATGCCGTGCCGGTCCGGGAGGGTGAACTCGGCGACCACTCCGGGAACGTCGAACGCGTGCAGCGTGCCGCTCTGTGGCTGCCATCCTGCCGCGGGGTCCTCGGCGTAGAGCCGGACCTCGATCGCGTGCCCGCGTATCGCGGGCGGCTCCTGCGGCAGCCGCTCGCCCTCGGCGACGCGCAACTGCGAGGTCACCAGGTCCAGCCCGGTGGTGCACTCGGTGACCGGGTGCTCGACCTGCAGCCGGGTGTTCATCTCCAGGAAGAAGAACTCACCGCCGTCGGTGGCCAGGAACTCGACCGTTCCCGCACCGACGTAGTCGATGGCCTTGGCCGCGGTGCGCGCCGCGGTGAACAGTTCCTCCCGCATCGCGGCATCCACCAACGGCGATGGTGCTTCCTCGACCACCTTCTGGTGACGGCGCTGGATGGAGCACTCGCGCTCCCCCACGGTCCACACCGTGCCGTGGGTGTCGGCCATGACCTGGACCTCGATATGCCTGCCCGAATCCAGGTACCGCTCGCAGAACACGGTCGGGTCACCGAACGCGGACGCGGCCTCGGCCTGCGCGCTCGCGACGGCTTCGGTCAGCTCGGCGAGTGCGCGAACCACCCGCATGCCTCGGCCGCCACCGCCCGCGGACGCCTTGACCAGCACCGGCAGATCCGCCTCGGTTACATCGGCAGGGTCCAATTCGGGCAGTACCGGCACTCCCGCCTCGGCCATCAGGCGTTTGGACTCCACTTTGGAGCCCATGGTCTCGATGGCCTCGGGCGGCGGGCCCACCCACGTCAGCCCGGCTTCCCGCACGGCACGGGCGAAACCGGCGTTCTCCGAAAGGAACCCGTACCCGGGATGCACGGCATCGGCGCCGGCCTGCACGGCCGCCGCGATCACCAGGTCGGAGCGCAGGTAGGTCTCCGAAGGTGTGTTACCCGGCAGGCGCACGGCCGCGTCGGCCGAGGTGACGTGCGGGGAGTCGGCGTCGGCGTCGGAATAGACGGCGACCGTGCCGATCCCCGCGTCCCGGCAGGAGCGGAAGACGCGCAAAGCGATCTCGCCCCGGTTGGCGACGAGCAGGTTCTCGATCATTCGCATGGCTCCTGCTCCTACATCCCTGACTGGAAACGCGCGTCCGTGATCGCGTCGCCAGGGCCGACTCGTCCGGAACCAGTCCGCTCTCGCCGAACGCGGCCCTGCCGCCCCGATAACGGGCCTTCGGCGGGCGCGTTCAGTGGTGGCTTCTCGATCGTTCGCATGGCTTGTGCTCCTACATCCGGAAGACGCCGAAGCCGGTGCCGTCGAAACCGGCGCCGCTGACGGGATTGTTGTGGATGGCCGACAGGCACAGTCCGAGCACGGTGCGCGTGTCCCTCGGGTCGATCACTCCGTCGTCGTAGAGCCGGCCGGACAGGAACATCGGCAGCGATTCGGCCTCGACCTGCCCCTCCACCGCCGCGCGCATGGCGGCGTCGCCGTCCTCGTCGTACTTCTGTCCCCTGCCCTCGGCCGCGGCCCTGGCCACGATCGAGAGCACGCCGGCGAGTTGCTGCGGCCCCATGACCGCGGATTTGGCACTCGGCCAGGCGAACAGGAACCGGGGATCGTAGGCGCGGCCGCACATGCCGTAGTGCCCCGCACCGTAGGAGGCGCCGATGAGCAGCGAGATGTGCGGGACGGTGCTGTTGGACACCGCGTTGATCATCATCGCGCCGTGCTTGATGATGCCGCCCTGCTCGTAGTTCTGCCCGACCATGTATCCGGTGGTGTTGTGCAGGAACAGCAGCGGGGTCCTCGTCTGGTTCGCCAGCTGGATGAACTGCGTCGCCTTCTGCGCTTCCTCGCTGAACAGCACACCCCTCGCGTTGGCCAGCACGCCGATCGGGTAGCCGTGCAGCCTCGCCCAGCCCGTGACGAGGCTGTTGCCGTAGAGCGGTTTGAACTCGTCGAACTCGGAGCCGTCGACGACCCTGGCGAGCACCTCGCGCGGATCGAACGGCACCTTCAGTCCTTCGGGAACGACACCGAGCAGGTCCTCCTCGTCGTACTTCGGTGCGACCGGGGAGGCGGGCTCAGGCCCGTGCTTGCGCCAGTTCAGCCTTGCCACGATCCGCCTGCCAAGGCGAATGGCGTCGGGCTCGTCCTGAGCGAGGTAGTCGGCGAGCCCCGAGGTGCGTGCGTGCATCTCCGCGCCGCCGAGAGACTCGTCGTCGGCCACCTCGCCGGTCGCCATCTTCACCAGCGGCGGACCGCCGAGAAACACCTTCGAACGCTCGGCGATCATCACGACGTGGTCGGACATGCCGGGTACGTACGCCCCACCCGCGGTGGAGTTGCCGAACACCAGCGCGATCGTCGGAATTCCGGCGGCGGACAGCCGGGTGAGGTCCCGGAACAGCCGTCCGCCGGGGATGAAGATCTCCTTCTGCGTCGGCAGGTCCGCGCCACCGGACTCGACCAGGTTGATCACCGGTAGCCGGTTCTCCATCGCGATGTCCGCGGCGCGGAAGATCTTGCGCGTCGTCCAGGGATTGCTCGCGCCGCCGCGCACCGTCGGGTCGTTACCGATGATCATGCATTCGACGCCCTCGACGACGCCGATACCGGTGACCACGCTCGCGCCCACCCGGAAGTCACTGCCCCAGCCCGCCAGCGGCGACAGTTCGAGGAACGGTGCGTCCTCGTCGAGCAGCAACTCGATTCGCTCGCGCACCAACAGCTTTCCGCGTTTGTGGTGCCGCGCCGTGTACTTCTCCCCACCACCCTCGATGGCCTTGGCGTGCTCGGTCTCCAGTTCCGTGAGCTTGGCCAGCATCGCTGTGCGGTTGGCCTCGAACTCTGGTGACTTCGGGTCCACAACGGACTTCAGTGCGGTCATGAGGTGAATCCCAATCGCTTGGCGGCGAGCCCGGCGAGAATCTCGTCGGTGCCTCCACCGATGCCGAGAATGCGCATGTCCCGGTAGTGTCGTTCCACTTCGGCCTCGCGCATGTAGCCAAGACCACCGTGCAACTGCACCGCCTCGTGTACCACCCACTCGCCGGTCTCCACCGCGGTGTTCTTGGCGAAGCATGCCTCGGCGATGACCTCCTCGCCCGCGACGTGGCGCAACGCCACCTGCCGGACGTAGGTCCGCGCGACGTCGATCTTCCTGGCCATCTCGGTCAGCGTGTGCTGCACGAGCTGACGGGAGATCAGCGGCCTGCCGAAGGTCTCGCGCATCCGGCACCAGTCCAGTGTCAGGTCGAGCGCCCGCTGCGCGGTCGCATACGCCTGCACCGCGAGGGAGACCCGTTCGCTGACGAACTGGGTGGCCACCTGGGCGAACCCGCTGTTCTCGGCGCCCACGAGGTTCGCCACCGGCACACGAGCATCTACATAGGACAATTCGGCGGTGTCCGAGCAGTGCCAGCCCATCTTCTCCAGCTTGCGGGAGACCGTGAAGCCCGGCGTGTCCCGCTCGACCACCAGCAGGGAAAGCCCGTGCGCACCGGGGTCGCCGGTACGCACGACGGTGGTGACGAAATCCGCGCGGCAACCTGACGTGATGAACGTCTTGGCGCCGTTGACGACGAAATGGTCGCCGTCGCGGCGGGCGCTGGTCCGCACGGCGGCCACGTCGGATCCGCCGTCCGGTTCGGTGACCGCCAGCGAGCCGATCAGCTCACCGGCCAGCGCCGGGCGTACCCAGCGGTCCACCTGCTCCGGGTCGCCTGCCGCGGCGATGTGCGGCACCGCGATCCCGCAGGTGAACAATGACGCGATGAGCCCGCCGGAACCACCCGCGTAATGGATCTCCTCGGTCGCGATGAGGGCGTCCAGGTAGTCGCCACCCCCGCCGCCGACCTCCTCGGGGAACGCCAGCCCGAGCAGCCCGATCTCCCCGGCCTTGCGGTGCAGCTCGCGCGGCAGCTCACCGGCGCGCTCCCACTCGTCGAGGTTCGGCAGGACGTCGGCCTCCATGAACCGGCGCACCGTCTGCCGCAGCGCGACGCGCTCGGGCGTGGTGAACGGGTCCGCCACAGCGGGTGCCGCTTCGGTCTGGGTCGCAGCGGTCTGGGTCACAGCAGTGCCTCCGGTATGTCCAGGTGACGGGAGCGCAGCCACTCCCCGAGGGCCTTGGCCTGTGGGTCGAACCGGGCCTGGGACGAGACCCCCTCGCCCAGTAGCCCCTCGACCACGAAGTTGAGTGCGCACAGGTTCGGCAGCACATGGCGCCGCACGGTCAGCGCAGCGGTCTCCGGCAGCAGCCGCCGGAACTCCTCGACAGTCAGGGTGTGCACGAGCCAGCGCCAGGCCTGCTCGCCACGCACCCAGACGCCGACGTTCGCGTTGCCACCCTTGTCCCCGCTGCGCGCTCCGGCAACCGACCCGAGTGGCAGCCGGCGAACCGGTCCGCCGGGCAGCGGTGCCGGCAGCGCGGGATCGTCCACCTCGGTCAGTGTCCTCGTCGTGACGGCCGGGGCGATATCCACGCGGGAACCGTCCGGCCGCACGGCGACGTGCGGCACCTCGGTGGCGTCCACATAGGCGGCGGTGTAAACGCCGTACGGAGACGCCTCCGAGGGAGGCGCGGTGACGTGGAAGCCCGGGTAGCTCGCCAATGCCAGCTCGATCGCCGCACCACTGAAGGCTCTGCCCGCCACCTTCTGGTCGTGGTCCTTGACCGCGCAGTGCAGCAGCGCGCTGGCCCGCTGCTCCGTGTCGGCATCGGGATGGTCGGTTCTGGCCAGCGTCCACCTGACCTCGGCTGGGGGATTCTTTTCGAGGGCAGCGTCCAGCTCGGTACGCACCCACTCGGCCTTGCGTTCGATGTCCAGTCCGGTCAGGACGAAAGTGACCTCGTTGCGCCAGCCGCCGAGGGCGTTCAGGCACACCTTCAGTTCCGGCGGTGGCGGCTCCCCGGTCACACCGGAGATCCGCACCCTGTCCGCGCCGTCCTGCTCAAGCGCGAGGGTGTCGAACCGCGAGGTGACATCCGGCCCCGCGTAGCGGGCTCCGGTGATCTCGTACAGCAGCTGCGCGGTGACGGTGCCCGTGTTGACGACACCACCCGTCCCGGGATGCTTGGTGATCACGCTGGAACCGTCCGCGTGGATCTCGGCGAGCGGGAATCCCGGCAGGCCGATCCCGTCGTGCTCGGTGAAGAAGGCGTAGTTGCCCCCGGTGGCCTGCGTTCCGCATTCGATGACGTGCCCCGCGACCACCGCGCCGGCCAGCGCGTCGTAGTCCTGTGCCGACCAGCCGAAGTGCGCCGCGGCGGGGCCGACGATCACCGAGGCGTCGGTGACGCGGCCGGTGACCACGACGTCGGCACCCGCGCGCAGGCAGTCGGCGATGCCCCAAGCGCCGAGGTAGGCGTTCGCGGTCAGTGGTGTACCGAGCCCGAGTTCGCCCGCCCTGTTCAGCAGATCGTCCCCCTCGACGTGCGCGACCGCGACATCGAGGCCGAGCTTCGCGGCCACTTCGCGCAGCGCGTCGGCGAGTCCCCGCGGATTGAGCCCGCCCGCGTTGGCCACGATCTTGACGCCCTTGTCCATGGCGAGGCCGAGGTTCTCCTCCAGCTGCCGGAGAAACGTCTTGGCATACCCACGGTCCGGGTTCTTCATCCGGTCGCGGCCGAGGATCAACATCGTCAACTCGGCCAGGTAGTCACCGGTGAGGACGTCGAGTGGTCCGCCGGTGAGCATCTCGCGGACGGCGGAGAACCGGTCTCCGTAGAAGCCGGACGCGTTCCCGATCCGAATCGGATCCGGCGGTGACGGCAGCGCGGTCACGAGAACTGCCCTGCTTTCCTGCCGCCGCCGGGTGGTCCGGCGAAGGCCTGCGCGATACCGAGCCATTCCCGCGCGGATTCGCCATCGGCGACGAGGTCGGTGTCGTCGAGGTGTCTGCGCTGGGTGACGAGGAGGCAGAAGTCGAGAGCGCTGCCGGTCACCCGGTTCACGGCGTCCTCCGGGCCGAAGGTCCAGCTGTCACCGCCAGGTGCCGACAACTCGATCCGGAACTCCTCGCCAGGTGGCGCCAGCGAGTTCGCGAGAAAGGCGAAGTCCCTGGTTCGCACCCCGATCCGGGCCACGTGCCACAACCGGTCGGCGGGACGGCGGGTGACACCGAGCGCGTCGGCGATGTCCTGGCCGTGCGCCCACGTCTCCATGATCCGCGCGGTGGCCATCGACGCGGCGCTCATCGGCGGCCCGAACCACGGCAGCTTCGTGCCGGGTGGCACCTCGGCCAGCGCATCGGCCAGCTCGGTGCGCCCCTGCCGCCAGCTCCGCATCAGTTCGTCGCGGGGCAGGCTCGCCCAGTCGCCGGCCACCTCATCCACAAAGGACGAACCATGGGCGACCAGCCGCTCGAGCACGGTGGCGAATTCCTCAGGGGAACGGACCGCGATCAGCGACTGCGCGTCCGTCCATGCGAGATGTCCCACCTGATGGGCGATCGTCCAGCCCTCGGCGGGCGTCTGCTGCCGCCACTGCGCTTCCGAGAGACCGGCCACGAGGTCGTCGACCTCCCGGCCCTGGGCCGCGAGGTCGTCCAGAATCGCGCCGAGGTCCGCCACGGCCACCTCCTCGAGTCGTCGGAGGCCAGACTGGCACCAGCCCCAACAAAAAGCAAGCTCGCATGATTGTTTTTGTCAGCCAGGGATACCGCCGGTCTTCGAACTCGGATACCGTAGGTTTCCGGACGACCCTGAGGAGGTCCGATGGCGACGACCGCCGCGACCGAACGTTGGCCGGAGTCCGGGGAATCCGGGGCGCCCAGCCCGCAAAGTGTGCGTCTGCGGCAGATGTTCGCCGCGCGCGTCCGCCCGCTCGCCGATCGCAGCTCACCGAGGGGATACCAGTTGCGGGCACTGCGGCGGACCGCGGACAGTGCCGGACTGAGCAGGCTGCCCAGGGGAGCCCGCGCCTGGGCAGCCCGGTACGGCGATATCCGCGGGGTCTGGTTGCGGGCGGCATCCGCGCGCGCCACCAACGGAGCCCTGCTGTACCTGCACGGTGGCGGATTCGTGTTCGGCTCACCCCGGTCCCACCGTCTGCTCGCATACCGGCTGTCGGCGGCAGCGAACCTTCCGGTGTTCCTGCTGGACTACCGGCGCGCTCCCGAACACCCCTTCCCCGCCGCTGCCGACGACGCACTCGCGGCATATCGAACGCTGCTGGACAAGGGTTTCGCGCCGGAGCGGATCACCGTCGCGGGAGATTCCGCGGGCGGACAGCTGGCGGCGGGCCTGCTCGCCGACATCGGCCGCGCCGGACTCCCACAACCCGCTCGCGCGTTGTTGCTCTCCCCGTGGCTCGACTTCGACCTGGCCGAGATCAGGCGCAGGGATCTCGAGCACCGTGATCCATTCGTCCCACCTGCCTATGTGGAGAAGTGCCGGCAGGCCTACACCGCGGGCGCCGATCCGGCGGACGTACGGCTGAACGTGCTGGCCGCGGACAAGACCGGATGGCCGCCGCTACTCATCCAGGTCGGCGGGACGGAATGTCTGCTCGGGGACTCCGAACGGCTGGCCGACTCGGTGACGGCCTGCGGCGGCTCCGCGGAGCTCCAGGTATGGCCGGGGCAGATCCACGTGTTCCAGGCGTTCGCCGACTTCGTGCCGGAGGGCAGGGCGGCGGTGCGCTCGGCCGGTATGTTCCTGCGGGCAGCCGCCGCGCGGTAGGCGGTAGGCGGTAGGAGGAGGCGCCGAGCAGCCCCCAGGCCCCCTCGGCGCCCCACCCGCTACAGCGGACAATCCGCCTCCAGACCATACGCCAGCCAGGCCGCAAGTTGTCAACTACGGCGGACTGATCGACAATGTTCGCAGACGATGTGACCGCCATAGCGGACAGCTTCTCGGACGACCGCTCCGGGTGCTCATCGTCCATGGGGACGGAGGCCAGGCCATGTCAGTGACCTCGAACGACGCGGGTGGGGCGCTCGGCGACGCAGGCGACCGCGACGTGGCGGGCCCGCTCGCCGGCAAACTAAACCATCTGATCGAGACGCTCTACCCGGACAAACGCTCGCGTCCCGGCTTCGCGAAGCTGGCCGCGCAGATCGGCGACCAGACCGGTGAGACGATCTCGAGCACCTACCTGTGGGAATTGGCCACGGGCCGGAAACGCAACCTGACGCAGGGCACCCTCGCGACCCTGGCCGAGTTCTTCGGGGTGCCGGCCGACTACTTCCTCGACGACGCGGTGGCCGCACGCGTGGACAGCCAGTTGCAACTGGCGTTGGCCCTGCGGAACCAGAAAGTGCGATCCATCGCGTTGCGTGCGGAGGGGCTCTCGGACGATACGCTGAACTCGATCCTCACGATGCTCAACCAGGCGCGCAAGATCGAGCGGCTCGAACCACTCGGGGAGAACGCGACGGAGGCATCGGGGGCGGAAGGCTAGATGGGCCACAGGGCGGTCTCGCCACCCGGCTCGTTCCGGAGATGCCCGACAGGAGGTAGTGCCGCGCACATGACCAGCAGAGGCAGCTACAGAAGGTGCCAGGAGCTCGTCTCGCGGCTCACGCTGCCGAGCCCGTTCTCGGTGGATGCCCTGGTGGGCGCGGTGGCCGAACAGCGGGGCAGGCCGATTCACCTGCACACGCTCGCGCCTGGCTGCACGATCAACGCCTGCGGCCTGTGGATCAGCACGGACACCCATGACGACATCTACGTGGAGGAGAACACGACCCGGTTCCACCGGGACCACATCGTGCTCCACGAGATCGGGCACATGCTCTGCGGACACACCGACAACAACGACACCGCCGAGTCCGGGGCAATCGATCGCCAGGAGCTGTCGCGGTTCCTGCCCGATCTCGACCCCGGCCTGATCGAGCGCCTGCTGGCCCGTACCAGCTACACCACAGAAGAGGAGCGGGAGGCCGAACTCGTCGCCAGCCTGATCCGCACTTCGGCACGGGCACAGCAGTCCACCCACCCGGCCGGCGTGCTCGGTGAACTCGAGGCCGCACTGGGAATCCGGGGCGAGGGCGAATGACCATGGCAGCCGTCTACAGCTTCGGCTCGGACTTCATGCTCGTGGGGGCGCTCCTGCTCTGGCTGGTGATCCTCCTGCGCGCGCCGGTCGCCCTGCGGTCCACCCAGCAACGCAGGCTCCTGCTGGCCGCGACCGGGATCGCGGGTTCGGTCACCGTCTACCTCGATCCCGTCACGGCCGCGCTGAACTCGACGTTCGTCTTCGCCAACAGTTGCGGGCTGTTCATGAACATCTGGGGAGTGGCGAGTTCCGCCTTCATCCTGGACTTCGTTCTGGCCGCCCTCGACCGGCGACGGCCGTGGCTGGTGTACGGCTGGGCCGCGGGGGTGAGTGTCACGCTCATCGCCCTCAACGCCACGATCTCCCCGCACGCGGGGTGTGTGAGTACCGTGCAAGCCGAGTGGTACAGCCCGTTCTGGTGGCTGCTGTCCGCCGCGCACGTGGTCGCGGTCGTGCCCTGCGCGATGCTCTGTGCGCGGTACGCCTACCGGGCACAGTCCGCTCCGACGCTGCGGACCGGACTCGCGCTGCTGGCCGCCGGTTTCGCCTCGTCCGCGGTCTTCTGGGGCCCGGTGGTGCTCGGCGTCCTGCTGTTGCGTCCGATGTGGCTGGTGGCGCTGTTCCCGCTGAACATCGGCCTGACGACCTGGTTGATCGCCGCGGGAATCGCCCTGCCGCTGGTGCTCGAGCTCCGGCAGCTGGCCGCGAAGCTGCGCTCACTGCATGGCCTGGACCCGCTGTGGCGGGAGCTGGTCGCCGCCGCGCCGGGCGTCCGGCTGCCGGAACCGGGCATGCGCCGCTGGTCGACCGACCTGCGCCTCTACCGCCGGGTGATCGAGATCCGCGACGCCATCCTCATCCTGCGTGACTACGTGAGCACGGAGACCGTCACCCGGGCCAGGGAGCACGCGCTGGCCCGCGGGGTACAACCGGACACCGTCGAGGCGACAGCGACCGCCTGCTGGCTCACCGTCGCCCTCGCGGCCAAGGCGCGCGGCGTGACGCCGGAACCGGCCGAACCCGATCCCGAGGGCCGCAGACTCGGCCCAGGCGACGACCTCTCCGGCGAGGTCGACTTCCTCCGGTCGGTTTCCTCGGCGAGAACCTCAGCCGTGGTCGCCACGTTCTCCCCCGCCCGTTCCGCCGAGGACGATTCCCGCCCCCGCAAGGAAGGACATCGATGACCGCCGAGGAACCGGCACACACCTCCTACCGGAGCGGCGTACTGAGCAAGGACTCCCCTACGGAACAGGCCAGGCTGAACTCGATCCAGTCGAGCGTCGACGTGTTCAGCACCGGGATCCTGGCCGCCCTCGGCGTCCGGCCCTCCTGGGACTGCCTCGAACTCGGGGCCGGAGCGGGTTCCATCGCGTACTGGCTGGCCGAGCGGTGTCCGGACGGCAGGGTCGTGGCGGCCGACATCGACACGCGATACCTGGACGCGGACGCGGCGGCCAACCTGGAGATCGCCGAACAGGACGTCACCGATCCCGGCTACGCACCGGGCTCGTTCGACCTGGTGCACGCCAGGTACCTCTTCAGTCACCTGCCCGCCCGGGACGAGGTGCTCGCCAGGGCCGCAGGCTGGCTCAAGCCCGGCGGCTGGCTGGTCATCGAGGAGCCCTACCAGCTGCCGGCCGAGACCTCTCCGTTTCCGGTGGTCCGGCGGATCATGGCGGCGTACCGCGACAAGTACGCCGAGCACGGCGCGGACCTCACCTGGGCACGGTCCATTCCGTCCGCACTCGCCGGTGCCGGGCTGACCGAGGTCGACTTCACCGGCAGGCTCGCCTGCATGGGAAACCTCGAACGTGACCGGTGGCGGCCGTTGATCGCACAGGTGAGCCCCGCGCTGATCGAGGAGGGCTCGATCACCCAGGCCGAACTCGACGAGTTCACCGCGCTGCTCGACGACCCGGCGTTCATCGACGTCCCGCAGTTCACCCTCGCGGCTTGGGGACGGCGCGACTGAGGAGACCGTGGAGCTTGTTGGCAGCTTGCCAGTAGTGGGCGGCGTGGCTTAACGTCTGCCTCACCGCGAACACCGGAGGCGACGAGTGAGCGATACGAGTGAGTACAGCGAGATCACCTATGTGGTCGCCGAGCGGGTCGCGACGGTCACGCTCAACCGGCCCGAGGCCCGCAATGGCTACACGGTCACCATGGCCGACGAACTCGCCGCCGCCCTCGACCGGGCCGACGCGGACGCCGATGTGCGCGTCGTCGTCCTCACCGGCGCGGGCAAGGACTTCTCCGTCGGCGCCGACCTTTCTCAGGGCGGATTCGACTTCGACGCCGAGCACGGTCCCGGCGAGCACTGGCAGGAGCCGGCGGGACGCTGCTCCAAGCGGATCTTCCTGATGAACAAGCCGGTCATCGCCGCGATCGCGGGTGCGGCGATCGGCGGCGGCATCACGATCACCCTCTCCGCGGACTACCGGCTCGCCTCGGCCGACGCCCGCTTCGGCTTCGTGTTCGTCCGTCGCGGGATCTATCCCGAGGGTGCCTCGGCGTGGTTCCTGCCCCGGCTCGTCGGGCTCGGTACCGCGATGGACTGGATGATCAGTGGCCGGGTCTTCGACGCCGAGGAGGCGGCCAGGGCGGGCCTGGTCCACAGCCTGCACCCGCGCGAGGAGTTGCTGGACCGGGCCTATGAACTGGCGCGGGAGATCATCGAAAACACCGCACCCGTCTCCGTCGCCGTGACCCGCCAACTGCTTTACCGTATGTCGGCGCTGGACTCGCCGCTGCCGGTGCACGCACTCGACTCCACGTTGATCGGCGGGCTCACCAGTAACTCCGACGCGATCGAGGGGGTCGTCTCGTTCCTGCAGAAACGACCGCCGGAGTGGACACTGCGGGTACCAGAGGACATTCCCGGCCACCTCCCGTGGGCCGATGGGAGCCGGCACGAGGAGAAACCGTGAGCACCGCCGAATACCCGCCGGAACCGTGGCGGCTCGCGGGGCAGGGTTACCTGTCCGTATGGCAGGTGCCGGTCGGCGAGCTACCTCGCCTCCCCGCCGGTGTCCAGCCGATGACGCTGGCGGGCCGGGCGATGGTCACCACGGCCTGGATCGACTACCAGGAACAGGGTCAGCTGGCCTACCACGAACTGCTGGCCGCCATCACTGTCCGCAGTGGACTCCAGCCGACCGCGACCATCACCGAGATCTGGGTCGACAGCGAGGTTTCGCTGGCCGGGGGCAGGCAACTGTGGGGCATCCCGAAGGATCTCGCGGATTTCGACTTCCGGCACGGCCGCGTGTTCACGGCCACGGCGTCGACCGCGCGGGACTGGATCGCCACGGCGGCGTTCACCGTCCGGAGTGGCCCACCGTTCCCGATGCGCGGCTCCTTCACGATCGCCCAGCGGGTCGGCGACTCGATCAAGTACAGCCAGGTCGGTTCACGCGCCCTGCCCCGTGCGGCTGGAGCGAACTGGAACATCAATCCGGACGGCCCGCTCGGTTACCTCGCCGGGCGCCGGCCTTTGCTCAACCTGCACACGCGGGATTTCAGGTTGCGCTTCGGCGGCTGATCCGGCGGTGGCCGCCCGTGGCCGGAAATCTCGATAAGGTGTCCGCGGCCGGGATGGTCCACCCCCACCCCGTGGACCTACTCTCCTGAGACGGATCGCGGACGGGAACGGCCGCGGCGAGCAGGCCCGGCAGGTCGGAGGTATCGATGACCACGCAGTCCCCCACCGAACCCGTCCGTACCACCGCGGTGATCGTCGGTGCCGGATTCGGCGGGATCGCGATGGCGATCGAACTCCGCAGGGCCGGGATCAATGACTTCGTGGTGCTGGAGCAGGCGGCCGACCTCGGTGGCGTCTGGCGGGAGAACACCTACCCCGGCGCGGGTTGCGACGTACCCTCCCCGCTGTACTCCTTCTCGTTCGAACGCAACCTGCGCTGGCCGCGCCGTTACGCGGGGCACCGGGACATCCAGTCCTATCTGGACCGAACCGCCCGCAAGTACGGCGTGGTTCAGCACATCCGCTTCCACAGTGAGGTCAGGGCCGCGACGTTCGACGAGACCACCGCGCGGTGGACGATCCGCACCGCGCAGGGCCAGGAGTACAGCGCGGTCGCGTTCATTCCGGCAGTCGGCCAGCTCTCCAGGCCCGCGCTGCCGAACGTCGCGGGGATCGACCGGTTCCGGGGTCCCGCCTTCCACTCCGCGCGGTGGGACCACGACCAGAGCCTCGCGGGCAAGCGGGTCGCGGTGATCGGCACCGGCGCCAGTGCCATCCAGTTCGTGCCGGAGATCCAGCCCGAGGTCGCCCGTCTCACGGTGTTCCAGCGTTCGGCGCAGTACATCATGCCGAAGCGGGACCACGCCTACACCGCACGGCACCACGCCGCGTTCCGGCGCCTGCCGGTACTGCAGTCCCTCGACCGGCTGTCCTTCTGGCTCTATGCCGAGTTCGCCCAGCAGTGTCTCTCCCGCTGGCGGCGGATCACCCCGGTGTTCCGCCTGCAGGCGATGCGGCACCTGCGCAAGCAGATAACCGATCCCCGGCTGCGCGCCGCACTGACCCCCGATTACGAGCTCGGGTGCAAGCGGGTGCTGTTCAGCAACGACTACCTGCCCGCGATCACCCGGCCCAATGTCGATCTGGTGACCGCACCGGTAACCGAGATCACCGAGAACGGCGTCCTGGCCGCGGACGGCGCGGAGCACCCCGCCGACGTGATCATCTACGGCACCGGGTTCAGCACGAACGATCTGCTCGACTCGGTGGAGGTCACCGGGCGCGCGGGCGCCACCCTGTCCACCGCGTGGGAGAAGGGCGCCAGGGCGTACCTCGGGATCACCGTTCCCCGCTTCCCCAACATGTTCCTGGTGTACGGGCCGAACACCAACCTGGGCGGCAACTCGATCATCCACATGCTCGAGAGCCAGGCCCGCTACATCCGCGACGCCGTCCGCGGGCTCGTCGAACACCCGGGCCGTTATGTCGACGTCCGCGCCGAGAGCGAGCGGCGCTGGGACACCGAGGTCCAGGGTCGCCTCGCCAAATCCGTGTGGACGCGCTGCAGTAGCTGGTACCGCAACACGCACGGGCGGGTGGTGGCCAACTGGCCCGGCCGCACGGCCGAGTACCGTCGCAGGACCCGCCGATTCGACCCCGAGCACTACCACGTCGGAGTGGCCGAGGACCTCGCGTCGATCGGCGATCCGGTGCCGCAGGTGTGATCATTCGGGTACCCGACGGCAGCTGACGGCGGCCGTCAGCGCTGATTCTGTGGCCAGACACACACAGCGACACGCCATCATATTGGGTCCTATGCGGCGAAGAACCACAACATGTAGGCTCTGGACACCGACAGCACGCGGGGCCGGCGACACATCGCCGTCACCCGCGAGCCGGGAGCCAGAACACCTCGTCCGGTGGTGCGTGGGAGTGGGTCGCGCGTCCGTGGGGACGTCGATTCGCCGCGCGAGGTGGTGGTCCCCGGCGCCGGTGACATTCGTGCAGCGAGCATCCCGGTCCCGCCGGGATGCCCATCCGACGCGCCCTTTTGGAGTCAGGCATGTCCTTGGAGACCAGTCAGCGACCGCCGTCCGCCCCGGACACGAGCACCGGATCGGTGCGCGTCATCCGGCGGGACGGCAGCGTGTCACCGTTCGACGCGGGCAAGATCTCGGTGGCGATGACCAAGGCGTTCCTCGCGGTCGAGGGCGATGACGCTTCGGCCTCCTCGCGGGTGCACCACCTGGTCGCCGATCTCACCGCGCAGGTCGAGTCCTCGTTGCTGCGCCACTCGGCAGGTGAGCTGGTCACGCTGCACATCGAGCAGATCCAGGACCAGGTCGAGCTGGCGCTGATGCGCGGCGAGCATCACAAGGTCGCCCGCGCCTACGTCCTGTACCGCGAGGAGCACTCCCGCGCCAGGGCCGCGGAGAAGGCCGCGTCCGGTTCCGGCGAGGCCGAGATCCACGTCCGCGCCGCGGACGGCACGGTTGCCCCGCTGGACTGGGATCGGGTCGCGCACGTGGTCGGCGAGGCCGTCGCCGGACTCGCCGACGTGTCCGCCGATCCGGTGCTGACCGAGACCCGTCGCAACCTCTACGACGGCATCAGCATGGACGAACTGGCGCTGGCGCAGATCATGGCCGCGCGGACGCTGGTCGAGCACGAGCCGAACTACTCCTACGTCAGCGCCCGGCTGCTGCTGGACAAGCTGCGCGCGGAAGCGCTCGGCTACCTGGCGGGCGAGACCCGGCTGGCGAACCAGAGCGAGATGGCGCAGAACTACGGCGACTACTTCCGCGACTACGTGCGCAGGGCCGTCGAGCTGGAGCACCTCGATCCCGAACTGGCCGCGTTCGACCTCGACCGCATCACCGCGGCGATCCGCCCCGAGCGCGACCTTGACTTCGGCTTCCTCGGCCTGCAGACGCTGTACGACCGCTATTTCCTGCACCATGACGGCGTCCGGTTCGAGCTTCCGCAGGCGTTCTTCATGCGCGTCGCGATGGGCCTGGCCATCCGGGAGGACGACCGGGAAGCTCGTGCCATCGAGTTCTACGAGCTGCTGTCCTCGTTCCACTTCATGGCCTCCACCCCCACCCTGTTCAACTCCGGCACCACCCGGCCGCAGCTCTCGTCCTGCTTCCTGACCACAGTGGACGACGATCTGGACTCGATCTTCCAGGCCTACAAGAACAACGCACTGCTCGCGAAGTACTCCGGCGGCCTCGGCAACGACTGGACCCCGGTACGCGGGCTCGGCGCGCACATCAAGGGCACCAACGGCCAGTCGCAGGGCGTCGTGCCGTTCCTGAAGATCGCCAACGACACCGCGGTCGCGGTGAACCAGGGCGGCAAGCGCAAGGGCGCGGCGTGCGCGTACCTGGAGACCTGGCATATCGACATCGAGGAATTCCTCGACCTGCGCAAGAACACCGGCGACGACCGCAGGCGCACCCACGACATGAACACGGCGAACTGGGTGCCCGACGAGTTCCTCCGCAGGGTCGAGGCAGATGCCGACTGGACCCTCTTCTCCCCCAACGAGACACCGGACCTGCACGACCTCTACGGCAACGCCTTCGCCGAGCGGTACCGCGAGTACGAGGCGATGGCCGAGCGCGGCGAGATCAAGGTCGTGCGGACCGTGCGCGCGGTGGACCTCTGGCGGCGCATGCTCACCATGCTGTTCGAGACCGGACACCCGTGGATCACCTTCAAGGACCCGTGCAACCTGCGCTCCCCGCAGCAGCACACCGGGGTCGTGCACTCGTCCAACCTCTGCACCGAGATCACGCTGAACACGAGTACCGAAGAGGTCGCGGTCTGCAACCTCGGCTCGGTCAATCTGCTCAAGCACGTGACCCCGGCCGGACTGGACACCGATCTGCTGGCGCGCACGGTGAAGACCGCGGTGCGGATGCTCGACAACGTGATCGACATCAACTTCTACACGATCCCCGAGGCCCGCAGGTCCAACCTGCGTCACCGCCCGATCGGGCTCGGCCTCATGGGCTTCCAGGACGCCCTGTTCGAGCAGGGCATCGCGCTGGCGAGCGAAGCCGCCGTGGAGTTCGCCGACCGGAGCATGGAGCACATCAGCTTCCACGCGATCTCGGCGTCCGTCCAGCTCGCCGAGGAGCGCGGCCAGTACGCCTCGTTCGAGGGCTCGTTGTGGAGCAAGGGAGTCCTCCCGATCGACTCTCTCGCACTACTCGCCGACGCGCGAAAGGGCGACGCACTCGAGATCGACACGTCGTCCACTCTGGACTGGGAGACTCTGCGCGGGCGCGTGCGGTCCAGCGGGATGCGCAACTCCAACGTCATGGCGATCGCACCCACCGCGACCATTTCCAACATCTGCGGTGTCGGCCAGTCGATCGAACCGCAGTTCCGCAACCTGTTCGTCAAGTCCAACATGTCCGGCGACTTCACCGTGGTGAACCCGCACCTGGTCGCGAGCCTCAAGGCCCGCGGCCTGTGGGACGAGGTGATGGTCTCGGACCTGAAGTACTTCGACGGCAGCCTCGGTGAGATCGACCGGGTGCCCGAGGACATCAAGGCCCTCTACGCCACGGCCTTCGAGATGGACAGCCGGTGGCTGGTGGACGCGGCCTCGCGCAGGCAGAAGTGGATCGACCAGGCGCAGTCGCTCAACCTCTACATCTCCGCGCCGAGTGGGCGGAAGCTGGACGAGCTCTACCGCTACGCCTGGCACAAGGGGCTCAAGACCACGTACTACCTGCGGGCCCAGTCGGCCACGCATGTGGAGAAGAGCACGCTGCGCGGCACCGACGGCAAGCTCAACGCCGTCTCGGCCACCCCGCCACCCGCCCCGGCCGCCGCTCCGGCCGCCGCGCCGAGCCCGGCACCGACGCCGAGCCCCGCGCCGTCGCCCAGTCCCGCGCCGGACGTGGACGTGGACTTCTCCACCACCGACGGGGCGGCCTGCCGCATCGACGACCCCGACTGCGAAGCGTGCCAGTGACGGCTGCGGCTCTCGGACACGCACACTCACGACACCGGAACGGACGCACATGACCAATCTGGAAACACCGAAGTCCCTCGACGCCACCGGCCTCGGCGCCATCGAGCGCGGAGCGCAGCGGGTCAGCGTCGACGACAAGGCGATGATCAACGCCCGCGCCGACGTCAACCAGCTCCTGCCACTGAAGTACGGCTGGGCCTGGGAGAAGTACCTCGCGGGCTGCAACAACCACTGGATGCCGACCGAGGTCGCCATGCAGGCCGACATCGCGCTGTGGAAGTCGGCCGACGGCCTTACCGAGGACGAGCGCCTGATGCTCAAGCGCAACCTCGGCTTCTTCGCCACGGCGGAGTCCCTGGTGGCCAACAACATCGTGCTCGCGGTGTACCGGCACATCACCAACCCCGAATGCAGGCAGTACCTGTTGCGCCAGGCGTTCGAGGAGGCCGTACACACGCACACCTTCCAGTACATCTGTGAAAGCCTCGGCCTGGTCGAGGGCGAGTTGTTCAACATGTACCGCGAGGTGCCCTCGATCGCGGACAAGGACGCGTGGGCACTGAGGTACACGCAGAACCTGGAGAATCCGGAGTTCGAGACCGGCACGATGGAGGCCGACCAGAACTTCCTGCGGGACCTCGTCGCGTTCTACGTGATCTTCGAGGGCATGTGGTTCTACACGGGTTTCGTGCAGATCCTCTCCCTCGGCAGGCGCAACAAGATGGTCGGCATCGCCGAGCAGTACCAGTACATCCTGCGCGACGAGTCGATCCACCTGAACTTCGGTATCGACTGCATCAACCAGATCAAGATCGAGAATCCGCACCTGTGGACGCAGGAGTTCCAGGACGAGGTGCGGGGCATGCTGATCGAGGCCTGCGAGCTCGAGGTCGCCTATGCGCGCGACACCATGCCGCGCGGCATGCTGGGGCTCTCGGCGGCGCTGTGTGAGCAGTACATGCACTTCATCACCGACCGCAGGGCGCAGCAGATCGGCCTCGCACCGATCTTCGGCCAGGAGGAGAACCCCTTCCCCTGGATGTCGGAGGCGATGGATCTGAAGAAGGAGAAGAACTTCTTCGAGACCAGGGTCATCGAGTACCAGTCCGGTGGTGCCCTCGACTGGGACTGAGCACGACCTGTCCCATGCGGTGAGACCGCCGCTACGACAGTCCGTCCGCTGTTACGCTCGGCCACGCCACTGGTTCCACGGTGGCGTGGCCGAGCTGCTTTCACCGTGGAGGCAACAGGGAACCCGGTGTGAATCCGGGACTGCCCCGCAGCGGTATGTGGGAACGAACGCCGTCACCGCGAGCAGCGGTAAAGCACTGGACGCGAATCCGGGAAGCGACGGCCGGTAGGCCGGGCCGGAAAGCCCATGCCCACGAGTCCGAAGACCTGCCCGTGGTGCGCCCGCCGCCGGCCGGCGCGAGTCCGCGCCTCGAGGGTGGGCCGGACGGACACGGGCTTTCCCGCTGTTCGCCTCCGCTGCCCTCGCCCGGACTCTTGTGGACGAGCTCGCGAGGAGAGAGCTGTGAACGATATCGATCGCCTTGGCACCACCATTCTGGGTTATCCGCGGATCGGGCCGGACCGGGAACTCAAACGCGCCATCGAGGCCTACTGGGCGGGCACGCTCGACGAGGCGGAATTGCAACGCACCGGCCACGACCTTCGCGTCGCGGGCTGGCGCTCGCTCGCCGGCGCGGGCTTGGACACCGTCCCGTCCAACACGTTCTCCTACTACGACCAGGTTCTCGACACGGCGACCCTGTTCGGCGCGCTGCCCGCGCGGTTCACCGAACTCGGCCTCTCGCCCACCGACACGTACTTCGCGGCGGCACGGGGCACCGCCGAAGCGCCGGCACTCGAGATGACCAAATGGTTCGACACGAACTACCACTACCTGGTCCCGGAGATCGGGCCGGACACCACGTTCGCCGTACACGGGCGCAAGCCGCTGGAGGAGTACCGCGAGGCCAGGGCGCTCGGCATCGAAACGCGTCCGGTGCTGGTCGGTCCGGTCACCTTCCTGCTGCTGGCCAAGCCGGCCGACGGCGCACCCGCGGGCTACCGGCCACTGGAGCGGCTCGACTCGCTGCTCGCGGCCTACCTCGACCTGCTGGCCACCCTGCACGACGAGGGGGTCCGGTGGGTCCAGCTGGACGAGCCCGCGTTCGCGGCGGACCGAAGCGCCGAGGAACTGGACGCCCTCACATACGCGTACGACGTACTGGGGTCCGCCGCCGCCCGGCCCAGGATCCTGGCGGCGGGCTACTTCGGAGATCTCGGTCCCGCGCTCGGGCGGCTGGCCCGGTCGCCGATCGAGGCGATCGCCGTCGACCTCGTGACCGCTCCATCCGCTGTGGACACCGTCGTCGGCGAACCCTCCCTGCGGGACAAGCAGGTGCTCGCCGGGGTGGTCGACGGGCGCAACATCTGGCGGGTGGACGCCGACCGGGCTCTCGCCGCCGCGGCCACCCTGCTGGGCAGTGCGGCGGAGGTGGGCGTCAGCACCTCCTGCTCACTGCTGCACGTGCCCTACGACGCCGACCGGGAGACCTCCCTCGACCCCCGGATCCGCGGCTGGTTGTCGTTCGCCAGGCAGAAGGTCGACGAGGTCGTCCTCATCGGACGCGCGCTGCACTCCGGTACCGGTGTGGTGGCGGCAGAACTCGAGGCCGCTCGCGCGGCCGTACGGGACCGTGCGAACGCACCGGCGCTGCGCGACCCGGCCGTACGGGACCGGCTGACCAGGGTACGGCCGGAGGACTCCCGGCGGGCGGATCACCGCACCAGGGTCGCGGCACAGCAGGAGGAACTCGCGCTGCCGCCGCTGCCGAGCACCACAATCGGTTCGTTCCCGCAGACCGCCGACATTCGCCGGGCTCGTGCCGCGCATCGGGCGGGCCGCCTCGACAGCGCGGCCTACGAGGCGGCGATGCGCGACGAGATCGAGCGGGTGATCCGGCTGCAGGAGGACCTCGGGCTCGACGTCCTGGTGCACGGCGAACCCGAACGCAACGACATGGTGCAGTACTTCGCCGAGCAGTTGCGGGGTTTCGCCGCGACCGAGCACGGGTGGGTGCAGTCCTACGGTTCCCGGTGTGTGCGGCCGCCGATCCTCTACGGCGACGTCGCCCGTCCGGCGCCGATGACCGTCCGGTGGGCGCGTTACGCGCAATCCCTCACGGCCAAGCCGGTGAAGGGAATGCTGACCGGGCCGGTCACCATTCTCGCCTGGTCGTTCGTCCGCGACGATCAGCCGCTCGGGGACACGGCAAGGCAGGTCGCACTGGCCATCCGCGACGAGGTGCACGACCTGGAGGCGGCCGGCATCCGGATCATCCAGGTCGACGAGCCCGCGCTGCGCGAACTGCTGCCGTTGCACGCGGCCGAGCACGCGGAGTACCTCGACTGGGCGGTGGCGGCCTTCCGGCTCGCCACGGCCGGTATCGCCGACTCGACCCAGATCCACACGCATATGTGCTACTCGGAGTTCGGCGACATCCTGCCCGCGATCGAGGCCATCGACGCCGACGTCACCAGTATCGAGGCCGCCCGGTCCCGCATGGAGGTCCTGGGCGACCTCGAACGGGCCGGCTTCGGCAGGGGTGTCGGGCCCGGTGTCTACGACATCCACTCACCCCGGGTGCCCGATGTGCGCGAGATGACCGGTCTGCTGCGCACCGCACTGCGGGCGGTGCCCGCCCAGCGTGTGTGGGTCAACCCCGACTGTGGGCTCAAGACCAGGGGTTATGCCGAGATCGAGCCCGCACTGCGCAACCTGGTGGCGGCCGCGCACGAGGTCAGGACCCAACAGCACCACTGATGGTGGACACCCTCTTGTCACTTTGCCAATAGTGCGGGACGGTAAGAGCGGGTACTGCTCTCGACGAGGAGAGGACCGCCATGACGACCGCCGTCGGCAAGATGACCGGAGCGCTGCGTGAGCGCATGCCGCCACTGACCGCGATCCCGCTGCCCCGGGCGGTGGACCAGCGACTGCTCGACAAGCGGTGGCCGGTCCGTGAACTGGCCGCACCGCCCGAGGGCAGCGGGCTCAAGCCAGTGCTGGGAGATGCGGGCGCACCGCTGATCGGTCACTCCCTCGACTTCATGCGCTTCGGCGTGGAGTACGCACTGCGGCGCTACGACGACTACGGACCCGTTTCCTGGATGGGCGCCTTCGGCAAGCGGATCGTCACCCTCTCGGGCCCAGACGCCACCCAGATCGCGCTGGTCAACAAGGACAAGGCGTTCTCACAGGCAGGCTGGGAGTTCTTCATCGAGAAGTTCTTCCACCGCGGGCTGATGCTGCTGGACTTCGGCGAGCACCACATGCACCGCCGGATCATGCAGCAGGCGTTCAGCCGAGACCGGCTCAACGGTTACGTGGACCAGATGGGCCCAGCCTTGCGTTCGGGTGTCGCCGCATGGTCCGGGCGGCAGAACCCCCGGCTGTACTGGTCACTCAAGCAGCTCACCCTGGACGTCGCGACACGTGTCTTCATGGGTATGCCGGGAGACGGCGACAGTGCCGAGGCCGCACGGATCAACCGCGCCTTCGTGAACTCGGTCCGGGCGGGTACGGCCATCGTGCGGTACCCGGTGCCCGGCGGCCGCTGGTCCGCGGGCCTGGCCGGACGCAGGCTGCTGGAGAACTACTTCGCAGGCAACCTCCCGGCCAAGCGTGCCGGAGGCGGCGACGATCTGTTCGCCGCCCTGTGTGCTGCGTCCACCGAGGACGGTGAGCGGTTCGACGACGCCGACGTCGTCAACCACATGATCTTCCTGATGATGGCCGCACACGACACAAGCACGATCACCAGCACCGCCGTGGCCTACTACCTGGCCAAGCATCCGGAGTGGCAGGAACGGGCCCGCGCGGAGTCGCTGGCACTCGGCGACGACATCCCGGACATGGCGGCCCTCGAGCAACTGCACACGCTCGACCTGGTGATCAAGGAGGCCCTGCGACTGGTGGCACCCGTGCCCACCATGGCCCGCAAGACCGTACGCGACACCGAGGTACTCGGGCACTTCCTGCCGGAGGGCACCCTCGTCGGCGTCTCCCCCACCGCCAACCATTTCCTGCCCGAGTACTGGACCGACCCGCACAGTTTCGACCCGGAACGGTTCTCGGCACAGCGCAGGGAGGACAAGTCCCATCGCTTCGCGTGGATGCCGTTCGGCGGTGGCGCGCACAAGTGCATCGGCCTGCATTTCGGCACACTGGAAGTCAAGGCGCTCCTGCACGAGATGCTGCGGGCGTTCCGGTGGACCGTGCCGGAGAACTACCAGGTGCGCTGGGACTACGTATCGCTGCCGGTTCCGGTGGACGGTTTACCGGTTCGGCTCAGTCCTCGGTGATCGCGACCCTGAACCGGCGGAGGGCGAGAACACGGAGAGTGCTCACAATTGCACAGATGATCACTCTTTCAGCCGGTAGACACAGAGGGTAATGCGTGATGCCGTTGCAGGGCTCTCGGCTGGCTCGGACCCGTTGCCCGACGGGAAACTCGCATCCGCGGGCTGAGCTGGCCTTCGCTCTGGCGTGAAGAGGTGGACTGTGCCTGAACCTGGTGCGGAACCAGGGTTGGTGGAGATCGCCCAGCGGTGGGCGAACACACTGGCGGACACTAAAGGAGTATCGCTTCCCTCGAAAGATCTGGAATCGATACTGCTTGAGGTAGCCCGCGACGTCCACGAGCGCTACGAACGGGTGCGCGACGCGGCCGTGCTGCGATTCACCGCCCTGTACTCGACGTCACCGATCGGCATCGCCCTCGCGGACCCCGGCGGCGCGATCGTGGAGACGAATCCGGCGCTCCTGCGGACTCTCGGCCGGAAGGCCGACACCTTGCGTGGCGTGGCGATTCCCGAACTCGGTGCGGCAGGACGCGACGCCGAGTCCCTGCGCGACGGCGTGGCGGATCTGGCCGAACACGAGGTGTCCCGCTACCGGGAGCGGATGCAACTGAAGCACACCGATGGTCCACTGTGGACACACGTGACGATCGTCCGCCTGCCGGGTGACGGCGAGGGCACCGTCTTTCCCGTGCTGATGATCGAGGACGTCAACGAGGTCCACCTGCTGCAGAAGACCCTGCGGCACCAGAACCTGCACGACCCGCTCACCGGGCTGCCCAACGCCTCCCGGTTCGACGCGAAACTGGAGACCACGCTTTCGCTCGGCGCCGATGAACAGATCGGCCTGGTGTACCTCGACATCGACGGCTTCAAGGTGATCAACGACGGCCTCGGCGCCGGCGTCGGTGATCAGGTCCTGCGCAAGGTGGCCGGCAAGCTGGCCTCGGTGTTCACCCAGCACGACGCCTTCGTCGCCCGGCTCACCGGCGACGGGTTCGCCGTGCTGATGCACGGCCACTTCGCGCCGACCGACGTCATCGCCATGGTCGAGGAGGCCCTCGAGGAACTCGGCGAACCCATCTACCTGGACGGCAAGGGCATCGGGGTCAGCGCGAGCGCGGGAATCGTGGTCAAGCCGTCCTCGGACGCCAGGGGCGAACTGCTGCGGGCCGCGGAGATCGCGCTGCACCGCGCCAAGGAGGCGGGCAAGGCGCAGTGGATGCTGTTCGACCCGGAGCTCGACGCGCGGGATCGCAGCCGGTACCGGCTCGGTGCGGTGATCGCGGGCGCGCTGGAGAACGGCGAGTTCTCCCTCATCTACCAGCCCACCGTGAAGCTGAACGAGCCGAACCGGATCGCCGCGGTCAACGCGGGTCTGCGGTGGAACCATCCGGAGATGGGCGAGCTCGACTCGGACGAGTTCTACCCACTGGCCGCGACCACCGGGATGACCATCCCGCTCGGCAAGTGGCTGCTCACCGAATCACTCGCCGCGACGGCTCGCTGGCGGGAACGTTTCGGTGACGCGGCCCCGGACGTATGCGTACGGTTGCCGAACCGCCTCGCGATCGATCCGGACCTCGTACTGCTGGTCAAGGAGCAGCTGGACCGCAACCAGTTGCCGGGCAAGGCGCTACGGCTGTGTACCGACGGCGCCTCGATCCTCGACCCGCGCGGCGAGGTCGTCGACTCGCTCGCGGTACTCGCCGAACTCGGCGCGACGCTAGTGCTGACCGTCACCGGAACCGCGGATCTGGAGCTGATCACCTCACACCGGCTGCCGGTCCAGCACATCATCCTGAGCGGCCACGTCGTCGACTCCCTCGCGAAGGGAGATGACGAGGTGGCCACCCGGCATCTACGCCACCTGATCGCCCGTGGCCGCGAGCTGGGCCTGCGGATCGGCGCCGAGGGCGTGTGCAGCGACGAGCACGCCGACCGGCTGCGACAACTCGGGGTGATCGCGGCCCGCGGGGCGTTCGTCGCCGAATCGGCTACCGGCGACGACATCGACGAGCTGATCGAGCGGCACGCGAGCTGACCCCGGTCCGGCCGGCGAGGAGCAAGCCGGGTGCGTCGCCGCTCCGAATAGCAGGCACGATGGGCCGCAGGCTCCGCTGGTTACGGAAAGGACGCATCCATGAAGCAGGGTGACCTCGCGGGAGACTTCACGCTCCCCGACGAGAAGGGGCAGCAGCGGTCGCTGACGGAGTTCCTCGAGACCGGCCCGGTGGTGCTGTTCTTCTACCCGGCCGCCATGACCTCCGGCTGCACCGCCGAGAGCTGCCACTTCCGGGATCTGGCCACGGAGTTCGCCGAGGTCGGCGCCCACCGGATCGGCATCAGCCCGGACGCGGTGGACAAGCAGGAACAGTTCGCGAACACCCACGGCTTCGACTTTCCGCTGCTGTCCGATCCAGCCGGTGAGGTGGCCACCGCGTTCGGCGTGCGGCGCAAGTTCGGCCCGCTGCTCACCCGCAGGCACACGTTCGTCATCGACACCGACCGCCGGGTGCTCGAAGTCATCAAGAGCGAGCTACGCATGGGCGTGCACGCGGACAAGGCGCTGGACATCCTGCGCTCCCGCAAGGCGGCCTGACCGCCAGGCGGCACTCTCCGCGGAAAGTGCCGCCTACCGGTCAGTTGACGATGACGCTGTCTGGCACTGGCTTGTCGGTGCGCAGCGCGTCGAAGAGCTGCTCACTCTTCTGTTCGTCCCAGTTCACCGCCGACGACGACGTCACCGGCACGGTCGTGGTCACGACCCCGCCCGAGGAGATGCCACGCATGGCGAGGGCGAGTCCGACCAGGTGGTGCAGATGGTCACCGGAATCCATGGTCAGGGCGTCCGGTGCCGCGGAGAGCAACGGGAACAGGTGGAACGGGTTGAGCAGCGTTGCGGGGCTGGCCATCTCGCTCACCATCGCGCCGATGAACTTGCGCTGGTTGGCCACGCGGTCGAGGTCCGAGCGAGGGGTCGCCTCGCTGTAGCGCATGCGGACGAAGCCGAGCGCCTGTGCGCCGTCGAGTTCCTGCGTTCCCGCCGGGATGACCACGCCGGTCTTGGTGTCGCGCATCTCCTCGGGGATGTCCATCTCCACCCCGCCGATCGCGTCCACGACGTTGGCGAAACCGCCGAAGCCGATCTCGGCGTAGTGGTCGATGCGCAGGCCCGTGGCCTGCTCGACGGTCTGCGCCAGCAAGGGGGCGCCGCCGAAGGAGAAGGCGGCGTTGATCTTGTTCGTGCCGTGTCCCGGGATGGCCACCTGCGAGTCCCTCGGCAGGCTGAGCAGGGTCGGCGCGGTGTCGTTGTCCGGGACGTGCGCGACCATGATGGTGTCGGTGCGCTGCCCGCCGGTGTTCCCCGTGGCCAGCCGCTCCTCCTCCTCGGGGGTGAGCCCCTCACGGGAGTCGGATCCGACGATCAACCAGTTCGTGCCCTCGCCCGCGGCCGGCTTGCCGTCGTAGTCCGGCAGTGCGTCGATGCGGTTGATCGAGAACTCCAGGTACACCCAGGTCGCGCCGAGGAAAAGCACGATCACGCCGAGCAGCGCCGTGAGTACCCGGCCGGGCCCCCATCGCCTGCGCTTGGGCGGACGGGGCGGCGGGCCACCCTGGGGCCTTCGCGGTGGCCGCTGTCCCGGCGGCGGCCCCTGGCGGGATGAGCGCTGTCCCTGCTGCGGGCGTCGCGCCTGCTCCCTGCCGGGGATCGGCATCATCTGGGCCGACTGGTGCTGCCGTGGGCCGCGCGGCGGCTGACGGGGCCCCGTGGGTGGCCGGCGCCCGCCATAGTCTCCGCCGTAGGTCATTGCCCGTCCCATCGTCTCGGTGCCGGATGCGGTGTCCACTAAACCGCACTCTCTGCACGATCAGACGTCCGACACCCCCTCTGGGTTGTGCGCCGCCCACTCCGGTGACCGTCAGCACACCCCCAGCCTCACCCCTTGGTAGGCCTGCAAGTACGCCCAAGCAAGATCATCACGGTCGTAAACCGCTACCAAGCGTGCCGGGGTGAGCACGCAGTTGGTAGCGGTTAGCGACGCTTTCGATCTCTTGGGGTCAGTGGGTGGTTGCAACGCCTTGTGATGAGGAGTTGTGATGGGTGGGAAGCGGCCTGGGCGGGCTCGGTGTGTGCGGGTGTTGTTTTGGGAGGGTGTCCGGCGGGGGTTGTC
>NZ_PQHZ01000025.1 GCF_003385185.1 Amycolatopsis palatopharyngis | reverse complement strand
GTTGCGGGTGTTGACGGCGGCGCGTGAGGCGGGGTTGGTGACGAAGTCGAACCTGATCCTGGGGATGGGTGAGACGCCCGACGAGGTCGGGGACGCGATGCGGGATCTGTTCGACGCGGGGTGTGAGGTTTTGACGATCACCCAGTATTTGCGGCCGTCGCCGCGGCATCATCCGGTGGATCGGTGGGTGAAGCCGGAGGAGTTCGTGGAGCATTCCCAGCATGCCGAGCGGATCGGGTTCGCCGGTGTCATGGCCGGGCCGCTGGTCCGGTCCTCCTACCGCGCCGGACGGTTGTACGCCCAGACCAAACACCACCGCGGTGAGACACTGCCCGACAACCTCACCCACCTCCTCAACCACACCACCCCCGCAAGCCAAGAAGCGGCAACGCTACTCAGTAGACAGTAATTTTCGCCAATAATCGGGTGATGCACAGTTGTACGTTCGGCCGCCGTCGGCTGCACTGTGTAACCCTCAAGTGACGAGGTCGGATCAATGGCGATCAGCATCTTCGATCTGTTCTCGGTCGGCATCGGTCCCTCCAGTTCGCACACGGTGGGGCCGATGCGGGCCGCGAGATCCTTTGTGGACGGACTGGCCGACAGCGGTGAGATCAAGCGCACTCACCGGGTGAAGGCCGAACTCTTCGGCTCCCTTGGCGCCACCGGGCACGGGCACGGCAGTGCGCAGGCGGTCGTTCTCGGACTGGCGGGCGAGCGACCGGAGTCCGTGGACACCGATTTGGTGCCCATCCGGATGGCCGAGATCCGTGCGGCGCGCAAACTGCCGTTGCTGGGCAGTCATGAGATCGGCTTCCGCGAGGACGGCGATCTGGTCATGCACCGTCGCCGGTCCCTGCCCGCACACCCGAACGGGATGGTGTTCCGGGCGTTCGACGCGGATGGCGAAATCCTGCGGGAGCGCACCTTCTACTCGGTGGGCGGCGGATTCGTCCTGGACGAGACCGCGTTCCCTGGAGACGGCGCCGACCCGGTCATCGTCGAGGACAGCACCGCGCTGCCCCATCCCTTCCGTACCGGAGGAGACCTGCTCGCGCACTGTGCGGAAACCGGCCTGCCGATCAGCGAGATCATGCTGCGCAACGAACTCTGCTGGCGTAGCGAGGAGGAGGTCCGATCGGGCCTGCTGCGGATCTGGGACGTGATGGTCGAGTGCGTGCGTAACGGCTGTGAACACGGCGGTGTGCTGCCCGGTGGTCTGAAGGTGCCGCGCAGAGCCAAGGCACTGCACGACAAGCTGCGCGATGAGGACGGCGTCGGCGACGCGCTGTACGCGATGGACTGGGTGAGCCTGTACGCACTGGCGGTGAACGAGGAGAACGCCTCCGGTGGAAGGGTGGTCACCGCACCGACCAACGGCGCTGCGGGGATCATCCCCGCGGTGCTGCACTACTACCGCCGGTTCATCGCGGACGCCGATGACGACGGCGTGGTGACCTTCCTGCTGACCGCGGGCGCGATCGGTTCGGTGCTCAAGCAGACCGGCTCGATCTCCGGTGCCGAGGTCGGCTGTCAGGGCGAGGTCGGTTCCGCGTGTGCGATGGCCGCGGCCGGACTGACCGAGGTGCTCGGAGGATCACCCAGACAGGTGGAGAACGCGGCTGAGATCGGGGTCGAGCACCATCTCGGTCTGACCTGCGATCCGGTCGGCGGACTGGTCCAGATTCCGTGTATCGAGCGCAATGCCGTGGGCGCCTCGAAAGCGATCCATGCCGCGAGGATGGCGATGCGTGGCGACGGCAGTCACATCGTCACTCTCGACAAGGCCATCAAGACGATGCGCGAGACCGGTGCGGATATGAAGGTCAAGTACAAGGAGACGTCTCGCGGTGGACTCGCGGTGAACGTCATCGAGTGCTGAGCCGACGGGCCGATCGAGCGGTACGGCATACACTCGGTGTCTCATGCATGACCGGGAGGGAGTACGCCGTGACCGCCGAGCCCAGCAGGGACGCGGACCCCGTGCGGAGCCTGGTCCACGGGGTCAGCGCGGGGGAGGCGCTGTTCCGGCCGGTGCGGACGGGTAACGCGTTCGAGGAGACGGTCGAGCGGTTGCTGCAGGCTGTTCGGCTCGGCGTCGTCGGCGCGGGGGAGCGGCTACCCGCCGAGCGGGAGCTCGCCGAGCGCCTCGGGGTCAGCCGGGTCACCCTTCGGGAAGCCATCCGCGCACTGGCCGACGCCGGGTATGTCGTGTCCCGCAGGGGCCGCTACGGCGGTACGTTCGTCACCGAGAGCCTGCCGGCACCGAGGGTCGCGCACCGGTCGGCCGATCCCGGTGTTCTGGAGGACGCGCTCAGCCTGCGACACGTGCTGGAGACCGGTGTGGCCGAACTGGCGGCGGCCCGCTCGCTGACGCCGGCCGATCGCAGGCACCTGACCACCACCCTCGCCGAGAGCAGTGCGGCGGGAATCGACGACTACCGACGCCGGGATTCGCGGCTGCACCTGGCCATAGCCGAGGTGACAGCGTCGGGCTCGCTCACCACCGCGGTGGCGGACGTGCGGATGCGGATCAACCAGTTGCTCGACGAGATCCCGCTGCTGGAACCGAACCTCGAGCACTCGAACGTTCAGCACGAGGCGATCGTGGACGCGATCCTGGCCGGCGATTCCGCAGCGGCCCGGCACGCGATGGCCGAGCACATCGAGGGCACCGCGTCCCTCCTCCGCGGCTTCCTGAACTAAAGCTGGAGCGTCTGCAAGTACCACCAAGCAAGATCGACACGACCGCCAACTACCACCAACCCGGTCGCCTCGCCCCCGGCAAGGCGCGGAGTTGGTGGCGGTTAGCGGCACAGATCTTGCTTGGTGGTACTTGCAGGCGTACCTATCGGTGGACGGTTACGAGAGCATCCAGACTGCCAGTGCGGCGATGAGGGCGCCGGAGCTCAGGCCCGTCAGCAGCCGCCCGCGTGGACCGGTCAGTAGCCTGCCCAGCAGGGCACCGCCACCGGCCAGTGTCAGTTGCCAGCTTGCCGACGCGGCGAACGCGGCGACCACGAACACCGTCCGCGCGGGCACGGAATCGGCGATCGCCTGGCTGTTGCCGACCACGAGTGCGGTGAAGTACACGACAGTGGCCGGATTCAGCAGCGTGATGCCGAGCAGGCCGCAGTAGGCACGCCATGGTCCGGGTGCCGCGGCTTCGTCGACCGTTTTCCGTACCCGGTACGACCGGATCGCGGTGGCCACCGTCCAGGAAGCCAGGCACAACAACACCAGCACCGATGCGATCCGGAACTGCGTGGCGACCGGTGTGAGCAATCCTGCGACGGCGCTGCCGCCCACGACCGCCGCCAGTGCGTACAGGCCGTCCGCGCTGGCCACTCCCAGTGCCGCAGCGCAGCCGATCCGCAGCGAGGTTCTCGCGGTCAACGACACGAGGTACGACCCGATCGCGCCGACCGGCAGCGCGATCCCGTACCCCGCGACCAGACCGGCGACCAGCGCGCCGGTCACGATGGCAGGAGCGTGGACCTCCACAGTGGACGGATCTGCTGTCGCAGCGCCGGCCGGGTCACGGCGGACGGCTTCAGCGGACGTACTCGCTCGGTGGTCATATGCGACATGGTTACCGGAGAATGCCCGGCAGGCAACCGAATTACCGTGTCAGGACAAGACAAGCGCGATGGTCAGGCCGTCGTAACCCTTGCCGCCCACCGTCTGCAGTGCCGTCGCGTCGACCCGTGGTTCGGCGGAGATGAGGTCGAGCAGCCTACGGACACCCTGAACCGCCGAATCGTCCGAATCGTCCTGTGCGACCCGTCCCGCTCGTACGACATTGTCCACGATGATCACGCTGCCCGGCCGGGACAATCGCAGTGCCCAGCTGAAGTACTCCGCGTTGTTCTCCTTGTCCGCGTCGATGAACGCGAGGTCGAACGGCCCGCTCAGTTGCGGCAACGTGTCCAGTGCCCGGCCCACCACTACCTCGGCCCGGTCACCGAGCCCCGCAGCGGCCAGGTTGGCCTCGGCCACCTCGGCGTGCTTGGGGTCGGCCTCCAGCGTCACCAGCCTGCCGTCCTCCGGAAGGGCCCTGGCCAGCCAGATGGCGCTGTAGCCACCGAGGGTGCCGACCTCCAGGATGTCGCGCGCCCCCATCATCCTCGCCAGCAGGTGCAGAAGCTTGCCCTGATTGGCTGCCACCGCGATCGGCGGAAGACCCGCATCCTCGCTGGCCCGAGCCGCGGCGTCGAGCGCCGGATCGGCCGGAATGAGTAAGCCGTCGAAGTACTGCTCGACCGAGTTCCACGTGTCCTGAGTCATGGATCGCCTCCCCGGATCACCATACCTCTAGTCAACATACAATCCTGTTGGTATGTTTGTGACGCAAGGAGAACCGATCGTGAACAAGGGAGGCCTCGCGGTGGGTAACAGGACCTACGTCGTCGGCGTCGGGATGACGAAGTTCGAGAAGCCGGGACGTCGTGAGGGTTGGGATTACCCCGCGATGGCCAAGGAGTCGGGCACCAACGCCCTTGCCGATGCGGGCATCGGCTACGAACAGGTGCAGCAGGCCTACGTCGGCTACGTCTACGGGGAATCCACCTCCGGACAGCGCGCCGTCTACGAACTCGGCCTCACCGGTATCCCCGTGATCAATGTGAACAACAACTGTTCCACTGGCTCGACCGCGCTTTTCCTGGCCGCTCAGGCGGTGCGCAGCGGGACCGTGGACTGCGCGCTGGCGCTGGGCTTCGAGAAGATGCAGCCCGGATCGCTCGGCAGTACCTACGATGATCGCGAGCAGCCGATGCTCAAACACATCCTTGCGCTGGCCGAACTGCGCGAGGTGGCGATGCCGCCCGCGCCCTGGATGTTCGGTGCGGCAGGCCGGGAGCATATGGAGAGGTACGGCACGACCGCCGAACAGTTCGCCAGGATCGGCGAGAAGAACCACCGCCACTCCGTGAACAACCCCTACGCCCAGTTCCAGGAGGAGTACTCCCTCGCGGAGATCCTGGACGCGAAGACCATCTACGAACCGCTGACGAAGCTGCAGTGCTCGCCCACATCAGATGGCTCCGGCGCCGCCATCATCGCCAGTGAAGCCTTTGTGGACAAACATGGTCTCGCGGCGCAGGCGGTGGAGATCGTGGGCCAGTCCATGGTGACCGACATGTCTAGCACTTTCGAGGACAACTCGGCGATCAGCCTGGTGGGTGCTCAGATGTCCAGGGCGGCAGCGACAAAGGTATACGAGCAGGCGGAGATCGCACCGGCTGATGTGGACGTCATCGAACTGCACGACTGCTTCTCCACCAACGAGCTGATCACCTACGAGGCACTGGGACTGTGCCCGGAGGGCGAGGGCGGCAAGCTCGTCGACGCGGGCGACACGACCTACGGCGGCCGCTGGGTGGTCAACCCCTCCGGCGGGCTCATCTCCAAAGGGCACCCACTGGGCGCGACCGGCCTCGCGCAGTGTGCCGAACTCACCTGGCAGTTGCGCGGCACCGCGCAGCGCCGTCAGGTGCAGGGTGCCAGCGTCGCCCTGCAACACAACATCGGCCTCGGTGGCGCCGTCGTGGTGACCGCCTATCGGCCCGCCGACCGCTGAAGCAGCCACAAGGAAAAGCAAATCAGGAGGAAAGAACATGGGTCAGATCAACGCATCGGTCGACCTCCCCGCGCCGCCGGAAAAAGTATGGGAGGTCTTCTCCAACCCGAACAACTTCGAGAAGTGGCTCACCATCCACACCAAGTGGAAGGGCGAGGTCCCCGCGGAGTTCAGTCAGGGCACCAAGATCACCGAGGTCGTGACGATGATGGGCATGCCGAACACCATCGAGTGGACTGTCGACTCCTATCAGCCGCCGAACACGCTGTCCATCTCCGGCACCGGGATGGCCGGGGTCAAAGTGCGATTCGATCTCTCCGTCAGGCAGGCCCCCGAAGGCTCTACCGCCGTCATCGACGCGGAGTTCAGCGGGTCGATGATCGTCGGCGCGTTGGGCAAGGCCGTCGAGAAGGACGGCAAGAAGAACCTGGACAAGTCCATGGAGAACCTGCGGGAACTGCTGGCCTGAGGCGAGAAGTACGGGAGCGGACATGGCGAATAGCGGAATCGACAATGTGGACCTGGCGTTCGACGCGTCCGGACTGGACACCTGGGCCGAGGAGCACCGGTTCGAGGTGACCCGTGAGCGGATCATCGAGTACGCGGAGGCGACCAACGACCCCATCGAGGCACACCGCTCGGGCGAGCTGGCCCCTCCGGTGTTCGCGATCGTGCCGGCCTTCCACGCGCTGATGGAGCCGGCGTTGGAGGTCGTCCCGGTCGAGCTGATTCCGAGGCTGGTCCACGGAGAGCAGGACTTCCGGTTCCACCGGCCCATCGTTGCCGGCGACAGGCTGGTCTCGCGCGGCAAGATGATCGGCTACGAGGGATTGCCCAACGGCACGCGCTCGGCGATCTATCTCGAATGCCGCACAGAGGACGGCGAGCTGGTCAACGAGCAGTACGTCACCGCGTTCTTCCGCGGCTTCGACGCCGGGGAGAACGTCGGTGCGCAGGCTCCGGGGCACAAGTTCGACGAGCGGCTGCGCGCGACCCCGCCAGCGGCGAAGCTGACGCAGCACGTCGACGAGGACCAGACATTTCGCTACGGACCAGCCGCGGGTGACCCGATGCCGATCCACCTGGACGACGAGATCGCCAGGTCCGCGGGGTTGCCGGGGATCATCGCGCACGGGCTCTGCACGCTGGCGTTCACCTCATGGGCGGTGCTCACCGAGGTCACGGACGGGCGCAGCGAGCGCCTGCGCAGGCTCGCGGTGCGGTTCTCCAAACCGGTGCTTCCAGGTCAGGACATCACCACACACATCTGGAACGCGGGTTCGGCCGAGGGCGGTACCGCCTACGCGTACGAGACCACCGTTGGCGACGACCTCGTGATCAAAGACGGTTACGCGGTCGTCGACGGAAACTGACAGGGCTACAGGGCAGGGAGCGGTACTGATGGGAAGTCTGGACGGGCGCGTCGCCTTGATCACCGGCGCCGGGCGGGGAATCGGGCGTGAGCACGCGCTGCTCTTCGCCCGCGAGGGTGCCAGCGTGGTGGTCAACGACCTGGGCGGCGCCAACGACGGCAGTGGATCCGACAGCGGTCCCGCACAGGAGGTCGTGGACGAGATCGTCGCGGCAGGCGGCTCGGCCGTCGCGAACACCGACAATGTCGCCGACTGGAAGGGTGCCGCCGCACTCGTGGACCAGGCGGTCTCGGAGTTCGGCAGGCTCGACGTGGTGGTGAACAACGCGGGCATCCTGCGTGACGGGTTCCTCGCGGGGCTGGAGGAGTCGCAATGGGACTCCGTGATCTCCGTGCACCTGAAGGGACACTTCGCGGTGCTGCGGCACGCGGCGGCCTACTGGAAATCGCGGTCGAAGGCGGGGGAGGCGGTGGCCGCTTCGGTGATCAACACTGCCTCGGCGTCGGGCACGACGATGCCGAACGCAGGGCAGGCCAACTACGGTGCGGCCAAGGCGGGCATCGCCGCACTGACCCTCGTGGCAGCCGGTGAACTGGACCGCTACGGCGTGCGGGTCAACGCGATCGCCCCGATCGCCCGTACCCGGCTCACCCTCGCCACCCCGGGTATGGGGGCGATCTTCGCGCAGGAGGTCGAGGAAGGTGAGTTCGACGCGTTCTCCCCGGCCAACATCTCCCCGGTCGTGGCCTACCTGGCCACGGAGAAGTGCCCGATCACCGGCAAGGTGTTCGCCGTGCAGGGCGGCGCGATCTCCGAACTCGCCGGGTGGCACGACGTGCGGACCATCGAAACCGAAGGCCCGTGGCTGATCGACGACATCGCGAACCGCCTGCCTGTGGAGGGTTGATCCGTGCTCGACTGGTCCGAGACCGACCTGCTGATCCGCGACGCCGTCCGGGAGTTCATCGAAAAGGAGATCCGCCCGCACGTCGACGAACTGGAGAGCGGGCAGCTTCCGCCGTACGACCTCATTCGCAAACTCTTCGCCTCCTTCGGTGTCGATGCCATGGCAGGCGAGGCAGTGAAGTCCTTACTGGACAAGCAGAAGGCGCGCGCCGAGACCGCTACGCCGGAAACCGCGAAGCCACGGGAGAAGAAGTCCGACGGCCTCGGCTTCGAGCTCGGCGGGCAGGAAAGCCTTGCGCTCGTCGCGATCAGCGAGCTCGCCGGGGTGAGCCTCGGCATCGTCGCGTCGATGGGAGTGAGCCTCGGGCTCACGGCGTCGACCATCCTGAGCAGGGGCACGCTGGCGCAGAAGGAACGCTGGCTGCCCGGACTCGCGACCTTCGAGAAGGTCGGCGCGTGGGCGATCACCGAACCCGACTCGGGATCGGATGCGTTCGGCGGCATGAAGACCACGGTTCGCCGCGACGGCGACGATTATGTCCTTAATGGACAAAAGACGTTCATCACCAACGGTCCCTACGCCGACACCATCGTCGTCTACGCGAAGCTGGACGAGGGGGACGGCACACCGGTGCGGGACCGGAAGGTGCTCACCTTCGTGCTCGACTCGGGTATGCCCGGCCTGATCCAGGGCAAACCGTTCGCGAAGATGGGGATGAAGTCCTCGCCCACCGGGGAGCTCTTCTTCGACAACGTGGCCCTCGGCAGGGACAGATTGCTCGGTGAGTCCGAGCGGCACACCGGCGGCGACGGCAAGGACAGCGCGCGGGAGAGCTTCTCCTTCGAACGGATGGGTGTCGCGGCGCTGTCGCTGGGCATCATCGAGGAATGCCACCGTCTGTGCGTGGACTACGCGAAGTGCCGCACGTTGTGGGGGCAGGAGATCGGCCGGTTCCAGCTGGTCCAGCTCAAACTGGCGGAGATGGAGATCGCCAGGATCAACGTACGGAACATGGTGTTCCGCACGATCGAGACACTGCGGGCGGGCAGGCTGCCGAGCCTCGCGGAGGCCTCTGCGATGAAGCTCTACTCCTCGCGAGCAGCGACCGAGGTGGCCATGGAGGCCGTTCAGCTGTTCGGTGGCAACGGCTATATGGCGGAGTACCGGGTGGAACAACTGGCCCGCGACGCGAAGTCGCTGATGATCTATGCGGGCAGCAACGAGATCCAGGTGACCCACATCGCCAAGGGCCTGCTCGGAAACGACCGATGACCCTCGGCTCGTCCCCCGCCCCGGTGGTCCTGGCGTCCCAGGTCATGGGCTTTTCCATCCGCGCTTTCCCGGGAAAGTGCGACTTTGCGGGAGTGGGTCGTGGCGATGCCTGTTCACCGCAGGTAACTGATACGTTGCGCTGGTGGTCGACGTCAGTGATCTCACCCTCGTTTCCCCCGTCCGCGAGTCCCGGTCCGTCAGTTTCGAGAACCCGACCGGGCAGCGAGGCGCGGGTGGTATCGCCGCGGGCGGCCGCAAGGGCGCGCCCAGCCGGGATGTACAGCCGGGGGAGCGGGTTGTGCTGGCGGACCTGCGGGGGCCTGGCACGGTCCGGCACCTGTGGCTGACGTTCCCGCCGGGGCCGCCCACCCGCACGCGGGCGCTCTACCTCGAGGTCTACTACGACGATCTGACGGAACCGAGTATCTCGGTGCCCTGCGCGGACTTCTTCGGCGCGCCGCACGGCAGGCCCGTCTCGTTCGCCACCGCGCTGACGAGTATTCAGGAAGCCCGCGGTTTCAACAGCTACATCCCGATGGCATTCGGCGATCGGATCCGGGTCGAACTCGTCAACGGTTCGCTCAAACCCTCCACCGTGTACTTCCAGCTGGACTACACGCTGGACGACGAGGCTGCTTCCGGCAGGTTGCACGCCTCGTTCCGCAGGCAGAATCCGACCACTCCGCGCGAGGACTTCGTCATCACCGAAGGACTGCGCGGGCCCGGCCGGTTCCTCGGATGTGTGGTCGGCGTCCGGCCGCTTGATCCGGGGACCTGGTACGGCGAGGGCGAGGTGAAGATGTACCTCGACGACGACGGGGAGTCGCCCTCGATCTGCGGTACCGGACTCGAGGACTACGTCGGCACCGCGTGGGGGATGGGACCGCATTCGGCCCCGTACGGTGGGGCGCCACTGGAGGTCCGGCAGCCGGGTACCGGGCTCGGGACGTTGCCGGACTTCGTCGGGTTCTACCGCTGGCACGTGCTCGATCCGATCGTGTTCGCCGAGCGTCTGCGGGTGACGATTCAGCAGATCGGCGCCGATCACTTCTTCGAGGGTGAGGAGGAGCGCCTCGACCTCGCCGTACGGGAGGGCAGGGTCGCTGGCAACGGCATCCAGCGCAGGCAGGGGTCGCCGGTGATCGCCAGCGGCCTGTTCGAGCGCGTGGACGACTACTGCGCGACCGCGTTCACCGTCTGCTCCTCACCGCAGCCGGTTCCCAGGGTGGACGTCGAGATGGCCATCGCCGATCTCGGACGCAGGCCCTACGAGGAGGCCGACGAGCTGGAGTTCCTCTTCGCCTGATCTACCCCTTGGATCAGGGGCGCCTGCGCCACCGTTTGGGTGGTGGGGGAGACGGGTGGGCGGTCAGGGGCGCCTGCGCCAGAGCAGCCTGGTGACGGTACCCGCGACCGCGGCCAGCGGAGGAGTGCGCGGCTGGTGCCGTGCTTCCGGTGCGGACTCGGGTACGGCCTGATAGACCAGGTTCGCCGCGAGCCTGGTCAGCCGCGGGGCGAAGCGGCCCGCAAGTTCCGCCGCCGTTCCCTCTGGCAGGTTGCGGACCTCGGGGCGCTGCTCCAGCGCCTCGACGACCAGCGCCGCAGCCCGGCGGGGGCTGCTCGCGGGAAACGCCCGGTACACCCCGGTCGGGGCGATCATCTCGGTACGCACCAACGGCATGCGCACCGAGGTGAAGGTGATGCCGTCCGCCAGCGTTTCCCGGCCGGCCGCGAGGCCGAACTCCTCCAGCGCGGCCTTGGACGCGAGGTACGCGGCGAAGCGCGGAGTGTCGGTCTGCAGGCCCTGTGTGGTGACGTTGACGATGTGACCGAAGCGGCGCCTGGACATCGAGGGAAGTAGTCCCAGGATCAGCCGCACCGGGCCGAAGTAGTTGATCGCCATCGTGCGCTCGAAGTCGTGGACGCGCTCGGTGGACAGCAGAACCGACCGCCGGATGGAGCGTCCGGCGTTGTTCACCAGCATGTCCACCGCCGCGTGTTCGGCGAGGACCGTTTTGACGAGCGACTCCACCGCGTCCGGGTCGGTCAGGTCGCAGGGGTAGGCGTGCGCCCGCCCTCCGGAACCGGCGATCTCGGTGCGCACCTGGTCGAGTTCGGCGGCCCTGCGGGCCACGAGCAATACGGTGGCACCACGCTCGGCGACCTGCAGGGCAGTAGCCCTGCCGATCCCCGAGGACGCACCGGTGATCAGGACTGTCCTGCCGTGCAGAGGACCGCCGGAACGCCTGCGGCGCGCGCGGTCGGGGTCGAGGTGGCGAAGCCAATAGTCGTAGACCGGGCCCGCGTAGGCCGAGAGCTCGGGCAGGGTGATGCCGCTGCCCGCCAGCGCGGCCTCGGTGGCGCGGGTGTCGAACCGCACGGCCATGCTCAGGTGGGGCAGCACTTCCAGCGGAATCCCGAGCTCTGCGAGCACCTGGGCTCGTGCGGCGCGTCCGCCCGGCAGCCGATCGACGCCGGCGGCCGCGGCGCGAGCGGCGCGAGAGCCCACTGTCCGCACCAGGGCAGAAGCAGGCTCAGGCAGGGTCGCGCCGATGCGTGGGGCGCCCGCGGCGGCGGCGAAGGCGTTGTAGACCTCGTTCAAGGGTTGCGGCCGTGCGGATCCGAGGTGGTAGGTGGCTCCACTCGGGGCGGCGGAATGCATCAGGTGGTCCATCGCGGCGATCACGTAGTCCACTGGGACCAGGTTGGTGGCGCCGAGGTGGGGCCCGGCCAGCGGCAGCGCGGAAGGTAGTGCGGCGAGCCGTGAGATGGCCGGCAGGAAGTAGTAAGGACCGTCGATCTTGTCCATTTCGCCCGTGCGTGAGTCACCGACGACCGCGGAGGGGCGGTAGACGGAGTACGGCACGTCCTGCTGCTCACGTACGAGCTTCTCCGCGGCGAACTTCGTGGCGTGGTAGGGGGAGTCGAATCCCTGTCCGAGGTCGAAGTCGGCCTCGGTGAAGCGGCCGTCGTGATCTCCGGCGACCGCGATGGAGGAGACGTGGTGCAGGCGGCCCGCGCCCGCATCACGGGCGAACTCGAGGACGTGGCGAGTGCCCTCGACGTTGGCCGCGGTGTTGGCGGCCTCGCTCGCGGTGAAGTCGTAGACGGCGGCCAGATGGACGACGTGATCGATCGGGGACAGGGCCGAGGTGTCGACGCCGAGGCCCTCGTCGGTCAGGTCGCCGGTGACGGGAACCAGGCGTCGCGCGCCCGGCCAGGCGGCGGCGAGTTCGGTCAGCCGCTGCGCGGAGGTCTTGCGTACCAGGGCGTACACGGTGGTGGTCTCATCGCGTTCCAGCAGCCGTGCCACCAGCCGCCTGCCGAGAAACCCGGTCGCACCCGTCACGAAATAGGTCGTCATCGCACACCCTCTGCTGGGAGGTATCGCCGTCCGCTCCCACCTTACCTACTCGCGAGTAGGAACGGGGTCCGGGTCGAGGTGCCTCCGGTCAGGTCCCGTTGGACGTCTCGGCCACCCGGACCACCGCATCGCGCAGTGCGGCGCGCAGCCTGCCCACATCGAGCGGGGCCAGTACCGCTGCCTCGCCTGGCGGCGCGACGAGCACCACGTGGTCATCACTGGCGAACACCGTCACCTGGCGTCGCCTGCCCGCCAGGTCCCGGCAGCTGATCTCCCATTCGTCTCGAACCGCCACGGTCATCGCCCCTCCGTCGCTGCAGTTGTGTCGGTCGTGCCTGCGCTGGTGAAACGCGCGTGGTGTCGTGGCATGACGCGGCTCCAGCGGGTAATTCGTTCACCGGCCCTTCGTGGGGTGCCTTCGTCGCGGCCCGGCGGTACGGTCGACGCATCCGCGACCGGTGAGGAGTGCTGATGCCCGGGCCAGAACGAATTGTGATCATCGGTGGGGGACTGGCGGGAGCGTCCGCGGCGGGAGCGCTGCGTGAACAGGGATATGCCGGTGGCTTGGAGATACTCGCCGAGGGATCCCGGCGCCCCTACGAGCTGCCGCCACTGTCCAAAGGGGTTCTTCTGGGTGATACCGATGAACCCGACTGGGTGCACAGTGAGGACTTCTACGCCGAACACGACATCGACCTGCGGCTTGGCGTCGCCGCCAGCAGAGTCGAACTCGGCGCCCGCCTGGTCCTGGATGCCGGCGGAGACGAGCACCCCTACGAGCGGTTGCTGCTCGCGACCGGATCGCGGCCGAGGGTGCTTCCCGTACCTGGTGGTGACCTCCCGGGTGTGCGAACACTGCGCGGGCTGGATGACTCACTTGCGCTCCGGGAGGAATTCAAGTCGGCCGAACGGGTGGTCATTGTCGGCGGTGGGTGGATCGGCACGGAGGCCGCTGCCGCCGCGCGTCGCCATGGTGCGAACGTCACCGTGGTGGAGCAGTCGTCCGCACCACTGTCCGACGTGCTGGGTGACGAGGTCGCTCGGGTGTTCCGGGATCTGCACACCGAGAACGGCGTCGAGTGGCGCTTCGGGTCGAAGGTCACCGAGGTGCTCGGAAACGACAGCGGTGTGCGTGGCGTTCGCCTCGCCGAGGGCGAGGAGGTGGCCGGCGACGTCGTGCTGGTCGCGGTCGGCGCGAGTCCGCGGGTGGAACTCGCGCACGCCGCGGGGTTAGAAATCGCCGACGACGGCGGTGTCAGTGTTGACGCGGCCCTGCGCAGCGCGGCTCCTGACGTGTACGCGGTCGGTGACATCGCCGCCCAGTTCCATCCCCGCTACGGCCGGCGCGTGCGGGTCGAACACTGGGCCAACGCCAAGAACCAGGGCGCGCACGTCGCTGCCAACCTGCTCGGCGCGCACGATCCATACCTCGCCGTCCCGTACTTCTTCTCCGATCAGTACGACCTCGGTTGCGAGTATCGCGGACTGGCCGATGTGGACACCGACGAACTCGTCGTGCGCGGCGATCTGTCCGCACGGGAGTTCATCGCGTTCTGGCTGCGCCGGGGCGTCGTCACAGCCGCGATGAACGTGAACTCCTGGGACTACGGCGACGCCCTGAAAGCGCTCGTCGCCGCCGAAACCCAGGTGACCCCGGAAGCCCTGCGCTCCGCGGACCTGAACAACCTCGCGCCCTAACCGAGTTGGCAGTTCCAGGGCCCGAGTTCGCAGATTCGGCGGGGGCGGCTACCGGCTCGCCGGCCTCGCCAATGTCGCGAAGGAGAGCAGCGCCAGACCGGCGAACGACGCCATGAGAATGCCCATCGGCAGGGCGGTTTCCTTGCCACCCAGTCCGACCAGAGGTGCTGTCAGTCCGCCGATCAGGAACTGCAGCACACCCAGCAGCGCCGAGGCCGATCCCGCACTACGCGGATGATTCGCCAGCGCCAGCGAGGTCGAGTTGGGCATCACCAGGCCGATACTCGACACCATCAGGAACAGCGGGGGCAGTAGCGCGGCGAGCCCGAGGTCGAACGCGGCCGCCGCGGTGATGCCCAACGCGCTCGTCGTCGCCATCAGCAGGCCGGTCGCGAGCAGTTGCCGTTCGGAGAACCGGCCCACGATGCGGCCGTTGATCTGCCCGACCACGACGATGCCGACGCCACCGAGACCGAACACGAGACTGTACTGCTGCGGACTGAGGTCGTAGACGTTCTGCAGGACGAACGAGCTGCCGGAGATGTAGGCGAACATCGCGGCGAACAGAAAGCCCGAAGACAGCGCGTAACCGAGGAACGCCCGCTCCCGCAACAGGGCGAGGTAGGCGCGCAGGACCGAACCGATCCGCACCGCGCTGCGCCGGTGCGCGGGCAGCGGCTCGGGCAGGAACCGCAACGCCACGAGCAGCAGCAGCGCGCCGAACCCGGTCAGCACCAGGAAGATCCCGCGCCACGAGGTCACCGTGAGGACCTGCCCGCCGATGAGCGGAGCCAGGATCGGCGCCAGCCCGGTGACCAGCATGAGCATGGAGAAGAACCGGGTCATCTCGACGCCGGAGAACAGATCACGCACCGTCGCCCGCGCGACCACCAACCCGGCCGCCGCGCCCACGGCCTGGAGTGCTCTCGCCGCGATCAGCAGTTCGGCCGACGGGCTGATCGCACACAACACGGACGCGATGACGTAGATGCTGACGCCGACCATCAGCGGTCTGCGTCTGCCGAGTGAGTCCGACAGTGGTCCAGCCACCAGCTGGCCGAGTGCCAGCCCGATCACGAACGCGGTCAGCGTCAGTTGCAGTGTCGAGTCGACCGTGCCCAGGTCCGTCGCCATCATGGGCAGGGCGGGCAGATACATGTCCACCGAAAGTGGACCGAATGCGGTGAGCCCGCCGAGGATCAGTGCGTACCGGGCCTTGCTCGGACGTGGAGAGTCCGGCACCTCCTGTATTCGGGTGCCGGGCCTCTCCTCGGTACGCGTACTCATCAATCTCCCACCAGTCGACTCCGATGGAAGAACTTGTGTAGCGGTACTAAATATTCCGACTGTGAGCCAATTCACTTGTTTCGAGCACGCAACGAGTACCGCTGTAGATCGTGGGCATGCACTTGTTGCAGTGGATGCACAGTGACCGGGTATCCGGGTCGGCGCGCAGGCGAAGCGGTAGATCCGGTTCCCGGAGCAGGGCTCTGGCCATGGCCACGAACTCGAAGCCCTCGGCCATGGCGAGCTCCATCGCCGGCCTGCCGGAGATGCCGCCCAGCAGGATCAGCGGCATTCGCAGCGCCGCCCGGAACTGGCGCGCCGAACTCAACAGGTACGCGTCGCGGTACGGGTAGGACTTCAGGAACGCGCGTCCCCCGAGCCGGATGGCCGTCCGCTGGGGCCGGGGGAAGGTCGCCGCGAACTCCCGCAGCGGTACATCCCCGGTGAACAGGTACATCGGGTTGAGCAGCGAACTGCCCGCGGTGAGTTCGAGCGCGTCGACGGAACCGTCCGCCTCCAGCATCCTGGCGACCTCGACGCTCTCGTCGAGCCAGAACCCACCCGGGACACCGTCGTCCATGTTCAGCTTCGCGACGATCGCGATCCGATCGCCGACGGCGTCCCGCACCGCCCGCAGCACCTCCCTGGCCAGCCTCGCGCGCCCTTCGAGATTTCCGCCGTAGCCATCGGTACGCCGGTTGAGCCGGGGACTGAGAAACGCGCTCACCAGATAGTTGTGGCCGAGGTGTACCTCGACGGCGTCGAACCCGGCCTCGATCGCCAGCCGCGCGGCCTGGCCGTGCGCCTCCACGATGCGGGACAGATCGTCTCCTGTCGCAGCCCTGGTCAGGCGCAGACTCAGTGGGTTGGGCCTGCGACCGGGGCCGAGTGAGGGCAGACCGGTGGACATCGAGTTGGCGACCGGGCCCGCGTGCCCGAGTTGCGCGGACACCGCGGCGCCCTCGGCGTGTACCGCCTCGGTCAGGGCGCGCAGTCCGGCCAGCGCCTCGGGTCGCATCCAGATCTGGTGCCGGTCGGTCCTGCCCTCCGGTGCGACAGCGCAGTACGCCACCGTGCTCATCCCGACGCCGCCCGCCGCCTGCCTGCGGTGGAACTCGATCAGTTCGTCGGTGACGAGAGCGTGCGGGGTGCGTCCTTCGAAGGTGGCGGCCTTGATGATCCGGTTGCGCAGTCGCACCGGCCCGAGTCGTGCGGGAGCGAAGATCTCGGGCGCCGTGCTCACCGGTGCCCCTCTTCCTGGGGCCGTGCGCCCGGCGGGGCGCTCAGCCCTGCGGTGACGAACGCGGCGAGCGTGGGCAACGGTACCGATGGAACGGGCCGCGAGCCTGCCCGCTCGCCGAGCGGATCACCGAACTCGCGCAGAACGAGCTCGAACGCGAGACGCCAGCGGTGCGCGGCCTCCTCCCCGGTCAGGTCAGGGCGGCTCGCGCGCAACCGATCCACCCACGGCGCGAGCTTGAACCAGGGTGAGTTCCAATGCATCGGCTTACCGGCCAGCACGGTTCTGGCCAGCAGGTGCAGCCGCAGCCTGCCGACCGGATCAGCCGCCAGTTCGGCGAGCGGGATCAGGATCGCGTCCACCAGCTCGGCCACGGGCGGCTGCCCGTTCCCGGCGATGTCCTCGAGTCGTTCCCGCCACAGCGGCGCGAGCCGGTCCTCCAGCAGACGGGCGACAAGCCCCTCCTTGGAGCCGAAGTGGTAGTGCACAGCGGCGGGACTCATCCCCGCGGCGGTGTTGATGGCGCGCACCGACACCGCGTCGTATCCGTCCTGCAGGAACAGGGACTCGGCGACGGTGAGCAGGCGTTCCGCGGTGGGCGTGGTGGGTGAGGTCGCGGTCGTACGCATCGGCATCGCACCAGCACAACACAGCCGGGCGCATTGTTCAATCACTGATTCAATCTCCTCTTCAATCACCGATCGGAAAACTGCCTCGCGTACCCTCTGCCCATGTCTGCGCAGCACGTGATCGTCGCCACGACGATCGACAGCGAACAGGCCGCACGCGAGCTCGCGGCGAAGGCGATCGAGGCGAGACTCGGCGCGTGTGCTCAGGTGGTTGGGCCGATGACCAGCGTGTATCGCTGGGAAGGGGCCGTACAGAACGACACGGAGTGGCGTGTGGAGATCAAGACCGCGGCCGACCGTGTCGCCGCACTGACCGAACAGCTCACGCGATGGCACAGCTACGACGTTCCAGAGGTAATCGCCACATCCATCGAGGGGGGCAGCGCCGAATACCTGGCATGGCTGGTCGAGGAGACACGGAACTGACCCCGCAGGCAGAATCCGGTTCGACTACTGCGGCGGCGGCGATAAACGGCCGCGAATCCGCCGAACACGGAGGTTGGCCGATGGAACTTTCCCGTCGAATGGCCCGGCAGCTCAGTACCAGGCTGGATGCGCTGACCGACACGCTCGTCGCCGACATCCTTGCGGAGAACCCCGGGTACCACGACGCCGAGCTGGTCTCGCTGGAGGACCTGCGGCACTCCTGCGAGCACAATCTCGATCGCGTGCTGCAGCTGCTCGGCGAGACCGTTCCGGAGGGGGCGAACCCGTTCGACGAGGCTGTCGCCACCGGTGCCCGCAGGGCACAACAGCGGGTGCCCCTCGACTCCGTCCTGCGCTCGTACCGCCTCGGCGGCAGGGTGATCTGGCGGGCTCTCGTGGAGATGGCCAAGGAGGACGACGAGGTCGATCGCGAGCAACTGCTCGACGTCGCGACCTCGGTGTGGACCGTGGTCGACGAGACTTCCTCCGAACTCGCCAGGGCCTACCGGCACACCGAGCTGCAGTTGCGCAAACTGGACGTGCACCGCAGGCACGCGCTGGTTGAGGACCTGCTGCGTGGACGGGGCCGCGAAAGCGGGTTCGCCGAGCAGGCGGCCGTCGAACTCGGCCTGCCCGCGGGCGGTGGTTACCTCGTACTGGCGGCGGACCTGGCCGAGGACGGCACACCCGGGCTGGCGATGCCGCAGGACGCGCTGGCCGTGTACGGAGTGCGCTCGGTGTGGGAGCCACGTGCGGGAACGCTGGTCGGCATCGTCGCGCTCGAACGACGCGGCGCGGCCTCGGTGCTCGGTCTGTTGCGCGGCGGGGTTCGGGCGCGGGTCGGGGTGAGTCCGCCCGTGCACGGGCTCGCGGAGGTCGGAGCCGGTCACGAGCTGGCCCTGCTCGCGTTGCGCACGATGCCCGCCGGCGACACCGGTCTCGCCCGGCTCGACGAACGACTGCCCGAGGCGCTGGTCGCCCGCTCACCAGAACTGGCCGACCGGCTCGTGTCCGGCGTGCTCGGACCGTTGTTGCGACTGCCATCCGCCGAGCGGGAGATCCTGCTGGAGACCCTGACCGCCTGGTTGGAGACCAACCGGTCCGCCGCGGCCACCGCCGCTCGGCTCTACTGCCATCGCAATACCGTGCTGAACCGCCTGCGCAGGCTCGAGACACTGCTGGGCCGCTCGTTGCAGGACTATCAGAGTGGCCTCTCGCTCTCGTTGGCCCTGATCGCCTGTCATCTGCGTGCCGATGGCGATTCTGCACAACCACAGGGCGGACATTCTGGGCATTCGGCCTAGTGCGGTACCTCCAGTTGGCCGATAGACACACTGTGTCGACTGTCACACCACCACAACTGGAGACCGACAATGAGCCAATCCCCGTTGGCCCGGCGCGCGTTTCTCGCGCGTATCGGGCTGCTGGGCGCCGCCGTCGGCGCGGGCGGGCTGCTCCCACGTAGTGCGCTCGCGACCCCTGCTGCCGCCGCCCAGAACGATCTGCTGCCCGATCTGGTCGGCCTGCTCCGACCAGTGCTCGCCGAACTCGCCAGGGACACCCTCAACGGCCTGACGGTCTTCGTCTATCCCGGTCCGGACGCGTACTCGGCAGCGCAGGGCACCCCGAGTGCCGAGCCGGGCGCGCTCGAGGCGAGGGGTACCGACTTCATGATCGCCTCGCTGGACAATTTCGTGCCCTTTCCCGACGAGCTGGCCAGGCCGGTCGCCGCCGCGCTCGCGACCGGCCTGGCCGACAGCGGTGTCGACCTGCCTGGGCTCGACCTGCTCCCGGCCGAGGTCGCCACGCTGGATCGCGCATTGCGCGCGTTGCTGGAGAACGACGCGACCATGCCGCTGTCGTTGCCGATCGCCGGCCTGCTCAACCTGCTGGCGACCCAGGTCAACCCGCTCGCGGTCAACGGGCCGTTCCTGTCCCCGTTCGCGCGTCTGACCTGGGCCGAGAAGGCCGAGGCCTTCCGCGTGCTGGAAGGCCCCGACTCCGACCTGGTGGCCCTGCTCGACGCGGAGTTCCCGCAGCCGTTGCGCAGTTCGGTGTCCGGACTGCTGAAGTTCGTCGGGGGAGCGCTGCTGGAGTTCGCCACGTTCGGCTCGTTCTCGGAGTACGGCGTGTTCGACGCGGAGAGCAAGCAGCTCGCCGGCCGCCCGGTCAGCTGGGAGCTGACGGGGTACCAGCCGGACGGTCCCGTCGAGGGCTGGGCCGACTTCATCGGGTACTACCAGGACCGCACGGAGGTCAGCGATGCGTGACGTCATCATCATCGGCGCGGGCGGCGGTGGTCCTGTCGTCGCGAAGGAACTCGCGGCCCGCGGACTCGACGTGCTGCTGCTGGAGGCCGGGCCCCGGCACGCGAATCCCCGTGAGGAGTGGACGCATTTCGAGAACGACGCGAACAATCCGCTCACCGGGTTCTTCCGGCTGGGACCGACCGACAGGTCGAAACCAGCCTGGTTCCGCGAGTGGCCGCAGAACTCCTTCGTGTGGCAGGTCGCCGGCGTGGGTGGCACCACGCAGCACTATTACGGCAACTCTCCCCGCGCATACCCTGGTGTCTTCGACGACTACACCGGAGCCGACCGGGAGCAGTACGACATCGCGCACCGCTTTCCCTTCGGTTACGCGGAACTGGTGCCCTACTTCGAGTGGGTGGAAACCACTCTGCCCGTGCAGACGGCGGCGATGGGCACCAAAGAGCAGACCTGGTTCCGCGGCTGTGAGACGCTCGGAATCCCGGTGCAGACCACGAAGACCACCACGGGACCGTCCTACCGTCCACAAGAGAACGCGATCCTCCAGCCGGGCGGCAACGCCGGGCGAACGTCCGACCGTGACCTCCTGCAGTACCCAAGGGCCACCGGCTGCACCTTCTGCGGTTACTGCTTCCAGGGCTGCATGCAGCCGATCGCGGCGCCACGTAACCAGTTCGCCAAGCGCTCCACCGACAACAGCTACGTCCCGATGGCACTGACCGCGGACGTCTGGTCGGCCGGTGGAAGGCCGGTCGAACTGATCACCGATGCCTACGTCACCCGGGTGCACACCGAGCAGCGCCAGGGCGGGCTCGCGGCCACCGGCGTGACGTGGCGGGACAACGCCTCCGGGGACGAGCACCGGGAGGACGCGCGCGTCGTGGTCATGTCCGGCGGCTGTACCGAGAATCCGCGACTGTGGTTCAACAGTGGACTGCCGAACCCGAACGACTGGGTCGGCCGTGGCTACACCGACCACCACTTCGACTGGCTCATCGGCTCGTTCGACGGCGACACCGGGAACTCGAAGGGGCCAGGGTCCTCCGCGAGGCTGGAGTGGCCCGGATTCGGCGGACTGGAGAACGTCGGTCTCCCGCCCGCGCTCGAGGCGTTCGCGATGACGCTGTCCGACAGCGGCATCAGGGGGCAGTACGACAACGACAACGGCAGCACAGGACCGTGGGACGGACCAGCGGGCCGCGTCATCGGGCCGGAGTTGAAGGAACTTCTCGCGGGAGGCATCGACACCCTGCTCAACGCGTTGGTGATCACCGACGACGATGTGGAGCCGGACAACAGGGTCACCCTTTCGGCATTTCCTGCCGACGAACACGGGCCGGTGCCGAAGGTGTCGTTCCGCCAGCGTCAACGCAGCGCCCGGACCCGGCGCAACCGTGAGTTCATGGCGCGGAAGGCGGCGGAGGTGCTGCGTGGTGCGGGAGCCAAGAAGGTGTACCGCATCAACTGGGCGCCGCTGATCCTGCACGTGCAGTCCTCGATGCGAATGGGAGAGTCGGAGGCCGATTCGGTACTCGACGCGAACGCGGAGTCCAGGGCCGTGCGGCGCCTGTTCATCGCGGACAACTCGGCGCTGGCCAACTCCCTCGGCGGCCCGAATCCGACGCTGACCACGCAGGCGGTCGCTACCCGGACCGCCGAGAAGATATTCCAGCGCTACTTCGACGGGGATCCGTGGGTGCTGGCCGAATCGCCAGTGGTCTCCACCGATCCCAGGATCAGTGTCCGGCTCGGTGAACTCGGGTTGTAGTGTGGCAACGTTCGCTTGTTCGTCTACTGTGGACTGATTGGTCCTGGTGCACTCCCTGCGGGAGTGTCGAGACGGAAGCGAAGGCCGCATGGGATGGACCGGTGCGTGGGTAACACGGCACCGGTCCATCCTCGTGGCGCTGGTACTCGTTCGATCTGGCTGATCCCTCGCCGCCTGTTGCCCGGCCGGCAACGGCAGCAAATTACCCCCGGGTCCGTAGGATACCGGCGGGTAGGCGAGGGGCCGGCGACGAGGAGGCGTGCATGACCGAGCGGTTCGGCAGCTACCAGAGCGAGATCTACCTGCAGGGATACGGCGGCACGAAGCCGGAGTTCTCCACCGACGGCACCCGGCTCGAGGGTTCGGCGGAGGCGCTGATGGAGCCGGAACCGTTCGCCTACGTCGCGGGCGGCGCGGGATCGGGGTCGACCGTACGGGCGAACCGCGCGGCCTTCGAACGGTGGAAGCTCGTGCCGAGGATGCTCACCGACTCCACCGAGCGCGACCTCTCCACCAGCGTTCTAGGCACCGCGATGCCCGCACCGATCCTGCTCGCGCCGGTCGGCGTGCAGTCGATCGTGCACCCGGACGCGGAGCTCGCTACCGCTCGCGCGGCCGCCGACCTCGGCGTGCCGATGGTGCTGTCCACCGCCTCCTCCACGACGATCGAGGAGGTGGCGGCGGCGAACGGAGCCGGGCCCAGGTGGTTCCAGCTGTACTGGCCGAACGAGCCGGACGTCACGGCCAGCATCCTCGACCGGGCCAAGAAGGCCGGTTACACCACCCTGGTGGTCACCCTCGACACTTGGACGCTGGGCTGGCGTCCCTGCGACCTCGACCAGGCCTACCTGCCGTTCCTTCGGGGCGAGGGGGTGGCGATTCCGTTCTCCGACCCCGCCTTCAGGGCGCTGCTGGACAAGACGCCGGAGGAGGACAAAGCGGCGGCCATCCTGCGCTGGATCTTCATGGTGACCGGTACCGACCACAACTGGCGGCAACTGCCGTTCCTGCGTGAGCACTGGGACGGACCGATCGTGCTCAAGGGCATCCAGCACGTCGACGACGCCCGCAGGGCCGCGGACGCGGGGATGGACGGCGTGATCGTGTCCAACCACGGCGGCAGGCAGATCGACGGCGCCATCGCCGCGCTGGACGTGCTGCCCGAGATCGCCACGGCGGTCGGGGACCGCATGGAGGTCCTGTTCGACTCCGGCGTGCGGACCGGCTCCGACGTGCTCAAGGCACTCGCCCTCGGGGCGAGCGCGGTGCTGCTGGGCAGGCCGTATGTGTACGGGCTCGCCCACGGGGGTGAAGCAGGAGTGCGGCACGTGCTGCGCTGTCTGCTCGCCGACTTCGACATCAGTATGGGTCTGTCGGGCAACCGGGACGTGGGCCAGCTCTCGCCGAGCGTGCTGCGGCGGTAATCGGCTGGCGCGCGGCGCTATTGTGGAAGCCGTATGTCTACTCCCTCCCCGCTCGAGGCGCTGCGCTCCCGGCTGCCCGAGCTGATGCCGCGCGACGCGCACCGGCTGCGCAGGCGCATCGATGGTGCTCGCCGCCGCTCGCGTGAGCCGAGGTCGATGACCGATCTGGTGGAGCAGATCTCCGCCGACATCGATGCGGCCGAGCTGCGGGTGCGCACCAGGAGGGAGTCCGTACCGCGCATCGAGTACCCGGCGGAGCTACCGGTCAGTGCGCGGCGCGAGGATCTCGCCGCGGCCATCCGGGACAACCAGGTGGTGATCGTCGCCGGGGAGACCGGATCGGGCAAGACCACCCAGCTGCCCAAGATCTGTCTCGAACTCGGTCTCGGGGTCCGGGGGCAGATCGGGCACACCCAGCCGCGCAGGCTGGCCGCGCGTACGGTGGCCGATCGCATCGCGAGCGAACTCGGCACCGAGCCGGGGTCCACCGTCGGCTACAAGATCCGCTTTACCGACCACTCCGGCGACGACACGCTGGTCAAGGTGATGACCGACGGCATCCTCCTGGCGGAAATCCAGCAGGACCGGATGCTGCGGCAGTACGACACGATCATCATCGACGAGGCACACGAGCGCAGCCTGAACATCGACTTTCTGCTTGGTTACCTCAAGCAGCTCCTGCCGCGCAGGCCGGACCTGAAGCTGATCATCACCTCGGCCACCATCGACCCCGAGCGGTTCTCCCGGCACTTCGGCAACGCACCGGTAGTCGAGGTCTCCGGCAGAACCTACCCCGTCGAGGTGCGTTACCGGCCGATCCTCGACCCGGACGATCCCGAGGGCGATCCCGACCGGGACCAGGTGCAGGCGATCTGCGACGCCGTGGACGAGCTGGCCGCGGAGGGCCCCGGTGACGTGCTGGTCTTCCTGTCCGGTGAACGGGAGATCCGGGATGCGGCCGATGCTTTGTCCAAACAGGACTTACGTGACACCGAGATCCTGCCGCTGTACGCCCGGCTGTCCTCGGCCGACCAGCACCGGGTGTTCCAGAGCCACCGCTCGCGTCGCCGGATCGTGCTCGCCACCAACGTGGCCGAAACCTCGCTGACGGTGCCCGGAATCAAGTATGTGATCGATCCCGGCACCGCGCGTATCTCGCGTTACAGCCATCGAACGAAGGTTCAGCGGCTGCCGATCGAGCCGGTGTCGCAGGCTTCGGCGAACCAGCGCAAGGGCCGGTGCGGCCGTACCTCGGACGGCATCTGCGTCCGGCTCTACTCCGAGGCCGACTTCGAGTCCCGCCCGGAGTTCACCGACCCGGAGATCCTGCGCACGAACCTTGCCTCGGTCATCCTGCAGATGACCTCGCTGGGGCTGGGCGATCTCGCCGAGTTTCCGTTCGTCGAACCACCGGATCGCAGACAGATCACCGACGGTGTGAACCTGTTGCGGGAACTGCACGCGCTCGAACCGGACGAGGCCGGAGCCGGGCGGCGACTGACACCCATCGGGCGGAAACTGGCCCAGTTGCCGGTCGATCCTCGGCTGGGGCGCATGGTGCTGGAGGCGGACGGTAACGGGTGCGTGCGCGAGGTCATGATCATCACGGCCGCGCTGTCCATTCAGGATCCACGAGAGCGGCCCGCCGAGAAGCAGCAGGCCGCCGACCAGTTGCACGCCCGCTTCGCCGACAAGAACTCCGACTTCCAGGCGTACCTGAATCTGTGGGAGTACCTGAGCGAGCGGCAGCGCGAGTTGTCCGGGAACCAGTTCCGCAAGCTCTGCAAGGCGGAGTACCTGAACTACCTGCGGGTGCGGGAGTGGCAGGACATCTTCAGCCAGTTGCGCAGGCTGTCCAAGCAGCTCGGCGTGACGCTGAACGCCGAGCCTGCGGACTTCCAGCGCGTGCACACCGCCCTGATCGCGGGGATGCTCTCGCATATCGGGCTCAAGGATCCGGCCAAGGGCGACTACCTGGGTGCGCGGGGCACCAGGTTCGCCGTGTTCCCCGGCTCCGCTCTGTTCAAGAAACAGCCCCGGTGGGTGATGGCGGCCGAACTGGTGGAGACCTCCCGGCTGTGGGCGCGAGTCGCCGCCCGAATCGAGCCGGAGTGGGTGGAGCCGCTGGCGCAGCACGTACTCAAGCGCAGCTACTCCGAACCGCACTGGGAACGCAAGCAGGGCGCGGTCATGGCCATGGAGAAGGTGACGCTCTACGGCGTCCCGCTCGTGGCCGGGCGCAAGGTCAACTACGGCCGGATCGACCCGGAGGTCTCCAGGGAGCTGTTCATCCGGCACGCGCTGGTGGAGGGCGACTGGCACACCCGGCACCGGTTCTTCGACGAGAACCGGGCACTGCTCGACGAGGTGGAGAGCCTGGAGCACCGGGCCCGCCGCCGCGACATCCTGGTCGACGACGAGACGCTGTTCGACTTCTACGATCAGCGCGTCGGTGCCGAGGTGGTGTCCGCGCGGCATTTCGACTCGTGGTGGAAGAAGACCCGGCGCGAGCAGCCGGACCTGCTCAGCTTCGAGAAGTCGATGCTGATCAACGAGGCCGCGGGTACGGTGACCGAGTCCGACTATCCGGACGAGTGGACACAGGGCAGTCTCCGATTCCCGCTCACGTACCAGTTCGAACCCGGCAGTGACGCCGACGGCGTCACCGTGCACATCCCCGTGCAGGTGCTGAACCAGGTGAGTCCCGGTGGGTTCGACTGGCAGGTGCCAGGCCTGCGCGAGGAACTGGCCACGGCGCTGATCAGATCGCTGCCCAAGCAGATCCGGCGCACGGTCGTGCCCGCGCCAGACCACGCACGTCTCGCCCTCGACGGCGCGGGCCCCGAGGACGGGCCACTGCCCGATGTTCTCGGCGAACGGCTCCGGCAGTTGCGCGGCGTGGTGATCCCGGCGGATGCCTGGCGGCCGGACGAGGTGCCAGAGCACCTGCGGATCACCTTTCGCGTGGTGGATGCGAAGAACCGGAAGCTGGCCGAGGGCAAGGATCTCGAGGCGCTCAAGCGCGAGCTCAGCGGCGAGGTGCGGGCGACCATTTCCGCGGCCGCCGACAGCATCGAGCGCGGTGGGCTCCGTGGGCCCGGTTTCGGCGAACTGCCGAAGGTTTTCGAGACCTCGCAGCGCGGGCATGCGGTCAAGGCGTATCCGGCGCTGGTCGACGAGGGCGAGAGCGTCGCGGTGCGGATGCTGGACAACCCGTCCCGGCAGCGGGCGCAGATGTGGGCGGGCACGCGCAGGCTGCTGCGGCTGAGCCTGCCTTCGCCGATGAAGTTCATCAACCGCAATCTCGGTAATCAGAGCAAGCTCGTGCTCGGCCGGAACCCGCACGGCGGGGTCGCGGCCCTGCTGGAGGACTGCGTCGACGCCGCGGTGGACAAGTTGATGGCCGACAACGGCGGCCCGGCTTGGGACGACGCGGGTTTCGCGGTGCTGCTGGAGAAGGTCCGGGGCGAACTGAGCGGAACGGTGCTCGACGTGCTCGGCGAGGTGGAGCGGGTGCTGCTGGCGGCCCACGACGTCGAGGCCCGGCTGGAGGACTTCCCCGGTGGCCCCTACGCCGAGTCGCTCGCGGACATCCGGACGCAGTTCGCCGCTCTGGTGCGCCCCGGTTTCGTCACCGAGGCCGGTGCCACCAGGCTGCCGGACCTGGTCCGCTACCTGCGCGGGATCGAACGGCGGCTGGACAAGCTGCCCGGCGACCTGCCACGGGACCTCGAACGACTCCGCGAGGTCGACTGGCTGCGGCAGGAGTACCGAGCCGTGCTCGACGCGCTGCCGCCCGGCACGCCGCCGAGTCCCGCGCTCGCCGAGATCCGCTGGATGATCGAGGAACTGCGAGTCAGCTTCTTCGCGCAGACCCTGCGCACCGCCTACCCCGTCTCGGTCAAGCGCATCCTCCGCGCGATGGACGACGCGGCCGCCGCGGGGTAGCAGGTGAGAGTTCCCCAATGCCACATTGGGGTACTTCAACGTCCCCAATGTGGCATTGGGGAACTCCGCAAACCCTCACTTCGCGTCGGCGTAGGTTTCGACGGCGGCGATGTGCAGCGGGAAGCGCACGGGGCAGGAGGCGCCGAAGACCAGCTCCGCGGTCTCGCGCACCGAGTCCTCGATGCAGGCACTCACGTCGTCCGATAACTCCGCTGGGGTGTGCACCAGCACCTCGTCGTGCTGGAAGAACACCAGGTGCGCGGGCTGCGGGAGCCGCCGGCGCAGGGTGGCCAGCAGCACCGCGGTCCAGTCGGCCGCACTCGCCTGTACGACGAAGTTGCGGGTGAAGCGGCCCCATTCCCGGGCCGCCCTGCGCGCCTTGTCCGCGCCCGCGAGATCGTCGACGGTGCCTCCGGTGAGCGCTCGCCATGCGGCCGAAGGGTCGGGGGAGGTGCGGCCGAGCCGTGACCGGACCCGCTCGCCGCGTTCGCCGGCGAGCGCCGCGCGCTCCACGAACGACACGGCGTCCGGGAACCGCTGGCGGAGCAGGGCGAGCAGGGAGGCGGCCTCGCCCGCGGTACCGCCGTACATCGCCGAGAGCATGGCGATCTTCGCCCTGGACCGGTCATCTCGGCCGTCGCCGTCCTTCGGGAGGTCAGCCTGCCTCGTGCCGCCGGAGAACATCGCCTCCGCGAGGCTGTCGTAGAGGTCGGTGGATGCGGACACCTCAGCCAGTCTGCGGTCACCCGACAGCGCGGCCAGTACGCGCGGCTCCAGTTGCGCCGCGTCGGCGACAACCAGCCGCCACCCCGGATCCGCCCGGACACACACCCGCAGGGTCCGGGGGATCTGCAGCGCCGCCCCGCCCCGGCTGGCCCAGCGCCCCGACACCACGCCGCCCACCACGTACACCGGCCGGAACCGGTTGCCCCGGACCCAGCCGTCGAGCCAGGTCCAGCCGTGCGCCGAGTGCAGCCGTGCCAGCTCCTTGTACTCCAGCAACGGTGCGACGGCCGGGTGGTCCACATGGCGGAGCACATGGGCGCGGGCCGAGGGCACCTCTATGCCCGCGCGGCCGAACGCCCGCACCACGCTCGCGGGCGCGTCCGGGTTCACCTGGCGGCCGCCGAACGCCTCCTGGACGCGCTCCGCGAGGCGGGCCAGCTTGCGCGGGCGCTGACCGGGCGGTACGCGTGGACCGAGCAGTTCGGTGAGCAGTTCGTCATGCAGGTCTGCCCGCCATGGCAGACCGTCGGCCGACATCTCGGCCGCCGCCAGCGCACTGGCGGACTCCGCGGCGACCAGCAGTCTCATCCGGTCGGGATGGCCGGTCTCCCCGATCCGCCGCCGCTGCTCGGCGAACACGGTCTCGGCCGCGTCGAGTACCGCGATGTCCCTGGGCAGGCCCGCACCGCGCGGGTCGAACAGGGCCGGCTGGTCGTCGAGGTGCGCCTCGCTGTCCGGCGGAGGTGGCAGGCCGACGGCCCTCGCGTAGCCGCCCGCCAGCCCCCGCGGTTCGCCGTGCCTGCCCTCGTGGGCCAAAAGCAGCCCCTCGGTGAGCGCGAGATCGTGACAGCGGCGCACCCGGATCCCCGCCGCCAGCAGCACCGGATAGTCCTGCTCGACCGAGCTGAAAACCCACCGGGGAGCGTGATCTCGCTCCCACTCCTTTGCGCGATCGCGAAGTTCGGCGATCCCGATCTTCCGGAGATCCGCCAGCTCAGCGGGCCCGCGCAGGGAGTAGACGCCGTCCGATTCACGGGCCACGATGATGTGCACAGATGTGATTCTGCGCGGTGGGACCGACAGTCGTGAGCGGAGGCTGGCTGGCCGGTCCCCGATTCGGATACTGTCTACCAGCGTTCATACCAGCAGTACGGTATGGATCTTGCGATGACGCATTCTCGGCCCGCAGCAGCAACGGAGGTGCCCGGATGAGAAACCCGACCAGCGTGGCCGCGGTGACCGCGAAGGCGGCAGAGACCGCCCGCAGTGTCCGTGTCATGTGGGAAGCGGGGCTGGTGCCCTTCCCCCGGCTCGACGAGGGTGTGCGGTCGCTGGTGGCCGTGCGCAAGTTCGGTCCGTTCGCCGGCTCCACACAGATCGCCGCCCGGCGCGATTCCACGGCCGTCGGACTGGTGGACGAACTCGGCCCGCTCACCTTCAAGCAGCTCGACCTGCGGTCCAACGCGCTGGCCAGGGCATGGTCCGAGCGCGGACTCGCACCCGGCTCGGTCATCGCAGCGCTGTGTCGTGATCACCGGGGGCTCGTTCTCGCGATGCTGGCCGCCGGAAAACTGGGCGCCCGGCTGTTGCTGATGAACACCGGGTTCGCCAAGCCGCAGCTGGCCGACGTCGCGGCACGGGAGAAGGTCGGCGCGCTCGTCTACGACGAGGAGTTCACCGAGCTGCTCGACGCGGTCGAGGGTGAGGTCGATCGCTACCTGGCCTGGGTCGAGCCGGGCCAGCGCCGGGATCCGGCCATTCCGATACTGGATGAACTCATCGCCAGCAACGACGACCGGCCGATCGCCGCACCCCGTAAGCCCGGTGGTTTCGTTCTGCTCACCAGTGGCACCACCGGCACCCCGAAGGGCGCGCCGCGCCCGCAGACCTCACCGCTGCACTCCGCGCAGTTCCTCGACCGGGTCCCGCTGCGGGCGGGGGAGAGCACCTACATGGGCGCTCCGCTGTTCCACGGCACCGGCCTGTCGCAGTTCATCCTCTCCTTCGCGCTCGGCTCCAAGGTCGTGATGCGCAGGCGCTTCGACCCCGAGGAGACGTTGCGCGGGGTCGAGGAACACAAGTGCACCGCGCTGGTGCTGGTGCCAACCATGTTGCAGCGAATCGTCGACCTCGATCCGGCGATACTCGCCAAGTACGACACGTCGTCCCTGCGGATCGTCTTCGTGGCCGGTTCGGCACTCTCGCCGGATCTCGGCAACCGCACGACCGACCTGTTCGGCGATGTCGTCCACAATCTCTACGGCTCGACCGAGGTCGCCGTCGCCACTGTGGCCACGCCGGAGGACTGGCGCAAGGCCCCCGGCACGGTCGGCAGGCCGCCGGTGGGTTGCCACGTCGCGCTCTACGACGAAAAGGGCACGCGGATCACCGAACCGAACGTCACCGGACGAGTTTTCGTCGGCAGTGGCCTGAGCTTCGGTGGATACACCGATGGCCGGAACAAGGAGATGATCGACGGCCTGCTCTCCAGTGGTGACGTCGGACATTTCGACGAGGACGGCCTGCTGTTCATCGACGGCCGTGACGACGAGATGATCGTCTCCGGCGGGGAGAACGTCTTCCCGATCGAGGTCGAGAACCTCCTGGTCGAGCGTCCGGACGTGCTCGAGGCAGCGGTGATCGGTGTGCCCGACAAGGAGTTCGGCCAACGGCTCAAGGCCTTCGTGGTCGCCGCGGACGGCGCCGAACTCGACGCCGAGACACTCAGGGACTTCGTCAGATCCAACCTCGCCAGGTACAAGGTGCCGCGCGAGGTGGCATTCCTCGATGAACTGCCGAGAAACGCCACGGGAAAGCTGTTGCGGAACAAGCTCGACTAGCAGCACGCCCGGACGCCGCCTCCGCCTCAGCTCCAGTCGATCCCGAATACGCCGGGGCCGAAGTCGAGGGCGACCGCGTGGACGGCGTTTGTGCCGTCCACCCGGATGTCCCGGCGTACGGGTTCGCTCACCGTGGCCGTTCTGGAGTACTGGGTGCAGTGGGCGGGCATGATCCCGCTGTCGAACCGGACCTCGAGCAGGTACTCGCGGATCGGCCTGCGGAACTCGCGGTAGTGGGTGTTGCGGCACTCCGGGAACGGCGGGCCGTTGTTGCTGACCGAGTACTCGATCAGGCAGGTCTCGTCCTTGTCGACAGCCCTGTCGAAGAGCAGTTCGGCCACGGTGACCCCGTGCTCCGCGTCGACCTCGACACGGCCGACCGTGCAGTTGCGCTGGGCGTGTAGCCGCGGATGACCCGCTGCCGGGTCGTCCTGGCTGTAGACGAGCAGCCAGCGGTCCTGGCCGTTGGTGCTCGCCCGGAACACCGCGCGAGTCGTGACGGCACGCTGCCCGCCGTCGGCGGCGATGTCGCAACGGTCGTGCAGGCCGATCAGGCTCAGCTGGTGATGCTGTTCGAGGGCGTGCGGGGCGCCGATTCTGGCGAGCAGCGGGCGCAGGACGTCGTGCGCGAAGGCCAGCCCGTCCTCCGGCGGGCCACCGCGTCTGCGCGAGGTGCTCCCGCGCGGGCGCGGCGGGGGGAGCAGACCGATCAACGACCCGGTCGGGACCTCGAGGATCTCCTCGAGCGCGCGCACGGCCGCGATCGAACTCTGCCGCTCCGGCTGCCGTTTGCCCGACTGCCAGTAACTCAGCGCGGTCACACTCACCGAGACACTCCTGCGGTGTAACCGGGCCTGTATCCGGTCGAGGCTGAGCCCGCTGCCGGCTATCGCGTTCCGCAACGCTTCGGGAAACGAATCTCCGAACGGGGTGCCCCCGGTTTCCCGTTCAGCACCGGCCCCCGACGTCATCTGTGTGCTAACCGCCCCGACTGTTGATTCTCGCCCGAGATCACGTTGGTAACTAACAAGACAACGTTATCAGTGGCCCGGTGCCGGGGGTTCGCGTTCACTCGCTCGACGCTGGTTCACTCTGTCGATTCTTTCTACACCGAATGGCCTAGTACTGGTAACTGTGAATCATTGCTTCGTTGTGGTCGGCGGGATTGCATAACAACAGGGCAACAGTGGCCACTCCGAACGGTCGAGGGGTCGGGGCCGCACCGGATGGTGTCGGGCCCGGCATGGATCGGCTCCCGTTGCCTGCCGGTTGATCAGCAGAAAGGGAACCAATGGGCAACTCGCGACAACTACGACGAGGGCTCGGGGCGGGTGTCTCGCTCGCCGGGGTGACCGCGGCGGCCGCCGTTCTCGGCGCCGGGGCAGTCCATGCCTTGCCGGCTACGGAAGGCGTGGAGGGGCAAATTCGGGCGACAGACACTGCCAATGCAGTGACGGACAGTTACATCGTGGTGCTCAAGGACAGTCCCGCGACGATGGCGGCCGCCGAGGTGAGAAAGGTCGTGAGCACCAAGGCGCAGAGCCTCGCGGGCCGGTACGGCGCCGAGGTGTCGCACACCTACGGCAGCGCGCTGGAAGGCTTCTCCGTCACCGCGACCGAGACGGAGGCCAAGAGGCTCGCCGCGGACGCAGGCGTCGACTACGTGGTGCAGAACCAGCGGGTGCACACCACCGAGACCCAGCAATCGCCACCTTCGTGGGGGTTGGACCGGCTCGACCAGCGGGACCTGCCATTGGACGACGCTTACACCTATTCCACGGACGCGGCGAACGTAACGGCCTACATCGTTGACACAGGAGTTCTCACCGAGCACGAGACCTTCGGCGGCAGGGCTTCCGGCGGCAAGGACTTCATCGACAACGATGACGACGCCACCGATGAGAACGGTCATGGCACACATGTCGCGGGCACCGTCGGCGGCAAGGAGTACGGCGTGGCGAAGGGGGTGAAGATCGTTCCGGTTCGCGTGCTCGACGCCAACGGCAGCGGCACCACGGCCCAGGTCGTCGCCGGGATCGACTGGGTCGCGGAGACCGCGAGCGGGCCGTCGGTGGCGAATATGAGCCTGGGTGGCACCGCCGATGACGCGCTCGACGAGGCGGTTCGCGGGGCGGTCGAGAAGGGAGTCACCTTCGGCGTCGCCGCAGGCAACAGTTCGGCGAACGCCTCCGGCTACTCCCCGGCGCGGGTGACCGAGGCGATCACCGTGGCCGCGAGCGACAAGCAGGACGCGCAGGCCAGCTTCTCGAACTACGGCAGTGTCGTCGACCTCTACGCACCCGGTGTGGACATCACCTCCGCATGGAGCGACGGCGCCGAGAACACGATCAGCGGAACCTCGATGGCCACTCCCCATGTGGTCGGTGCGGCCGCGCTCTATCTGGCCGACAACCCGGAAGCCACTCCCGCACAGGTGGCCGAGGCCCTGACCGGTGCCGCGACGCCGGACAAGATCACCAACCCCACCGGCGAGACTCCCAACAAGCTGCTCTACACCGGGACCGAGTAGGCGATCCCAAGCACACAGACCCGCGCCCTCCCTGGAGACGGTGGCCCGGTGTCCCGCGTTCCGTTCGCGGCGGCAGCGGGCCACCGTGCTTGTTACCAACGAGTAGGTAATGCGATCATGGGCTATGACCTACCGGAAGAACATCGTGATCACCGGCGCCAGCTCCGGCCTCGGCGAGGGCATGGCCAGGAGGTTCGCGGCCAAGGGGCGCAACCTCGCGTTGTGCGCCCGCCGGACCGACCGGCTCGACGATCTCGCCGCCGAGCTGCGATCCAGGCACGACGGCATCAAGGTCGTCACCAGGGCTCTCGACGTCAATGATCATGACCGGGTGTTCAGCGTCGTCAAGGAGTTCCGCGCCGAACTCGGCACGATCGACCGGTTCGTGGTGAACGCGGGGCTCGGCAAGGGACAGCCGGTCGGCACCGGACGGTTCGACGCGAACCGCGAGACGGTCGAGACGAACCTGGTCGCCGGCCTGGCCCAATGCGAGGCCGCCATGGAGGTCTTCCGTGAACAGAACGCCGGGCACCTCGTGGTCGTCTCCTCCTTCAGTGCCATCCGTGGCCTGCCGGGCAACGTCACCGCCTATGCGGCGTCCAAGGCGGGGATCGCCGCGTTGGCCGACGGGATCAGGGCCGACACCGCGGGCACCCCAATCGCCGTCACCACACTGCTGCCCGGCTACATCGAGTCCGAGATGACCGGTCGCGCGGGCCGGACTCCGTTGCTGGCGAGCGCGGACAAGGGAGCGCGGGCACTGGTCGACGCGATCGAACGCGAACGGGCGAAGGCCTACATCCCGACCCTGCCGTGGGCTCCGCTGAGTGTGGTCATGCGGTTCGCCCCCGTGGGACTGCTACGGAAGTTCACGTGACCGGCGGCGAGGCGGGCGAGGTCCGGGCCGAGGACCGATTCGACGTCGCTGCCGTGCACGCCTGGCTTGCTGCCAGGGTGGACGGCCTGGCGGACTCGGGACCTCCCGAGGTGCGTCAGTTCCCCGGTGGCGCGTCCAATCTGACCTACCTGCTCGCGTATCCGGACCGGGACCTGATCCTGCGCAGGCCGCCTGTCGGGGAGAAGGCGGCCTCGGCACACGACATGCGCCGGGAGTACCGCGTACAGGCGGGGCTGAAGCCGGTGTTTCCGTACGTGCCAGGGATGGTCGCGTTCTGCGAGGACCACACGGTTCTCGGCGACGACTTCTACGTGATGGAGCGGATCGACGGCCTCATCCTGCGCGGCGACCTGCCCGAGGAAACGGCGCTGGACCCGGCGCGGGCGCGGGCGTTGTCCACCGGGCTCATCGATCGGCTGGTCGAGTTGCACCAGGTGGATGTCGAAACCGCGGGCCTGGCCGACCTCGGCAAGGGAGGCGGGTACATCCGGCGGCAGGTCGAGGGCTGGAGCAGGCGGCTGGACCGGGCGCATACACCCAACGTCCCCGCCTTCACCGAAGTACGTGCCTGGCTGGGGGCGAATCAGCCGGACGAGGTGCGGATCTGCCTCATCCACAACGACTTCCGGTTCGACAACGTCCTGCTCGACCCCGAGGACGACCTCGCAGTCGTGGGCATCCTGGACTGGGAGATGGCGACGCTCGGCGATCCGCTGATGGAGCTGGGCACCACATTGTCCTACTGGGTACAGGCCGACGACGACGAGGTGTTCCAGGCCAGTCGTCGTCAGCCGACCCATTTGCCCGGTATGCTGACGCGCGCCGAGGTCGTCGACCACTACGCCGAGCGTACGGGGACGGCGATCCCAAACTGGACCTTCTACGAGGTGTACGGGCTGTTCCGGCTGGCCGTCGTGCTTCAGCAGATCTACTACCGTTACCACCACGGCCAGACACACAACCCGGCGTTCAAGGACTTCTGGATGTTCGTGGGATATCTCGAATCGCGCTGCCGCCGCGTCATCGACGAGGGCAGCGCCTGATGGGCGCCGTTTTCCTGGTCCGCCACGGCCAGGCCTCCTTCGGTGCGGCCGACTACGACGTGCTGTCCGAGCACGGCACCGCACAGTCGACGGCAGTCGGTGCGGAGTTGCGCAGGCGTGGAATCACCAGCGGTGACATGTGGTGCGGTTCCATGCGCAGGCAGCGGGCGACGGCCGACGCGGCGCTCGCGGAACTGGGCCAGGGCCTCGTCGCGAAAGAGGACCCCAGATGGAACGAGTACGACCACCTCGACGTGCTGGCGCAGCACGGTAACGCCACGGCGCAGGGTGGTGACCCGCGCGCCTTCCAGTCGGTGCTCGACGCGGCGCTGGCTGACTGGGCGCGTTCGGGCGGTACGAGCCTGTGCGCCGAGAGCTGGCCGGCGTTCAGCGCCAGGGTGCGTGGCGCGCTGGACGAGCTGGTGGCCGGGCTGGGTAAGGGGGAGCAGACGGTGGTGTTCACCTCTGGCGGGGTGATCGCCGCGTTGTGCGCGCAGCTGCTCTGTCCGCAGCCGCAGACAGGAGCGGCGATGGAGCACACGTTCCTCGCGATGAACCGCGTGACCACCAACGGCGGAATCACCAAGATCGTCTCGGGGCGGGGTGGGCTGACCCTGCTCTCGTTCAACGAACACGGGCACTTCGACGGCGACGAAGCGGCAATGCTCAGTTATCGCTAGTACGCCGGGCTTGAGGCGAGGCAACCAGTGAGGGAGTTCTATGCGCTTCGGTGAGGTCCGGGTGATTCCGGTCAACGGCAACGGCCCCGAGGACGTGGTGGTGGACGCGCGGGGAGGCGTGCTCACCGGCCTCGACGACGGGCGGATCATCCGGGTGACCCAGGACGGCGGCCGGATCGACACGGTCGCCGACACCGGCGGGCGCCCACTGGGCCTGGAACTGTACGGCGAGGACGAGTTGCTCGTCTGCGATGCCGATCGCGGCCTGCTCATGGTGCACCTCGGCGAAGGCACCGTGCGTGTACTGGCGGCGTCCGCCTGCGGTAGCCCGCTGCTGGTCTGCAACAACGCCGCGGTCGCGGCCGACGGCACGATCTACTTCAGCGATTCGTCGTCCCGGTTCCCGGTACAGCGGTGGCGCGAGGACCTGATCGAGCAGACCGGGACGGGACGGCTGCTGCGGCGAACGCCGGACGGGGCGATCGACCAGCTCGCGTCCGGGCTGCAGTTCGCCAACGGCGTCGCGCTGGCACCCGACGAATCGTTCGTGACCGTCGCGGAAAGCGGAGCGTTGCAGGTCCGGCGGATCTGGCTGACCGGTGAACGGGCCGGAACCTCCGACCTGTTCCTGCACGGGCTGAGCGGCTTCCCGGACAACACCTCGACGGGTAGCGACGGGCTGATCTGGGTCACCCAGGCGAGTCCGAAGGTGGCGGCGCTCGACGCGGTGCGAAAGTTGCCGGCGCCAGCGCGGGCGCTCGTGCGGCGGGCTCCACTGTGGATGCAGCCGTCGCCCGCGCGCACGGTCGGCGTCCTCGGGGTGGACATGGAAGGGCGCATCGTGCACGAACGCGAAGGTGAGATCGACGGGTTCCACATGCTCACCGGGGTCCGTGAACACGAGGGCAAGTTGTACTTCGGCAGTCTGCTGGAACGGGCGATCGCGGTGACCGATCGCTGAGCGTGCTGGACTAGGCTCACCGCGTGACCACGGGGGCGCGCGGAACTCGGACCGCGCTGGATGAACCGACCACACCGGTGCCGCTGGGGTGGACGTTGCGGCTGTCGGCGGCGGTGCTCGGTTTCTCGATGGCGGTCGTCGCGCCGATCCAGATCCTGCTGCCGTTGCAGATCGAGGAGATCGACGCCGCGGACAAGGAGACCAGTCTCGCGCTGGTGACGGGCTGCGCGGCGATCGTGTCCATTCTCGCCGCGCCGATCGCGGGTGCGCTGTCGGACCGGACGACCTCCCGCAGAGGCAGACGGCACCCGTGGATCCTCGGCGGGGCGTTGCTGTGCGCGATCGCGCTGGTGACCCTCTCCGTGCAGGCCACCGTGCTGGGGGTCGCGTTGTGCTGGATGGTTGCGCAGGGGGCGCAGAACTCCATGTTCGCCGGGCTGACCGCGACAGTGCCGGACCAGGTTCCGGTGCGCCAGCGAGGTTTCGTCTCGGCGTTCGCTGGGCTGCCACTGCCGCTCGGGCTGGTGCTCGGCGTGCTGGTGGTGACCGTCATCGTCCCGTCCCGCACCGGCGGTTACCTGGCACTCGCGGTACTGGTGGTACTGCTGGCATTGCCGTTCGTTCTCGGTACGCCCGATCTTCGCCTGCTGCCGCAGCAGCGACCGGCCTTCGAGCTGCGCCGGTTCGTCAAGGGGTTCTGGATCAGCCCCCGCCGCCATCCCGACTTCGCGTGGGCGGCCGTGGCGCGCCTCGCGATCCAGCTGGCGAACTCGATCGCGACGCTGTACCTGCTGTACTTCCTGCGCGACGAACTGGACTTCGCCGATCCCGCGGGCGGTGTCTTCGTGCTGACCCTGGTCTACACGGCGGGAATCCTCGCCACCAGTGTGCTAGCCGGGCGGCTGTCCGACCGCAGTGGCAGGCGCAAGGTCTTTGTCGTGGTGTCCTCCGTGGTGATCGCGGTGGCGATGCTGCTGCTCTCGGTCTGGCACGAGTGGATCGCGGTGGTGATCGCCGCCGGGATCCTTGGGCTCGGGTACGGCGTGTACGTGGCGGTCGACAACGCACTGATCACCCAGGTCCTGCCCACTGCCCGCGACCGGGCCAAGGACCTCGGGATCGTCAACCTCGCCAACACCGCACCACAGGCACTGGCACCGATGATCGCCGGCGCGATCATCGCCCTGCTCGACAGTTACACCGTGCTCTACCTCAGCGCCGGCCTGATTGCACTGGCCGGAGCCGTGCTGATCCTCCCCATTCGCTCCGTGCGCTGAACCGCCGGAACTGCCAACTCGGCCGCCGGAACTGCCAACTCGGCCGCCGGAACTGCCAACTCGGCCGCCGGAACTGCCAACTCGGGCACGGGATCTGCAAAGTCGGGCACGGGAACTGCCAAGTCGGGCACGGGAACTGCGAAGTCAGGGGGTGAGCAGGGATTGGGCCTGGGGCCAGTAGCGGGTGAGCATGCCACGCCAGGTGGTCCAGAAATGCGTGCCCGCGGTGAAGTCCGTGGTCACGGGGATGTCCTGGGTGTGGAGGCGGGTGGCCAGGTCCTCCGACATGGCGCGGGAGTAGCGCTCGACCAGGCCCATGCCCGCGACGAACTCCTCACCGGGGGTGCGGCGGCCGTCTCCGGCCGCGAGGTACACCTCGGTGCCGCGCAGGGCCTCGACGTGCAGACAGGGGTCGTTGGCCGCCCAGTTCTCCCGACAATGCCTCCGGGGGCCCCAGACCCGCCCCGGACGCATGCCCTCCCGAATCGAGAGCGTGGCGAGCAACGCGGCCATACCCGGCCGGGTGAGCTGCATCAGCCCGCTCAAGGAGGCGACGCCACGGAACATGCCGGGCCTGCGCACGGCGTAACGCAGCGCTCCGTACCCGCCCATCGAGATACCGGCGGCCACCCGAACGTCCGACGCGCCGTATCCGGTTTCCAGCAGGCTGCGCAGTTCGTCCAGGTGGAAACTCTCCCAGCGCGGGACGGTCCCGGCCCGGTCTCGCACCCGCCAGTCCGTGTAGAAGCCCAGCCTGCCGGCCTCCGGCATGACCACCAGTGCACCGGTGTCCTCCGCGAGCCGGACGACGTCGGTGTGCCGCATCCAGGACGTGTGGTCGTCGGAGGAACCGTGCAGCAGGTACAGCACCGGATAGCGCTGGTCCGCACCGGGATGCCAGCCCGGCGGGGTGAGCAACGTCGTCCCGACCTCCCTGCCGATGGCGGGGGAGTACAGCCGCAGCTCGCGCACGCCGGCCGCGACCTCCTCACCGAGCACCGTCAACTCGGTGTCCGGCACCGTCACGAGCTGCCGGTCCCCACCGTGTCGAGGACGCCGGACAGCAGGTGCTGCAGGTGCCGGCCGATGATGTCCACATTGGGCGGATCCAACAGCGAGAGATGATGTCCTGGCACGGTGATCACTTCCAGATCTGTGCACACCGCGTCCCAGCCGCGCGCCGGGTCGGTTCGATCGAATCGCTGGTCCCGCAATCCGCCGGGGACCTGATCCGCCGCACTGAAGAAGACCGCCCTGCCGTCGTACGGATCCGGCCGGTAGCGCTCCAGTGAGCGCGCGTCGAGGAAGGACGTGCGCTGGTGGTGCAGGATCGCCTCGCTCACCGCGCTGTTCACCAGGCCCTCCGCGAGCATCGTGTCGATCAGCAGTTGCACCTGTGCCTCGTCGTCGAGTCGGGCCAGCCGTTCGTAGGGCAGCGAGATCCGCCTGCCGTAACTGCTCTCCAGGAACTCCTCGAACCGCTCGAACCGCTTTTCCAGCAACGCCACGTCACTCAGGCCGGTTTCGTTCGGCAGCGGCAGGATCGGGTCCATCATCGCGAGGACCTCCACCTGCTCGCCCGCCCTGCGCAGCTGCTGTGCCATCTCGTAGGCGAGGAAACCGCCGAACGACCAGCCCGCGATCCGGTAGGGACCGCTTGGCTGCACGGCCCGCAGCTCCGGAAGGTAGTGCCGGACGCGGTCCTCGACATCGGCGACGCCGTCGATCCGGTCGAACCCGTACACCGGAACGTCGGAATCCAGCAGCTGGACGAGTTGGCGGTACACCGCTGTGTCGCCGCCGCCGGGGTGGAAGAAGAACAACGGGGCCTGTGTTCCCTGTTCGCGCAACACCCGCAGCGGAGAGCCGGTGTGTTCCTCCTCGCGCAGATGCTCGGCCATCCGCTCGATCGTCGGCCGCTCGAAGAGTTCGGAGATGGTCAGTTCCCGCCCGCTGCGCTCGACCAGCAGGGCAGTCACCGCCTCCGCCTTCGTCCGCGTACCACCGATGCCGTAGAAGTCCTGGGTCACGCCGACCTCGGTGCCGAGCACGTCGCGCCAGGCGCTGGCCACCAGCCGCTCGGCCGCATCGCGCGGCGGAATCAGCACGGGGGCCGCTGACGCGGCTGGTCCGCAGTCGAGGCCGAGTTCACCGAGCAGCCACTGCTCGACGTCGGTGGTGCTGGCGCCGCGCAGCAGCAATGACACCGGCAACGCGAGCTCGAAGTCGTGCTGTACCGCGTTGCGGATCCGGACCGCGAGCAGGGAATCCACCCCCAGCGCCGGAAGTGCCGCCGTCGTGTCCAGCCGCTCGGGAGCGAAGCCGAGCACCGAGGCGATCCTGGTCCGGATCTGCTCACCGGCCGCGGCCGCGGCGGCCTCAGGCGGAAGCGACCGCAGAGCCGCGAGACCGGCCCAGTCGGCCGACTCGGATTCGGCGCCGGAGCCGCCAAACAGCCCGGCCAGGAACGGCACGCGGGCCAGGCTCGGGAAAGCGTCGAGCAGCCGAGGCGCGTTCAGCCTTACGGCACCGAGGACGGCCTCGTCGTGGCCCAACGCCGCTTCCAGTGCGGCGAGACCGTCCTTCGGGGCGAGCGGGTGCAGCCACGGGATCTCCAGCCCGGCGGCAGCCCCGACCTCGGCCCAGGTACCCCAGCAGATCGACACCGCGGGCAGGCCCTCGGCCCTGCGCAGCGCGGCCAGTTCGTCGAGGTAGGCGTTCGCCGTCGCATACGCGGGTTGCCCCGGCAGGCCGTGCAGCGCGGCCGCGGAGGAGAACCCGACCCACCAGTCCAGCGAGCAGTTCAGGGTCGCCTCGTGCAGCCGCCACGCGCCGTAGGCCTTCGGCAGCCACGTCCTGTGCAGCGTGTCCGCGTCGAGCCGAGTGGTGGTGCGATCGTCGAACACCGCGGCGGCGTGGACGACTCCACGCAGCGCGGACGCACCCCCGGCCGCTTCGACCAGCCTGTCGGCCACTCCCGCTTCGGCGAGATCGCCGAGCACGACCTCGACCTCGGTTCCGCCCGAGGTGATCGTCTCGATCTCGGCCAAGGCCGTGGAACCGGGCGCGGAACGTCCATTGAGGACGATCTTGCCCGCACCGCGGCCTGCCAACCAGCCTGCCAGCAGGAGGCCGAGACCACCGAGACCGCCGGTGATGACATAGCCTTGGTCAGGGCGTGCGATCGGACCGGACGTACCGGAGGGGGCGGGCGCCCTGCCGAGCCGCGCGACGAGCCGCGAGCCGCCACGCCACGCCACCTCGTCCTCGGCTCCGCCCCCGCCCAACTCGGCCAGCAGGTGTCGCGCGCTGTCCTGGACGGACTCCAGCGGGTCGAGATCCACGAGGCTCGCGGCGAGTTCGGGATGTTCGTAGGCGAGTACCCGCACCAGGCCGCGCAGGGCGCCGAGCGCAGGTTCGCCGCCACCGCCCCCGATCGCCCTTGCGCCGGTCGTCACCAGGTAAAGGCGCGCCCGTGCGGAGGAACCTTCGACCAAGTCCCGGACGACGGAACTGATCGCCAGCACCGCCTGTTCGGCGACCGCCAACGCCTCGGCGCCCGCGGCGGCTTCGACAGGCAGCAGGAACACCACCGCTGCCGGATCGGTCTCGGACAGGGCCATGCGGACCTGTCCGGGTTCGCGGTAATCCGCCCAGTGCACCACGGTGTTCGGTGCGGACCGTTCGGTGAGCGGGGCCGCCAGTGGGTGCGTACCCGCGCTCAGTGCCAGCACCGGCCCCGCCGGACGTGCCGGGCCGTCGGACATCTGGGCCGGTTCCCAGGCCGTGGTCAGGAGCGTGTCCTCGAGCGGGGCGGCGAGTGCCGTCCTCGGCACCCTGCGGATGAAGACGTCGTCGATCTCCAGCAGCACCCGCCCCGCGTCGTCGACCAGATGCAACTCACCGAGCAGTCCGGAGGAATCCTCGTCCGGTGCGGTCACCGAGACGTGCACAAGGCTGCCCAAGCCGACCTCGCCGTAGGTGCGGACACTGCCGAACTCCATCGGCACGAAGGCGGCCTCGCTCGTACCTTGCCCGTTCAGCGCACCCGCGAACGTCTGCAGACAGGAGTCCACCAACGCGGGATGCAGCCGCATCAGCGGATGCCGCAGGGCGGCTTCCGGCAGCGCGATCTCGGCGACAGCGCGGGTTCCGCTCGCCCGTACCCGGTTCATTCCGCTGAAAGCGGGGCCGTAGTCCACGCCCAGTTCGTTCAGCTCCCGGTGCAGCTGCGCCATGGAGACGTCAGCGAACTCGGAATCATCCACTTCGGACAGGTACTCGTCCGCTGTGGATCCTGCGACAACGGCGACGGTGGCACTGGCGTGCAACACCCAGCCCGCGCCCGTGCGGCGGGTATGCACGGTGACCGAGGCACTGTCGCCGGACTCCGGCGTCAGCGTTGTCGTCACCGCGGTGTGCTCACCGAGAGGTAGCGGTTCGTGCATCACCAGTGCGGTGATCGCGACCTGTTCCGCTGCCACTTCGAATGCCGTCCTGGCCGCGGCGTTCGCCATCTCGACGAATGCGGCACCGGGCAGTACCGCACGGCCGTCGATCCGGTGGTCGCAAAGCCATGGCTGCACGGCCGAGCCGAGGTCGGCGCGCCAGAGGTGCCGGGAATCGGCAGGGGACTCCACGTGCGCGCCGAGCAGGGGGTGCTCGGTCCGCGCCACCGGTACCGCCGCCGCCCGGGGCAGCCAGTGCGGGAGGTGCCGCCACGGCGTGGTCGGCAGGTCCAGCACCCGCCCGGTGCGACCGTGCAGCCGGGCCGCCCGATCCCGCAGTTCCAGTCGCGCCAGTTGCTGGTGGAAGTGTGTCGTCTCGTCGTCGCGCTGGCGCAAGGTGGACAGCACGAGTGGCGCACCGTTGCCGGTCAGCGCGTGGCGCAACACCGGGTGGGGGGAGACCTCGACGAAGGTCGAGTGCCCGTCGGCGACGGCGGCTGCCACCGCACCCGAGAACCGCACCGGCCTGCGTAGGTTCTCCGCCCAGTAGCCAGGGTCGAACGTGGGTTTCGCACGGGGATCGGTCAGCGAGGTGCTGTAGAAGGTGAGCCCTGGATCGCCTGGCCGTAACCCTGCCAGCCCCTCGACGAGAAACCCGGTCACCCGGTCCACGATCGGCGAGTGGGCGGCGACATCGAGCTTGACCAGCTTCGCCAGCAGCCCTCGAGAGTCTACATCGGACACTATACCGGCCACCGTGCTCGCGGCCCCCGCGATGACGGTCTGGTCCGGAGCGGAAAGTACGGCGATGTCCACGTCCGGAAACCCGCGAACCAGTTCGGCCGCTTCCTCGGCGCCGACCTCGAGCAGCGCCATCGCACCGTTGCCGGCGAGGGAGGCCAGCAGCCGCGAGCGCAACGCCACGATCCGCGCGCCGTCGGCCTCCGATAGCGCGCCCGCGACGACCGCCGCGGTGACCTCGCCGAACGAATGTCCGATCACGGCCGCGGGCAGAACACCCTTGTCCCGCCACAGTTCCGCGAGTGCGAGCTGGATGCCGAAGACCAGCGGCTGGACGTGGTCCATCGTCCGCGCCTCGACCCCCGCCAGCAGGTCCGCGCTGAGGGAGAAGCCGGACTCGGCACGAACCAGCGGATCGAGTCGCTCGATCGCCGCCGCGAAGGCCGGCTCCTCGGCGAACAGCCTGCGCCCCATCCCGGCCCACTGTGAACCATGCCCGGAGAACACGAAGACGGGTCCACGGGCCTTCGAGTCGTCGACCAACTCGGCCTGCTGCTCGCCCCTGGCCAGGGCGCGCAGCCCTTCGGCCAGTTCGCCGATGTCCGAGCCGGACACGGCGGCGCGCGCCCTGCCGTCCAGTCGCCTGGCGAGTGTGTACTCCACATCGGACAGACGTGCGTCCGCCCCTTCAGTCTCGAGCCACCGCGCCAGTTCCCCCGCGCTGTCCTTCAGTCTCGCGGGATCGGGTGCACCGAGCAGAAACCTGGTGCGGGCCCGTGGGGCGGGCGCCGGCGCCCGGTCTTCGGCGGTTTCCTGCTGTTGTACCACCACGTGCGCGTTCGAACCGCCGAAACCGAAGCCGGAGACACCGGCCACGGCGGTGCCGTCGGCTCGTGGCCAGGCCTGTCCGGCTTCGGCGACGCCAAGGCCCAGTTCGTCGAAGGCGATATGCGGATTGGGCGCGGTGTAGTTCAGGCTCGCCGGAATATGCCGGTTGTGCAGGGCGAGGACAACCTTGATCAGGCCGACGACCCCGGCGGCCGCCTCCAGGTGCCCCACGTTGCTCTTGACCGAACCGAGCAGTAGTGGCCGGCTCCCGGGCCGGCCAGCTCCCAGCACGGTGCCAAGGGCACGTGCCTCGATGGGATCCCCGAGCAGGGTGCCGGTTCCGTGCGCCTCCACGTAATCCACAGCGGACGGATCGATCCCGGCCTGGCGGTAGGCGGTCCGCAGCAGTGCCTGTTGCGCTTCGGAGTTCGGCGCGGTCAGGCCGTTGGAGCGTCCATCGGAGTTGCTCGCGCTACCCCTGATGACCGCGAGTACACGGTCGCCGTCGGCCCGCGCGTCGCGCAGCCGCTTGAGCACGAGCATCCCGGCGCCCTCCGCGCGGGAGATGCCGTCGGCGTCGGCCGAGAACGGCTTGCACCTTCCGTCGGCCGAGCTGATCCCCATCTGGTCGAAGTTGGCGGTCACTCCGGGGCCGAGCAGCAGGTTGGCCCCGCCGACGACGGCCACGCCGCTCTCCCCGGAGAGCAGGCTGCGGACGGCGAGGTGCACAGAGGTCAGCGAGGAGGAACAGGCGGTATCCACCGCCATGCTCGGACCACGCAGGTCCAGTGCGTAGGAGAGCCGGTTGGCCGCGATGCTCAACGCCGCGCCGGTGCCCGTCCACGCGTCGATGCCGGAGACGTCGGCGAGCGACTGTGCGCCGTATTCGGTTCCGCTGATCCCGACGAAGACACCGGTGTCGCTGCCGCGCAGAGTGCTCGGCGCGATTCCGGCGTGCTCCAGTGCTTCCCAGGCGACCTCGAGCACCATGCGCTGCTGCGGGTCCATCCTCGCCGCCTCACGCGGCGCGATGCCGAAGAACTCGGCGTCGAACCCGGCGATGTCCGCCAGGAAACCGCCCCGCCTGCTGATCTCCTCGGGGATTCCGGGGATGTCGGCCCAGCGTTGCGGTGGCACCTCGCCGATCGCGTCGCGCCCCTCGGTGAGCAGCCGCCAGAAGGCGGCGGGACCGTTGACTCCGCCGGGCAGCCTGCAGCCGAGGCCGATCACCGCGACCGACGTATCGGGATCCGGCTGCCCGACCGCCACCTGCTCGTGCGGTACGTCCTGCGGTACCGGCAGGCTCGGCCGCCCCGTACCGGTGAGGGCGACGGCGAGCCGGTCGATCGTGGGGTGGTCCCACAGCAGCGTCGTCGGCAGCGTGCGGTCGAGTAGGTCTTCCAGCGCGCCGGACAGTTCCACGGCGTCACGGGAGGACAGCCCGTACTCGTCGAGCGGGCGCTGGACGTCGACCTCGGTGGGCTCCAGATCGCAGGCCTCGGCGACCTGTTCGACGAGCCAGTGCCGCAGCTGTTCGGTCGTGCGAGCAGGCTGGGTCACCGCTGCTCCTCCCAGAATCGCCGCTTGGTCGCGGCTCTGGCGATCTTGCCGCTGGACGTGCGTTGGACACTGCCAGGAGAAAGCAGCCGGAAACCGCGGAGCTTGACGTCGTGCTGGGCGGAGACGGCGCGGCGTACCGCTCTCGCGACCTCCTGCTCGTCCGGAGCGGCTGATCCGGCTGTTCTGCTGAACTCCGCCACGATGGCCGCGCCCTCGCCGGCTTCGGCCGAGGTCACGGCGAACGCAGCCACGTGATCCCGGCGAATCGCGGGATGCGCGTTCGCCGCGGTGGCCTCGAGATCCTGCGGATAGTGGTTCTTGCCGTCGATGATGATCAGGTCCTTGATTCGGCCGGTGATGTAGAGCAGGCCGTCGTGCAGCAAACCGAGATCGCCGGTGCGCAACCATCCGGCGGCCGGGGTGTCCGCATCCGCGTCCGTGATGGTCGCGTCGAAGGTCTCCGCGCTGCGCTCGGGCTGCTGCCAGTACCCACGCGCGACGTTCGGCCCGTGCACCCAGATCTCGCCGACCTCGCCGTCGGGGCGCAGGGTCTGTTCCGCGGGGTGCACGATGCGGACGAGTTGGGCGTGCGGCCTGCCCGCGGACACCAGATCCAGTGCGCCATCGCTGCCACGGGGGCGCATGACCGCCCGATCCTCGGCGAGGGCCGACCGGTCGAATGCCGTGACCGTCGGTCCCTCCTCCCTGGAGTTCGTGACGAACACCGTCGCCTCGGCCAGGCCGTACGAGGGCCGGTGCGCCGCTTCCTGGAACCCGTGGGGTCCGAAGGCCGCGGCGAAGGCGTCGATCGTTTCCGAGCGGACCGGTTCACTCCCGTTGATCAATGCGCGGACCCCGGACAGATCCAGCTCGGCCCGATCGGCCTCCTTGACCTTGCGCACGGCGTATTCGAAGGCGAAGTTGGGTGCCGCGGCGAACACGTTCGGATGGGCCGACATCTGCCGCAGCCACCTGACGGGGCGCATGATGAAGTTGAACGGGGTCATGAACACCGAGTGCGCTCCGGTCAGCACCGGGATGCAGAGCAGTTGGATCAGGCCCATGTCGTGGAAGAACGGGATCCACCCCGCACAGGTCCAGTCAGCCTGCACGCCGAACGCGGAACTGCCCTGCCACGTGTTGCTGACCACCGCACGGTGGGTGATGACCGCGCCCGCGGGAGCCCTGGTGGAACCAGAGGTGTACTGCAGGTACGCGGGCTCGTCCAGATCCAGGCCGGGAGCGGTGAATCCTTCGCCACCTTCGACCTCGGGGGCGTCGACGGCGAGGATCTGCTTCGGCATCGGTATCGGATTCGCCTCGGCGAGCGAGTGCACCGCCTCCAGGCAGGACTCGGAGGTCAGCCAGACCTCCGGCGCGCAGTCGGCGAGCGCGTTGACGAGCCGGCCGCCGTGCTGGCTCACCTCGGGTGCGAACAACGGAACCGCGACTGTGCCGGCGTGCAGGGCCCCGAGGAAGCCGACCACGTAGTTGAGGTCCTGTGGGGCGAGGATCGCTACTCGCTGACCAGGAGCGGTGACGCGGGAGATCGCCGCGGCCGTGGCCCGAACCCGAGTGGCCAGTTCGGCCCAGGAGATGGTGTGTTCGACGCCTGCGCGGTCTCCGGAGTAATCGACGAAGGTGAACGCGGGCCGCGTGGAATCAGCGCGGTCGAACAGATACGAGGTCAGCGGTCGTAGCTCCGGGACCTGGCTGCCCGTCTCGGCGGAGTACCGGCGCTGCGCCAGCGACATAGTGTTCACCTAACAGGAATTGTGGGGATCGGCGGGGATTCTGGGAGTCTTATTCGACAGTCGGGTGCCGCACGGTCGGTGGTTCGGTCGACCACATCGTGCATAACCCTCTCAGTGGCGTATCAAGTCAGCACAACGCGGGCGACGTCGCCCGTGCCGTCTGGAGAATGTGTTCTTCCTCGGTCAACCTGTTGTGGACGTTGTCGTTCCGGGGGACAACTACAACTTTGTGAACTCGTGGGCGTCGAAATCACGCTATCGGCTGATAATCGGACCCAACCGTAGCCACGGTATGAACCGTCCGCAAGGCAGGAGGGGTGTTTGTCCCCGATCGGGTAACGCCACTGGCGGGTATATCACTAACTCTACGGAGTTAACTATCACCATCGTGAGCGATTTTGCGTAGGGGTGGGGGTGTTGTCGGGTGCGTGGAGTGACGAGTCATGCTAGGCGGCGATCCGTCGAGGATGCTCCCGACCGGAAGGCGGAGATGTGGCACACGGTGACATCGGGCAACCCCCCGCTGTTTCGACGGCAACGACCCAGGTGACAGGGCCGGGATCGACCCGGACCGCGCGCAGGGGACGGCCGTGGCTGACCCTTGTCGCGACGGTGCTCGGCGGGGCGATGGTCGGCCTCGACGGCACCGCGGTCACCATAGCGGCGCCCTATATCTCCGCGTCGGTGGGTGCGACCCTCGGTGAACTGGAGCTGATCGCCAATGCGTATCTGATCGCGCTCGCGATCGGTTTGCTGCCAGCGGGACGATTGGCCGATCGTTTCGGCAGGCGAAAGGTATTCGTCGCCGGCGTTCTCGGTTTCGCTGTCGCATCCGTCGGAATTGCCCTCTCCGGCACTGTTCTGGCGCTTGTTTTGTGTCGTGTTCTTCAAGGATTTGCCGGCGCGTTGTTGCAACCCGCAGCCCTCGCATTGCTGCGCAATGCATTTCCTGTCGAAAAAATCGGACTTCCACTGGGAATCTGGGGCGGGGCCAATGCGCTGGCGATCGGCCTCGGCCCGGTGATCGCAGGGGTGATCGTCCAGGGTTTCGACTGGCCCGCCGTCTTCCTGCTCAACGTTCCGGTTGCCGCGATCGTGCTCGGCATCACCGCTTACGCCGTCGCCGAGTCGGCAGGCGGGAAGAAGGAGCGCAAGGGGGTGTTGCGGTCGCTGCTGCGGCTGCGTGCCGTGCACGTGGGATCGGTTCTCGTCGGATTCACCTCGTTTGCGGTGTTCGCGCTGCTTTTCCTGCTCACGCTGTTCCTGCAGAACGTCAAGGGCCTGCCCCCGATCCAGGCGGGTGCGTGGATGCTCCCGCCGACCTGTGTCGTGGTGCTGTCGGCGCCACTCGGTGGGCTGCTGGCCCAGCGGTTCGGTCCGCGTATCCCGGTCGCCACCGGGTTCGTGCTCATCGCCGTCGGGCTGGCCGGAATCGCGTCACTGCAGGCCGGAGCCGAGTTCACCGACCTGCTCTATCCCGGTGCGCTTGTCGGTTTCGGCGTGGGGATGAGTGTGATCGCGGCGACGGAGGCCATGCTCGCGGCCACACCGGAGGAGGAGACGGGCACCGTTTCGGCGGTGCAGCAGGTCGCCAGCCAGGCCGGCGGTGTGCTCGGCATCGTGACCGTCGGCGCCGTGATGTCCTGGCAGGTGCTGCGGTCGCTGCCGAACCGGATCGCCGAGGCGGGGCTGCCCGCACCGATCGGTGACGCGGTCCTGAGCGGAGCCGACTCTGTCACTCAGGGAAATGTGCCCGCCGGCTTCGAGGGCGGGCAGACCGCGCTGTCGAGCGCGGTGCGGACGATCAGCGCGCTGGGTTTCACCGACGGGATGGGGGCAGCCCTGCTGGTGGTCGCGGGCGTCGCTCTCCTCGGTGCGCTGCTCGCGCTGGTGCTGCCGCGGCAGCACCCTGCTGAACTCGCCGCGGCGGGCCAGGACGCCGCCGAGTCTTCGGCTTCGCCGCAAGACGACTCGGCCACCAGATGACTCTCCCGAGATCCACGGCGAGTGCGGGCACCAGCAGGGAACGCACCACGAATGTGTCCAGCAGGACACCGAAGGCGACCAGGAACGCGATCTGCGCCAGGAACAGCACCGGGATCACCGCCAGGGCGGCGAACGTCGCGGCCAGCACGACACCGGCAGAGGTGATCACCCCACCCGTGACGCGCAATGCGCTCAGCGTGCCCTCCGCGGTGCCCAGTAGCACGGCTTCCTCACGCGCCCTGGTCATCAGGAAGATGTTGTAGTCGATCCCGAGCGCCACGAGGAACACGAAGGCGTACAGCGGGATCGCCGGATCCGCTCCGGGAAAGCCGAACACGTCGTTGAACACCAACGCTCCGACACCGAGGGTGGCCGCGAACGACAGGACCACGGTGGCGATCAGCAGCAACGGGGCCAGCAGTGAACGCAGCAGCAGCGCCAGCACCGCGAAGATCACCACCAGCACGATCGGGATGATCGCGTTGCGGTCGTGTGTGGCCGCGGCCAGCATGTCGGTCTGCTGTGCGGTCTGTCCGCCGACCTTGGCTTCGGCTCCTGGGATGTCGTGCAGGGTGTCGCGCAGCGAGTCGACCACCGCGACCGCCTCGTCGGAGTCGGCCGCGGCCAGCAGGGTCGCGTTGATCTCGACGAACCCGCCCGCCACCCGAGGTCCTGCCGCGGGGTTCGCCGGGTCGAAGGGCGTCGCCATCGCGTCGACGACGCCATCGGTCGCGCGGGTGGTGGCGAGTACCTCGTCGGCGGCGCCCGCATCGGCGATGATCACGACGGGACTGCCGGTTCCGCCGGGGAAGTGCGCGGAGAGCACGTCCTGCCCGCGCACCGCGTCGACCTCCTCCAGGAAGAGCGCCTGCTGGGAGGTTCCCTCCGCCTGCAGGGACGGTACGAACGCGACACCGGCGAGCAACACCAGTGCGGTCACCACCCACGTCCACCTCGGCCGCCTGCGGACCAGGACGGCCAGCGCGTCGAACACGCCGTGGGTGGTCCTGCGGTGCTTGCGGGGAACCGGATCCTGGGGCCAGAATCCGGCCCTGCCGAACAGCAGCAGCGCGGCGGGCAGGAAGGTCAGCGAGGCCAGCAGCGCACCGGCGATACCGATGGAGACCACGGGCCCGAGACTGCGATTGCTGGTCAGTTCGCTGACCAGCATGCAAAGCATCCCCAGGATCACGGTGCCGCCGGAGGCGAGAATCGGCTCGAGCGAGGACCGCCACGCGGTGCGCATCGCGTCGGCGGCGAGCGCCTGCCGCGTCAGTTCCTCCCGGTAACGCGCCACCAGCAGCAGTGCGTAGTCGGTGGCGGCGCCGAACACCAGGATCAACAGGATGCCCTGTGTCTGGCCGTTCAGAACCAGCGGACCGTCTTCGGCGAGCCAGTAGATCACCGCGGAGGAGGTGCACAGGGCCAGCCCAGCGGAGAGCAGCACGATCACCGGCAACAGGGGACTGCGGTAGACCAGGATCAGGATCAGTGCCACCGCGCATGCCGTGACCAGCAGCAGCATCCCGTCGATGTGCCCGAACACCTCGGCGAAGTCCGCGTTGTACCCACCGGGACCGGTGACCAGGGTCGTCAGCCCGCCCGGCAGGCCCTGCTCCAGGTCCTGGCGGATGTCCCTGACGGTCTCGCTCGCGGTGAACGGGTCCGCTCCGGACAACGGCAGGATCAGCTGCGCCGCCTGTCCGTCGTCGCTGGGCAACGGTGGTGAGGGCGGTGCCTGCAGGCCAGGGGTGTTCGCGAGTTCGGCGGCTTTCGCCCGGATCGCGGCGGTGTCCGCCGGGGTGAGCCCGCTCGTGCGCTCGAAGACGACGACGGTGGGCAGGATCCGGCTGTCGGCGAAGTTCTCCTGCAGCTCTGTCACTTCGGTGGATTCGGCGGTGGCAGGCAGGAACGAGCCGGGATCGTTGCTCTGGATCTCGCTCAGCTTGCCGAGGAACGGGCTGCCCGCCGCACCGACGGCGAGCCAGAGCAGGACGAGGAGCGCGGGCACCACCCAGCGCACGACACGCATGTCACCCCTCGGTTCCTAGACGACTTGCAGGGCACCTTACTGAGCGGTTCGCGGATCAGGCGATTCGCGGCTGGTGATTCGTCGAGTTCGGCGCGGGAGTCAGCCGGGGACGCGGAACTCCGGCGACGCTGGCGGCCCCAGTTCGACCTTCGTGCCGAGCGGGTCGCCGTCCAGCAACGCGGCGATGGTCTCGGATGACTCACTGGCCGCGACCGCTCTGCTGCCGTCGGGCAGGCCGCAGACCACGATCGCGCGTTCTGGCTCTCCCGACCTGCCGTAGACCACGGTGTAGGTCTCGATCGTCGCGGCACCGGTGGCCTCTGTCGTGATCTCGCGCCGGGGCAACCGGGAGACCTCGGTGGTCCGGTCGTGGTGGGCGTAGGGCGTGGCGGGCGGTCGCCCGGAGAGCAACACGGCCGCGTGCTTGGTCAGGTACCAGCCGACAGCGGTGGCGAGCCCGTACTGGTCCGGTTCCGCTCTGAGCCGATCGGCCAGGGTGGCCACCGAGTGGGTCACGTAGTTGCTGCCAGGGCCACCCGCGAAGGTGAGACCACCGGTCGTCGTCGGTGGCCTGCTCCTGTCGGTGAGATCCGCGCGGTGCAGGCCCAGTTCCGTCGCGGCGACCTGTACGGCGGAGGGGAAGCACGAGTAGATGTCGAGGTGGGCGATGTCGCCGATACCGACGCCGGTGTGTGTGAACACGGCCTCACCGACGGCGGCGATGGCTGGGGAGCGGTGCAGTTGCGGGCGCTGCGAGGGGAACCAGTGGTCGTTGGCGGCGGCGGTCGTGTGCACGAAGACCCAGTTCGATGGTGCGATGCCCGCCGCGCGGGCGGTCTCCACCGAGCAGACCACCAGCGCGGCGGCCTGGTCGACGAAGATGTTCGCGGTCATGAGCTTGCGGTATGGCGCCGCGGCCATCCGGTTGCGCGGTCCCGCCTTCGCGATCTCGTCCGCGCTCGGTGCCTCGCGCATCGCCGCATGCGGATTGCCGGCCGCCACGTCGGCGAAGCCCGCCCACAGCTCGGCGAGCCAGTTCACGTGCTCGTCGGTGTCGCTACCGGCTTCCGCGCGGATGGCGTTCTCGAACAGTGGGTAGAACGCGACCGGGATGAGCAACTTCGCGGCAGCCTCCGCCGCGTGCTGCGGTTCGCGGTCGATGCCCAGCATCCGGGTCGGCGCCGTACCGTCCGGCTGTTTCGGCCCACCGCCGTACCTGCCGCCGAACAGGGCCTTGACCGCCTCGCCCCCGGTGATCAGCGCGGCGTCCAGCTGTCCCGCGCCGATTCGGCCCGCCGCATCGGAGAGCAGGTCCAGTGGGCTCGTGCCGCTGGTGTGGGTGTAGAGGGTTTCGGCGGGGGAGATGCCGAGGTCCTCGGCGAGCAGTGCGCCCGGGTCGGCCGTTCCCCAGGAGAAGCTGTCCACCACGCCAAGCGACTGGATGCGGCCCAGCACGCCGGGAGCGCCCGTGTCGGTGACGGCGGCCTCGACCGCCAGTCGCATCAGTTCCCGTGGCGAGGTGGGAGAACTGTCCCGCCAGGTGTGCTGGCCGACGCCGACGATGACCGGGGTTCTCGGATCCACGAGGTCACGCTAACAGCTACTGACCTTGCGCTTATCAAATGATCGTTCGGCATGCGGGTGCGGCTACCGTGCGCGTGTCGCTTGCACTCGCGATGCCAACAGGGTCGCCGCTGGTTACCGTTGCGCGCGCTGTACTGCCGGAAACACGTCGCCGATCAGCGTGAGAAGTGACCTGCTGAGCAACAGGTGCACCTCATCGCGGTTGAGCGCTCCGCGTACCAGCCACTCCCTGCCCGCGGCCTTGACCATCCCGCCATAGGCTCGGACCAGGGCATTCAGTTCGTCCCGGCGATCGTCGTCCGGGTCGACGCCGACCGCCTCGAGCACGCGGTCGGCCGATTCCCGGTCGGCGTCGGAGAGGATGCGTTCGACCTCGGTGTCTCGCCCGATGCCCTCCGGTGCGGTGGCGGCGAGCCACATCTTCTCCTGTTTGGTGATCATGTCCAGGAACCACTCGACCGCGGCGTCCACCCTGCGGTCGAGCGAACCTTCCGGCAGCAACTCGACCGCGAAGTGCGGCACGGTCATGGCGCGGCGGACCACCGCGAGGTACAACTCACGCTTCGTGCCGAAGTAGTGGTTGATCAGGCCGCGGGCCACTCCGGCGCGGGATGCGATGTCCGATGTGGACACATCGGCGTACGGGCGCTCGCCGAAGAGATCGGCCGCGCAGGTGAAGATCTGCTCCCGGCGCTCGTCGGGCTCCAGTCTTCGCCACTTGGGCGCCGATTCGGTACTCATGGTGAGCATCTTGTCACGTTCGTCACACCCGCACGACGTGACGGCTCTGACCGTCCGGGCGGCCAGCGTTCCCGCTCGACGGCGTTCTCAGCACGCCTGTCGCGTCAGCACGTCGGTCGCCAGTTCGCGGACCACCTGCTCATCCACTTCGACACCGAGGCCGGGCCCCGTCGGCACATTCGCGAAGCCGGCACTGATCAGCACGGTCTCGCCGGTGGCGTAGACCGAATCGACGAACTGGCGGCCGTTGAGGTCCACCGGGGTCTCGATGCCAAAGGCCGCGAACAGGTGCAGCGACGCCGCGAGGCCCAGATCGGAGTCGGTCAGCCCGGACCCCATCAGGGAGACGCCGCTGTCCTGCGCGAGCGCGCACAGCCTGCGCGACAGGGTGAGGCCGCCACTGCGCTGGACCTTCGCGATCGCGATGTCGACGGCGTCCAGCCGGACAAACGTGGCCAGGTCGCTGGGGTGCCGCAGACTCTCGTCGAGAGCGACGGGAACCACGCAGTCCCTTCGCAGCCTGCGCAGTCCGGCCACGTCGTTCGCGGGCAGTGGTTGTTCGAAGGCGTGCACGTCGAGTTCGGCGAGTTCACGCGCCACACGCAGCGCGGCACTCGCCGAGTACGCCTGGTTCGCGTCCACCCACAACGGCGCGTCCGGTGCCGCTTCCCGCACCGAGCGGACCACATCGAGGTCCGTCCGTTCGTCGTGCAGGCCGATCTTCACCTTGACCGCCCGATACCCGAGTTCCCTGCCCTCCGCGACCCGGTCGGCGACCTCGCCCGCCGACTGGCCGGACACCATCCAGCCCAGCTCGACCGTCTCCTGCCTGCGCTGACCCCAGAGCACGCCGACCGGAACGCCGAGTGCCCGCCCGAGCAGGTCGTGCAACGCGATGTCGACGGCGGCCTTGGCCAGCGGCGCGCCGATGGAGAATCCCCGGTTGATCGCCCGGTCGAAGGCCCTGGTCACGCCGTCTAGATCCCAGCAGGGGATGCCGAGCACCGCGGGTGCCAGGTAGCGGTCGATGGTGGTGACGATCGACTCGGTGGTCTCGTAGGTCCAGGCCGGAATCGGCGTCGCCTCGCCCCAGCCCGTGACGCCGTCCGCGCTGATCTTCACCAGTACCCGCACACTCGGCGTGCCCTGGGTCGCGACCGCGCCACCGGCTACCCCGAACGAGCGGATGGTCGGCAGCTCGACCGCGAAGGTCTCGATCCTGTCGATGGTCAGTCCGGTGAGGCCCGCGCCGTCAGGTCGAGTCATCGCGTCGCACCGTTCTCCGCATCGCGGGTGCCGCTGCCGTCGCGAGCCGGCGAAGGCGGTGGGGCGGTGCTGCCGCGCAGGACGACCTCGCCCGCCATCCGCAGGATCCGGCTCCGGGAGCTCGTGGTGTCCCGTACCGCGAGCTCCATCGCCCGCTCGCCGAGTTTCTCCAGTGGCAGCGCGACCGTGGTCAGTGGTGGCAGAAGATCGCGGACGACCGGGATGTCGTCGAATCCCGCGAGGGAGAGATCGTCCGGAACGGACAGTCCCGCTTCGCGTGCAGCGGTCAACGCGCCGATGGCCATGACGTCGGTGACGGCGAAGACGCAGGTCGGCTCCAGCCCCCTGGAAATCAGCTCACTCATCGCGGCGTGTCCGCCGTCCCTGGTGAACGGTGCCTCGACGATGGCCCGTTCGTCGAGTTCCACCCCGGCTTCCGCGAGCGCCTCCCGGAATCCGCCGAGCCGGTCCACGACCGTGGTCAGCGCACGCGGGCCGGTGAGCACGGCGAACCGGCGGTGCCCGAGTGCGAGCAGGGCGCGGGCCAGCGCGGCCGCACCCTCCCGGTTCTCCGGCTGCACGGTGTCCACGCGCAGGCTCCGGTGCCTGCTGACGACCGCGACCTGCCCGCCGCCCCGCCGGTAGGGATCGATCTCCGCCGCCAGCGCCCGTTCCCAGGCGCGGTCCTCGAACCCGGAACCGATCAGCAGGATCGCCGACGCCCGCTGGGCCCGCAGGGTCGAGACGTAGGCGATCTCCTTCTGCGGATCCCGGAACGTGCTGGCGAGCATCACCAGCAGGCCGTTCTCGCCTGCCACTCGCATGATTCCACGGGCCACCCCGGCGAAGTAGGGGTCGCTGACGTCGTGGCAGATGACGCCTACGGTGCGGTGTGTCGCGCCGGCCAGTGCCTGTGCGTGCGCGTTCGGCGTGTACGCGAGTTCGGCCGCCGCCGCCAACACCCGGTCGCGCAGGTCGGACTTGACCTTGGTGGTCCCGTTGAGCGCGCGGGATGCCGTCGCGAGGGAGACCTCGGCGGCACGGGCTACGTCCTCGAGTGTCACGTGTGGCCGGTCGTTCATCCGCCCTGTCCTCTGTTCGCGTAGTGAGGTGCCGTCCCCGGGGCCGGGGACGAAGTCCTTGACCGGTTCACCGGGTATGCCTACTCTACCTGAAAGCGCATTCAGAAAGCGCATTCATCCGACACCGAACGAGCGAAGTCTCCCGATGTTCCGGCGAGCCGGACATCAGGTTAACGTGCCAGGCCAGTGTGGGCCTGCGGAGGCGAGGGTCATGGTCACGCACACCCCTGCGGACGGTCTCGACCGGACGGCGAACAGCGCACCCGGCGGGGTGGCCGAACGACAACGGCCCGGCCTGCCCCAGCGCGCGGCCGGCCTCGCCGAGCGTGTCTGGCGGCCGTTCGCGCTCCTGCTCGGAATCTTCGCCCTCTGGTGGCTGGTGACCGCGGCGGAGTGGATCGAGCCCTACCTGGTGCCCTCGCCCGCGGACACCATCGGAGCGATCACCGCCAACCCGGACTACTTCTGGGAGCACACCTGGACGACCGGATACGAGACGCTGCTCGGTTTCGTGATCGCGGCGGCGATCGGCGTGTTCGCCGCCGTGGTGATGGTGTACTCCTCGACGATCGAGAAGACGCTGTACCCGCTGTTGTTGTTCGCACAGGTGATTCCGAAGATCGCGATCGCGCCGCTGTTCGTGGTCTGGCTCGGGTTCGGGCTGGGCCCGAAGATCGTCGTCGCGGTACTGATGGCGTTCTTCCCCGTGGTGATCTCGATGGTCACCGGCCTGAAGTCGATCGATCCGGAGATGCTGCAACTGTCGGCCACGATGGGGGCCAAACCCGCGCAGACGTTCTGGAAGATCCGTTTTCCCGCATCACTACCGCATCTTTTCTCCGGTCTGAAGGTCGCGGCCACGATGGCCGTCACCGGAGCGGTGGTCGGTGAGTTCGTCGGAGCGGATGCCGGGCTCGGGTTCGTGATCCTGCAGGCCAACGGAAACCTCGACACCCCGGTGCTCTTCGCCGGTTTGCTGGTCATGTCGCTGCTGGGGGTGCTGCTGTTCGTGGTGGTGGAGTGGGCCGAGCACCTCCTGCTCCCGTGGCAGGCGAGTCGCCGCACGGACACCGTCACGACAACGATGTAGACAGGGAGAACGTTGATGAAGGTTCGTGCAGTCACCGCCTGCGCCGCCGCTGTGCTGCTGCTGGCCGCCGGATGTGGTGGGTCGGAACCCGCCACCACGACAAACTCGGAGGGAAAGCAACTGGATCGCGTCACCCTGACGCTGAACTGGTACCCCTACGGCGAACACGCGCCGTTCTACTACGGCAAGTCCGAGGGCATCTTCGAGGAGCACGGCATCGACCTGGAGATCAGGGCAGGCCAGGGCTCACAGAAGACCGTTCAGGCAACCGCGGCGGGGCAGACGGACTTCGGCTGGGCGGACACTCCTGCGCTGCTCGCCGGGGTCAGTCAGGGACTTGACGTGAAAAGCGTCGGTGTCTTCCTGCAGACGACGCCCTCCTCGGTGCAGTTCTTCAGCGAGCAGGGCATCGAATCGCCGGCCGACCTGAAGGGTAAGACCATCGCGAGCACCGCGGGCGACGCGCTGAGCCGGACCTTCCCCGCGTTCCTCAAGGCCAACGGTCTCGCCGAGGGTGATGTGTCGCTGCAGAACACCGACGCCGCGGGAAAGATGGCCGCGGTCATGTCGGGACAAACCGACGCGTTGCTCGGCTACGCCACCGACCAGGGGCCGACTATGCAGGAGAAGGCCGGAAAGCCGGTGTCCTACCTGCGGTTCGCCGACCATGGCCTGAGTTTCTACAGCAACGGGCTGCTCACCTCCCTGGAGACGCTGGAGAACCAGGAGGACCTCGTGCGGCGGATGGTGGCCGCGTCCAGTGAGGCGTGGACGGCGGCCGCGGCCGACCAGGACGCCGCGGTTTCGGCCATGGAGGGCGCCTCCGAGCAACTGCCGTCCACCCGGGTGCTCTCCGAGCAGTTCGCCAGCACGCTGGAGCTGTTGCACACCGAGGCCACGCAAGGTTTGGCGCCGGGTGTCAACGACGAGGCCGACTGGCAGCAGACGATCGACATCTTCGCCGAGGCAGGCGTGATCGAGAACGCGGAGGCGCCCAGCGCGTACTGGGACGCCGGTCTGGCACCGAAGGGATAACGGATGAGGCCAGGAAACAGCACCGCCGAGCGGGCCGAGTTCTCGGGCGAAGCACACGTGGGAACGACGGCCGCGGTGGAACTGGACGACGTCGCGGTGCGGTTCCGCACGAAGCGGAAGGACGTGACCGCGCTCAGCGACGTGACGCTCCGGGTAGAGCAGGGCGAGTTCGTCGCGATCGTCGGCCCTTCCGGCTGCGGTAAGTCCACATTGCTCAAACTGGCCTCCGGGCTGCTGCGGCCGTCGAGCGGTCAGGTACGGCTGCTCGGTGATTCCGTGGCCGGTCCGCGGCGCGATATCGGTTATGTGTTCCAACGGGCCGCCTTGCTCGACTGGCGTTCGGCGCGGCGAAACATCCTGCTACAGGCCGAAATGCGCCGGATGCCGAGAGAGGAGGCAGCTCGCCGCACCGATGAGCTGATCGAGATGACCGGGCTCACCGGCTTCGGGGACGCCTACCCGCACGAGCTCTCCGGCGGTATGCAGCAGCGGGTGGCGCTGTGCCGCGCGCTGCTGCACCGGCCCCCGGTCCTGCTCATGGACGAGCCGTTCGGCGCCCTGGACGCACTGACCAGAGAGCAGATGAACGTCGAGCTGCGGCGCATCTGGCAGGAGACCGGCACGACCGTCCTGTTGGTGACGCACTCGATCGCGGAGGCGGTTTATCTCGCCGACCGCGTGGTCATGATGACCGCGCGGCCCGGCACGGTGGCCGGGGTGATCGACGTCGATCTCCCGGCGAACCGGGACTACGGCGCGACCATGGCCGAGCCCGAGTTCGCCAGGGCCACCAAGCAGATCAGGGCCCACCTGGGGGCCGCCTCCGCTGCCGACTGAGGTCGGCAGGTAGCACCGAACAATCAGTACAGCTGCGCCCACAACTGAATACCCGGCGATCAGGCACGTCCGAGTAAGCGCTTTCAACGACTACTCAACGGAGAGAATCGCATGACCGGCCGGCGAAGCCGCTGGTCAGCGCGAGCCGTAGCTACGAGTATCTGCGCAACATGCGGTTCTGAGCTGGTCCGAGAACCATCCGAGACAGCGGCGCGGGCACGTCTGCCGGGACGTGTCCGCGCCGCTCCTTACGGCGTCATCCGGCTGCCGTTTCCGGCACACTGGTGGCGTGCAACTGGTGAACATCGAGGACATCCGGGACGCAGCCGAGCGCATTCGCCACGCTGTCGTCCACACTCCACTCCTACCGTGTCCCTGGGCCGATCCGGACCGGCCGCTCTGGTTGAAACCGGAGAGCCTCCAGCCGATCGGTGCTTTCAAACTGCGCGGCGCCACGAACGCGATCGCCCGGCTTGACGAGAACGCCCGTGCTCGCGGCGTCGTGGCCTACTCCAGCGGCAATCACGCGCAGGCCGTCGCATACGCGGCGCGAGCCGTCGGCGTCAAGGCTCACATCGTGATGCCGGACGTGACTCCGCAGGTCAAGATCGACCGGACGCGCGACTACGGTGCCGAGGTCGTGCTCGTACCCATCGCCGAGCGGGAGTCGGCCGCCGCGGAGATCGTCGAGCGGATCGGTTGTGTGCTGGTCCCGCCGTTCGACCATCCCGACGTCATCGCCGGGCAGGGGACGGCCGGGCTGGAGATCGGTACCGACCTGCCTGACGTGGAACTCGTGCTCATTCCGGTCAGCGGTGGCGGTCTCGCGTCCGGAGTGGGCACCGCGATCAGGGCGTTGTGCCCGAATGCGGCCGTTTTCGGTGTGGAGCCCGAGCTGGCGGGTGACGCCAGGGAGAGCCTGCTGGCCGGCTCGCTGGTGGACTGGCCGATCGAGGACAGGGCGCGGACCGTGGCCGACGGCCTGCGTTCGCAGCCGTCTGAACTGACCTTCGCGCACCTGCGCACAGTGCTCGACGGGATCGTGACTGTCGGCGAGGACCAGATCCGCTCGGCGATGTCGGTGCTCGCCCGCAAGGGCAGGCTGGTGGCCGAGCCCAGCGGCGCCGTCGGACTTGCCGCGTACCTCGATCACGCCGCCGAACTTCCGGTTGGCCGCACGGTCGTGGTGGTTTCCGGCGGCAACGTGGAACCGACGCTGCTGGCCGACGTGCTCGGGCAGCGGGCAGCGGGTTCGTCGCAGTAGCGTGGCTGGGTAGTTGAGTTCTCACGAGTTGGCTGAAAGGAAGGTCCATGCTGTTCGGTGACGAGCACGTTCGGCGCTACGAGGAGACCGACGGCGAGGTCGGGCACATCTGGGAGAAGGGTGCCCCTGTCCTGATCCTGACCACGAAGGGGCGCAAAACCGGTGAGGACCGCAAGTTCGCCCTGATCTACCAGGAACACGAGGGCAATCACGTCGTGGTCGCATCGAAGGGCGGCGCAGACACCCACCCTGGCTGGTACCTGAACCTGCAGGCGAACCCCGAGGTCGGCGTGCAGGTCGGTGCGGACAAGTTCACCGCGAGGGCACGTACGGCCGACAGCGAGGAGAAGGCCTCGGTGTGGCCGAGGCTGGTGTCGGTCTGGCCGGACTACGACGAGTACCAGAAGAAGACCGATCGGGAGATTCCCGTGGTCATCCTGGAACGCGCTTCCTGAGCCGGACGACGAACGCACCCTCCCGCGGCCGATGCCCCGGGAGGGTGTTCGGTTGCCAGGGCCGCTAACGTGGAACACGCTTGTCGGTTCTCAGGCCACCGCTTCTTCTGCAACCGCTTCGTCACACACCGTCGCCCAGCTGTCCGAGGGGATGAGGAAGATGTCGCAGCAGTCGTCCGTCGATGTCGCCGGTCTGTTGGCGAAACTCGCCGAGGCGCAACACGGCGCCGAGCGCGGCGAGCTGGACCCGGCCGAACTCCCGGGACTGGTCCGCGCGCAACGTGTTGTGCGTGAGCTGGCCGGCTGGCCCGTCGAGGCCGATTCCGACCGATAGCGTCCCATCCACCCACCACCAACGGACGAATTCCGCACATGCTGTTGCTGCGCAGACCCCGGTTCCGCTGGGTCAAGCTGAATGTTGACGCCGCCAACCCCGAGAAATCACCCCTGACCAGGACACAGGCGATGCGGCTCGGACTGCGCTTCCCGCGCAGGGAGCGCGGCCGGTGGTTCGGCTTCGCCATCGACCTCATCTGGCCGTTGCTGGTGCTGGGGGCGCGCTTGCGCTTCCGTGGGACCGAACACCTGCCGAAGGACGGCGGAGTGCTGGTGGCGTCGAACCACCTGTCCTTCGCCGACCCGGTCACGATGACCGCCTTCTGTCTCGCGGGTGGCCGGGTGCCTCGTTATCTCGCGAAGTCGGAGTTGTGGTCGGGCCGGGTCGTGGGTTCGGTGATGAGTTCGGGCAAGCACATCCCCGTGCAACGCGATGCCGGGGCCAGGGCCGCCTACCTCGCCTACAAGGCGGCGGTGGACGCCGTGCGGGACGGCGAGTGCGTGGTCGTGTTCCCGGAGGCAGGGTTCTCCACTCGCGACGACGGCTGGCCGAGCGAGGGCAAGGCGGGGCTGGCGAAAGTGGCGCTCACCACAGGCGTTCCGGTCGTTCCGGTGGCCAACTGGGGCACGCACCACCTGCTGCCGCCGGACGCGAAACTGCCCAAGGTCTTCCCGAGGCGTTCGGTGACCCTGGTGGCGGGACCGCCGGTGGACCTGTCCGATCTGGCCGGCCCGCGCCCGACCAGCAGCGCGGTCGCAGAGGCGAACGCGCGGGTCATGGCCGCGGTCACCGAGCTGCTCGCAGAGGTGCGCGGAGAGTCCCCGCCTGCTGCGTAACCGGGCGCCGAGGCGGCATAATCGGCGGACATGAGCGAACATTTCGGCGTGGTGGTGCTGGGTTCCGGTCCGGGTGGTTACACGGCCGCCGTACGAGCCGCGCAACTGGGTTTCGACACCGCGATCATCGAAGGCCGGTTCTGGGGCGGGGTCTGCCTGAACGTCGGGTGTATCCCGTCCAAGGCACTGCTGCGCAACGCAGAGCTGGCCCACCTGTTCCACAACGAGGCACGCACCTACGGAATCCAGGTCGACGGACAGGTGACCTTCGACTACGGCGCGGCGTACCAGCGCAGCCGCAAGGTGGCCGACGGTCGCGTCAAGGGCGTCAACTTCCTGATGAAGAAGAACGCGATCACGCAGTTCAACGGCTGGGGCAGTTTCACCGACGCGAACACGATCACAGTGCGGAACGCGGACGGTGAGACCGAGACGGTGACCTTCGACCACTGCATCATCGCCTCCGGCGCCACCACGAAGCTGCTGCCGGGCACGTCGCTGTCCGAGCGCGTGGTGACCTACGAGGAGCAGATCCTCGACGCCGAGCTGCCGGAGAGCATCGTCATCGCCGGGGCGGGTGCCATCGGTGTCGAGTTCGCCTACGTGCTGCACAACTACGGCGTGCAGGTGACCATCGTCGAGTTCCTGGACCGGATGGTGCCGTTGGAGGACGAGGAGGTCTCCGCCGAGCTCGCACGGCGTTACCGGAGGCTGGGCATCGAGGTGCTCACGTCCACGCGGGTGGAGTCGATCGACGACACCGGCGACAGGGTGGTCGTCACCGTGTCCAAGGACGGCGAACAGCGGAAGATCGAGACGGACAAGGTGCTGCAGGCCATCGGTTTCCAGCCGCGGGTCGAGGGATTCGGGCTCGAAGCGGCCGGTGTCCGGCTGACCGAGCGGGGTGCCATCGATGTGGACGCGCGGTGCCGGACGAACGTGCCGCACATCTTCGCGATCGGTGACGTGACCGCGAAACTGATGCTGGCGCATGCCGCGGAGTCCATGGGGATCGTTGCAGCGGAGACGATCGCCGACGCGGAGACCATGGAACTGGACTACCAGATGATCCCGAGGGCGACCTACTGCCAGCCGCAGATCGCCAGCTTCGGCTGGACCGAGTCCGAGGCCAGGGACCAGGGATTCGATGTGCAGGTGGCGAAGTTCCCGTTCTCCGCCAACGGAAAGGCGCACGGCCTCGGCGACACCGTCGGATTCGTCAAGGTCATCAGCGATGCCAAGTACGGCGAGCTCCTCGGCGCACATCTGATCGGACCCGAGGTGACCGAGCTGCTGCCCGAGCTGACCCTGGCCCAGCAGTGGGACCTCACGGTGCACGAGGTCGGCCGCAACGTCCATGCCCACCCGACCCTTGGCGAGGCGGTGAAGGAAGCCGTACACGGGCTGGCCGGACACATGATCAACATGTGAGCGCAGATCCTCCACCATCGAGCGATTGCCTCTCGAACGTTTGTTCGAGATATTGGTCGGGTGACGGAATTCGTGCAGGTCGGCAGCGAGGCGGGGATCATGTTCCTGCCCGCTGGTGTGGTGGACCCGCCGCCGTTCACCGCTGAGGAGTGGGCGGATCACCGTTTCACCGCGCGCTCCGGTGTGGATTTCTCCGGGTTGGGCGATGACGAGTTGGTGGACGCGTTGGCGGTCTCGCGCCGGATGCGGGCGCGGGCCGACGCGTTGGAGGCTCGCGCCCTGGCTCGGTTGGATCGCCTCCGGGGTGGGGACAAGTCGGTGGCGGTGGAGGCGTCGCTGGAACTGCGTATCTCCCGTAACCAGGCCGCGAACCGAGTTGCACGTGGTATGGGTCTGGTGGCCCGGATGCCGAGATTGCTGGCGGCGATGGAGGCCGGCGACATCGAGGGTTACCCGGCAGGGCAGGTCGTGGAGGCCAGCGCGGCGTTGACCGATGAGCAGGCGCGGGAGGTCGACGAGCGGCTGGCTGGGAAGCTCGCGGCGGGGCGGTTGGGGTTCACCGATCCATCGTCGCTGGTGCGGGCCGCGCGTCGGCTGGTGCGGACGATCGACCCGGATGGGCAGACCGCCCGGGCCCGCAAGGCGCGCACGGGTCGGAAGGTGGAGCTGACGCCCCGCGAGGACACGATGGCGACCCTGTCCGCGGACCTGCCGGCGGAGGTCGCGGCGTCGGCCTACGCCCGCGTCGACCGGATGGCCCGTACGTTGCGTAACGCCGGTGATGAGCGGACGCTGGAGCAGTTGCGGGCGGACGTCCTGGCCGATCTGCTGCACGGCCGCGACCCGGGTGTCGATGCTCCGGTGCGTGGGGCACTGGTGTTTCTGCACATGCCGATCGACACCGTCCTGATGATGTCCGACGACGGGTGTGAGCTGTCCGGTTATGGCCCGATTCCGGGACCGATCGCGCGGGAGATCATGACTCGCCCCGACAGCGCCTGGCGGAAGGTCCTTACCGATCCGGCCACCGGTGCGGTCAAGGATCTGGGCCGGACGCGGCGTCGGCCGAGTGCGTTTCTGCGCGAGCTCGTTCAGGTTCGCGACCGGGAGTGCACGACGCCGGGGTGTCACCGTCCGGCGCATCGCTGCGACTACGACCATCTGCGGGAGTGGCACCACCACGGCCGCACCGCGGACCGTAACGGTGGCGCGAAGTGCGAGCGCGACCATTACCTGAAAGACCAACCCGGCTGGACACTGACCCACGACCCCGACACCGGGATCTCGACCATCACCACCCCCACCGGACGCACCTACACCAAAACCATCCAGCCCATCAACGAACCACCGGAGCCATCATCGCGAAGGTCCACAACGGACAGGCGTCGGAGGCCGCGCGGCTGCACCCGGTCCGTTGACCCTCCAGACGAGACACCGACGCCGTTCTGAACTCAAAGGTCCACCCCCGGACGGGAACTTGCCCGGCCGGGGGTAGGCCCGCGCGATCCGCGCTTACCTCAAGTGCACGCCGGCGCCACCGGATCATTCGAGCCAGTGTCGACAAAGCCATCGCTGATCCAGCCGCCAGTGTCCAGTTTGTTCCACAGATCGGTGTTGCCCCAGACTCCGTTGACGACACCGCCTCTGGCCGTGCAGGAAATCCGGACCACCTCGCCGTTGGCCACCGTGCCGACAATGTTGTGATCGAGGCTGGGGCCGGAGCGCAGGTTCACACTGCTGTACCGGCCGCCGTTCACCGTTCCCGTAGGCAGGCTCGGAGTGTCGTTCCCGCCGCCGTAGTTCGTGAGCCTGCCGCCGCGGTTGACCCGGTCACCGCCGCGCAGCGCGTATCCGCCGTAGGCGGCCGAACCCTCGTAGAACGTCCAGCCGCCGATGGTCATCCTGTTCACGCTGACATGGGTGTCGCCGCGTAGTAGCGAGAAATGCACATGCGCACCCGAACTCGAACCGCCGCACGGTAGTTCGTTGCCGATGTGCCCGAGGTAGGTTCCGGTTCGCACGGCGCTACCGTCGGGCAGGTTCGTCAGGTCGTACATGTGGTAGTACGTTGTGCTGTATCCGTTGGGGTGTAACACTTTCACCAGTGCGCTGCGCCCTCGGACGCAGCTCTTGTACACCCGTCCCTCCCCGGCCGCGAGCACGCGTCCGTCGCCGCCGTTGAAGTCGATCGAACTGAACGGCCTGCTGTTACCGCTGTTGCCATGCGGACCACCACCCATCCACCAGGCCACCCCGGTGGCCCAGGGCAGCCCCAGCCCGGTGTCGGCAACAGCGGTGTTGTTCCTGGCCGCGAAATTCTGGGCGAACAGTGTCTTCTCGCCCTCGCTGACGATTTCGGTGGGAGCACGCTTTGCCAGGGAAACGAAATCGGCTGTCCCGTCGAGCGCTACCTCCCATCCCCGGCCACCCCGTCTGGCCACGAACAGCGCCGACTCCGGTGCGGCGTGTTCGACAGCTGGAAGGGGAATGGTGGTCGAGCCGAACGCCCAGCCGGTCTCGCTGATCCGCGTCGGTTCCACCAGCGGCTCGTCCAAGGATGTGACCTCGTACTGTTCTCGCGCGGTCGCACCACGCTCCGCGAGCATCGTCGAGCGCACCGACTCGGCGAGGTCTCGCTGTCTCTCGGTCTCGGCCGTGGCCGTCGGCAGGGCGAGTAGTCCGGTCGCGGTGACGAACGTGGCCGCCGCGGCGAGAATCCGTCTTCTGGTCGCGGTCTTTGCCGTCTGTGCCGTCAGTGCCGTGAACATCTTTGTCCTCCGGAAAATGGGAGCACGAGCAGGGATTGCCGACGCAGGCAATCCGCTGGCTTCCGGTGCGTCAATACCCGCTACTAACGGCGCTTGTGCCTGCTGAACACCGCGCCGAATACTGTTGACGGCGCTTCGGTGGACGGGCACAGGTGACCTGCTCGAATCGGCAGGCGATCGTGCCCGCAACCGTGAACGTCGAAACCAAAACTGTGTTGTTCCACAGAGTTCGGCATTTTGCCCGGGAGGTGTCGTGTCGCATCCACCGTCACAGGCGCATGCCCGGGGCGGCGTGGGAGCACGTTCTCCGGATCTGGGCCTGTTGCGCGCGGGTCCGTTTCACACGGCGCTGCGGACCGCGATCGAGCAGAGCGGACTCACTCTCGAGGCGCTGCAGCACCGGCTGGCCCAGCGCGGAATCCGGGTGAGCCGAGCCAGTCTGAGCTACTGGCAGCAGGGCCGCAGCCGGCCCGAACGCTCCGACTCCCTGCGTGCCGTGCGGGCCATAGAGCACATTCTCGGCCTTCCCGCGCACACGCTGGCCATGCTGCTCGGTCCGCCCCGCCCGCGCGGCAGGTGGACCCGCGGCACCAGTGTGGCCCGCCACTACGACGGTCTGCTCGAACCCGCTTCGGCGCTGGCCCAGACCATCGAGCCCGTTCTCGGTCCGTCCGACCGGAAGATGCGGGTGTTCTGCCAGGAGGACCGGGTCCGAGTGGGCCCCGACCGGGCCATCTATTCGGTGCGGACCAGGGTCGTCGTGCGCGCCGTCGACGACGACCCGGACCGATTTCTGGCGGTCTACTGCGCTGAGCCGGGCAGTCAGGCACGCGACATCGTGCCGACCGCCAAGGAGAACTGCAGGCTGGGCCGGGTACGAAGGCATCCGCAGGCAGCCGTCATCGCCATGGAACTGCTTTTCGACCGCAGGCTGCGAGCGGGGGAGACACACCTGTTCGACTACGAGTTCGCCATCAGTTCGCCGATTCCCAGCGCCGACTACCGCCGCGGATTCCGCTATCCCGGCGACACCTATGTCCTCGGTGTCCGGTTCGCCGAGGAAGCGGTCCCCGTGCGGTGTTTCGCGCTCACCCAGGACGGGGAGTACGGCGACACGGCGGCCGAAGGGGAACTGACTCTCACACCTGGCCGGTGGGTGCACCGGGTGGCCCGCGACATCGCCCCAGGTGTGCTCGGGGTGCGCTGGGAATGGGAGTAGCCGCACCCAAGCCCGGTCGGCCGGCCATAACCCGCGGGCAGCTACGGTGGTCTGCGGGAACGGGTGCCGGTCATCCGCTCCCGGAGCTTCAGCCGAGCAGCGGAGGACAGGCCGACATCGTGACCGATGCCACGGAAGCCGCTGCTGCCGGTCGGTTGGCGGACCAGCGGCTCAGCACCTCGTTCAGTGGGCAGGTCGTGCCCACGTTCGCACGCGCTCCGGTGCTGATCGTCGCCGGTCTCGCCATGGCCGTGTTGCTGGCTTTCGCCGGGCGGTACGGCTATCACGGCGACGAGCTCTACTTCATCGCGGCGGGCAGGCACCTCGAGTGGGGCTACGCCGACCAGCCGCCGATGCTGCCCCTGCTCGCACTGTTGATGGACACGATCTCGCCGGATTCGGTTCTCGGCTTCCGTCTGTTACCGGTCCTGCTCACCGGGGCGGGCGTCGTGGTCGCGGCGCTTACCGCGAGGGAATTCGGCGGCGGTCGTCTGCCGCAACTGATGACCGCTGGTGCTTTCGCCTGCTCGCCGTTCCTGCTGGCCGGTGCGGGCCATATCGTCGCCACCCACACCGTGGACGCCTTCCTCTGGACCGTGATCGTGTGGTTGCTGGTGCGATGGGTCCGGCTGCGCGAGCAGGGCAACCCGGACGACCGGCTGTTGCTGATGACCGGCCTGGTCACCGCGCTGGCGCTGCAGACCAAGTTCCTGATCCCGGTGTTCTGGGTGGCCGTGGCGATCACCTCGCTCGTGTTCGGCCCGCGTGACCTGTTGCGCAAACCGCTGCTGTGGGCAGGCGCCGCCGTCGCCGTGGCTGCGACCGTGCCGACGCTGCTCTGGCAGGCGGCGAACGGCTGGCCGCAACTGGAGATGAACCGGGCCGTTGCCGACGAGGTCGCCTTCGCCGGGGGGCGGTTCACCTTCCTGCCGATGGCGCTGCACCAGGCCGGTGTCGTGGTCGGAGCGGTCCTGTTCGTGCTCGGTACCTGGTGGCTACTGCGCGCCGCGCGCCTGCGCCCCTACCGCTTCCTCGGCTGGACCGTGCTCGCGGTGACGGCGCTCTTCTGGCTCAACTCCGGCCGCCCCTACTACGTCGGCGGCCTGTTCGCGCTGTGCTTCGCCGCCGGCTCGGTGGAACTGGCCCGCCATCTGAACGCCCGCTGGATGCGCTGGACACTCGTCCCGGCCTACGCGGTCTCCGCCGCGGTCGCGATCAGCGGGCTTCCGGTGACCCCGGTGGAGGAATACGCCGGCGAGCCCTACAGCCCGATGAACATGGCGCTGGAGGAGTTCGGCTGGCCGGAGGTCGCAGGGGACGTGGCCGACGCATACCTGGCGCTGCCCGCCGAGCAGCGCGCCCGTACGGCGATCGTCACCGACACCTACTGGCAGGCCTCGGCCATCAGCAAGTTCGCCAGGGACCGTGGGCTGCCGGAGGTACACAGTGGCAGTCGTGGCTACTGGTATTTCGGGAGGCCGCCGGAGACCGCGACCGACACCCTGTTCGTCGGGTCCGGCCCGCAGCGCCTCGAGCAGTACTTCGCCGATGCACGCCAAGTCGGTGCCATCGACAACGGTCGCGGCGTCAACAACGGCAGCCAGGGTGTGGCGCTCTGGCTCTGCACCGGCAGGCTCGCCCCGTGGAGTGAACTCTGGCCGCAGTTCCGGCACATGACGTTCCACTGGTGACTGTCTGGTGACCCAGATCACCGGACACTTTTGCTTTTCTCGGACTTAAGTTTTCTGGCCTGAACCAGGCAAAACACGGCCCGTAGTGGTCAAGCTCAGCAAAGTTCACCTTGACGGGTGTTCGGCGTCACTCTACTTTTGCATGGCACAAGACGAAGTGAGGCCGAAGTGGATTTAAGTCTGCACGCTCCGAACGGTGGTGAGGGTGTGAACGACACCGGACGACCGTTGCTGGAGATGCGGGGAATCGTCAAGCTCTTCCCCGGAGTACGTGCGCTGGACGGCGTTGACCTGGAAGTACGGGCCGGCGAGGTGCATTGCCTGCTGGGTCAGAACGGGGCAGGCAAGTCGACCCTGATCAAGACCCTCGCGGGTGCGCACCAGCCGGATGCGGGCGAGATCGTCTGGCGGGGGGAGGCGGTGTCCCTCGGTTCGCCGGTCGCCGCGCTCAAGCGGGGGATCGCCACCATGTACCAGGAGCTGGACCTCATTCCCACGCTGTCGGTGACGGAAAACGTGTTCCTCGGGCACGAGCGCGCCCGGTTCGGATTCGTTCGCCCGGCCGCCGCGGCCGCGGAGACCTCGCGGTTGCTGGCCAGGCTGGGTCACGCCGAGATCCCGCCAGGAGCCGAGGTGGGCAAGCTGCCCGCCGCCGCGCAACAGCTCGTCTCCATGGCCAGGGCGCTTGCCCACGACACCCGCCTGATGGTGATGGACGAACCGACCGCGGCGCTGGCGGGCGACGAGGTCGACAACCTGTTCCGCATTGTGGGGGAGCTGACCGAGAGTGGAGTGGCGGTCGTCTACATCTCCCACCGAATGGACGAGATCCGCCGAATCGGGCACAGGGTGACCGTGATCAAGGACGGCCGTACGGTCGCCGCCAATCTGGACGCGCGCGCGACCCCGAGTTCCGAACTGGTCGACCGGATGGCCGGACGCAAGGTGGAGACCGCCTTCCGGGCCGCCGCCTCCGCGGAAACCGAGTTCGGTGCCGAGATCCTGCACGTGTCCGGACTCGGGCGCGCTGGCGAATTCTCCGACATCACCTTCTCCGCGAGGGCGGGCGAGATCATCGGGTTCGCGGGCCTGGTCGGCGCTGGCCGCAGTGAGATACTGGAAACGATCTTCGGTGCTCGCAAGGCTGACGCGGGGACGGTGTCCGTCGAGGGGAAGCAGCTTCGTTCCGGCAGCGTCGCCGCCGCGGTGGACGCCGGAGTGGGACTGGCCCCTGAGGAGCGCAAGGCGCAGGCGCTGCTTCTGGACATGTCGGTCACCCACAACGTCACGCTGGCGAGCCTCGGCGAGTACAGCACCATGGGATTCAGCCAGAGCGGCAGGGAGAAGCAGGACGCGAAGTCCACACTGGAGCGTCTGGACCTCCGGCCCGCCGACCCGGCCCGGCTCATTCGCACGCTCTCCGGCGGCAACCAGCAGAAGGCCGTCGTGGCCAGGTGGCTCGTGCACGGCTGCAAGGTGCTGCTGCTCGACGAGCCCACCAGGGGAGTCGACGTCGGTGCCCGCGCCGAGCTGTACCGGCTCATTCACGAGCTCGCCGCGAGCGGAGTGGCCATCGTGCTCGTCTCGAGTGAGATTCCCGAGGTGCTCGGCCTCGCCGACCGCGTGCTGGTGCTGCGGGAGGGACAAGTCGTCGCCGATCGATCTTCGGACGACATCACGGAAGCAGGAGTTCTCGACTTGGTCATGGAAGGAAGTGCGGCGTGACCGAAACACTCGACCGGCCGCCGGTTCGTCCCAAACAGGACAGTGCGCTGCGCAGTTCCCTGCGCCTCGACGTCCGGCTGCTCGGACTGGCCGGTGTGCTCGTCCTGCTCTGCGTGGTCGGCTACATCACCCAGCCCGAGACATTCGCGACGCAGCAGAATCTCTCCTTGATGCTGCGGCTGGCCGCGGCCATCGGCGTGGTCAGCGTCGGGATGACCTTCGTGATCATCGCGGGCGGGATCGACCTCTCGGTCGGTTCGCTCGTGGCGCTGTCCAGTGTGTGGATGACGACCGTCGCTACGCAGGCGTACGGGCCGTTCGTGATGGTGCTCTGCGCTGTGCTGGTCGGGCTCGGGGCGGGACTCGTCAACGGGATGCTGGTCTCCTACGGCAAGGTGGTCCCGTTCATCACCACCCTGGCGATGATGGCCTCGGCGCGCGGTCTGGCCGAACGTCTCAGCGACCGGCAGACCCAGGTCGTCACCGAAACCGGCTTCACCGAGTTCTTCAACGGTGACTTCCTCGGCATTCCGGCACTGGTGTGGACGCTCGCGCTGGTATTCCTGGTGGGCTGGATTGTGCTGAACCGGACGACGTTCGGCAGGCGTACCTACGCCATCGGCGGCAACTCCGAGGCGGCCAGGCTCTCCGGCATCAACGTCAAGCGGCACACCGCGCTCGTCTACGGCATCAGCGGTCTCTGCTGCGGGATCGCCGCGATGTTGGTGGTCGCGCAGACCACCTCCGGTGCGTCCACCAACGGCATGTTCTACGAACTCGACGCCATCGCGGCGGTGGTCATCGGCGGCACGCTGCTCTCGGGCGGCCGTGGCAGCCTGATCGGCACGCTGATTGGTGTCCTGATCTTCACCGTCGTCAGCAGCATCTTCACCCAGAACAACCTGGATACCGACATCCAGAGCATCGCCAAGGGCGCGATCATCGTCGCCGCCGTGCTGCTGCAGCACACCACGTCGGCGAAGCGCAAGGGTAAATCGCCGGGCCCGCCACAGTCCTCCCCCCTGTCCGAACCCCAACCCACCGTGCCAACCGGGAGCAAGTCATGACAGAAAATGGATCGATTCTCGCCCGTCGCGGATTCCTGCTCGGCGCGGCCGGGCTCGGCGCCGGCGCGGTGCTTGCCGGATGCACCTCGAACGAGGCGCCACAGGACGAGGGTTCGCCGCAGGCCGCAGGGAACCAGGGCAGCAACACCGAGCCGGGGCCGCCGGTGACCATCGGCTTCTCCGCGCCCGCGGCCGACCACGGCTGGATGGCCGCGGTCACGATCAATGCCAGGGCACAGGCGGAGAACTACCCCGATGTCACGCTGAACGCGACCGAGGGCACCAACGATGTTGTCCAGCAGATCGCGCAGGTCGAGTCCCTGATCAACGCGAAGGTCGGCGTGCTGGTGATCCTTCCGTTCGACGGCAAGGCACTGACCTCGGTCGCACAGAAGGCGATGGACGCCGGAATCCCGGTGATCAACGTGGACCGCGTCTTCGACACTCCGCTCGCCTACCGCGCCTGGATCGGCGGCGACAACTACCGCATGGGCGTCAACGCGGGCAATTACATCGCCGAGGAGCTCAAGCGCAAGGGCGTGGCCAACCCGATCATCGGCGAGGTCGCGGGGATAGACGCACTGCCGCTGACCCAGGAACGCAGCAAGGGCTTCAAGGACGCGCTGCAGAAGCACGGCTTCTCGGTCGGCCCACGGGTCGCTGCGGAGTTCACGCCGGAGTCGGGGCAGCAGAAGACGGCCAACCTCCTGCAGGGTGCGCCGAAGCTCGACGCGCTGTGGAACCACGACGACGACCAGGGCATCGGCGTGGTGGCCGCCATCGAGAACGCCGGCCGAAGCGACTTCTTCATGGTCGGCGGCGCGGGTTCCCGCAACATGATGGAGCGGATCAAGGCCGACAACTCCGTCATCAAGGCGACCGTGCTCTACAGCCCGTCGATGGCGTCCTCCGCGGTGGCGATGGCCAGGCTGCTCGGACAGAGCAAGGGCATCGGCGACCTCGCCGAGCACGAGATCCCTTCGGAACTCACCACTTACTCGGCCGTGGTGACCAAGGAGAACGTCGACTCCTACATGGACGTCAGTTTCGACTCGTAATCCGGCGGCCTAAGGGCCGCCACCGGTTCCGCATGACCTTCACTACAAGGGGATTCTCGATGAGTCAGATGTCGGGGGACGCTGTCGGCGTCGCCATGGTCGGCCACTCGTTCATGGGAGCGGTGCATTCGCACGCGTGGCGAAACGTGCACCGGTTCTTCGATGTTCCGAGACCGCCGCGGCTGACCGTGCTCGGTGGCCGGGACGAGCGGCGGACGAAGGAGGCGGCGGAGCGGTACGGCTGGGAGTCGGTGGAGACCGACTGGCGGGCGATCATTTCCAGGGACGATGTCGACGTCGTCGACATCTGTACGCCCGGCCACACCCACTGCGAGATCGCCGTCGCCGCGCTGGCCGCGGGCAAGCACGTGCTGTGCGAGAAGCCCCTGGCCAACTCCGTCGCCGAAGCGGAGGTGATGGCCGAGGCGGCCGCGAAGGCGGCGCGCGAGGGCGTGCACTCGATGGTGGCGTTCAACTACCGCAGGGTGCCCGCCCTCGCACTGGCCCGGCGGCTGATCGCCGAGGGCAGGCTCGGCACGTTGCGCCACGTACGCGCGGTCTACCTGCAGGACTGGCTCTCCGACGCCGAGTCGCCGATGACCTGGCGACTGCGCAAGGAACAGGCCGGGTCCGGTGCACTTGGCGACATCGGCGCGCATATCGTCGATGCCACCCAGTTCGTCACCGGTGACGTGCTGACCGGGGTGACCGGGCTGACCGAGACCTTCGTCGGTGAGCGTCCCGCGGACGGGGGAACCGAGAAGGTCACCGTCGACGACTGCGCGTTGTTCGTCGGCCGCTTCTCCTCAGGCGCAGTCGCGAGCTTCGAGGCCACCCGCTACGCCCTCGGCCGGAAGAACGCGATGCGCCTGGAGATCAACGGTTCCAGGGGGAGCCTGAGCTTCGACTTCGAGTCGATGAACGAGCTGTGGTTCTGCGACGGAGATGACCCGTCCGACACCCAGGGCTTCCGGCGCATCGTCGTGACCGAGCAGGACCACCCATATGTGGGCGCCTGGTGGCCACCAGGCCACCTGCTCGGGTACGAGCACACGTTCACCCACGAGGTCGCCGACTTCCTCACCGCGATCGGGACTGGCGAGCCGGCCAGCCCGAGCTTCGCCGACGGCCTGCGGGTGCAGCAGGTGCTCGGCGCGGTGGAACAGAGTGCCGCCGCTGGCTCGCAGTGGTCGGAGGTACTGCCCGGCGCCTGAGCCACCTGTCACTGGAGGGAGGAGTCAGCGAAACACAAGCTCAACCGTCCCCACCGGTTTGCGAGCAAGGAGCGCAGGTACAAGTGCAAAGAAGCAGCGGTACCAGACAAAGATCATCAGGCAGATTTCCCAGGCTGGGCAAGCAAGGCGGGCATGCACGGCGGGTCGGCGCGGCCGTACTCGCGCTGTGTACCGGTTTCGGCGCGGGCCTGCCTTCGGCCGCCGCGCAGGCCGGGGACCCAGGGACCGAGGCCGCCGAGTCGGCGAGTGTCCTGGTCTTCTCCAAGACCGCGGGCTACCGCCATGGGTCGATCCCTACCGGCATCGCCACGATCGAGGAACTGGGCGAGCAGAACGGCTTCGCCGTCGACGCGACCGAGGACGCGGCGGCGTTCACCGACGAGAACCTGGCGGGTTACGATGCCGTGGTGTGGTTGTCCACCACCGGTGACGTGCTGAACGAGCAGCAGCAGGGCGCATTCGAGCGCTACGTCGCAGCGGGCGGCGGATACGCCGGAGTGCATGCCGCTTCGGACACCGAGTACGACTGGCCCTGGTATGGCGACCTGGTGGGCGCCTACTTCCAGTCACACCCCCAAATCCAGGAGGCGACGGTCAACGTAGAGGACCGCCAGCATCCCTCCACAGCGGACCTGCCTTATCAGTGGACCCGTACCGACGAGTGGTACAACTTCAGGGCGAACCCACGGCAGGACGTACACGTACTCGCCGCGCTCGACGAGTCCAGCTACGACGCGGGCAGTGGCGCGATGGGCGACCATCCCATCGCCTGGTGCCACGAGAACAGCGGCGGCCGCGCCTGGTACACCGGCGGCGGGCACACCGAGGGGTCCTACGCCGAGACCGAGTTCCGCGGTCACCTGGTGGGCGGGATCCTTTATGCCGCAGGCGAGCGCGACGCCGACTGCTCGGCGCCGGACCCGGGTACGGGCGATCCGGCCGACGAGGACTTCGACCAGGTCACGCTGGCGAAGGGTGAGGAGCGCACGGGCGAGCCCATCGCGCTGGCCGTGCTGCCCGACCGCCGAGTCCTGCACACCTCCCGCGACGGTGAGGTCTGGCTGACCACACCGCAGGCCACCACCTCGCTCGCCGCGAAGCTCGACGTGTACAACCACGACGAGGATGGGCTGCAGGGTATCGCCGTCGACCCGGACTTCGCGGAGAACAACTGGGTTTACCTCTACTACGCCCCGCCGCTGGACACCCCACCTGGCGATGCGCCGGAGAACGGGACCGAGGCGGACTTCGCGCCGTTCAAGGGACACAACCAGCTTTCCAGGTACAAGCTCACCGCGGAGGGCACCCTCGATCTCGCGAGCGAGCAGCAGATCCTTCGTGTTCCAGCGGATCGAGGCATCTGCTGCCACGCGGGGGGTGAGATCGACTTCGACGCGCAGGGAAACCTGTTGCTGTCCACAGGGGACGACACCAACCCGTTCGCCTCCGACGGCTACAGCCCGATCGACGAACGCGCCGACCGCAATCCGGTGTTCGATGCCCGCCGCACCTCGGCGAACACGAATGACCTGCGGGGCAAGCTGCTGCGAATCTCGGTACAGGAGGACGGTAGCTACACCATCCCCGAGGGCAACCTGTTCGCGCCGGGTACGGAGAAGACCCGGCCGGAGGTCTACGCCATGGGCTTCCGTAACCCGTTCCGTTTCGCGGTCGACAAGGAGACCGGCTGGATCTACCTCGGCGACTACGGACCCGACGCGGGTTCCGCCAATCCCGAACGTGGTCCTGGTGGCACGGTGGAGTTCAATCTGATCAAGGAGGCGGGCAACTTCGGCTGGCCGCTGTGCGTCGGAGACAACCTGTCGTACCGCGACTACGACTTCGCCACCGGCGAGTCCGGTCCAGCCTTCGACTGTGCGGCCCCGAAGAACGAGAGCAGGCACAACACCGGGCTGGTCGACCTGCCGCCCGCTCAGCCCGCGTGGATCCCGTACGACGGTGGGTCCGTGCCGGAGTTCGGCACCGGAAGCGAATCGCCCATGGGCGGGCCGGTGTACAACTACGATCCCGGCCTCGACTCGCCGACGAAGTTCCCGGAGTACTACGACGGCAAGACCTTCGCCTACGAGTGGGAGCGCAGCTGGATCAAGCCCATCGAGGTCGGCCCGAACGGTGAACGAGGGGCCATCGAGACGTTCTTCGAGTCGATGGACCTGACCCGGCCGATGAACATCGAGTTCGGGCCGGAGGGGTCGCTCTACGTCCTGGACTACGGCAGTGGCTATTTCGGTGGCTCGGCGGACTCGGCCGTTTACCGAATCGACTACACCAAGGGCAACCGGACTCCTTCCGTGCAACTGGCCACGGACAGGACTTCCGGCCCCGCTCCGCTCGAGGTCAACTTCGATCCGGCTGGCACAGTGGACGAAGACGGTGGCGCGTTGGCCTACGCGTGGGACTTCGACGGTGATGGCAACACCGACTCCACCGAGGCGGGGCCGGTGTCCCACACCTATGACGAGCCAGGGCAGTACAACGCCCAGCTGTCGGTCACCGACGAGACCGGGCTGACCGGTTCCGTCAGCGCGGTGATCACCGCGGGCAACACCGCGCCGACCGTGCGACTCGAGACGCCGGTGGACGGTGGATTCTTCGGTTTCGGTGACGACGTGCCGTTCAAGGTCACGGTGACCGATCCGGAGGACGGCCAGATCGACTGCTCGAAGGTGACCGTCGAGTACATCCTTGGTCACAACGACCACGGGCACCCGTTGAGCAGGGCCACCGGTTGCGAGGGAGTGATCGAGACGCCTGCCGACGAGGGGCATGGGCTGGACGCCGACGTCTTCGGCGTGATCAATGCCTACTACACCGACGCCGGCGCGGGTGACGTTCCCGCACTGGAAGGCTCGGACGAGAGCATCCTGCAGCCCAAGACCAAGCAGGCCGAGTTCTACACCGAGCACAACGGGGTCCAGATCGTCGACGCCGCCGGAGCCAGTGGCGGCAAGCGGGTCGGCTACATCGACGACGGCGACTGGATCAAGTTCGACCCGGTCAACCTGACCGGCGTCGAGGCCATCGGTTACCGGGTGTCCTCCGGTGGCGCGGGCGGCACCATCGAGGTCCGTTCCGGATCCCTGGACGGCCCACTCGTGCAGACCGTGCAGGTGGGCAGCACCGGCGGCTGGGACAACTACACCGATATCGCACCCGCACCTGTCGCGGACCCGGGCGGCACCAAGCCGCTGTACCTGGTGTTCAAGGGAACCGGAACTGGTGGACTGTTCGATGTGGACGTCCTCAACGTGCAGGGGCCCGGCGTGGCACAGCCGGAACCGCGGACATGCGAGCCCTCGGCACCGGAGGAGGGCTACACCATGCTCTTCGACGGCACCGAGGCGAGCATGGACGGCTGGCGGCAGGCCGGTCCTGGTTCCTTCGACCACCAGAGCGACTGCTCGATCCGCTCGGTCGGTGGCATGGGGCTGTACCTGTACGAGCAGGAGTTCGGCGCGTACAGCCTGAAGCTGGACTGGAAGATGGCCGGGGACGACAACTCCGGGATCTTCGTCGGATTCCCGGACCCCGGAAACGATCCGTGGGTCGCGGTCAACCAGGGATACGAGATCCAGATCGACGCCACCGATGCGCCGGACCGGACCACGGGATCGGTCTACAGCTTCCAGTCGGCCGACATCGAAGCGCGCGACGCCGCGCTGAAGCCGCCGGGTGAGTGGAACTCGTACGAGATCGTGGTCAAGGGCCAGACGATCAAGGTGCTGCTCAACGGCTCCCTGATCAACGAGTTCGTCAGTACGGACCCGAACCGGGACCTGACCCAGGGCTTCATCGGGATCCAGAACCACGGAGGCTCCGACGACGTCTCGTTCCGCGACATCCAGATCGCCGAACTCGACGGTGTCGCACCGGTCACCGAGGCGAGCTTCCCGGAACCGGGACAGGGTGACTGGCACGCGGGCGAGGTGCCGGTGGTGCTGGAGGCGACCGACGAGGGCGGTGTGGCACCGGCCTCCGGTGTCGACCGGATCGAGTGGAGCCTCGACGGCGGTGATTGGACGGCCTACACCGAGCCAGTGGTGATCTCCGGTGACGGCGAGCATTCGCTGCTCTACCGGGCCGTGGACAAGGCGGGCAACGTCGAGTCGGACAAGGCGGCAACGGTGAAGATCGACGCCACCAATCCGACGGTGATGGTGGCCGGCGTGGCGCAGGGCCGGGTGTACGGCGATGCCACCGACCTGGTGATCTCGTGGAGCGCATCGGACGCGACGTCCGGGATCGCGGAGCAGTCGGCGACGCTGGACGGGGAGGCGGTCACCTCCGGTGCCGTTCTGCCACTGCACCAGTTGCCGCTGGGCGCGCACACGCTGTCGGTGACCGCGGAGGACGAGGCGGGTAACCGTGCCGAGCAGTCGGTGTCCTTCGCCTCGACCACGTCACTGCGTGACATCGGCCAACTGGTCGACCGCTTCAGGGCCACCGACCGGCTGTCGCTCGCGGCGTACAAGAAGCTGTCGGCCCAGTTGAACAACGCCCGCAAGGCGGAGGTCAGGGGGCAGGACAGCAAGTCGATCCGGCACCTGACAAAGTTCGCCAGGTTCGCCGACGACGAGTCCCTCATCGGTGACGACATCGTCCGCGTCACGCTGGTGCGTGACGCCGAAGCGGTGGCTGGCGATATCGAGGGGGGTGCACCGCTGGCCGAGGCCAGCACCTCGGACTAGCCATCCGGCTGGTCCAGCTGAACGAACACAGTGAGTCGGACCAGGATGGGCGCTCGCACCGTCGCGGGCGCCCATCCGCCCACTCGCCACCGTCGGCGAGTGAGTCACGGCCCGCCGAACACGGGAAGGCAAGGTAGTTCATGGCAGAGATCGGACCCACCGGACTGTGGCTGGTCGGTGCCAGAGGTTCGGTGGCCACTACGGCGATCACGGGACTGCTCGCGCTGCGCGCGGGCATTGTCGAGCCCACCGGATGCGTCAGCGCCACCGCCGCGTTCGACGGACTGGACCTTCCCGGCTGGGACGAGTTGCACATCGGCGGGCACGACATCGTGCAGACTCCGCTGGAGAAGCGTGCCGAGCTGCTCACCGAGTCCGGAGTCATCCCGCATCGCGTCTTCCACGCCGTGCGCGACGGACTCTCCGAAGTGGACGCCGAGCTGCGCCCCGGCTATCACCCCGCGACGCATCCTGGCTCCCAGGCGGATGCGGCTCGATCCCTGTCAGCCGATATCACCGCGTTCGCTCGGCGCCGAGGCCTGCGCCGGGTGATCGTGCTCAACGTGTCCTCCACCGAACCGGTGTTTCCCGAACTGCCGGAACATCGGACGCTGGAAGCCCTCGAGGCGGCGATGTCGGTGCCAGGAAGAACGGTGCTGCCACCGAGTTCGATCGCGGCTTACGCGGCACTGCGTGCCGGATGTCCCTATGTCGACTTCACGCCGTCCACCGGCGTCCGGCTGCCCGCGCTGGAGCAGCTGGCCATCGAACTCGAGCTGCCCTACGCGGGCTCGGACGGCAAGACCGGTGAAACCCTCGTCCGCAGCGCGATCGCTCCGATGTTCACCACCCGCGCCCTCGCCGTCCGATCCTGGGCGGGCACTAACCTGCTCGGCGGCGGTGACGGTCTCACTCTCGCCGACGCCGAGCACGCGAGCAGCAAACTTGTCTCCAAGGGACGTGGACTGGAGACACTGCTCGGTGCGGCGGTGACCGCGCCGTTGCACATCGACAACGTGCCGGACCTCGGTGAGCAGAAGATCGCCTGGGACAACGTGTCCTTCGAAGGTTTCCTCGGTACCAGGATGAGCTTGCAGTTCACCTGGACCGGATACGACTCCTCACTGGCCGCTCCGCTGGTACTGGACCTGGCGCGGTTCACCGCGGCCGCACACGCCGCTGGGCAGAGCGGCCCGCTCGGTGCGCTGGCGTTCTTCTTCAAGGACCCGGTGGGCAGTGACGAGCATCGGCTGGCCGAACAGGCGGCCGCGCTGCGGAAGTGGGCGGGCGAGCTGTGAGCACGAAAGCCGTGATCTCGAAGACCCCGTCCCAGGCCGGCGCCTACGCCCAACTGGTCCGGGCACCCGCCGCCCTGACGGTGCTCGGCGACACCGTGGCCGGCGCCGCCGCTGGGCGCAACCCGTTGCGCGGCAGGCGGCTGCTGCTGCCGTTGGCTTCCGCCTCCTTCTACTGGGCAGGTATGGCGCTCAACGACTGGGCCGACCGGGACCTCGACGCGATCGAGCGCCCGGAACGACCGATCCCTTCAGGCCGGGTGAGTGCGTCCGCGGCGCTCACCACTGGGGGTGTGCTGACCGCCGCCGGGCTCGGGCTGTCCCGTCTCGGCGGCGGCCAGCGCGGATTCCGGATAGCGCTTCCGCTGGCCGCGGCGGTGCTGGCATACGACACCAGGTTGAAGGGCACCAGCGCAGGACCACTGGGAATGGCCACCTGCCGGATGCTCGACGTCCTGCTCGGCGCCTCCGGTGGATCCCTTCGTTCGGCGCTGCCCGCGGCCGCTGCGTTCGGCGTGCACACGATGGGTGTGACCGCGCTTTCGGCGGGTGAGGTGCGCGGCGGCTCCTCCGACACGGCGAGCGCCGCGGTCGCGGGCACCGCCGTCTCTACCGCGCTGGCGGTCACCGGCCGCAGCCGATCGTGGCGTGACCGGCTCGCCGGTGCCGCCTTCGGCGGCGGTTTCGCGGCGACTGTGGGCCGTGCCCAGTTCGCGGCCGCGCAGCGGCCCACGGCGGACCGGATCCGTACGGCCACAATGGCCGGAATCCACGGCATGGTCCCGTTGCAAGCGAGCCTCGCCGCGCGGCACGGCTCGGTGCGCTCGGCCGTGCTGTTGGCCGGAGCGCTTCCGGTGGCCCGGAAGCTGGCCAAGCGTGTGAGCCCCACATGATCGACGACCCAGTGACGTGAGTGAACGACGTGAGTGGACGTGCACATTCCGGAGGTGGCAGTGAACAGTCTCCCGCTCGACCTTGGCTACGGCACCAACGGTTTCGCGAACCACAGACTTGACGACGCGCTCGAGGTGCTCGCCGACCTCGGTTACACCAGTGTCGCATTGACGCTGGATCACTGCCACCTCGATCCGTTCGCCGATGACCTTTCCGCACAGTTGCGCCGGGTCGGCGATCAGCTCGGCAGGCTGGGGTTGCGGGTGGTGGTGGAAACCGGTGCACGCTACCTGCTTGACCCGTACCGCAAGCACCACCCGACGCTGCTCTCCGACGAGCCGGGGCCACGACTGGACTTCCTGCGCAGGGCCGTGCTGATCGGGGGCGAACTGGGCGCGGAATGCGTGTCGTTCTGGTCGGGTGCGCTGCCCGCAGACCTCGACACCAGGATCGCCTGGGAGCGGATGCTGTCCGGTGTGGACACAGTGGTGGCCGAGGCCACCGCGCGGGGTGTGCGACTCGGACTCGAGCCGGAGCCGGGGCACTTCGTCGCCCACCTGGCGGATGCGCTGCGTCTGCGTGCGGAGTTGGGCGACCCCGAGCAACTCGGCATCACCCTCGATGTCGGGCACTGTGTGGCGATCGAACCCTCCAGCGCCGCGGACTGCATCCGGCAGGCGGCGCCGTTGCTGGTCAACGTGCAGCTGGACGACATGATGCCCGGCGTACACGAGCATCTCGAGTTCGGCACGGGACAGCTGGACCTGGCGGCGACGCTGGCCGCGCTGGTAGAGGTCGGCTATACCGGTGTGGCCGCGGTGGAGCTCCCCCGGCACAGTCACGCCGCACCGGATGTGGCTCGGCGCAGTCTGGCGGCACTGCGCGCCGCGCTACCCGCTGCCACGCCGCCGGTGGCCTCCGCTTCCGCCACCCCGGTGGCAGAGGCGTCCGGAGTGGACCATCCCTGGCTGGTCGAGGCGGAGCAGGCGATCCGGTCGGACCCGGCGGCGGTGGGCCGATTGTTCCCCGCCGTCGGCCGTAAGGTCGGCAGGGCAGCGCTACGGCCCGAACTGGATCCGGAGGGCCTCGTACACGGGACGGTCGACGACCTGGCAAGGGCACGCCTGCTGGGGGTGCTCGGCGAGTCCTTTTCGCCGGACCGGTTGCCCGGCGAGATCACCGCGCTGTATCGCTACGGCGACGCCGCCGAACGCAGAGGCGTCTTGCGTGCGCTGCACCTGCTGCCGGACACGGTGGCCGACGCCGGGCGCGAGCTGGTCGAGGACGCGTTGCGTACCAACGATCTCCGGTTGGTGGCAGCCGCCCTCGGCCCGTTCGCCGCCCGCTGCCTCGACGCACACGCCTGGCGTCATGGGGTGCTGAAATGCCTGTTCGTCGGTGTGCCGCTGGCCGCCGTCACGGGGCTGGCCGAACGGACCGACGGTGAGCTCGTGCGAATGGTGGCGGACTACGCCGCGGAGCGCGAAGCGGCGGGGCGGGAAGTGCCGGTTGATGCCACGCAGATTCTTCAGGAGGCAGGACGATGACTGAACGCCGCATCTTCGACCCGCATATCCACATGACTTCGCGGACCACCACCGACTACGAGCAGATGTACGCGGCAGGCGTGCGGGCGCTGGTGGAACCCGCCTTCTGGCTCGGTCAGCCGCGCACCAACGTCGGTTCGTTCACCGACTACTTCGACGGCCTGATCGGCTGGGAGCGTTTCCGTGCCGCGCAGTTCGGTATCCGGCACCACTGCACGATGGCGCTGAACCCGAAGGAGGCCAATGATCCTCGGTGCACGGAGGTACTCGACGTGCTGCCGAGGTACCTGGCCAAGGACGGGGTGGTGGCGGTCGGCGAGGTCGGCTACGACTCGATGACCCCAGCGGAGGAGGACGCGTTCACTCGCCAGCTCGCGATGGCCGTCGAGCACGAACTCCCGGTAATGGTGCACACCCCGCACCGGGACAAGCTCGCCGGTACGCGCCGCACACTCGATGTGGTTCGCGAGTCCGGCATCGCCGCGGAGATGGTGGTGGTGGACCACCTGAACGAGGTGACCGTCGGACCGGTCGCGGATTCGGGCTGCTGGATGGGTTTCTCGATCTATCCGGACACCAAGATGGACGAGCAACGGATGGTCGCGATCCTGCGCGAGTACGGCACTTCGCGGGTGCTGGTGAACTCGGCGGCGGACTGGGGCCGGTCGGACCCGCTGAAGACCGCGAAGACCGGCGACGCGATGCTTGCGGGCGGCTTCACGGTCGCCGATGTGGACAAGGTGCTGTGGCAGAACCCGGTGGAGTTCTACGGCCAGAGCGGAAAGCTGATGCTGGAGGACGTCGGTCAGGCGGAACCGACGGCGGAGACGTTCGCGGGCAACTCCGTCCTGCGTGGGGCCCGGCCGGACGCCGCCGGCTCGGCGGGCTCGGCGGCATCATGACGCTGTTGTCCTACTGCACGAACGTGCATCCCGCCGAGGACCTGGCGGGGATTCTGGAACAGCTCGACACCTATGCCGTTCCGGTGCGCGAGGAACTGGGCGTCGACCGGCTCGGGGTGGGACTGTGGCTGGCCGCCGAGGTCGCTTCTGGGCTCGCCGAGGACAGGTCCGCGCGTCTGCGGCTCGCGGAGGAACTCCGGACCCGCGGACTGGCCGTGCAGACAATGAACGCCTTCCCGTATCAGGGATTCCATGACGACGTGGTCAAGCACAAGGTCTACGTTCCACAGTGGACCGATGTTCGCCGTCTGCGCTACACGCTGGACTGCATCACCGTGCTCGCCGATCTGTTGCCGGAGGATGCCGCGTACGGGAGCATCTCCACGTTGCCGCTGGCTTGGCGGGAGCCGTGGAACGCTTCACACGATATCCGTGCCGGCATCGCCTTGGACGAGGTGACCAGGGTGCTGCGGACCGCGCTCGCGCGGCACGAGCAACCCATCCGCCTGGCGGTGGAACCGGAGCCGGGCTGTGTCCTCGACACGGTCGCCGACGCCGTGGGCTGGCTCGCCGATCGTGTCGAGCCGGAGCATGTCGGTCTGTGCCTGGACACCTGCCACCTCGCGGTGTCGTTCGCCGATCCGGTCGAGGCGGTGGACCAGATCTATCGCAGTGGCCTGCGGGTGGTGAAGGTACAGGCGTCCGCCGCCCTGCATGTGGCGGAACCGGGCACCGAGGAGGCACGGGCGGCCCTCGCCCGTTTCGCCGAACCCCGCTATCTGCACCAGGTGCGCGAGCTGACGCCGTCGGGTGCGGTGCTCGCGGCGGACGACCTGCCGGAGGCGCTGGACACGCTGCCCGCACAGGGGCCTTGGCGGGTGCACTTCCACGTGCCGCTGCACGCCGATCCGCAGTCGCCGCTCACCTCGACTACCGACGTTCTCACCTCGGCCGTCGGCGCGCTGCGGGCACACGAGCCGGAACAGCTGCCACACATCGAGGTCGAGACGTACACGTGGAGCGTGCTACCGCGCGGCGGCAGGCGGTGGCAGCCGCAGGACCTCGTCACCGGGATCGCGGACGAGCTGCGCTGGGCGCGGTCGTCGTTCGCAGACCAGGAGGTATACCAGTGAGCAAGCTGTTGGTGATCGACGTTGTCGGGCTCACCCCGAAACTTTTGCGCTATATGCCCAACCTCGCGAAGCTGGCCGGCCGAGGCTGGCAGGCCGAGCTGGGCACGGTGCTGCCCGCGGTCACGTGCAGCGCCCAGTCGACGTTCCTCACCGGACTGATGCCTGCCGAGCACGGCATCGTCGGCAACGGCTGGTACTTCCGCGACCTCGGTGAGGTGTACCTCTGGCGCCAGCACAACCGTCTGGTCGGCGGGGAGAAGGTGTGGGAGACCGCGCGGGCGGCCCGCCCCGACTACACCGCGGCCAACATCTGCTGGTGGTATGCCATGGGAGCGACCACCGATTTCACCATCACTCCTCGGCCGATCTACCACGCGGACGGCCGCAAGTCGCCTGACTGCTATGCCCGCCCGCCACAACTGCACGACCAGCTGACGGCCGAGCTCGGGCCGTTCCCGCTCTTCAACTACTGGGGGCCGACGGCCTCCATCGAGTCCAGCAGGTGGATCGTCGCGGCGGCCCGGCGGATCTTCTGGGACGAGCGACCCGACCTGCAGCTGGTCTACCTGCCGCACCTGGACTACGACCTGCAGCGTTTCGGACCGGACTCGCCGCAGGCGATCGCCGCCGCGCGGGCGGTGGATGCCGAGGTGGCTCCGCTGCTGAAGGACGCCGAGCGGGCGGGGGCGACGGTGGTGGCGCTTTCGGAGTACGGGATCACTCCCGCCAGCACCCCGGTCGACGTCAACAGGGCATTGCGTACGGAGGGTCTGCTCGAGGTCTACACCCAGGCGGGGATGGAGTACCTGGATCCATGGACCTCTCGCGCCTTCGCCGTGGCGGACCATCAGATCGCGCATATCTACGTGGCGGACGAGTCGGATATCGATCGGGTGCGGGACCTGGTGGCGGCGCTGCCCGGCGTCGACGAGGTCCTCGATCGTGACGGCCAGAAGCGATACGGTCTCGATCACGAACGCGCCGGTGAACTGGTGGCTGTCGCGGAACCCGATGCCTGGTTCACCTACTACTACTGGCTCGACGACGAGCGTGCGCCGGACTTCGCCAGGGGAGTGGAGATCCACCGCAAGCCCGGTTTCGATCCGGCCGAGTTGTTCTTCGACCCGGCGGACCCACTCGCCAAGGCGAAAGCCGGATTGAACCTGGTGCGCAAGAAGGCCGGGTTGCGCTATTCGATGAAGGTCGTGCCCACCGATGCGCGATACGTACGTGGCTCACACGGACGGTTGCCGGACACCGCCGAGGACGGGCCGGTGCTGCTCTGTTCCGACTCCACCATTCCGTCCACAGTGGAGAAGGCGGGCCGGATCGACGCTACCGAGGTGCGCGACCTGCTGTTGCAGCTGCAAGGAATCACGACGCAGGCGAAGGGAAAGTCACGATGAGCCGACCGATCACACTGTTCACCGGGCAGTGGGCCGACCTCCCGTTCGAGGAGGTGTGCAGGCTGGCCGCGGAGTGGGGATACGACGGCCTGGAGATCGCCTGTTCCGGCGACCACTTCGAGGTGGACAGGGCGCTGGCCGAGGACGACTACGTGCGCGACCGCCGGAAGCTGCTGGAGTCCTACGGGCTCAACGCCTGGACCATCTCCAACCACTTGGTGGGACAGGCCGTCTGCGACGACCCGATCGACGACCGGCACCGCAACATCCTGCCCGGGCGGATCTGGGGTGACGGCGAGCCGGAGGGGGTGCGTCAGCGAGCCGCTGCCGAACTCGCGGACACCGCCCGCGCCGCGGCGAAGTTCGGCGTGGACACCGTGGTCGGCTTCACCGGCTCGAAGATCTGGAAGTACGTCGCGATGTTCCCGCCCGTATCGCAGGAAGTCATCGACGACGGTTACGCGGACTTCGCCCGCAGGTGGAATCCGATCCTTGACGTGTTCGACAAGGAGGGGGTGCGGTTCGCCCACGAGGTGCACCCATCGGAGATCGCGTACGACTACTGGACGACGCAACGCACGCTGGAGGCGGTCGAGCACCGGCCGGCCTTCGGGCTCAACTGGGACCCGTCGCATTTCGTCTGGCAGGACCTCGACCCGGTCGGTTTCATCCTGGACTTCGCCGATCGGATCTACCACGTCGACTGCAAGGACACGAAGAAGCGGTTCGACGGCCGCAACGGCCGGCTGGGATCGCACCTCGCCTGGGCCGATGCGCGCAGGGGCTGGGATTTCGTCTCCACAGGGCACGGCGACGTGGACTGGGAGAGCGCGTTCCGTGCGCTCAACTCCATCGGGTACACGGGACCGATTTCCGTGGAGTGGGAGGACGCGGGGATGGACCGGCTGCGCGGCGCGGCCGAGGCGGTGGGGTACATCCGCAACCTCAACTTCGACAAGCCGGCAGCGGCGTTCGACGCCGCGTTCAGCAACCAATCCAAGGAAGGAACTCGATGATGAGCGACGAGAGAGGCCTGTCCCGTAGGTCGATGCTGCGTGGAGCCGTCGGAGCCGCGGCCGCGATCGGTGCGGCCGGTGCGCTGGCGGGTACCGCGAACGCGGGAACAGTCGCGGCGAGCGGCTGGTCGACCGGCAGGCGAGTGCCGAAGGAGCGGATCGGCATCCAGCTCTACACCCTGCGCAACGACCTGCGGGCGGACCTCGAGGGCACACTCGAGGCGCTCGCCGACATCGGCTACCGCAACGTGGAACTGGCCGGCACCTATGGTCGTTCCGTACAGGAGTTCCGCGGCCTGCTGGACCGTTACGGCCTTCGTGCGGTATCCGCGCACGTCGGTTTCGACGGCGCGGACCTGGACGCGCTGATCGCCGACGCGAAGGTACTCGGGTACCACTACGCCGACTGTGCCTACGCGAACTACGGCAGCATCGCGGAGTGGAGGGACTTCGCCACCCGGCTGGACAAGGCAGGGGAGGCGTTCCGCAAGGCCGGGATCAAGTACGGGTACCACAACCACGCCCACGAGTTCCAGAAGATCGACGGCGTCCGGCCGTTCGACGTGATCGCCGAAGTGACCAGCAGGCACAATGTTCACTTCGAGTACGACCTGTACTGGCTGGTCGAAGGTGGCATCGATCCGGTCGAGCAGTACTACCGCGAGTTCGGCAGGGTGCGGCAGTTCCACGTCAAGGACCGTAAACCCGGCGGCGGCTTCGCCGATCTCGGTACGGGGACCATCGACTTCGGCGAGATCTTCCGGGACACCCGCAGGGGCCACGTGAGTCACTTCATCGTCGAGCACGACCAGCCGACGGATGCGCTGAACACTGCCGAGGTGGGCTACAAGTACCTGGCCGATCTCCGGTTCTGAGCAGGAAACCGAGTCGGAGACAGATCTTCACTGGCGGCGCGGCGGGATTTCCCGCCGCGCCGCTTTTGGCGAGCGACGCGGGAAGCGAACTCAGGTGCTGGGAACGGGATCTCGTGTGTGGGGATGTCGGTGGCGTGTCCAGGGGTTGAAGCTGGGGTGGGTGCGGTCGCCCCTTGGTCGTCGGGGTGGGTCGTGGGCGGTGTTTCGTTGGGGTGTTCGGGTGGGGTCGAGCCATCCGGGTGCGATGTATCGGGGGGTGCCGGTGGTCATGGTGATGGTCCAGCCGGCGTGGTGGACGAGTCGGTGGTGGGATTCGCAGAGCAGGGCGAGGTTGTCGAGGTCGGT
>NZ_PQHZ01000024.1 GCF_003385185.1 Amycolatopsis palatopharyngis | reverse complement strand
CACCCAACCCCCCGACCGAGATTCCCCCGACCGGGATTCCTCCGACGGAAAGACGGCGAACGGCCGCACCTGAGAGCCGTCCCCGACCTGGTCTTGGTACGTCTGCAAGTACGCCCAAGCAAGATCATCTTCGTAAATAACTACCACCAAGTGCTCCGGACGTCGGCGCCACTTGGTGGTAGTTGACGCACATGTCGATCTTGCTTGGTGGTACTTGCAGACGCCCCATCCCGGTGAGGGGCGCGCATCGGTGACACCCTTGGGGTATGTCGAATCGTCTTGCCAGCGCTACCAGTCCCTACCTGCTCCAACACGCCGAGAACCCGGTCGAGTGGTGGCCGTGGGGTCCTGAGGCGCTGGCCGAGGCGCGGCGCCGGAACGTGCCGATCCTGCTGTCCATCGGCTATGCCGCGTGCCACTGGTGTCACGTGATGGCGCACGAGTCCTTCGAGGACGAGGAGACCGCGGCGCTGATGAACGCGAACTACGTCAACATCAAGGTCGATCGCGAGGAACGCCCGGACATCGACGCCGTCTACATGACCGCCACCCAGGCAATGACCGGCCATGGGGGCTGGCCGATGACCTGCTTCCTCACCCCGGAAGGTGAGCCCTTCCACTGCGGGACCTACTACCCCCCGGCGCCCAGGCCGGGAATGCCCTCGTTCCAGCATCTGCTCGTCGCGGTCGCCCAGGCGTGGACCGAACGGCCGGGCGAGCTGCGTGAGGGCGCCGGCCAGATCGCCGCCCACCTGGCCGAGCAGACAGGTCCGCTCCAACAGTCCGTAGTGGACGACGACGCCCTCCGTGGTGCGGTGGCCAAACTGCGGACGGATGCGGATCCGCAGCACGGCGGATTCGGTGGCGCGCCGAAGTTCCCGCCGTCCATGGTGCTGGAGTTCCTCCTGCGCCATCACGAGCGGACCGGCTCGGCAGAGGCGCTGTCGCTGACCGAGGCCTGCGCGGAGGCGATGGCCAGGGGTGGCATCTATGACCAACTCGCCGGCGGGTTCGCCCGCTACTCCGTCGATGCCGCCTGGGTGGTGCCGCATTTCGAGAAGATGCTGTACGACAACGCACTGCTGCTGCGGGCCTACGCACACCTCGCTCGTCGTACCGGGTCCCCGCTGGCGCAGCGGGTCGCCGCCGAAACCGCGGGGTTCCTGCTCCGGGAGCTGCGCACGCCGGAGGGAGGATTCGCCGCCTCGCTGGACGCCGACACCGACGGGGTCGAGGGTCTGACCTACGTGTGGACCCCTGCTCAGTTGACCGAGGTACTCGGTCCCGACGACGGGGCATGGGCCGCGACGCTCTTCGAGGTCACGGAGTCAGGCACGTTCGAGCAGGGCTCGTCCACTCTGCAGTTGCCGCAGGACCCGGCCGACCCCGAACGATGGGAACGGGTCAGGGAGAAGCTGCTCGCGGCCAGGACGCAGCGTCCCCAGCCCGCCCGCGACGACAAGGTGATCGCCGCGTGGAACGGGCTCGCCATCACCGCGCTCACGGAGGCGGGTACCGCACTGGGGCATCCGGAGTGGGTCGACTCGGCTGTCGAAGCAGCCCGCCTGCTGCTCGACACGCACCGCATCGACGGTCGCCTCCGCCGCAGTTCCCGAGGTGGCGAGGTGGGTGCTGCGGCCGGTGTACTTGAGGACTACTCGTGCCTCGCCGAAGGACTGCTCGCGCTGCATCAGGCGACCGCCGATCCGAGCTGGCTGACCGAGTCCACGGCGTTGCTGGACACGGCCCTCGCGCGCTTCGCGGACCCGGAGCAGGAGGGCGTCTTCTACGACACCGCCGACGACGCCGAGACGCTCGTGCACCGGCCTTCGGACCCCACCGACAACGCCAGCCCGGCTGGGGCCTCTTCGCTGGCCGCGGCCTTGCTGACGGCGTCCGCGCTGGCCGGGCACGAGCGGGCCGATGCCTACCGGCTCGCGGCTGAGCAGGCGCTGAGCAGGGCGGGAGCCCTCGCCGCGAAGGTGCCCCGGTTCGCGGGAAACTGGCTTTCAGTGGCCGAAGCGCTGCACTCAGGGCCGGTGCAGGTCGCCGTGGTCGGACCCGATGCCGCGGCTCGCGGCGAACTGCTGGCCGAGGCCGCTCGCGTCGCGCACGGCGGCGCCGTCGTACTCGCCGGGGCGCCGGAAGCCGCAGGCGTCCCCCTGCTCGCGGGCCGGACCCTGATCGAGGACGCCGCCGCGGCCTACGTCTGCCGCGGCTACGTCTGTGACCGGCCGGTCACCACGGCCGAGGACCTGACCGCCGCCCTCACCCGCTGACCCCGCGCACCCCCTCGCCCCTCGCACTTTCCCGGGAAAGTGCGAGGGCGTGTTCCGCTGGGGGTGAACGGACGCCTGGTTTCCGCGATTTCGGCGTACTGTCAGCAGTGTTGTAATCGTGTAATCAGCGGAGGCGAGCATGCATACACGCGTGCGGATTGCGGGACACATGGGTGCACGAGGATGGCGCGGACGTGGTGGCTGGCAGCCGGGTGAGGCGCCGAGCGCCGAGGACGCGGGAGCCTGGTTCGGCGGCAGGCTGCCCGAGGGCTGGTTCACCGGAGCCCCAGAGGTGACCGTGGATCGCGAGGAGATCGTCGTGGTCGGCGAACTTCCCGCCTTGCAGGAGGAGTACGCCGACGAGGCCGCCAGTGCCGCGGCGGAGGCGGGCCGGATCAGCCGGTTCCGTGAGGAGACCAGGGACGAGCGGATCGAGATCGCTCGCCAGGCAGAGCACCGCTACCAGCGCAAGGTCGCCTGGGGCGCACGACTCGGCGACACGGTGGAGTTGTTCACCACCCTGTCCGCCCCGGTGATGACCCGGCTGCGGCAACCGGAGCGGATGGTGCTGGACACGCTCGTGGACGCCGGTGTGGCCCGTTCGCGCTCCGAGGCGCTGGCGTGGGCGGTCCGGCTGGTCGGCGAACACGCCGACACCTGGCTCGCGGAGCTTCGCGAGGCGATGTCGACGGTGGACGATCTGCGCGCGAAGGGACCTGACCTGGGCTAGGACCGGCGGCTCGTCCTGCGACTCCGGGGTAGGTGCGGCAGGCTGGAACAGTCCCGAAATCGGGTCTGCCGCACCCCTCGGAGGAGATATGGACCTGCCATCGATCCCGGCCAAAGTGGACGCTGCCGCGCTCACCTCGGTACTGGACGGGCACTGGGCCGAACTCCGGCACCAGGTTCGTACACAGATGGCGGAGAACCAGTTTCGCGAATCATTCGACCTGGACACCGAGAGCCATCGTGTGCAGGTACTCGAGCAGATGCGCGAACTGGCCAAGACGGACCGGCCACGGCTCGGCTTCGCTCGGGAGTACGGCGGTGCCGACGACATCGGTGGTTCGGTGATGTCGTTCGAGATGCTCGGTTTCGGCGACCTCTCGCTGATGGTGAAGGCCGGTGTGCAGTGGGGGCTGTTCGGCGGTGCCGTGCAACTGCTCGGCACCGAACGACACCATGAGCGGTATCTGCGCCCGATCATGGATCTCGACCTGCTCGGCTGCTTCGCGATGACCGAGACCGGACACGGTTCGGACGTACAGCACCTGAACACCACGGCCGAGTACGACCCGGCCACCCGGGAGTTCGTGATCAACACCCCGGACCGTTCCGCGCACAAGACCTACATCGGCAACGCCGCCAGGGACGGCCGGATGGCGGTGGTGTTCGCCCAGTTGATCACCGGCGGGTCAGGACGCGGCGTGCACGCGTTCCTGGTACCGATCCGGGACGACAACGGCGATGCGGCGACCGGGGTTCGGATCGAGGACTGTGGACCGAAGGCCGGACTGAACGGGGTGGACAACGGCAGGCTGGCGTTCACCCAGGTGCGCGTGCCTCGCGAGGCGTTGCTGAACCGCTACGCCGACGTCGCGGAGGACGGCACCTACTCCAGTCCGATCGAGAGTGACGGGCGCCGGTTCTTCACCATGCTCGGAACGCTGATCCGGGGACGGGTCAGCGTCGCGGGCAGTGCGGGCAGCGCGACCAAGCGGGCACTGGCACTCGCCGTGCGCTACGGCGAGATGCGCAGGCAGTTCGAGCGCCCCGGTGACGGCGAGGAGGTAGTGATCCTGGACTACCGAGCCCACCAGCGGAAGCTGCTACCCGCGCTGGCCACCTCCTATGCCCTGCACTTCGCACAGGAGGAGTTGGTCAGGGCCCTGCACGACATCCAGGGCGGTACGGACACCGACGAGCGCGCCCAACGGGAGTTGGAGTCTCGGGCGGCCGGAGTTAAGGCGGTGGCCACCTGGCACGCGACGGCCACCATCCAGACCGCCAGGGAGGCGTGCGGTGGTGCCGGGTACCTCTCGGAGAACCTCCTGCCCTCGCTCAAGGCAGATACCGACGTCTTCACCACGTTCGAGGGGGACAACACCGTCCTGCTGCAACTCGTCGCGAAGGGCCTGCTGACCAGCTACAAGGAGGACTTCCAGGACCTGAGCGCGATGGGCACGGTGAAGTTCGCCGCCGAGCAGTTGCTGGGTGCGGTGATCGAGCGCACCGCCGCGCGCCAGGCCATCGAGCGGCTGATCGATGCGAGCCCGCGACGCGACGACGAGGACTCCCTGTTCGACCGGGGCTGGCAGCTGAAACTGTTCGAGGACCGTGAGGAACACGTGCTCGACGGCGTCGCGCGCAGGTTGCGCCGCGCCGGAGCCGACGACGCGGACCCGTTCGAGGTGTTCAACGACGCCCAGGACCACGTCCTGCAGGCGGGACGAGTGCACGTCGATCGGGTGGTGCTGGAGGCGTTCGTCGCGGCTATCGAGCGCTGCGCGGACCCTGATGCGAGGACGGTCCTGGAGCGGTTGTGCGATCTGTACGTGCTGTCGAACATCGAGGCGGACCGAGCGTGGTTCCTGGAGCACGGCCGGATCAGCTCGACCCGCGCGAAAGCCGTCGTCACAGCGGTGAACGAGCTGTGCGCGTTGCTGCGCCCGCACGCCCGCACCCTGGTGGACGCCTTCGCGATCCCGGAGCAGTTCCTGGCCGCACCGATGCTCACCGGTTGAGTGCCTGCTCAGGTCCCTGCGAGTTCGTCGAGCCTGCGCTGCAAATAGGCGCGTTCCGCCTCGTTCGAGGTACGTTCCAGCGCTGCCTGGTACGCCTGGGCGGCGCAAGCCTGCCGTCCCAGCCGCCGCAACAGGTCGGCCCGGGCGGCAGGCAGCAGGTGACTGTGCCCTAGCCCGCCGTCCCGCACGAGGTCGTCCAGCAGGTCCAGGCCGGCCTCCGGCCCTGACCGCATCGCCACCGCCACGGCACGGTTCAGTGCCACAGTCGGCGAAGGCACTTGGCTCAGCAGCACGTCGTACAGCTCGACGATCCGCGCCCAGTCGGTCTCCTCGACCGATGGGGAGGTCACATGACAGGCCGCGATCATGGCCTGTAGCTGGTACGGGCCGAGGCGCTCCCTGCGTGCGGCGCGTCGCAGGGCCGTGAGGCCCGCGGCGATCAGGGCGTGGTCCCACCGCGTCCGGTCCTGCTCCTCCAGCGGCACGAGCACACCCCCGGAGGACATGCGTGTGGCCGACCGCGAGTGCTGGAGCAGGATCAGTGCGTTCAGGCCCCCCGCCTCCGGATCATCCGGCATCAGCTCCACCAGCAACGCGGCCAGCCGAAGCGCTTCCTGCGCCAGCACAGGACGGTGCAGGCGCGCACCCGCACTCGCGACGTAGCCCTCGTTGAAGAGCAGGTACACCACTCCGAGTACCGCACGGGTCCGTTCCGGCAGCAGATGCGCGGGCGGAACCCGGTAAGGAATGCCGGCCTCGCGGATCTTGCGTTTCGCGCGGACAAGGCGCTTGGCCATCGTCGCCTCGGGAGCGCCGAACGCCCTGGCTATCTCGGCCGTCGACAGTCCGGTGAGCGTCCGCAACGCGAGCGCCACCTGTGCCTCGAACGCGAGCGCCGGATGGCAGCAGGTGAAGATCAACCGCAGGCGTTCGTCCGCGATACCGCTGTCGATGGCGCCCGGGTCCGATTCCGCGGGACCGCTGCCCTCGATCACGGCGAACTGCTGGAGCTTGGCCTCACCCAGGCGGGCACGACGTAACCGATCCAGCGCCCTGCGGCGAGCCGCGGTGAGCAGCCACGCGCCGGGCCGGTCCGGGACACCGTCGCGTGGCCACGTTCGCCAGGCCAGAGTGAAGGCCTCCTGCGCGCACTCCTCGGCCAGGTCCCAGTCGCCGGTGAAGCCGATGAGCGTCGCGACCAGCCGCCCCCACTCCTCGTGGAAGGCGGCGGTGACGGCCTCGGTGACATCGTTCACGGCTCGCGCAGGGGCCGGATCTCCACCTGCCCGACCGAGCAGGCCGGATGCCCCGCGGCGATCTCCACGGCCTGGTCCAGATCGTCCACCTCGATCAGGGCGAAGCCGCCGATCTGGTCCTTGGCCTCGATGTACGGTCCGTCGGTCAGCAGCACCTCTTCGCCGCGCACACGCACGGTCGTCGCGGTACGGCTCGGCCGCAATCCCTCATGCGCTCGGAGCACATCGCGCGCAACGAGGTCGTCCATCCAGGCGGTGAAGGCCCGCATGCCCTCTTCGTTCACCTCCTCGTCGACCTGGGTCTCGTCCGCACTGATCATCAACAGGTAGCGCATGTGTGTCTCCTTCGTGTCGTCTCATCTGATCGACGTCCGGGATCGCGGTCGATGGACAGCTGCTTCAGGAAGAATCTCTCGCGGAGTCTGTCCATCATCGGCTGTCTCGTACGTCGACTGAACGACAGCCCATCGGCGAAGGAGTCATTCATGCATACAGTGAGCTCGGCGGATGGCACGACCATCGCGTACAACCGGGCCGGCAGCGGCCCCACCGTTGTGTTCGTACCCGGCGCCTTCAACGACGCCGCGACGTGTGCCCCGCTGGCGGAGCAGCTGCAGGGTCGCTACACGGTGGTCTGCCCGGACCGGCGCGGGCGCGGCCACAGTGGCGACGCGATCGCTCCGGCCGAGGCGGCGACCTACACCGTGCAACGAGAGATCGAGGACCTCGACGCGGTCATCGCGGCAGAGGGTGGCGAGGCCCTGGTGTTCGGCTTCTCCTCTGGCGCGATCCTGGCGCTGCGGGCCGGGGTCGCCGGATCGCGGATCACCCGGCTGGCGTTGTACGAGCCACCGTTCGCCATCGGTGGGCTCGCGCGCTCCAACCAGGACGACCTGCCAGAACGGCTGGCCGCGCTCATCGCGGACGGCAGGCGGGGTGAAGCGGTAGGGGTGATGCAGACCGAGGGCATCGGACTGCCCGCCGAGCTGGTTGAGCAGATCCGGCAGTCGCCCATGTTTCCCCAGCTCGAAGCGGTAGCCCAGACCGTGGTGTACGACGCGATGATCACCCGGTCGCCGAACGTCCCGACCCCGCGGATGGCGCGGCTCGACATCGAGACGCTAGTGCTCAGCAGTGGCGAGTCGTGGCCCCGGCTGCGGGAGGCCGCAAAGGCATTGCCGGAGTACCTGGCCAATGCTCGGTACGTCGACGTTCCCGGCGGGGCGGACCACGGCATTCCTGCCGAGGCAACGGCCAAGGCGCTGGACGCGTTCTTCCGCGCGTAGCCGAGCGGTATGTGTCCGGCCGACACACACCGCTGACGTTTCGTGGGACCGCGCCCCATTCCCCTGCCGGGTAGGGCTTTCTACCGTCATCCAGATCGGGTGAGGTGATCCTGGGAGGTCGCGGTGCGCAAGCTGGTCGCGGTGACGTTGTCGGTGCTTCTCCTGACAGCGGGGTGGCAACCACAGGCGGGTTGGGCACGAGAGACCGGAGGGTGCGCGAGCGCCGAGCGGCTGCACGTGCCCCGGGCCGAGCACCGGGTAGTCGCCTGTCTCACCGATCTCACCACTACCGGCACCATCCGGAGTGGACATACGGATCCGGCGGACTGGGCGGGGCTGACCCAGGAGGCCCTCCCGGCTCCAGCCCCGGTGCCCGGAGTTCAGGTGGATGGCTACTTCCGCGATGACTCGGCGACGAACACCAACAACGGTTGGCAGCACGATGCACAGTTCGTGTTACGACTGCCCGAGAGTTGGAACGGTGGCCTCGTCGTCAGCGGCTCGCCAGGAAACCGGGAGCAGTATGCGAACGACCGGGTCATCTCGGACTGGGTGCTCGCCCGTGGCTACGCGTTCGCGGCCACGGACAAGGGCAACACCGGGCTCCGGTTCTTCACCGACGGCGACCGGCCAGGCGAGGCGATCGCCGAGTGGAACCAGCGAGTCACCGAACTGACGCGGGCGGCGAGAGCCGTTGTGGCACAGCGATACCACCGGCCGCCGAGCCGCACACTGATGACCGGGCTGTCCAACGGCGGCTATCTGGTGCGCTGGCAATTGGAGAACCGTCCCGAACTCTACGACGGCGGAGTCGACTGGGAAGGGACTCTGTGGACGGAGGAAGGGCCGAACCTCATGGACTTCCTGCCCACTGCCCTGACCGCGTACCCGCGTTATGCCGATGGGGGGCCGGACGCGGCCGAGGCGCACGCGCGGATGGTCCAGGCCGGCTTCCCCGCGGGTTCGGAGTTCCTGTGGCCGTTTCACCACCAGTACTACTGGGATCTCACCCAGCGAATCTATCGCGAGGAGATCGATCCAGGGTTCGACGGTGCGACCGAGGCTGGAACGCCGTACTGCGAGCCGGGTAGCCCCGAATGCGACGCGGACTACGACTATGCGAGCCGGCCCGCTGAGGTGCACGATGCGGTGCGCCGGATCGGACTTACCGGGCGTATCGGGAAGCCGTTGCTGACGCTGCACGGAACCATGGACGTGCTGCTGCCGATCGCCCGTGACTCCGACGTGTATGCCGGCATGGTGCGCGAGCAGGGCCGAGGCCCGTTGCACCGGTACTACCGGATCGAGGGCGGAACCCATACCGACGCACTGGTGGACGTCTTCCCGGACCGGCTGCGCGCGCTTACCCCATGCCACCGCAGCGCATTCTTGGCGCTGGAGTCCTGGCTGGCCACGGATGTCCAGCCACCGCCATCGGCCACGGTGCGGCGGCCGGCGGACGCGACACCAGCCGATCTGGTCACCCGCTGCGAGCTAGGCGGCTAGGAGTACAGGGCGAGCCAGATCGCGATGTAGTGCGAGGCTGCCGCGAGCACCGTGCAGGCGTGGAAGAACTCGTGGTAGCCGAAGGTCTCCGGCCAGAAGTTGGGCCAGCGTACGCCGTAGAACACGGCGCCCGCGGTGTAGAACAGGCCACCGACCACCAACAGAACCAGCGCGGCAACTCCGGCGTTGGCCAGTAGTTCGGGCAGCACGAAGACGGCCACCCAGCCCAGGGCGATGTAGATCGGTACGCCGAGCCAGCGAGGTGCGTTCGGCCAGAGGAGCTTGAGGGAAACACCGGCGATGGCGCCACCCCAGACCACGCCCAGCACGATGTATCCCGTTGGTTGGCTCATTGCCAACAAGGTGAACGGGGTGTAGGTGCCCGCGATGAACAGGAAGATCATCGAGTGGTCGGCGCGTTTCATCCACTTGTAAGCCCTCGGGCTCCAGATACGCCGGTGGTACAGCGCGCTCACGCCGAAGACGCCGAGCACGGTCAGGCCGTAGATGGAGGTTGCCAGTGCGGCGATTCCGGACACCGTGGCACTCGCAAGAGCGATGAGCGTCGCCGCAGCGGCCACTGCACCGAAGAACGACCAGAAATGGATGTGCCCGCGCAGGCGTGGGCGCGACTCCGGTCCGGGTGGCGGTGAAGCCGGTGGGGTTTCGGTCATTGAGCTCACGGCTCCCAGGTTACGTTGCCGTAGGTTTGGCGGCCAGGAAGTGTGGTGTGCATAGCCCGTGGGTCACTGCGTACGCTCCTGACACGTGAGTCTTCGGTCCTTCCTTTCGGACATCGTCTACAGCGTCTACGCGAGGCGACTGATCCAGCAAGCAGGCGGACGCCACCCCCGCCACATCGCCATCATGCTCGACGGTAACCGGAGATGGGCCCGCGAAGCAGGGTTCGCCGACGTCAGTCACGGTCACCGCGCGGGCGCGAAGAAGATCTCCGACTTCCTCGTCTGGTGCCGCGAGGCGGAGGTCGAGGTCGTCACGCTCTGGTTGCTCTCTACCGACAACCTGCGCAGAGCCTCCGAGGAGGTCGAGGCGCTGCTGGAAATAATTCCGGACGTCGTGGACGAGCTGGCCAAACCGGACAATCCCTGGCGGTTACGAATCGTGGGCGCGCTCGATCTGCTGCCGACGGAGACCGCCGCCCGGCTCACGGCCGCGGCACTGCGTACGGACGGCCGTAACGGCATGTCGGTCAACGTCGCGGTCGGGTACGGCGGCAGGCAGGAAATCGCGGACGCCGTCAAGAAACTGCTGCTCCAGCACGCGGACGAGGGCACGCCGATCCGTGAGCTGGCGAAGATCCTGGATGTGGATCATATCTCCGAACATATGTACACCTCTGGACAGCCGGATCCCGATTTGATCATTCGAACGTCCGGAGAGCAACGTTTGTCCGGTTTTCTCCTCTGGCAATCGGCGCACTCGGAGTTCTGGTTCACCGAGGCCTACTGGCCGGCATTCCGTCGGGTTGATTTTCTTCGCGCCATGCGTGACTACGCCGTCCGGCATCGCCGTTTCGGCTCCTGAAAACACGAAAGCCGGCTGTGGGGAATGCGAACATTCCCCACAGCCGGCTTCGTTATTCCTGGCTCCGCACGACCTGGGCTGGCCGGAGATACGTAATGCGGAGCGCGGAACCTCAGTGGCCGTCTACGTCGGTCTCCGCAACGCAGACATCCGGGGCAACGGTCTCGTTGGCGGCCGGGGACGCGGGGGACAGCACCGGAACGGCGACGCCGAGGTCGTTCAGCACGTCGCGAACCTGCACGGCCAGCACGTTGGCGTTGAGGTCGCAGAGGCCCACGTTGTTGTCGTTCAGCACGTCGTTGACGTTGACGAGGCCGACCTGACCCGTGTGGTTGTTGTCGTCATTGCCGTCGATTCCGCCGCCGCCAGTGGCGAAAGCGGGCGAACCGGCCAGCATCAATGCGCCAGTTGTAGCGGCGACGATTGCAGCTTTCTTCAGCACGTGGAAACTCCCTAGTAATCAATCACGGATTGAGCTTCGACAGTGAACTTTGCCTGCCGGTGGCACGAAGGTACATCCCCAACTCGTTAGCCACACATTTAGCAAGAAACGGTGCGGGTAAACCGGAAGGATGACGATGTTTAAAAATCCTTGCATGGGGAACCGGGCGTCTGCTTGCGGCCGTCGCGCGTATCAGTGCAGCTAATCACGGGTTTGCCTCTGATCGGTAACGGTCGCGATACGCTCAGAGCAGTAACCCTCCGTAGTTGCTCGTACTTCTGCTCATTCGGCAGGTGGGAGAAGTGCTCGCAGACAGTGAAAATTCCTTCACCGTTACAGCACCCAAACGTGTGATATTTCCAGGTCAGCGCACATTTTGCTTGCTACCGCCGGGTAGCAATACTGCCCGGCTCGAAGTGACGTTGAAGTGACGAGTCGGCGAATCACCTGTGTGGCTGCCTGCATGATCGGCTCAGCGCAGGTAACTTCCGAAGTGACGGCTCGCGCACCCATGCGGGTCGTTGCGGGAGGCCCTGGTCGTGGCTGTGGTTGAGGGAACGGTGGATCCGTTCACGAGACGCACGAGGGGGCCGGCACCCGGCCCTCGTGGCCGCAGGAGCTGACGCGCGAGCGTCGGTGAGAGCAGGTCAGCCAGGGTGGTGCCCGGCCCAGCGAGTGCGGGCGTGGTGTCGCGCCCACGAGGGAGAAGCCGTGACTGCGCAGCGTTCGCCTCAAATGGCTGCAGGCCCTTCGAGCAGTGCCGACCGCACTGGGAAAGCCTCGATCTCATCTCACCCCGAGCTCCAGACCCGCACCTATGTGCTCGACACCTCGGTGTTGTTGTCCGACCCCTGGGCACTGACCCGGTTCGCCGAGCACGCAGTGGTGTTGCCGTTGGTCGTGATCAGTGAGCTCGAAGCGAAGCGGCATCACCCCGAGTTGGGCTGGTTCGCCCGCGAGGCGCTGCGCATGCTCGACGATCTCAGGCGCGCACACGGCCGTCTCGACGCGCCGATTCCGATCGGCGAGGACGGCGGGACACTGCATGTCGAGTTGAACCACTCGGACCCGACGGTGCTCCCTCCGGGGTTCCGGACCGATTCCAACGACCACCGCATCCTGGCGTGCGCGCTGAACCTCGCTGTCGAACGACATGAGGTCACGCTGGTCACCAAGGACATTCCCCTGCGGGTCAAGGCCGGGGCCGTCGGTCTGGACGCCGACGAGTACCGGGGGCAGGACGTCGCCCCTTCCGGTTGGACGGGAATGTCGGACGTCGACGTGCCCAAGGAGGCACTGGACGCGCTGTTCGGCGAAGGGTCGGCGGATCTGGCCGACTTCGGTCTCCCGGAGGTCGGGGAGCTGCCCTGTCACACCGGCCTGCGGTTGCTAGCCGGTAGTGGAAGCGCGCTGGGCCGGATCACCGCCGACAAACGGGTGCGCCTGGTGCGGGGGGACCGCGAGGCCTTCGGCCTGCACGGGCGGTCGGCTGAACAGCGGATCGCGCTCGACCTGCTGCTGGACTCCGAGGTCGGGATCGTCTCGATGGGCGGCAGGGCAGGCACCGGCAAGTCGGCGCTGGCCCTGTGTGCCGGACTGGAGGCGGTGATGGAACGCAGGGCACACCGCAAGGTGGTGGTCTTCCGTCCCGTCTACGCCGTCGGTGGCCAGGATCTCGGCTATCTTCCCGGCTCCGAGAGCGAGAAGATGCAGCCGTGGGCACAGGCCGTGTTCGACACCCTCGGCGCGCTGGTCAGTCAGGACGTGCTCGACGAGGTGTTCGACCGCGGGATGCTGGAGGTTCTCCCGCTGACGCACATTCGCGGCCGATCGCTGCATGACGCGTTCGTGATCGTGGACGAGGCCCAGTCGCTGGAACGCAACGTGTTGCTCACGGTGCTCTCCCGGCTCGGTACCGCCTCCAGGGTGGTGCTCACGCACGACGTCGCGCAGCGGGACAACCTGCGGGTCGGGCGGCACGACGGCGTCTCCGCGGTGATCGAGAAGCTGAAGGGGCATCCGTTGTTCGCCCACGTGACGCTCACCCGGTCCGAGCGGTCGCCCATCGCCGCCCTCGTGACCGAGATGCTGGAGGATCACGGCTGAGCCGAGCGGGGACGTCACGGCCTGCGCAGGCCCTGCGCAGGCCGTGGCATCCCCGCAGTAAGCCTCGCACTTTCCCGGGAAAGCGCGGTAGTTGCGCACGCACCTATCGCACTTTCCCGGGAAAATGCGACAGGGACGTGAGTCGGTGTCAGTCGAGGGCGCGCCGCATGAACCCCTTGATGCCGATCGCGCCGAAGATCGCCAGCGCGACCAGGATGATCGGGATGTCCAGCCACAGTGGAATGGACTTCACCTCGTCGCCGATCAGCAGGTCCCGCATGCCTTCACTGACGTAGGTCAACGGGTTGATCGCGCACACCACCTGGAACCATCGAAGGTGCTCGAGTGCGTGCCAGGGGAACTGCGTGGAGCCGGTGAACATCAGCGGGATCAGGATCACCGCGAACATGATGTTGATCCGGCGGGGGTTGATCAGCGTGCCGATCGTCATGCCGATCGCCGCACCCGCGAGCGAACCGAGCACGATCATGCCGACGATGCCCGGCCAGGCAGAGGCAGGCCAGTGAATGCCCTCCAGCATGAGAAAGCCGACCGGGATCATCAGCAGCGCCGCCACGGTCCCGCGGATCGCGCCGAAAAGCATCTTCTCTATGGCGACCAACGGAATCGGCATCGGTGCGAGTAGCCGGTCCTCGATCTCCCTCGTCCAGGAGAAGTCCATCACCAACGGCATCGTGGTGTTCTGCAGCGCGACGACGAAACCGTTCAGCGCCACGATTCCCGGCAACAGGATCTGCACGAAACTGTCGTCGACATAGCCGATGCCGGTGAGGACCTTGCCGAAGATGAACAGCATGAAGAACGGCTGGATCACGACCTGGGCCAGGAACGGGCCGAGTTCCCTTCCGGTCACGAACACATCCCGCCAGAGCACGGCGAGGAAGGTGCGCAGGGAGACACCGATGCCGTGTGCCGCGCTGTCGGCCGCGGATCTGGTCGTGGTCATCGCAAATCCCGTCCCGTGAGGTGAATGAATACGTCTTCGAGGCTGGGAGTTCCGATGGAGAGGTCGCTGACCTCGCAACCCGCGGCACCGGTGGCTTTGAGTACCTGTGGCAGCACGACCGGTGGTTCATATTCGGTGTAGAGCCGGAACTGTGCTGTGCCGTCCGCTGTGGACGAAGAGATCCGTTCCGCTCGCTCGACTCCATCCACAGTAGACAGCTCCTCCGCGACCCGTTCGGGGTCCTGCCCGTTGACGTTCACGGTGACGCTGAGCGTGGTGCTGCCGGGTAGTGAGCGGGTGAGTGCCACCGGACTGTCCAGTGCGAGCAGTTTGCCGTGGTCCACGATGCCGACGCGATCGCAGAGTTTCGCGGCCTCGTCCATGTCGTGGGTCGTCAGCACCACCGTCACACCCTCAGTGCGCAGCTCGGCCACCCGCTCGTGCACGAACAGGCGCGCCTGCGGGTCCAAACCCGTGGAGGGCTCGTCCAGAAACAGCACCCTCGGTCGGTGCATCAGCGCCCTGGCGATCATCACTCGCTGCGACTGTCCACCCGAGACGAAGTCGATACGCGCCTTCGCCTGGTCGGCGAGGCCCATCCGCTCCAGGATCTCGTCCGCGCGCCGGTTACGTTCGGCCCTGCCGACTCCGTGGTAGATCGCGTGGAAGATCAGGTTCTGCCGGATGTTGAGCGAGCGGTCCAGGTTGTTGCGCTGAGGCACCACGGCCAGCAGTTGCCGCGCAGGGCCAGGCCTGCGCACGACGTCCACTCCGTACACGAACGCACGACCGGAGGTTGGCCGCACGCGCGTCGTGAGCACGCCGACAGTGGTCGTTTTCCCCGCGCCGTTCGGTCCCAGCAGGCCGAACACCTCGCCGGGCGGAACCGAGAAACTCAGCCCGTCCACCGCTGCCGGGCTGTTCCTGCGGTACCGCTTGACGAGGTCGGCTACTTCCACCGCAACGTTCGCAGACACGCCTTCAGGTTATGCCGAAAGGCAAACGGCTTTACCGGATCCGCGTCCGCTCCTGGTGAACCTCTGGGCCTGTCACCAGCCCGCGGGCAGGGGGCGCCCTTCCGCGAACCCGGCCGCTGACTGCACGCCGATCACCGCTCGCTCGTGCAGCTCCTCGATGCTGCGGGCGCCCGCGTAGGTGCAGGCCGAGCGGACTCCCGAGCCGATCGAGTCCAGCAGGTCCTCGACCCCCGGACGGGCCGGATCCAGCGCCATCCTCGACGAGGAGATCCCCTCCTCGAACAGTGCCTTACGGGCCCGGTCGAACGCGTTGTCCGTGCGGGTGCGGGCGCCCACCGCGCGCTTGGACGCCATTCCGAACGACTCCTTGTACGGCCTGCCGTGCTCGTCGTAGCGGAGGTCGCCCGGGGATTCGTGGGTGCCGGCGAACCAGGACCCGACCATCGCGGCCGAGGCACCGGCCGCCAGTGCCAGTGCCACGTCGCGGGGGTGGCGTACCCCGCCGTCGGCCCATACGTGCTTACCGAGTTCGCGGGCGGCGGCGGCGCAGTCCGCCACGGCGGAGAACTGCGGGCGGCCGACGCCGGTCATCATCCGGGTGGTGCACATCGCGCCCGGGCCGACGCCGACCTTCACCACGTCCGCGCCCGCCTCGATGAGGTCGCGCGTACCTTCCGCGGTCACCACGTTGCCCGCAACGATCGGGACCGAAGGCGATACCGAGCGCACGGCCCGTAACGCCGAGAACATCTTCTCCTGGTGCCCGTGCGCCGTATCCACCACGAGCACGTCCACCCCCGCCCGCAGTACGGCTTCGGCCTTGGCGGCGACGTCGCCGTTCACGCCGACGGCTGCCGCGACCCGCAGGCTGCCGTTCGCGTCGACGGCGGGGGTGTAGATCCCGGCCCGCAGCGCCGCCACCTGGGTGAGGACGCCTGCCAGCTTGCCGTCGGTGTCCACACCTACAGCCAGCCTGCCGCCTTGGGCGTGCAGCTTCTCGAAGACCTCGCGTGGCTCGGTGTCCAGCGGGAACGAGAGCACGCCGGTGTCGGCCACCTCGCCGAGCCGGGCGAACCTGTCCACTCCGGAACACGCGGTCTCGTCCACCACGCCCACCGGCCTGCCCGCGCCGTCCACCAGCACCACCGCGCCGTGGGCGCGCTTGCCAAGCAGGTTCAGCGCGTCGGCGACGGCGTCACCCGGGGTCAGTACCAGCGGGGTGTCCCACACCGTGTCGCGGCGCTTCACCCAGCTTGTGATGTCCGCCACGGCGGCCGGGTCCACGTCCTGCGGGAGCACGACGAGACCACCCCTGCGGGCGACGGTCTCCGCCATACGCCTGCCCGCGACGGCGGTCATATTCGCGACGACGATGGGAATCGTGGTACCCGTGCCGTCCACCGTGGACAGGTCGACGTCGAAACGCGACTCGACCGCCGATCGGTTCGGCAGCAGGTAGACGTCGTCGTAGGTCAGGTCGTGGGCGGGCCCGTGGCCATCCAGAAAGCGCACGAGAACCCAGGTTACACCGCTGCACGGCGAGGGCAGCACGATCCGTCTGGTGAGCTACTTTGACCTACCAACGGTATCTACTTTCAGGTAAGTTACTGCCGGTAAGAAACAGGTGGTGCGCGGAACTGGAGGGTCGATGCCGACGACGAAAGCTGCGGTCGAGCTGCTGGCCGAGCCCCTGACGTTGCGTTGCGGCGCCGTCCTTCCGCACCGGTTGGCGAAGTCGGCGCTGAGCGAGCAGCTCGGAGACCGGCGCAATCGGCCCGGTCAGGAGCTGGTCGAGCTGTACCGCACCTGGTCGCGGGGCGGTGCGGGGATGTTGGTCACGGGCAATGTCATGGTGGACCCGGCCGCGCTCGGCGAGCCGCGCAACGTAGCCGTGCCCGCCCGGCCCGACCCGGCGGTGTTCCGCGAGTGGGCCGCGGCCTCGGCGGGGACCGAGGCCCAGCTGTGGGTGCAGCTCAACCACCCCGGACGGCAAAGTCCCCGCTTCCTGTCCCGCCAGCCCGTCGCCCCATCTGCTGTGCCCTTCGACGACCGTGGCGTCCGCTCGGTCTTCGCCACACCCCGCGCACTGACCGGGGCCGAGATCGAGGCGATCATCGATCGGTTCGCCTTGTCGGCGCGCACGGTGCTCGAGGCCGGGTTTCGCGGCATCCAGCTGCACGGTGCGCACGGTTACCTCATCTCCCAGTTCCTCTCGCCGTTGACGAACCGGCGTACGGACGCCTGGGGCGGGGACGCGGTGCGCCGCAGGCGGTTCCTGCTCGAACTCGTACGCAGGGTCAGGGCCGAGATCGGCGCAACCGCCGCGCTGTCGGTGAAGCTGAACAGCGCGGACTTCCAGCGCGGCGGGTTCACGGAGGAGGAATCCCTCGAAGTCGTCCGCGAACTCGGGGAGGCGGGGATCGATCTGCTGGAGATCTCCGGTGGGACCTACGAGCGTGCCGCGATGATGGGGCTGACCAGCGAGACCAGGAGCAGCACACGCAACAGGGAGGCCTACTTCCTCGACTACGCGACCAAAGCCCGCCAGATCAGCGATGTCGCGTTGATGGTCACCGGCGGCTTCCGGACCGTAGAGGGAATGGGCGCCGCACTGCGCTCAGGCGCGCTCGACGTCATCGGGCTCGGCCGTCCGGTCACCGTCACCCCCCGACCTGCCCGCGCGGCTGCTCGCAGGGGAGGACGTCGAGGCCGAGCGACTGTGCCCGAAGACCGGTATCCGGCTGGCCGACAGCTGGCTGGAGATCCAGTGGCACACCCAGCAGATGCATCGCGTCGCCTCCGGCAAGCCGGTGGACCGCCGCCGCGGTGCCGTCCGCTCGCTCGTCGTCGCGGGGGTCAGTGACCCGCTCAACGCGTTTCGCCGGGTCCGCGGTTGAGCGACACCGTCCTCCTTCGGAGGAAGTTCGCCTGCCTTCGGGCCGCTCGCCCGTACGGCGCAATATCCTCCCGTCGAGGTGGAGCTCGATGGAGAAGGACGGAGTCCTGGACGAGAAGCAGGGACGAAGGGGACGGGTCGCGCGTTGCCCTGACCCGTCCGCCGGGCCGGTCGCGGAGTTCGCGCACCGGCTCTGGGAACTGAAGCGGGCCGCAGGCGACCCTTCCTACGACCGGATGCGCGGCGAGTACGGGGCCTTGGCCTCCAAGTCGGCGTTGTCCGCAGCCGCGCGCGGCAAGCAGCTGCCGTCCTGGGACACCGCCTGGGAGTTCGTCCGCGTGCTCGCGGTGGACATCCTCGGCGAGTGCCCGGATACGGCGCGAACCGAGTGGCGGGCCAGATGGGAGCGGGCGCGGGCGGGAGCGGCCGAGCCGATCGATGCTGCTCCCGAGCCAGCGCCCGAACGTCCGCAGCGTCGCAGGCAGTGGACAGCGGTGGCCGCAGTCGCGGTCGCCACCCTGCTGTCGATCGGCACGGTCATGCTGATTCAGGACGTCGGCGCGGACCCGCAACCGCCGGAGCGCGAGGCAGAAGTGGCCGCGCCCGCCGCCCTCATCGACGGGGACCGGTCCGAATGGGTCGGCGATGTGACGATCCCGGACGGAACAGAAGTGCTCACCGGAACGCATTTCGTCAAGACCTGGGAGATCCGCAACGCGGGGACTGTGCCCTGGGCCGACCGCTTTCTGCGCCGGGACGGCTCGTTCGGCAATCCCACCGAGTGCGAAACGGCCCAGCAGGTGCCGATCCCGGCCACGCGGCCCGGGGAGTCCGTGCGGATCTCGGTGGACGTGCGGGCACCCGACACATCCGGCTACTGCCAGGTCTACTGGAAGATGGTGGACGACCGAGGGCGGCTGTTGCTGCCCGGCAGCCGGGCCCTGTTCTTCCTCGTGAAGGTAGTGGAATAGCGGCGGAATTTGACCAACCGACGCGATGGTCAAATCGTTGACCTGGGTAAACGTCGGCTTTCGACCGCAAGCCATCCCGTGGCCGGTCAGCGTCTTCCGCTGCTCTGAGCTCCTCCCTAGCTTCGAATCTCGACGACGTCCAAATCGCCGACGTCCGATCGCCGAAGGGAACGGGAAACCTCCATGGGAGATGCACAGATTCGGTCCAGGTGGGCACGCAGGGCAGGCGCGGTCCTGCCGATCGCGGTCATCGTGCCGTTGCTGCTCGCGCCGCAGGCATCCGCCGTGCAGCAGGTCTGCGCGGGCGGCCCGCTGATGGGCGGGAAGACAACGGTGGCGTCCACGCTTGCGGACCAGAAGATCACCATCAAGGTCCACAACCACGACTTCCGCGGCATGCTCGTGACCATTCGCGACGTGCGGTGGGACAAGGTCCTGTGGAAGGGCGGTATCGCACCCGGCAAGGAGAAGAAGGTCAGTACCGACGTGTTCGGCGAGCCACCGATCAGCTACAAGATCGCCTTCGACGTGCAGTCGAACGCCTCGAACAACTACACGTACGCCATTTCCTCAGCCCGCTGCTACTGATTCCACGCTCACCGAAACAGGGGACAGACATGCGTTCGATCACCAGGGCGGCGACCGTCGCCGGACTCACCTTCGCGACGGCGGTGCTTCCGCTCACCGCCACGGTGGCCACAGCACAGCCGCAGCAAGCGATGGCGGCACCCGCCGCCGAGGTCGCCGTGTCGGACATCATCAAGACCTGCGGTAAGGGCTACTCGGGGTACATCAGGCGGTTCGGCAAGGACGCGTTGTGCCTGCGGCCCGGCACTCGGACCTGGGGCGGCTTCAAGGCCTTCGAGTGCGTGGGCTCGATCACGGTCTACTTCAAGGAGGGCCAGAAGATCGAGTGCGCGCCGACCGGCGTGAACTTCCCGTACTACGGCGGAGTGGTGAAGACCGTCGCCCGCTAGCACACGCCGCGAGTGGATGTTCCCCAATGTGGCATTCGGGACGTTCAAGTTCCCCAAAGCCACATTGGGGACATCCTGCCGACGCCGGATCAGCCGTGGAGCAGCGCCCGTACTGCCTCGATCGTGTCGGCGTCGGCGGGGTCCTTGTCCGGGCGGTACCGCAGGACCCTGGCGAAGCGCAGCGCCGCTCCGCCGGGGTAGCGGGTGCTGGTCTGGGCGCCGTCGAGTTCGATCTCCACCACGAGTTCGGGCCGCACGTGCACGACCCAGTCCGAACGCGTCCGCTCGATCTGTTGCAGCCGCTCGGTCTGCCAGGTGAGGAGTTCGTCTGTGAGCCCCTTGAACGTCTTGCCGACCATGATCGGCGGACCACCGTCCGGGTCTCGGACGCCGAGGTGCAGGTTCGACAGGTAACCGGTGCGCCTGCCGTGCCCCCACTCCGCGGCCAGCACGACCAGGTCGAGCGTGTGCACCGGCTTGACCTTCAGCCAGGCCCGGCCGCGCCTGCCCGCCGCGTACACCGAGTCCAGCGCCTTGACCATGACCCCCTCGTGCCCAGCGGTGAGTGCGCTGTCGAGCAGGGCGGACGCGTCCCCGGGGTCGATCTCGCCGGGGATGACGTGCTCGCCCGCCACCCTGCGCAGCGCCTCGTTGCGCTCGCGCAGCGGGACGTCGAGCAGGTCCACGCCGTCGAGATGCAGGCAGTCGAAGAAGTACGGCCGCAACAGCAGTGCCCGCACCTGTTCCTCCCGTGTGCTGCCGAACCGGGCCATCGTCTCCTGGAACGGCCGCGGCCTGCCCTCGTCGGTGAGCGCGAGCGTCTCCCCGTCCAGGACGACCGATTCGCACGGCATCGCTCGCACCAGTTCCACCAGTTCGGCGACCTGTCCGGTGATCTCCCGCAGGGTCCTGGTGTAGACGTGCACCTCTTCGCCGTCCCGGTGTACCTGGATCCGCGCACCGTCCATCTTGTACTCCACGATGGCCGAGCCGAGTTCGGTCACCGCACCGGCGAGGGACTCGGCCGGGGAAGCGAGCATCGGCCGGACCGGTCTGCCCAGCTGTATCCGGAACTGTTCGAGGGCCGTCGTGCCGCCCGCCATCGCCGCGCTCGCCGTCGCGGTCAGTGAACCGGACAGCATCAAGGCCCTTCGTACGGTGTCCGCCTTGACCTCGGCCGCTGCGGCGACCGCGTCGACCATCACACCTTCCAGTGCGCCCTGGCGTAGTTCTCCCGTGAGCAGCCGAACCAGAAATCGCTGCTCGTCCTTCGTGGCCCTGCTGAAAAGTTCGGTGAGCGCCGTGGACCGTCGGGCCACCGAACCCGCTCCGCCCGCCGCCGCGACCGTGCCCAGTGCGGCATCCACGTCGCCCAGGCTCAACGACGGCGTGTTCGCGGGCGGGATGTCGAGATCGACCAGCGTTCGCCAGCCGGTGCCGATGCGTCCCTGGGTAGGCGCGCCCGTGAGGAAGGCGACGGCCGGAGCCAGTTCACTTACCGGGACCGCGCGCAACGTCTCAGCCAGGATCGCGATCTTCGCCTTACGCGAGCGAGTGGCCGAGAGGCCGGCGGAGGCAGTGACGACGGTGTCGAGCAGCATGGCTCCATCATCACCCGGCGGTCCGACATTCCGCTGCCGGAACCGTGGTCTCCGGGCGTGGCAGATCACGGACGGAGTCCTCCCGGTCGGCACGCTGGCGACTTGGGGCGCGCAGGACGAGCAGCACGGCGCCGAGGCAAACGGCCAGTCCGAGCAGGCCGAGTGCCGTAATCCGCTGGCCGAACATCGCCAGTGCCAGCAGCATCGTGGTGGGTGGGGTCAGGTAGAGCAGGCTGGAGACCCGGGTGACCGAGCCGCGCCGCACGTTGAGCCAGTAGAAGCCGTAGCCGCCGAAGGTGGACAGCACGACCACCCATGCCACTGCCAGCCAGAACGATCCCGACGTTGGCGGGGCCGCGTCACCGGTCGCCAAGGCCAGGCCGGTGAACAACACGGCACTACCAGCGCACTGGATCATCAGCGAATCGCCGAGTGGGAGCTCGGTCGCCGCTTTTCGTTCGACGAAGGTCGCCGTGACCAGCGCGAGCATGGCCCCGAACGGGAGAGCGTAGGCGAGGGCCGGCGCACCGGTACCGCCATTCAGATCCCCGCCGACCACCAGCGCCACCCCGGCGAGTCCCACGGCGAGACCGATCCATTGCAGCCGGCTTGTGTGCTCGCCGAGCAGCGGGCCGCTGAGCGTCGCCGCGACGATCGGCTGCAGAGCCGCGACCAGTGCCGCGACACCGGCAGGGACGCCGAGTTCGGCCGACATGACGACTCCGTAGAGGTATCCGCCCTGCGACAACAGGCCCACTCCCGCGTGTACCCCGATCTCCCGTGCGGTGAACCTTCGCCTGCGATGCAGCGACCACCAGAGCCCGATGAGTGCCGTGGCCGCGAGAAAACGCCACATCAACAAGGTGCTCGATCCAGCGTGCTGGGTGCCGAGAGTGGCGCCGATGAACCCGGAACTCCACATCAGTACGAAACCAACGGCTGGAACGACTTCTGTCCTCATCGGACGTCCTTTCCGGTTGAGGTATACCGCCCGGTATGGTTACTAGACTAACTAGACCGATCGGTATACTGTCAAGGGGTGATGGACGAACTGACGATGACTCCGGCCGCGGAGCGGGTACTCGAGGTCGCCGGGCGCCTGTTCTACGAGAACGGCATCCACGCGGTCGGCGTCGAGTCGATCGCGACCGAGGCCGGGGTGACCAAGAAGACCCTGTACGACCGGTTCGGCTCGAAGGACACCCTGGTCGGGCACTATCTCGCACGCCGGGACGAGCGCTGGCGCGAGCATGTCGTCAGCGTGGTCGAGCGCGGCACCAGGGTGCCGCCCGCCCGCAGATTGCTACTCGTGTTCGACGCGCTCGAAGAGTGGATGTCCACGGAGAACCCACGTGGGTGTGCCTTCGTGAACGCGCAGGCCGAGTTGACCGATGCGGCACATCCCGGCCGCGAGGTCATCCGGGAGCAGAAGCTGTGGATGCTTGACTACCTGCGCACGCTCGCCAAGGATGCCCGGCTACGCAATCCACGCAGGGTAGCCACGTCCTTGCTGGTGCTACTGGAGGGTGCCACGGTCACGGCGTCCTTCGGGGTGGTCCCTGGAGCGATCGGCAACGCCAAGGAGATCGCCCGGCAGTTGATCGAGCACTGAGAGGGCGCAGCACGCCGTTCCGGCCGCTGCGGACATCACGTCCCCAGGACCGGAACGACGGTGAAGGCGTGCCTACTTGCCGCCGCGTGCCATCCGCAGGACGTCGAGTGCCTCGTCGAGCTGGGTCTCGGTGAGCTTGCCATCCGCCACGTGGCCGCGTTCGAGCACTACCTCCCGGATCGTCCTGCGCTCCTTCAGCGCCTGTTTCGCGACGGCGGCCGCCTCCTCGTAGCCGATGTAGGAGTTCAGCGGCGTCACGATGGACGGCGAGCCCTCCGCGTACTCCCGCGCCTGCTCCACATTGGCCTGCACACCGGCGAAGACCTTGTCCGCCAGCAACCGGGACACCGCCGCGAGCAGCCGGGTGGACTCCAGCACGTTGCGGGCGATCACCGGCAGATTGACATTGAGCTGGAAGTTGCCCTGCGCGCCCGCGAAGGCCACGGCGGCGTCGTTGCCGATGACCTGGGCGACCACCTGCAGCGTGGCCTCGGGGATGACCGGGTTGACCTTGCCCGGCATGATCGACGAACCCGGCTGCAGGTCCGGCAGTGCCAGCTCGCCGAGACCGGTGCGCGGCCCCGAACCCAGCCAGCGCAGGTCGTTGGCGATCTTGTTCAGCGAAACCGCGACGGTGCGCAGCTGCCCGGATGCCTCGACGACGCCGTCCTGGGCGGCCTGCGCCTCGAAGTGGTCGCGTGCCTCGGTCAGCGGCAGGTTCGTCACCTTCGCCAGCTCGCCTGCCACCGCGTTGCCGAAACCGTCGGGCGCGTTGAGGCCGGAGCCGACCGCTGTACCACCGATCGGCAGTTCACCGAGCCTCGGCAGGCAGCCGCGTAGCCGTTCCATGCCGAAACGGACCTGCGCCGCCCATGCGCCAGCCTCCTGTCCCAGGGTGATGGGCACCGCGTCCATCAGGTGCGTGCGCCCCGACTTCACCACGTCGGCCCACTCCGCGGCCCGTCCCTCGATCGTCTTGGCCAGGTGCTCCAGTGCCGGGATCAGATCCGTCAGCACCGCCTCGGTCGCGGCGACGTGAATGGTGGTGGGAAACGTGTCGTTGGACGACTGCGATGCGTTGACGTCGTCGTTGGGGTGCACGTCGCGGCCCAGTGCCCGGCTCGCCAGCGTCGCGATGACCTCGTTCGCGTTCATGTTGGACGAGGTGCCGGACCCGGTCTGGAAGACGTCGATCGGGAAGTGCTCGTCGTGCCTGCCCTCGGCCACCTCGTCGGCCGCGCTCGCGATGGCCGCGGCCACCTCACCGTCGAGCACGCCGAGTCGTGCGTTCACCCGCGCGGCCGCGGCTTTGAGCAGGCCGAGCGCACGAATCTGGGCGCGTTCAAGACCGCGGCCGGAGATCGGGAAGTTCTCCACGGCCCGCTGGGTCTGCGCGCGGTAGAGCGCCTGGGCGGGAACTCGCACCTCACCCATCGTGTCGTGTTCGATCCGGAATTCCTGTTCAGCCATGCCGCCAGTCTGGCCCAACCGACTTGCGGTCGCCCGGTGGTCTTGAGCACTCGGCCCACCAGCGGGATCAGCGACACTAGTGTTGTGTGTGACGACTGCCACCCCACCACAGGCGGAAGGACCACCGAATGAGCACACCCGAGGATCTGTCCGTCGACATCGTCATCGTCGGAGCAGGGCCGACCGGTCTTTTCGCCGGTTACTACGCGGGCTTTCGCGGCCTGACAATGGCCATTGTGGACTCACTGCCGGAGACAGGCGGGCAGGTGACCGCCATGTACCCGGAAAAAATGATCTACGACGTGGGCGGCTTTCCTGCGATCCGCGGTCGCGACCTGGTCAAGGGGCTCTTCGAGCAGGTCGCGCCATGGAAACCCACCTACCTGCTCGGGCGCAAGGCGGAGGGGCTGAGCCAGGTGGACGACGGTGTCGAACTCACGCTCGACGGCGGGCAGCGGGTGCGGGCCGGCGCCGTGCTCGTCACCGCGGGGATCGGCGAGTTCACTCCTCGCCCGTTGCCCGCCGGAGACGGCTGGCTCGGGCGCGGCATGGTGCATTTCGTGCCCGCGCTGGACGCTCACCGAGGACAGCACGTCGTGGTCGTCGGGGGTGGGGACTCCGCGTTCGACTGGGCCCTTGCCCTGCACCCGATCGCGTCGAGCGTCACTCTCGTGCACCGCCGAGCTCGCTTTCGTGCCGCCGAGTCGATCGTCCGGGAGGCACGGGACCTCGGTATCACGATCATCACCGACGCCGAGGTGATCGAGTTGCGGGAGAACACCGGAGGCGCGCTGGCCGAGGTGGAACTGGAGATCAAGGGCGGACAACGGGAGGTGCTGCCTGCGCAGTCCGTTGTCGCGGCGCTCGGCTTCACCGCCGACCTCGGGCCGATCGAGAACTGGGGACTGGAGATCGACCACCGCTCCATCGCCGTCGACTCCACCATGGCCACGGCTCGGGAGCGCGTCTACGCCGCTGGCGACGTCGCCGCCTATCCCGGCAAGGTCAAGCTCATCGCCACTGGCTTCGGTGAAGCGGCCACGGCGGTGAACAACATCGCGGTACTGCTGAATCCCGACGCCCACCTGTTCCCCGGGCATTCGAGCAATGTGGAGTGACCCGGCGCCGCGCTACCGGGCAGGCGGGTTGCCCGGCTTGGGTTCCGGCTCCGGTGGCGGTGCCATCTGCTCGGTGATCCAGGACGAGTAGGCGGTGGCCGAAGTGTAGATCGAGGGCCCTGTCGCGCAGGTGCGGTCGCCGTTGCCCGGCCGGCTGGTCACGGCGAGCACCTCCCACCGGCCCTCCTCCACCTTCCGGAGCGCAGGACCGCCGGAGTCGCCGTAGCACGAACCGGCATCACCGCCAGGATTGTCGACGCACAACTCCGCCGCATCGTCGAACGGGGCGGTGCAGAGCTTGCCCTCCACGAGGGAGGTGTCCAGCTGCTGCAACTGCACCGGACTGTCCCCACAGCCCTCGGTCGGGCAGGTCTGGCCCCAGCCGAGAATGCGGGCGGGCATGCCCACCTCTGTCGTCGCGGCTACGGGTACCGGCGCGGCCTTCGCGGGTTCGGTCAGTCGCACCATAGCCAGATCACCGCCCGCCCCATTGGGGTCATAGGCCGGGTGCACGACGATCTCCGCCGCCGCGCGCAGTTCCCCGCCCTGCGTCCGGTCCGCACTGCCGATTCGTGCGTTCACAGCTCGCGGTTGCCTGCCCTCCACGCAGTGCGCCGCTGTGAGTATCCAGCTGGGTGACAGGAGCGAGCCGCCACAGAAGTGCTGCTCGGAGCGGTCCTGTAAGGACACCATGAACGGATACGGCTCGTCGGCATCGGTCCCGCCGACGATCAGCGGCTGCGCCGCGGACGCCTGCTGGACACCGGCGGCGAGCAGCGTCAGGGTCAGCGCCAGCACGGTAGCGGCACCGCCGCGCCCGTACCTCATCAGGGCAGCGGCGGGACGACGTTGCCGTCCTCGTCGAGGCTGCCGTCGAAATCCACCGACGAGTACGAGCGGAGCTTGTTCAGTCTGTGGTAACCGTCGATCAGCCGTACGGTGCCGGACTTGGAGCGCATGACGATCGACTGGGTGGTGGCCCCGCCTGCCCGATAGTGCACTCCGCGCAGCAGATCGCCGTCGGTCACGCCGGTGGCGCAGAAGAAGATGTTGTCCCCGCGAACCAGGTCATCGGTGTTCAGCACGCGGTCCAGGTCGTGCCCAGCGGCGAGTGCCTTCTCCCGTTCGGCCTCGTCCTTCGGCCACAACCTGCCCTGCAGCTCACCGCCGAGGCACTTCATGGCGCACGCCGCGATGATGCCCTCCGGTGTGCCACCGATCCCGAGCAACATGTCCACACCGGTGGTCGGCCGCGCTGCCGCGATCGCGCCGGCCACGTCACCGTCGGAGATGAACCGGATGCGGGCGCCCGCCTCGCGGACCTCCTTGACGATCTGTTCGTGCCGAGGGCGATCCAGGATGCAGACGGTGACGTCGGAGACACCGCTGTGCTTGGCCCTGGCGACCCTGCGGATGTTCTCCGCGATCGGTGCGGACAGATCCACCATGCCCGCGGCCTCGGGGCCAACGGCCAGTTTCTCCATGTAGAACACGGCGGACGGGTCGAACATGGCGCCGCGCTCGGTGACGGCCAGCACCGCAAGTGCGTTGGGCATGCCCTTGGCCATCAACGTGGTTCCGTCGACCGGGTCGACCGCCACATCGCAGTCAGGGCCGTCGCCGTTGCCGACCTCCTCGCCGTTGAACAGCATGGGTGCTTCGTCCTTCTCACCCTCGCCGATCACCACGACTCCGCGCATCGACACCGTGCTGACCAGCTGGCGCATCGCGTCCACGGCCGCGCCGTCTCCGCCGATCTTGTCGCCCTTGCCGACCCACCTTCCGGCGGCCATCGAAGCCGCTTCGGTGACCCGAACCAGTTCCATCGCCAGGTTCCGGTCCGGCGCCTCCCTGCGTCGGGGCGTGCTGCTGGACTGTCCTGCGGTGGACATGGTGCCTCCCGTTGTGCGGTGCTCGGAGTGCACTGATTCTCTCAGAAAGAGCGCCGGGTGCACGTTTGCGCGAGCATGGCAAGGGTCACCCCGCGTTCGTGGCCGCTCCGGAACCGTCTGCGCCCTCGGTGTCCTCCACAGAGGCCAGAGCGGCTTCGATCCGCTCGCGCGCACCATCTAGGTGCCGTTCGCAGAGCTTGGCCAGCTCCTCACCCCGTTCCCAGAGCGCGAGCGACTCCTCGAGTGACAGCCCGCCCGCCTCGAGGCCGCGCACGACCTCGATGAGCTGGTCGCGGGCCTGCTCGTAGCCGAGTTCCGCGGTCTCGCCTTCGGGTGCGCTTTCGGTCACTGTGTCGGACTCCGAGTGTGCTGTGGTGGGTGGATCTCGTCGAGTGGGCGAACTCCGCACACTACCGCGCTGGCCATCGCATGGTCGTACCCGATGAAGGCCATCGCGAACTCCTGCCCGTCCCCGTCCGCGATCGCGTCCTCGATGTGCACCTGCGACTGCGCTACCCGGCGCCGGTGGGCCGAGCCGTCGTTGAACCACCAGCGGGTGCCGACGTAGAGCGAGGTCGCCTCGGACAGCTGGCGCAGCCGCGGCCCGAGACTCCGCCGCGCGGTGGAATCGCAGCCCGCGAGCAGCGCGGTCCAGCACCTGCTCGCCGCGGCATCGGCCTCCGCCACCCGATGGCGCAGCACCAGGGCGCGGTTGTGCTCCGGGCCGGTGCGCGACAGCCGCAGGGCCGCTTCTGTCGTCAGTGGGAGGAACGTTGTCGTGGGTGCGGGGGAAGGCGCCGATGGCACGGAGTGTGTCGTGAGCGGTGTGTGCGACGAGGACCTGCCGTGCCGTCTGTGCTTCGGGGGCAACGCCTCTCCCTCCTGCCGTGGACTGGTCTCATTCGCCGGTCTCGCCGTTTCCGACGGCGTGAGTGACGCCATCGGCAACGCGAACACGAAGCGGAGTTCCTTCCGTGACTTCAGAGACTGACCGGAGCACCCGGAGGTTGCCCTGGGGGTCGGAATACTGCACGATCGCGTAGCCCCTGGCCAGGGTCGCGGCGGGGCCCAGCGCGGCCAGCCGGGCCCGCGCCGAGGTCAGCGCGGCCTGTTCCCTGGTCAGCACCGTCATCATGGCCCTGCGCCCGCGCTGCACCTGCAGTGCGACCTCGTCGGCGCGGCGTTCGACCGGGCCGAGCGGATCCGCCAGCGCAGGCCTGCTGCGCAACTGGTCGAGCAGTCTGCACTGGGTGTCGACCCAACCGTGCAGCGCGCGTCGGCCGCGGTCGCGCATCTGGTGCACGCGCTCGGTTTCCTCCTTGACGTCGGGCACGATCCGTTTGCCCGCATCGGTGGGAGTGGAGCAGCGCAGATCGGCGACGTGATCCAGCAATGGCGTGTCGGGCTCGTGGCCGATCGCGCTCACCACGGGCGTGCGCGCCGAGGAGACGGCCCGGCACAGAGCCTCGTCGGAGAACGGCAGCAGGTCCTCGACGCTGCCCCCGCCCCTGGCGATGACGATCACGTCGATATCCGGGTCGGCATCCAGTTTGGACAGTGCTTTGAGTATCTGCGGGACTGCCTGTGCGCCTTGTACGGCCGTGTTGATGACCTGGAACCTGGCGGCGGGCCAGCGGGTGCTGGTGTTCACCAGTACATCTCGCTCGGCTGCCGACGCGCGGCCGGTGATCAGACCTATGCCGCGCGGCAGGAACGGCAGCTTGCGCTTGCGTTCCGTCGCGAACAGGCCCTCGGCTGCCAGCAGCTTGCGCAACCGTTCGATCCTGGCGAGCAGTTCACCGACGCCTACGGCGCGGATCTCGTTCGCCCGCAGGCTCAGTGTCCCCCTGCCGAGGAAGAACGTCGGCTTGGCGTGCACGACGACGCTTGCGCCCTCGCGCAACGGCGGCTCGACCGAACGCAGGATCCGCATCGGGCAGGTCACCGTCATCGAGACGTCCGCCGATGGGTCGCGCAGGGTGAGAAACGCCGTCTGCGTTCCCTGCCGGGCCGAGATCTGGGTCAGCTGGCCCTCCACCCAGACCGCGCCCAGCCGATGAATCCAGTCCGCGATCTTTCTGGCCACCGTGCGGACCGGCCAGGGGTTCTCCGCGCTCTGTCCGGTGTTCTCGCGTGCCGACTGCTCTGTTCCGCTGCTCACCGCTGCGTCGAGCCCTCGGCTCCGGTGCCGCCCTCGCCGCTGCTGTCCTTGCCGCGAACGTTGCCGATCCGCCGTGCCAGCATCCCGACGAACGAGGGGCGGTCGGCGTGCGCGCGCTCATAGGCCAGCAACTCCTCGAGCTGCGCCAGGCTCAGATGGCGCAACCGGGCCCTGACCTGGGGCAGGGTCAGCTCGTCGTAGTTGTTCAGCCCCGCGGGACCGCCGGAACTCGCGGCCTGCGGCTCTGGCTGTTGTGGCTCTGCCTCCTGCGGCTCGGCCGGGGCGCTGTCGAAATCGCCGTCGGTGTGCTCCTGCGCCAGTGCGCGTTCCTCCCGGGCCCACGGGTCCTCGTCCTGCTCGGAACCCAGTCGCTCGGCATCGAGTTCGGCCGCGCCGGTGGGTCGATGCCCGTTGTTCTCCGTGGTGCCGTCAACGGGACTCACCCCCACCGGTGGGCGGCCGAGCGGAGTGACGTTCTGCACGTCCGGCGCCGCCGGGGGTGGCGTCAGGTCGTCCAGTTCCTCGTCGAAGGTGGCCCAGCTGGGTGTCTCCTCGACAGGGCGCAGAACGGAGAGTGCGTCGTCGCCCTTGATGGCCAGTTCGGTGATGTGCTGTTGCACCCGCATCGACGCCTGTAGTACCTGGCTCGCGACCGTCACGGGGAACCCGGCGACATGCTTCGGCAGCTCGCGAACCCGTTCTGCGGTGGTGACGGCGAGGCCCGCGGCGACCCGAAGCGGGAACGGGAGTGACTTCATGGCCCCTAGCCTGCCGTACATACCCCATCCTGCCCAACCGATGAGGCGAGGTGGCGGCGGATGGTGACCCGCCGCACAACCGCCATAACGGGCTGCGTACACGAGGCTCGCGTCTCGACTCGGCCCGTACCCTGGACGGTATGAGTGCAGCGAGCCCCGGAATCGAGCCGGCCACCGACGTGTCGATCGGTGGGAGCCCGGACGGATCAGCGGCGGAGGGAAAGCGCGTGCTGCTGGCGAAGCCACGCGGCTACTGCGCGGGCGTGGATCGTGCCGTGATCGCGGTCGAAAAGGCACTGGAGCTGTACGGCCCGCCGGTGTACGTGCGCAAGGAGATCGTGCACAACCGGCATGTCGTGGACACGTTGCGGGAGCGCGGGGTGATCTTCGTCGAGGAAACCGACGAGGTGCCGGAGGGCGCGCTTGTCGTCTTCTCCGCGCATGGTGTCTCCCCGGCTGTGCACACCGAGGCCGAGCAGCGCAACCTGCGCACCATCGACGCGACCTGCCCCCTGGTGACGAAGGTGCACAAGGAGGTCACCCGGTTCGCCAAGGACGACTACGACATCCTGTTGATCGGCCACGAGGGCCACGAGGAGGTCGAGGGTACGGCCGGAGAGGCCCCCGACCGCGTGCAACTGGTGGACACGGCCGAGGACGTGGGCAAGGTCGACGTCCGCGATCCGTCGAAGGTCATCTGGCTGTCACAGACGACACTGAGCGTCGACGAGACGATGGAGCGGGTGGACCAGCTGAAGGAACGGTTCCCGCAGATCTCCGATCCGCCGAGTGACGACATTTGTTATGCGACCACCAACCGCCAGGTCGCGGTCAAGGCGATGGCGGCAGAGTGTGATCTGGTGCTTGTCGTCGGCTCGACCAACTCCTCGAACTCCAAACGCCTTGTCGAGGTGGCGTTGAAGGCGGGAGCGCGGGACGCGCACCTGATCGACTTCGCCCGCGAGGTCGACGAGAAGTGGTTGGACGGAGTGCAAACGGTCGGCGTCACCAGCGGTGCTTCGGTCCCCGACATCCTGGTGATGGAACTGCTCGAGTGGCTCGCCGAACGCGGCTGGGCCGACGTCGAGGAGGTCACCACCGCCAACGAGAAGATCGCCTTCGCCCTGCCGAGGGAACTCCGCACGGCCGAGGGCGGTGCCCGCAGCAGCGTCCGCTGAGCCCCGCGGATGTCCCCAATGCCACATTGGGGACGTTGAAGTTCCCGAATGCCACATTGGGGAACTTCAGGTTCCCGAATGCCACATTGGGGACATGTTCCGCACCGGCCTTCGCCGGGTGACGGCTTTGGGTTATCGGGTGGACCTTGGTGGTGGCTCGTCGTTCCACGGCCTTTTTCTGGCTGGACGCCCACCTGGCGCGGGACCACGTCGTGGCGCGTCCGGGCGCCCGCCCCTCGGAACGTCACCTCGTGGCGGGGGTGGGGTCCTGCGTGGCCGGCCCGCACCCGGAGAGTCAGGGGTGCCTTCGCCTCGTGGCCGCCGCTCGCCGCTGGGTTGACGCGGCTGGCGCGGGCCGCGGGCGCCTGGGTCCCGCTCCGTGGGGCCACCGCGTCGTGACTGGTCCTCCTGGCGAGGCCGGCGCGCGGGTTCCCCGGCGCCCGGGCGTCCCCTGACCTCGCCGCGTTTCGGCGCGTCCGGACGGCTGTCCGCTGGGGTGCGCCCGCCTTTGCGTGGAGGTTCTTTCGAGGTCTTGGCCGGTTTTCCGGCTGCCGCGCCGGCGGCCCTGCCTGCCGCTTCCGCTCGCGGCTTCGGCTCTCTCGGCCCCTTCGCGGCCTTGGGTTCCGGTTTGCTCGCGCGTTTCCCACTCGAACGCACCTTCACCGGGGCGTCCGGGTCTCGCTCCCGGTAGAGGCGGAAGATGCCGATGGCCAGTGTCACCCCGGTCGTGATCGCCATGGTCGGAAAGCCGTTGATCAACGGCGTACCGATCGCCAGCGCCTTGGCCAGGGTGTCGCTGTTCTCCGGCAGACCAGATCCGAGAAGTACCACGGCGGGGACGGTGAATCCGAGGACGAGCGGTGGCTGCACCATCGGCCCGAACAGGTTGCGCCTGCGGACCGCGGCGACGGCGACCACCGAGCCGACGAAGTAGCAGCCCTGGAACAGGATGCCCAGCGTGTCCTGCATCTGCAGGTTCATCCCCGCGCCGAGAATGGCGAGACCGAACGCCAGCAGTACGGCTCCCCACCAGGGCAGGCCGCGCCTGTCGCCGTAGATGGGCAGCTCGTCCCACGGCACCTCGGTGTCGTCGGCTTCCTTGTCGTCCGGCCTGTTGCGAACGTCGGTCACGACATCTCGCCGGAGCCGGACGGACACCAACCCGCTGGAACTCGTGCGGTGGTCGCGCTGACCCCACGAGAACCATGTGGACGAGGCCCGGTCGACGGGAACTCTCGGCCGGTTCTCGGACCTGATCTGCTGGGGCAAGCGGACGTGCACATAGGCGTCACCGTATCCGGTTCGGACCCGTGTGCGGGTGCCACTCCGCAAGCTGTCCGATTTCGCACCCGGAAGCGTGCAACGGGCACTCGGCCAGTTCTGGCGTTGACCTGGAAAAACTCGCTCCCGGAGCGTCAGCTGGCGGCTATCTCGTCTCCCTTCCTGATGGTGGTGAGTGCGGACGGACTGCCCGACGCCTCCGTCAGCGGGGCGACAGAGGCGCGGAAGCTCTCCAGCGCGTCCAGTTCCCTGCGCCGAGCGGACAGGAACCGCTGCAGGTGTGTGGTGGACAGGTTGAGGGCGTCCACCGCGTTACCGGCTGCCCGGTGCGCGGACGCGGCGCGGTTGCGCACGTTCTCCACGTCCTCGACGAGTGCGCGCTCACTCGCCGCGAACAACGCGCCCGATGCGATCACCGCGAAACCGGTGGGGCCGCACAGGAACACCCGGCGATCGAGCATCCACCGCAGGAGTTCCGGGTCGGTGTCCAATGCCGCGACCACCGCCGCGTCCGAAGGGACGAACATGATCGTGCCGTAGATCGCGTCGGCCCAGCGCTGGTATCCCTTGGCCGCCAACTCGGTCGCCCGCGAGCGCAGGTTCCGTACGTGTACCCGGAGCGCGTCCAGCCGTTCTGCCGCGTCGTCGGTCTCCACAGCCTCGGCCCAGCAGGCCATGCTCGCCTTGGCGTCGACCGGAACGCTGCGATCGCCGCCCACCCGCAGCACCATGTCGGGCTTGGCCGCACCGCCACCGGCCAGGTCGGTCTGCACCGTGAAGTGCAGGCCCTCCCGCAGTCCCAGTGCTCGAGCCGTCTCCACGAGTACCTGTTCGCCGAGTTCGCCCCGGCCGCTGATCGAGGCGAACGCCACCTCGTACCGGCGCAACGCGGCCTGCTGCTCATCCACCCTGGAGCGCTCGAGGTCGACCTGCCTCGCCGCGGCATCGGCCCGTCGCACGCTGTCGGTGTACAACCGCCACAACAGGAAGACCGCGGCCGCCAGCAGCAACGCCACCACCACCGCTGCCGTGCTGAGCACCGTCGAACCCACCAGTGCGCTCCCTTCTGCTCGTGCTGATCGTGGCCTGATCCGGCTCGTGGTCGATCGCCTCCGCGCATCATGGCCGACGGCACCGACAGAAAACCCAGATCCATGATCTCGAACACACGTTCGAGCTAATCTGTCGGGGTGTCTGCGCCGTTTCGTCGGCGCTGCCCCTTAACTTGGGGCACGTGAGAATTCTGCACACCTCCGACTGGCACGTGGGACGGACGTTCCACGGCGCGGACCTGCTCGCCGAGCAGGACGCGGTGCTCGCGCACCTCGCGGAGGTCGTTACGGCGCAGCGCGTCGACGTGGTGGCCGTCGCAGGTGACATCTACGACCGCGCGGTGCCCTCTGCCGAGGCCGTCCGCGTCGCGACCGCCGCGCTGTCCCGGCTCAGGGACGCGGGGGCACAACTTGTGCTGACCTCGGGAAACCACGATTCCGCCGCCCGGCTCGGCGCGTTCGCCGAATTCGCCGCCGCGGGTGGACTGCACCTGCGCACGACGATCGACGGGCTAAGGGAACCGGCGCTGTTGGAGGACGAACACGGCCCGGTGGCCCTCTACGGGATCCCTTACCTCGAGCCGGATCCGGCTCGGCACGCCCTCGGCGTCCCCGAGGCGAGAGGGCACACCGGCGTACTCACCGAGGCGATGCGCCGGATCCGCGCCGATCTGGCTGAGCAACCGGCCGGAACGCGTTCCGTGGTGCTCGCGCACGCCTTCGTCACCGGTGGTGCCGGAAGTGACTCCGAACGCACTATCGCCGTCGGCGGCGTCGAACAGGTGCCCGGCACGGTCTTCGACGGGGTGGATTACGTGGCGCTCGGCCACCTCCACGGCCCGCAAACACTGGCCCCGCACCTGCGGTACTCGGGCAGCCCGCTCGCGTACTCCTTCTCCGAGGCCACCCAGCGCAAGTCCGCCTGGTTGGTCGATCTCGACGCGGACGGGCTCTCGGACGTCACACGGGTGGAGCTTCCGGTGCCCCGCCGACTGGCGACCGCGGAGGGCTACCTCGAGGACCTCCTCTGCGGCGAGCGGTTCGCGGATCTCGTCGACTGCTATCTGTCGGTGACGCTGGTCGACCGCGTGCGTCCGGTCGACGCCATGCGCAAGCTGCGCGAGCGCTTCCCGTACGCGGTGCGGCTCGACTGGCAACCGGAGGGCGGTTCCGGCGCCGAGTTGCGATACGCGGAGGCGGTCAGGGGCCGCAGCGATGCCGAGATCGCCGAGCGGTTCCTGGACGACTGCAGGGGGTCGGCGCCCACCGAAGGCGAGTTCGCGATGCTCGCACTGGCACTGGAGTCCGCGGGCAAGGCCGACGCGAGGCAGGAGATATGAGCGACTGGCGCCGGGTGCGAGTCGGGGACGGCACTGAGCGATGTGCAGCCTGCCGGCGAGTGAGGCAGGAGATATGAGCGACTGGCGCCGGGTGCGAGTTGGGGACGGCACTGAGCGATGTGCAGCCTGTCGGCGAGTGAGGCAGGAGATATGAGACTGCACAGTCTTGAGGTCGAGGCCTTCGGTCCGTACGTGCGGCGCGAGACCGTCGATTTCGACGCGCTGGGAGCCGACGGTCTCTTCCTGCTGCACGGCGACACCGGCGCTGGGAAGACCACCCTGCTCGACGCGATCGCGTTCGCGCTGTTCGGAGCCGTACCGGGGGCTCGCGGGCAGGTGAAGCGCCTGCGCTGCGATCTCGCGGGCGCTGATGCGGTCACCGAGGTCGTGCTCGAGCTCACTGTCCAGGGACAGCGGCTGCGGCTCGTGCGCAGCCCCGAGTATCAACGCCCGAAGCGCAGGGGCGATGGCACCACCACCCAGCAGGCGAAGGCATCGTTGACCTGGATCGGGCCGCCACCGCAGGGCCAGCCGCCGGACGGGCTGACCAGGATCGACGAGGTCGCCCGGACCGTGCAGCGACTGCTCGGCATGAGCGCGGAGCAGTTCTTCCAGGTCGTGCTGTTGCCACAGGGTGAGTTCGCCCGCTTCCTCCGAGCCGACACGGCCGAGCGGGAACAGCTGCTGGAGCGGCTTTTCGGCACCCGGCGTTTCGGCGAAGTCGAGCGCTGGTTCCGCGACCTCCGGGTGCGCAGGGGCAGGGAGGTCGAGACGGCCAGGCAGGGGGTTCGGGAGCTGGCCGCACGCCTGGCGCAGGCGGCGGGAGAGGAGCCCCCCGAGGAACCGGGGCAGGAGTGGTTGACCGAGCTGCGGTCGCGGGTCAGCGGAGCCCTCGCCGAGGCGGAGAAGGCCGAGCTGGTGGCCAACGAGTCCCGGGAACGTGCGGATCGGGACCTGCAGGAACGCCGCACTCTGGCCGAGCGGGTCCGCCGCGTGCGTTCGGCACACGCACGCCTTGCCGAGGTGGCCGAGCAGGCCGACGACCGAGCCAGGTGGGAAAGCGAACTGGCCGCCGCGCGCCGTGCCGGGACGGTGACGGACGTGGCCACCGAGACCGACCGGCTCGCGGAGCGGCTCCGCCACGCTCTGGCCTCGGAAGCGGACCGGCTCGAGCTGGTCAGGGCGACGGCAAGGGCGGGCGATCCCGACGATCTCGAACTCACGACGACTGGTGTGCCCGCCCTGCGTGCCAGGGCTGGCGTGCTGCGTGAGGAAGCCGGAGCGCTGGCCGGCCTCGTCGCAGAGGCGGAGCAACAGGACCGTGACGAGTTGCGCGTGGCCGAGCTGGCCACCACGGCCGAGGAGGCCACCGCCCGAGCGTCGGCGCTCGCGGCGGAACGCGACGCGCTGCCGGAGCGGATACGCCGGCTGCGCGCCGATCGGGACTCCGCAGCCGAGGCGGAGGTGGCTCTCGGCGGTCTCCGGCCGAGGGAGCGGGAATTGGCCGCGTTGCTGGTGGAGGCGAACCGGCTGCCCGGCCTCATCGGCGAGCTGGAGCGGGCGGCCGAGGGCGAGCGGGCAGCCGTCGACGAGCATCAGCGCATCCGGCAACAGCTGCTCGACCTGCGCGAGCGCAGGCTCAACGGGATGGCCGCGGAACTCGCCGCGCGACTGGACAGTGGGTCGCCGTGCCCGGTGTGCGGCTCTGCCGAGCACCCGGTCCCGGCGGAACCGGTGGCTGACTCCGTTGGTGAGCAGGACGAGCGTGCGGCCACCGAATCGGAACAGTCCGCGGACCGCCGCAGGCAGCAGGCGGTCGCGCTCCGGCACGAGGCCGACGCCGCGCTGGCAGCCGTGCGGGAACGGCTCGCGGGGCGCACGGCCGAGGAACTCGACCGCCTGCTCGCGGAGGTCCGGGCCGAGATCGCGGGCCTGGCAGAGACGGCAGAGCGCAAGCCACAGCTGGAGCGGGCGGTGGCAGCTGCCGAGGCCGAGGCCGAGGAGTTGCACACCCGGAGGGCGGAGGCCGAGCAGCGGGCAGCGGCGGCGCACGCCGAGCGCACTTCGCTGGCCGCGCAGATCGAGGAGCGGCGGCGCAGGCTCACCGAGGCCAGGGGCGAACACCAGGACGTCGCCGCCCGGCGCGCACACCTCGTGTCCGTGCTGGAGGCGCTCGAGGCGCTGGCTGAGGCGAGGTCGGCTCGGATCGGTGTCGAGGACCGGTTGGCGGAACAGCGCGCGGCTCTTCGGGAGGCCCTGGTGTCGGCCGAGTTCGACTCGGTGGAGTCGGCGCGGGAGGCCGCGCGGCCGAACTCCGTGCGGACGGAGCTGGAGCGCAGGCTCACCGAGGCGCGTACTGCCGAGGCCGCGGCGCGGGCTGTGCTGGCCGAACCGGAACTGGCTTCGATCTCGCCGGACACCGAGGTCGACCTCGATGCGGCGATCGCGGAGGTCAACCGGGCGCGGGCCGAGGCGGAATCCGCGGTATCGGCACACCGGGCGGCTGCCTATCGGGAACGGAACGTGGCCGAGTTGGCGGGGCATTACGCCGTCGTGGATGCCGAACTCGGGCCCGCCGAGGCGGAGTACGCGGAACTGGACGCCCTGACCGACGTGGTCAACGGCAGGGGCCAGAACAGCCGAAAGATGTCATTGCGTTCGTACGTGCTGGCCGCCCGGCTCGAGGAGGTCGCCGTGGCGGCGACCGCCCGGCTCAGGACGATGAGCCAGGGCCGTTACTCGTTCGTCCACTCCGACGCCGCGGGCTCGCGGGGCACCAGGGGTGGTCTCGGGCTCGACGTCCTCGACGACTACTCCGGGTCGGTGCGCCCGGCCAAGACGCTCTCCGGCGGCGAGAGCTTCCTGGCGTCACTGGCGCTGGCGCTCGGCCTCGCTGACGTCGTCGCGGCGGAGACCGGTGGAGCACTGCTGGACACGCTGTTCGTCGACGAGGGGTTCGGCACCCTCGACGCCGAGACGCTCGACATCGTGATGGACGTGCTGGACGAGCTGCGGGCGGGTGGCCGTGTCGTCGGCCTGGTCTCCCACGTCGAGGAACTCCGGCAGCGGATCCCGACCCGGTTGCGTGTCCGCAAGGCCCGGGCCGGGTCCACCCTCGAACTCCTGGCCTGAGATTTTCGCAGCTCAGGCTGCCGTCTCGTGGTCGAGCAGCCAACGTTTTGTCTGCAGCCCCCAGCGGAAGCCGCCGAGTGCCCCGCCGATGCGCAGCACCCGATGGCAAGGGACGAAGAGTGCCGCCGCGTTGCGGGCGCAGGCGGCCGCCGCGGCACGGACGGCGGCGGGCCTGCCGGCGAGCGCGGCGTAGTCGCTGTAGGTCACCGGCTTTCCGGCGGGCACCGTGCGCAGCACTTCCCAGGCCTGCTGCATGAACTCACCCGAGCGTTGCCGCACCACGATCTCGTCCACGGCACCGAGTTCGCCCTGGTGATAACGGCGGACGGCGGCGGTGACCGCACCCAGATCCCGCTTGTGGGACAGCTCGCCAGGGCGCAGTGACGGCGACATCACCGCGGTCAGCAGGTGCGGATCGTCGGTCCAGCCGGAGCCCAGTACGGCGCCGTCCGTGGCGACGACCGCGGTGAACGGCCCGATCGGGGTCTGCTGAGTGGACCAGTGCGCGGTACTCATCGTTCGCTTCTCCTGAGGTTTTCGGGTTGGCAGGACGGGGTCAGGGGGTGGCGTGTTCGGCGGCACGCCATAGATACATCCCCGCGTAGGTGCGCCATGGCCGCCACGACTGGGAGTGACCGGTGAGGCGGTCGGCGGGGATGCCGAGGGCGGCAGCACCCTTGCGCAGGACCAGGTCGCCGTCGAGGAGCACATCGGGGTCGCCGAGCAGGCGCATCAGCACGTAGTCGGCGGTCCACGGCCCGATGCCGGGGGTCGCGAGCAGATCGGCCCGCAACTCGGAAGCGTCCCGGCCGACATGCAGGTCCAGGCTGCCGTCGGCCAGCATGGTTGCCACCTGTGTGATGGCCTCGGACCGCTTGCGCGGGCCGCGGAGCACATCCATCCCGCCCTCGGCGACGGCCTGTGCGGACGGGAAAAGCAGGTGTGGAGCGTCCTCGTCGGCCATCGCGACGTGTTCGCCCAGTGCGGCGGTGAGCCTGCCCGCGGCCGTGCGCGCCGCGGCCACCGACACCTGCTGTCCCAGCATGGCTCGCAGGACGAGTTCCGCGCCGTCGACCGCGCCCGGAACGCGGATGCCCGGCGTCTTTGCGACCAGCGGTGCCAGCAGGGGGTCGGTGTTCAACGTCGCCACGACGGCGGCTGGGTCGGCGTCGAGGTCCAGCAGCCTGCGCACCCTGGATACCGCGCTGCCGAGATCACGGACGTCGGTGAGCCGTAGATCGCACTGGACGTGCCGATCGGCGGGGGTGAGCCGGACGGCGCCGATGCCCTGGGGCAGGCGCAGTGTGCGGAGGTAGGCGTTGATCTGGCCGGTCTGTTCGTCCCGCTCGATCTGCTCGACTCCGGACACCGCGCGTGTCGCGAGGAACTCGAGCGTGCCCGCGGCGTCGAACGGCGGCCGGAAGGGCAGGCGCAGGGTGAGCCGAGTGCCTCGGTGGGCGTCCTCACCGGTGCCGTTCTCGATCCCGCCGCCGGTTGCCCTGCGGGTTCCGGCGCGCAGCTGCGACGGGGTGGTGGCGAACACCTCGCGGATCGTGTCGTTGAACTGCCGGACGCTGGCGAAACCCGCCGCGAATGCGACGTCGGTCAGGGGCAGGGCGGAGCGTTCGATGAGCAGCCGTGCCGAATGCGCCCGATGGGCCCTGGCCAGTGCGAGCGGGCCCGCACCGAGTTCCGCCGTCAGCACCCTGCCGAGCTGGCGCTCGGAGTAGCCGAGCTGCCTTGCGAGGCCGGGAACGCCATCGCGTTCGACGACACCGTCGGAGATCAGCCGCATCGCGCGAGCGGCGAGATCGGCGCGGACGTTCCACTCCGGCGATCCGGGCACGGCGTCGGGCAGGCAGCGGCGGCAGGCTCGGTAGCCACCGGCCTGTGCGGCCGCCGAGGTCGGGAAGAACCGCACGTTCTGCGGCTTGGGAGTCAGGGCAGGGCAGGACGGACGGCAGTAGATGCCGGTGGTGCGCACCGCGGTGATGAACTGACCGTCGAACCTGGAGTCACGGGACATGACGGCCCGGTAGCACCGTTCGGTGTCCCGCCAGATGCCCTTGGTGCCGATGCGGTCCACCGGGTTCAGTGCCGTGCTCGCCTGTGCCATGCCCTCGATACTGCCACCAGGTGAGGACGTCGACTGGCGGAAATCCGCCGCGACCGTCCATGCCCGGATCCGGTCGCCGCCGCGCACCTCCATCACCCACAAGATGTCGCACTTTCCCGGGAAAGTGCGAGTCGGTACCCCCGCCACCTCGGAGCCCTTCGCGCTTTCCCGGGAAAGTGCGACGCGCTGCGGGGAGCCGGGATTGTCACTACCGTTTCCGGTATGAGGTCTACTGCGCGTTCCCGATCTGTCCGTCTGTTCGCGGCCGCACTGGCGGCGGCCGGATCCATCGGTTTTCTTGCCGCCTGCGACGAGACGTCCCCTGGTGAGGACGGTGGTACCCAGCAGGAGGACGGCGGTGGCGAACAGCAGGACGAGGAGGGTGGCGGCGAAGAGGGTGAAGGTGGCGGCTACGGCGGAGACGGCGGCGAGGACGACGGCTGATCGAGCCGCCGGCGCGGCCACGTAGACTGCGCGGCCGTGAGCCTCACCCTCGGTATCGTCGGCCTGCCCAATGTCGGCAAGTCCACGTTGTTCAACGCGCTGACCCGGAACGACGCCCTCGCGGCGAACTACCCGTTCGCCACGATCGAGCCCAACGTAGGTGTGGTCCCACTGCCGGATCCTCGCCTCGACAAGCTCGCCGAGCTGTTCGCGTCGGCCAAGACCGTGCCCGCCGTCGTGTCCTTCGTGGACATCGCGGGCATTGTCAAAGGTGCTTCCGAGGGGGCCGGGCTCGGTAACAAGTTCCTGGCGAACATCCGCGAGGCCAACGCGATCTGCCAGGTGATCCGGGTCTTCGACGACCCGGACGTGGTGCACGTCGACGGCCGGATCGATCCGATGTCCGACATCGAGACGATCAACACCGAGCTCATCCTGGCCGACCTGCAGACGCTGGAGAAGGCGCTGCCGCGGATGGAGAAGGAAGCCAGGACCAAGAAGGAGAACCGGCCCGCGCTGGAGAACGCCCAGCGGGCCAAGGAGATTCTGGACGAGGGCCGGACGCTGTTCTCCGCACAGAAGGAGATCGACGGCGAGGTGCTGCGCGAGCTGAGTCTGCTCACCACCAAGCCGTTCCTGTACGTGTTCAACGCCGACGAGGGCGTGCTGACCGACGAGGCTCGCCGCGCGGAGCTGGTCAAGATGGTCGCCCCCGCCGATGCCGTCTTCCTCGACGCCAAGGTCGAGTCCGAGCTGCTGGAACTGGACGACGAGGAGTCGGTCCGCGAGCTGCTGGAGTCCGTCGGGCAGGAGGAGCCGGGCCTGCACGCGCTGGCCAGGGCCGGATTCCACACCCTCGGACTGCAGACGTACCTCACGGCGGGCCCGAAGGAGGCCCGCGCGTGGACCGTGTCGAAGGGCGCGACGGCGCCACAGGCCGCCGGCGTCATCCACACCGACTTCGAGCGCGGCTTCATCAAGGCCGAGGTGGTCTCCTACGACGACCTGATCGAGGCGGGTTCGATGGCGACCGCCAAGTCCGCGGGCAAGGTGCGAATCGAGGGCAAGGACTACGTCATGCACGACGGCGACGTGGTGGAGTTCCGCTTCAACGTCTGATCTGGCAGCGGCAAGAAGTGATTCGTGTGGCGCACGGATTCGTATTGCTGCCGGGTGGCAGACGGCCGAGTCTCACACGCAGCGACCAAACGGCGGTGACGTCGTTGAAGTGCGCCATGCCCCAGGCCACAGCATCGAACGCGCTTCGGAGGTTGTGGAGGGCATCGCCGAGGTCAAGCGACCACTCGTGTTTGGGGATCCCTTTCGGGACTCGGGCGACGAGGTCGATCCCTAGCAGGTCCTCGCGCAACACGGCATCGCGCAACACGGCATCAATCGAGACCGGGGCGCTGACATGCCCACCGACGAGCCGAATCGGCTCAGCGAATGGCGGTTGTCCGTCTTCTGCGGGGCATCCTCGGGCACGACATAAGCATGGCAGTTGGCATTGACAAGTCACGAACGCGGTCCGTCGCGTGTTCCTTAGCTCCTCGCCGACCCCGGCCGTGCACTGGCGGAGCGCGTTCACGCGGGTCCGGTTCTCGCGATCGATCATGATACCGAAGTGGTATCATGGGCTCATGGCGATGACGTTGAGGTTGAACGCGGAGCAGGAGCGTGCCCTCGCCATGCTCGCCGAGGCCGAAGGAGTGAGCAAGCACGAAGCGGTTGTGCGGGCGATCACCGAGGCCGCTGCCCGCTCGGTCCGTGACGATCGGGTTCGTGCCCTGTCGCGGGATGGTCGCGAACGGTACGCGTCGTTGCTCGACCGGCTGGCGCAGTGAAGATCGAGTACCTGACGCTGGACGACTTGCTCACTCTTGCGACCGATCTGGGTGTTTCCCGAGTGCGGGACCTGGGTTTGCTCGACGCGGCGGTGCACCGGCCACAGTTTTCGCTGATGGGGCAGGACGCTTATCCGAGCCTGCATGAGAAAGCCGCGGTTCTCCTGGAATCGATCGTCCGCAATCATTCCCTCGTCGACGGTAACAAGCGGCTGGGCTGGATGGCGGTCTTCGTCTTCTACGGTCTCAATGACGTAGATCTGGAGGCGCCGGAGGACGACGCGTATGACCTGGTGATCGCGACAACAACCGGGGCGATGGCCTACCGGGAAGTCGCCGAATGCCTTTCTGGGTGGACTCGCGCTGAAGTTGCCCAACCACGGAACCCGGTCGAGTTCCGCTTCAACGTCTAGTCTGGCGCGTTCGGGCCCAGGGGCAGTCAGCGCAGAGCCCGCAACGGGTCCCGTCGATACGGACGGGCTGCTCTGAGGCTCGCTCGGCTGCTGCTCATTGGGCTGCATAGGCGAACGCAAGGCCGGTGCAGCTGGCGACGAGGATCTAATCGAGATCGCGGCTCAACGACCTCGCGCCACACTCTGCCTGCGTACCGCGTTGGCGCGGCACGACCTGATCGACGACATACCCGCACAGCTTGACGTCGCGTTGCCGCGCGGAACCCGCCCTGCTGACACCGCAGCCCCCGTTGCCTGGCATCAGTTCGATCCAGACACTTTCGACATCGGCAGGGGAGTCATTGACCTGGATGAGGCGACGAGCATCGGGACCTACAACCCTGAACGGTCGATCATCGACGCCTTCCGGTTCCGTGAACACGAGGGGCCAGAAATGGGTAACGAGGCGCTGCGCCGCTGGCTGCGCAGGGGTGGACAACCATCAACCCTGCTGCGGATGGCCACCCAGTTCCGCAAGGGTGCGCCCGCGCTGCGTCATGCCTTGGAGGTTCTTCTATGACACCTGTTTCCCGCGCGACCACGGCAGGCAGCGCCTGGGGCGTTACGTTTCCCTACTCGCTCGGCTGCTGCTCACGGGCGACTCCCACCCGAGGCACCGGCGTGCCGTCCCGCTGGTTACAGTGCGGCTTCAGGCGAACGTTCGCGCTGGTAGCGAGGTCACGTTGAGCGCGGCGAGGACATGATGGAGGGCGGGCGATGAAGCACATCCACGCGGGCAAGGTGCGCGACCTTTACGAGGACAGGGGCGACATCCTGCTCGTGGCGTCGGATCGGGTCTCGGTCTACGACGTCTCCCTGCCGACACCGATCCCGGACAAGGGCGCGCTCCTGACGCAGCTGTCCGTGTGGTGGTTCGAGCAGTTCGCCGGCGTCGTGCCCAACCACCTCCTGTCGGCCACTGACGTGCCCGCGGACTTCGCCGGGCGGGCGATCCGGTGCAAGCAGCTCGAGATGGTCAAGGTCGAATGCATCGCCCGCGGCTATCTGGCCGGTCTCGGCCTTCGCGAGTACCAGAAGTACGGCACAGTGTCCGGCGTCGCGCTCCCGCCCGGGCTGGTCGAGGGGAGCAGGCTGCCCGAGCCGATCTTCACGCCGACGACGAAGGAATCCGACACCGGGCACGACGAGTTCATCACCTTCCAGGACGTCGTCGACCAGGAGGGCCGGGAGACGGCGGAGCGGCTGCGGGACCTCACCCTGGAGATCTACAGCAGGGGCGCGGAGCACGCCGCGAGCAAGGGCATCATCGTCGCCGACACGAAGTTCGAGTTCGGCCGGGACGCCGACGGCGTGCTCAATCTGGGCGACGAGGTGCTGACTTCCGATTCCTCCCGCTTCTGGCCCGCGGACCAGTGGGAGCCCGGCCGTCCGCAGTACGCCTTCGACAAGCAGTACGTGCGCGACTGGGCGGCAGGCACCGGTTGGGACAAGACCGCGCCGGGCCCGGAGGTGCCGGAGGAGATCGTCCAGGCGACCAGGCAGCGCTACGCCGAGGTCTACGAGCGGATCACCGGCAACACCTGGCAGCCGAGCACCGACTAGGCCACGGCGCCCAGCAGGAACACCAGCACGAGTGTCACGGTCGCCGCGAGGACCGCGACCCAGGCCTGTTGGATGGGGGTGAGAGCGGGTGCGGTGCGGTTCATGGCGGCGGGTTCCCTGCAGGTCGTCGAGGTCTGTCGACGGAAACAACGCCACGATCATGACCGTCGTTAGCATCCCCGGCCACTTGTGATCAAGATCACCTTCCTCGCACTTTCCCGGGAAAGTGCGAGGGGCAAGGCCGGTGACCTGGGACGAGAGTTTTCCTGCGAGCGCTTTCCCGGGAAAGTGCGAATCGGGGACCCGCGCTTTCCCGGGAAAGTGCGATCAGTTGTGTCCGTGGCTCGAGTGGTTGCGGCCCTTCGCGGTGAACCACAGCACCGCCCCCGCGGCACCGACCATCAGCACGAAGGCGAGGCCGCCGACGACGAACGCCTGCGTCTCGCCGCTCTGCTGCACGGCGGCGCGTTCGCGCTGCTGATCCGCAGGTGACGCTGCCGCCTGCGGTACCGATCCGAGCAGCACCGCGAGCACCATGCCCGCTGCCGCCACGAACGAGGTAACCCGCTGAACGGCCACCGCACTCGATCGGTGCCCCCTGTGCACACTGTTGCTCGCCTCTTGCCTCACTCGCCAGCGGGCTGCACATCGCTCAGTGCCGTACCCGACTCGCTCACAGTGCCGGTCGCTCATAGCGCTCCCTCCTCGCGTGTCTCCCATACGCGAAACGCGTGAGCCCCCTAGCAGTGTTGCCTCGGGTCGGCGAGATCACACGGCGGAGATGACTCCGTCGATCTCCGCGGCCATCGCCGTGTCCTTGCCGGTGAGGCCACCCTCGGAGTGGGTGCTCAACCGAAAGATCAAGGTGCGCCAACGGATGTCGATGTCGGGGTGGTGGTTTTCGTTCTCGGCGATCTCGGCGATGCGATTCACCACCTGGATCGCCTGCGGGAAGCTGTCGAGCTTCGCGGTGCGTTCCAGTACTTCCCCCTCCCGCGTCCATTCGGGGAGGTGCTCGAGCGCTTCGTTGATCGCGTCCTCGCTCAGTAATTCGGCCATGTCCCCATGGTGGTACCTACACAGGTACGCTGCACATTCGCCACGGGAGTCCGGCAGTGCCGGGCTGAGAGGCGGGCGCCAGCCCGCGACCGTTCGCACCTGATCCGGATCATGCCGGCGCAGGGAGGGCCCCCTCCTTGGCCTCGGCGGGAACAAGGAGCGTCATGATTCACACCTCGCTGCGCAGGACACGTGCCGCCGTCGCGGTCGCACTCACCGGAGTGCTCGCCACTGGCTGTACGTTGTTCGCCGGGGACGACGAGCAGCCAGGGGGGCCGACCAAGGTCACCCTGGTGACGCACCAGTCCTGGGCTGTCCCGCCGGAGGTGCTCGAGGCCTTCGAGCAGCAGTCCGGCATCGACCTCGTCGTCCGCCAGGAGGGCGACGCGGGCGAGTTGACCAACAAGCTCGTACTCACGAAGGCCAACCCGATCGCCGACGTGGCCTATGGCGTCGACTCGACGTTCGCCTCGCGCGCGCTGGCCGAAGGCGTCTTCGCTTCGTACACCAGCCCCGAGGCCGACCGCGGCCCACAGCGCTATGCGATCGACTCCGAACACCGGCTCTCCGCCGTCGACCTCGGCGACGTCTGCGTGAACATCGACACCACCTGGTTCGCCGAGCAGGACATTCCGGAACCGGAGACCTTCGAGGACCTCACTGACCCGCGCTATCGCGACCTGCTCGTCGTGGAGAACCCCGCCACCTCGTCGCCGGGGCTCGCGTTCCTGCTGGCGACCGTTACCGAGTACGGCGCGGACGGCTGGCAGAAGTACTGGGCCGAACTCAAGGACAACGGCGTCAAGTCCGTCAGCGGCTGGACCGAGGCGTACACGCAGGAGTTCTCCGGCTCGTCCGGTGCGGGGCCACGGCCGATCGTGGTCTCCTACGCCTCCTCACCCGCCGCCGAGATCGGCGAGGACGGCAAGCCACGCACGAGCGCACTGCTCGACACCTGTTATCGGCAGGTGGAGTACGCCGGCGTCCTCGAGGGCAGCGATCAGAAGGAGGAAGCAGGACGGGTCATCGACTTCCTGCTGTCCCAGCAGTTCCAGGCGACGGTCGCGGAGAACATGTACGTCTACCCGGCCCGGGAGGGCGTCGACCTGCCTGCCGGCTGGGCCGAGGTGGCCCCGCTGCCGCAGGATCCCGCCGCGCTGCCCGGTGAGCGGGTAGAAGCGGGCCGGGAAGGCTGGATCGAACAGTGGCGCGCGCTGGGTATCTGACCGGCACTCGGCGGCGTGTCGCGGGCCTTGCGCTGCTGGCCCTGCTCCCGGTCGGATTTCTGGCCGTCTTCTTCGCCTGGCCGGTGGTCGCCATCGTCGGACTCGGCTTCTCCAGCGGCGGTGTCGCGGAGACCCTCGCCGAGGCGCAGACCTGGGAGTTGGCCGGTTTCACCGTCGCGCAGGCCGCCGCCTCCACCGCGGTCGCGGTCGTCGCCGGGATGCCGGTGGCGTTCCTGTTGGCCAGGGTGCGGCTGCGCGGCGTCGCCGCCGTCCGCATCCTGATCCTCGTTCCGTTCGTCCTCCCGACGGTGGTGGTCGGGCTCGCGTTTCGCGCGCTGATCCCGGACGGCGGGGTCTTCTCGATCGTGCTCGCGAACGCGTTCTTCAACGTGGCCGTGGTCGCCCGCACGGTCGCCGGTCTGTGGGCGCATACCGATCGCCGGACCGAGGACGCGGCCCGGGCACTGGGTGCCTCGCCGTGGCGGGCGTTCCGCACGGTCACCCTGCCCGCGCTGGTTCCGGCGCTCACCTCCTCGGCCGCCGTGGTCTTTCTCTTCAGTGCCACCAGCTTCGGTGTCGTGCTGATGCTCGGCGGTTCCAGGTACCGGACCCTGGAGACCGAGATCTACCTGCGCACGGTCAACCTGCTCGACCTCTCCGGTGCGGCGGCGCTCTCCCTGGTCCAGTTCGCCGCCGTGGTGGCCGCGCTGGTCGTTGGGGCGATGGCCCGCAAGCGCAGGGAGAGCGCGGTTCGCCTGCGGGCCAGGGTCGAGACCGCGCGCAGACCGGAGGGTGCCGAACGGTGGGCGGCAGGCGCGGGCGTGGTCGTTCTCGTACTGCTGCTGACACCCATCGTCGCGCTACTGCTGAGATCCGTGAGCGGTCCGGAGGGCTGGAGTCTTGACGGGTACCGCGCCCTCTCGGGCACCGGCGAGAACGGTGCGCTCGCGGTCTCCGGCTGGGACGCCACGCTGAACTCGTTGCGCACCGCATCCGACGCCACCGTGCTCGCGATGACCGTCGGCCTGCTGGCCTGCGTGGTGCTCGTCTCGCTGCGCCGCACCCCGGCCAGGTCGGCCAGAGCCGCCGGGGAGACGCTGGACGCGGCACTGATGCTCCCGCTCGGGGTCTCCGCGGTGACGGTCGGGTTCGGGTATCTGATCAGCCTCGACGCGCTGCCAGGGGATCTGCGCACCTCGCCGCTGCTGGTCCCGTTCGCGCAGGCGCTGGTGATCATTCCGCTCATAGTTCGGATGGTGCTACCCGTCCTGCGTTCGGTGGACGAACGGTTGCGCCAGGCCGCTGCCACGCTCGGCGCGCGCCCACTCCGGGTGTGGCGGGAGATCGACCTGCCGCTCACGGCCAGGTCGGTCGTGGCCGCCGCGGCGTTCGGATACGTCGTCGCGCTCGGCGAGTTCGGCGCGACCAGCTTTCTGGCCAGGCCGGACGCGCCGACACTGCCGGTCGCCATCGCCACGCTGATCAGCAGGCCGGGGATCCTCAACAACCAGATGGCCTACGCGGCCTGCGCAATGCTGATGGTGGTCACCGCGCTCGTCGTGGCGGTCATCGACCGGTTGCGAGCCGGTTCGACACTGGGGGAGTTCTGATGTCGCTGCTCGTTGACGGGGCGACCGTGCGGTACGGCGCCTTCACCGCCGTCGAGGACGTGCGGCTGGAGATCGCCGACGCCGAGGTGCTCGCCCTGCTTGGCCCCTCGGGGTCCGGCAAATCCACGCTGCTGCGCGCGATCACCGGTCTGGAGCCGTTGACGGCGGGCGCGGTCCGGTGGGACGGCGCCGACCTCTCGGCGGTCCCGGTGCACCGGCGTGGCTTCGGCCTGGTGTTCCAGGACGGCCAGTTGTTCCCGCACCGAGACGTCGCCGGGAACATCGCCTTCGGGCTGCGGATGCACGGCGTCGCCGCCGAACGGCGGGCCAGCCGGACCACCGAACTCCTCGGGCTGGTGGGTCTTTCCGGCTACGAGCGCAGGCGGGTGACCGGCCTGTCCGGTGGTGAGGCTCAGCGTGTCGCGCTGGCCAGGGCCCTGGCGCCGGAGCCGCGCCTGCTGCTGCTGGACGAGCCGCTGTCCGGGCTCGACGCCGGGCTGCGGGAACAGCTCGCCATCGACCTCGCCGACCTGCTGCGCACCGCGAAGATCACCACGCTGCTGGTCACGCACGACCAGGAGGAGGCGTTCACGCTCGCCGACCGCGTCGCGGTGCTGGACGGTGGCCGCATTCGCCAGGTGGGCAGTGTGCACGAGGTGTGGACGCGGCCGGTCGACGAGGGCGTGGCCCGGTTCCTCGGCGTCACCACGGTGCTGGACGCGGAGGTCAGTGGTGGCATCGCCCGCTCGGCGCTCGGCGAGGTGCCGCTCGCCGGTCACCCCGACGGACCGGTGCGCCTCGGGCTGCGCCCGTCCGGGGTCCGGGTGCGCGATACCGGCGTGCCCGCGGAGGTGTTGTCGAGCGTGCACCGCCGCGACCACGCGCGGCTGCGCGTACGACCGCTGAACGTGTCCGGTATGGACACTGTGGACACGTTGGACGCCATCGCCCCCGTTGCCGCCGACCTGCGCGGCGGTGACCACGTCCGGCTCGCGCTGGACCCGGACGGAGTCGCGGTGCTCAGCCGTCCCGCGTCGTGATCCTGGCGTAGGCCAGCGAGAGTCCGATGACGACGTAGCAGGCCGCACGCAGCGCGCCCTCGGACAGTTCGGCGCCGGGTATCGGGTCACGCAGGATGTCGGCGAGCGCCGGGTAAGACTCGGTGAGCAGGAACGGGTGCAGCCAGCTCAGTGCCTCGAGCAGGCCGAGTACCGAGAAGACGACGGTCCCGCCCAGCACCGATGCCACCACGAGCATGGGGTGTTCCGTACACGCGGAGATCGCCAGTGCGACTGCCCCGATCGCCCAGACGTGCAAGCTCACCCAGCCCACGGCCACCGCGACCCTGCCGAGCGTGTCCAGCAGGGAAAGGCTGGTCCCGGACAGGGTGAAAAGGGCATCCGTGCCGTTGATCACCAGGCCGGTCAGCACACCTGTCGTCGCCAGTGCGGCCACCGCCGTCAACGTCACCACCGCGACACCGAAGGCCTTCACCACGAGCAACCTGCCGCGGCTCACCGGTGCCAGCATCCAGCCGCGCAGCGTGCCGTGTGACAGTTCGCCCGCGATTGCGTCCCCGCCTGCCATGGCGGCCGCCAACGGCAGCAGTAGTCCCATGCTGAACGTGAGTGCCGCGATGGGCAGCACGAACGCGTTACCTGCCGCGGCGGCGAGCAGCGCCGCACCTTCGCGGTCGCTGTTCGGACCGGGCCCGGACGAGTCGACCAGTGTCAGCCCGACACCGATCGCGATCGGCAGTGCCGCGATCAGCCCGAGCACGATCAGCGTGCGCGGCCTGCGGAACACCCAGCGCAGCTCCGCGCGCAGCAGCCGGACCAGCGGAACCGTCGTCCTGGAAGGCGGCGCGCTCTCCGAAACCCTCTGAGTCATGGCTGCTCCTCGCCGTTCTGTGTCAGCCTGGCGAACAGGTCCTCGAGCCCGGTCCGGGCCCGATTCGCCTCGTACACCGGAACTTCGGCGTGCACGAGCGCCGCGAGCACCTCGGGCGCGGTGGTGGCGCTCAGGTCCACCCGCACGCCCGCAGGGGTCAAGCGGCTGGGGATCCTCTTCTCCCGCAGTGCGTTCACCGCATCCTCGCCGTCCGGTGTGGACACAAGCAGGGCGGGGGAGCCGGACTCCAGCAGCTCACCGAGCTCGCCCTGGGCGACCACGCTTCCTGCGTTCAGCACAGCCACGTGCGTGCAGGTGGCCTCCACCTCGGCGAGCAGGTGTGAGGAGACCAGAACGGTGACGCCCGCAGTGTGCAGCTCGGCGATGATCCGCCGTACCTCCCGAGTGCCCGCCGGGTCGAGGCCGTTGGTCGGTTCGTCGAGCACGACCATCCTGCGCGGGGCGAGCAGCGCACCGGCCAGTCCGAGTCGTTGTTTCATGCCGAGTGAGTAGCCGCGGTAACGACGGTGGGCGGCCTCGCTGAGCCCCACGCGCTCCAGGGCCGTGCTCACCGCGTCGGCGATGCCGGTGCCCGAGAGTCCCGGTTCGGCGGCCCCGAGCCGGAGCAGGTTCTCCCTGCCGGACAGGAACGGATGGAATCCTGGCCCCTCCACCAGCGCGCCCACCTCCGGCAGCGCCTTGCCCGCACCATCGGGCATCGAGTGTCCGAGGAGTTCGACCTCGCCGCCGGTGGGGCGCACGAGGCCGAGCAGCATTCGGATGGTGGTCGTCTTGCCCGAACCGTTAGGGCCGAGCATGCCGAGGACCGCGCCGGTCGGGACGTCGAGGTCGACGTTGTCGACCGCGACCGTCTCGCCGTAGGTCTTGCGCAGGCCCCTGGTTCGGGCGGCGAGTGCGCCTGGTGCGACCCCGGACGCGGGCGTCTCCCCCTGGAGAACGCCCGCGCCCGGAGTGCCGAGGGTGGTGCTCATGTCTCTTGCCTCATTCGCAGGCGGGCCGCACATCGCTCAGTGCCGTACCCGACTCGGTCACGGTGCCGGTCGCTCATTACGTCAATGCCTCCATGAGCACCTGCTCCGGAACCGCACCCGCGGCGACCCTGCCGTCCGCGGTGACCAGCGCGGTGACAGCGTTCGTGCTGATCACGTGGCCGCTGCCGAACGGACCGGAGACCGGCCTGCCGATCTGGTCGAGGAGGCCGCGCACGTCGGTTTCCCCTGCCTCGGACTCGGTGACGCCTGCCGGGAGTTCGGTCACGAGCACCGTGTCCCAGCCGTCGCCGACGAATCGGGTGTTCTCCGCTGCCGCGCCTGCGGCACGCCGCTGCTCCGGATCGGTCCCGGTGCTCTTCTCGGTCACGGTCGCGCCCGGTGGCGGGGTGAAGCGGAACAGCTCCTCCGGCTGGTCGCCGAAGGTGATCTCGCTGAAGCCGACGCCGAGCACTGGCTCGGTCGTGCCGTTGACCATGACATCGAGGCGCAGCGGCAGCCGTGTACCCGAGTCCACCGCGACGCGAACCTCGCGCAGCAGCGTGCGCTCGTCGGGGTTGGGAGTGAGCACGAGCTCGTAGGCGGCGCGGCCCGCGACCGTGGCTGTCCCGTCGACGGAAACCGTGCTGCTCTCCCGGATCGCGCCGAGTACTTCCGCGGCGATCGCGGCCGGATCGGCGCTCTGCCGCGCGGACTCGGGACGCTGTCCATCCTTTGCGAGCCGCATCCGCGTCGCGGCGTTGTCCGCGGAGTCGTAGGACCAGATCGTCGCCCCGTCCTGCACGATCGTGTGGTCACTGTTGCCCTGTCGCAGCATGAGCTTGCTGCGTCCCTCGCCGTCGCTGAAGACCTTCGCCGAGTCGAGGTCCAGCGCGGGTACCCCCGGTACCGAAGGAATGCCGAGACCGTTGTCCACCTCGACCGTGCCCGCCAGCTCAGGCGTTTCCGCCCGCAGCGTGGACTCGACGAGTTCCTCGGCGGTGATGGCGGGAAGCTGCGGATCGTCGCCCGCCCCCGCGGGCATCGCGATCAGGCCGAGCCCGAGGGCTCCTGCGGCCGTCCCCGCTACGGCCACGGTGATCGCTCTCTTCTTCGGATTCACGATTCTCTCCCTGTGTCGACGCAACCAGTGTGCGTGTTTCCCACCTCTGAGGCTGCTCCCCTCGTCCTGAGATGACCCTGAGAACGCCGCGGCGCCCGCGCCGAACCTCGCACTTTCCCGGGAAAGTGCGAGGTCGGGGGCCGGGCGGGGCTGAGAGTGCGCTGAGAGTGGGCGCGCGAAAACGGCGGAGACGGCATGCTGAGAACGTGAAACCTCGAGTACTCGTCGTGGACGACGAGCCCGGAGTGCGTAAGGCGCTGGATCGCGGCCTGCGCTCGGAGGGCATGGACGTCGTCACCGCCGCGGACGGACCAACGGCGCTGCGACTGGCGCGCACCGGCTCGTTCGACGTGCTGCTGCTCGACATCATGCTGCCCGGCCTCTCCGGGTACCGCGTCCTGCAGCACCTGCGCGCCGACGGGATCAGCACCCCGGTGCTGCTGATCTCCGCCAAGGACGGCGAGGTGGACCAGGCCGACGGACTCGACCTCGGCGCCGACGGATATCTGGTGAAGCCGTTCTCGTTCGTGGTGCTGGTCGCGCAGGTCCGCGCGGTACTGCGCAGGGCGGCGGTGAAAGGCGTCCGCGGGCCGCTACGCCTCGGTGGGCTCGTCGTGGACAGGGCGACCAGGGACGTCCGGTGGCGCGAAGAGCGGATAGCGCTGAGCCCCCGCGAGTTCGCGCTGTTGGAGGTGCTGGTCGGCAGGGCCGGCACCGTGGTGACCAAGGACGAGCTGCTGCGGGCGGTCTGGGGCGACGAACAGGCCGCTACCCGCAACGTCGTCGAGGTGTACGTGGGTTACGTCCGGCGCAAGCTCGACGCGGCAGGTGCGGGTGCGCTGCTGCGCACCGTCCGGGGACACGGTTACCTCGCTTCCGACAACACCGCGGCCACCGGGACCGGGGCAGGGTGACCCGCTCGCCACGCCAGTGGTGGCGCGGCCGGAGCCTCCGGTTCCGGATCACCCTGATCGCGGCCACGATCACCCTTGGTTTCCTGGTCGGGCTCGCGCTGCTGGCCGGGAAACTGCTCGGACCCCTGCTCGTCGACTCGGTGGACGAGGAACTCGACGCCGCCCTGGCACCCGCCACGGCCGCGATCTCGGCGGGCGCGCAGCCTGCCGAGATCGCTTCGGCACTGGTGCGAGTGGTCGACACCGCCGGAACGCCCCTGGACGGTGGGCCGCCCACCGATCTCGGCGAGGACGCTGTCCGGAATCTGAAGTCGGGTCTTCCCGCGCACAGTGAATCCGCTGAGGGTGTCAGCTGGCGGTGGCGTGGCGAGGTCGTACCCGCGCCGGACGGCGCACCGCGGTTGGTGATCGCCGGAACGCCGCTGGTGGGGTTCACCACGGCTGTCGTCGACGGCTCGCGCTGGCTGTTGCTGGTCGCGTTGGTCAGTGCCCTGGCCGCGGGGCTGGCCACCTGGTTCGGTGTCGGCTCGGCGCTGCGGCCGGTCGGCCGGATGCGGCGATCGGTGCGCGGACTGCCACAGGGAGGGCGGTTGCCGGTGCCCGAGGCGCGCGACGAGTTGCGCGCACTGGCGGTGGATTTCAACGGCTTGCTCGCCAGGCACGAGGAGGTGAGCGAGCGGCTGCGCCGGTTCACCGGGGACGCGGCGCACGAGCTGCGCTCGCCGGTCGCGTCGATCCGGGTGCAGGCAGAGGTGGCTGTCGCGGCGCCGGATCCGGAACTGGCGCAGGAGACGCTGGCCGACATCCTGGAGGAGTCCGAACGGCTGTCCGCCCTGCTCGACGGGCTGCTCGCACTGGCTCGGGCCGATGCGGGTGAGCTGCCGCCTGCCGAGCCGGTGGAGTTGATCTCCGAGGCGCATGCTGCCGTGGCCAGGCTTCCGCAGGGCTCGCCGGACGCACGAGTCAGCGGTGTGGTGCCCCGCGCGTGGGCTCGGGCCACCCATGCGGAGGTCGAGCTGGTGCTGAACAACCTGCTGCGCAACGCCTGCCGCTACGCCGAGGGCCAGATCGTGCTCTCGGTGCTCGCCTCCCGCTCCACGGTTCGGGTCGTGGTCGACGACGACGGCCCCGGAATCCCGCCGGAGCATCGCGACCGCGTCTTCGACCGCTTCTATCGGGTCGGCGACGACCGAGCCCGTTCGTCCGGTGGTGCCGGGTTGGGGCTGGCGATGGTCGCGGAGGCGGTACGGCGAAGGGGCGGCAGGGTGGTGGTCGGTGAGTCCCCGGAAGGTGGCGCCCGGTTCCAGGTGATCTGGCCGGCCGTGCGGGTCTGAGCATTCTGTGTTCGGCGTCGAAGTGCTGGTCGCCGGGCCCAGGTAGGGTGCCGTGCTCGTGACGACTCGTGTGATCGTCGGAGCCGCGATCGTGCGCTCCGGTTCGGTGCTCGCTCAGCAACGTTCCTACCCGGCCGAGGCCGCGGGTCTGTGGGAACTGCCAGGCGGGCGGGTCGAACCCGGTGAGTCCGATGCGCTCGCGCTGCGCAGGGAGTGCGCGGAGGAACTCGGCGTGACCGTGCGGGTGGGCAGCCGGGTCGGGCCGGAGGTCGACCTGCCAGGGGGCTCCGTGCTGCGGATCTACGCGGCCGAGATGGCCGGCGACGGTGAGCCGCATCCGGTGGAGCACCGGGCACTGCGCTGGCTCACCGCCGCCGAACTGGACACCGTGGAGTGGCTACCGGCCGACCGGGTGTTACTTCCCGATCTTGGCGCGCTACTGGCCGGCGCCGGCCAGTCGTAGCGCGGCGTTCAGCCGGTGCTCGCCCCGTTCCGCAGCGCGTACCGCTCCGCCCTTGCGCACCCTGCCGAGTTCGGCGGGATCGGCGAGCAGGGCCAGCGCGGACTCGCGCACCGGTCGCAGGGTTTCGAGCACGGCTTCGGTCACCGTCTCCTTGAGTTCCCGGTACGAGCCGATCCCGTCCGCCGCGGTTTCCGGCGCGGTGGCAGTGCAGGCGGCGAGGATCTCGACCAGGTTCGTCACCCCGGCGTGAGCCGGATCGCTGGAGACACCGATCGTCTCGGTCGCGGTGCCGCCGTCGGTGATCGCGCGGCGGATCTTGCGGCGGACCAGATCGGGTTCGTCGAGCACGAAGACGACGCCCGCCGAGTCGTGGGCGGATTTCGACATCTTGCGCGAAGGGTCGCTCAGGTCCCGTACCCGCGCCGCGACCGGCGGCAGAACCGCGCGGGGGACCGTGAAGACCTCCCCGTAGGTGGCGTTGAACCTCCTGGCCAGTGCCCTGGCCAGTTCGACGTGCTGGCGCTGGTCCTCGCCGACCGGTACCTCCGAAGCGCCCTGCAGCAGGATGTCGGCGGCCATCAGCACCGGGTATGTGAGCAGGCTCAGCCGTGCGCCCGTCCGCCCTTTGCTCGATTTGGCCCGAGCCTTCTCCTTGAACTGGATCATCCGGGCCGCTTCCCCGTACGTGCAGGTGCATTCCAGGATCCAGGCGAGCGCGCCCAGTTCCCGGGTCAGATCCGACTGAACGAAGACCGAGTCCACCGGGATTCCGGCGGCGATCAGCACCGCCAGTTGTTCCGCGGTGAGTGAGCGCAGTCGAGCGGGGTTGTGTGGCGTCGTCATCGCGTGCAGGTCCGAGACGAAGTACAGATCGTCGCCGTTGCCGGGGCTTGTCCGAGAACTCGGATCACCGTGGGCGCGCAGGTCGCCGTTCTCAGACGACCGCTCAGCCCAGTGCCGGATCGCGCCGAGGTAGTTCCCGAGCTGAACACGGCCGGACGGGGTGATGCCGGAGAGCCTGGTCATCGAATGCCTTTCCCTGGTCGTGCCGCCCGGGAAAGGGCTTCGTTTCGCTACCGAGACGGCCGCCCTCCTGGGCGGCCATCTGTTGTGTCAGTGCACAGTTCGGTTGCCGCCTGCTGGCGGCCACCACTGGGCGAGACAGGTGTGCACGGGTCGGAGTGTAGCCGCGGGCGGTCCCGGCGATGAATCGCTGGCCGTTGATGAGCGATCGTGTTGTTCTCGAGGCCCGAATCCAGGCGCAGAAGGTTTATGGTATAGGGCATGTTCGTCGTACTGCTGACTCATATCGCGCCCGTCGAGGAGATCGACCTGGTTCTGCCAGATCACGCGGAGTGGCTGGCGAAACAGTACGAGCGCGGCAACTTCCTGGCCTCGGGCAGGCGCGAGCCGCGGACCGGCGGGGTGATCATCGCCAAGCCGATGTCACGGGGCAAGCTGGACGCCATCCTCGCCACGGATCCGTTCGTGGTGGGGCACCTGGTGCACTACGAGGTGATCGAGTTCGTGGCGACCAGAACGGCCCACGAACTGCACGCCCTCAACGAGGCGGTCGCGCACTAGCGGCGCAGATCAGGCCGCCTTGGCCTTCGCCTTCTTCAGGGCGAGCACCGGACATTTCTTGCAGCGCGGCTTCGACTTGCAGCACTTCTTCTTGACCTTGCCGGACTTGACCAGTTTGCGCACCACTGCCTGTGGGTCGTCGCCGTCGTGCTTCTTACCCACGCCACACTCCTGATCTAGGCGTCTCCCCGCTGTCCGGGACGGGTTCCCACGTTAGGTGAGGCTAACCGACTTTTGGGCGTGGGCCTCGTCACAGCCGGGCACCAGGTATCCTGGTACGAGATCGCGTGTGACCAGAGTCGGTCACCGGGCTTCAAGTGCTTGTCGCGATCGACTACCCGATACCCAGTCTCAGGAGCTCATTCGTGCCCGCAGCCAGCGTAACCGCAGCACGCGCCGAGGAGTCGACGTCCGGCAGGACCCGACCCGATCTGCGCAACGTCGCGATCGTGGCGCACGTCGACCACGGCAAGACCACGCTCGTCGACGCGATGCTCCGCCAGTCCGGCGCCTTCGCGGAGCGGGCCGAACTCGTTGACCGCGTGATGGACTCCGGTGAGCTGGAGCGGGAAAAGGGCATCACGATTCTCGCGAAGAACACGGCCATCCGCAGGCAGACCGCTGACGGCCCGATCACGATCAACGTGATCGACACTCCTGGCCACGCTGACTTCGGTGGCGAGGTGGAGCGCGGTCTGGCCATGGTCGACGGTGTCGTGCTGCTGGTGGACGCCAGCGAGGGCCCGCTGCCGCAGACACGGTTCGTGCTGCGTAAGGCACTGGAGGCGAGCCTCCCGGTGATGCTCGTGGTGAACAAGGTCGACCGTCCCGACGCTCGTATCTCCGAGGTGGTCGACGAAACCCACGACCTGCTGCTGGACCTGGCGGGTGACATCGAGGGCATCGACGACGACGCGCTCGACGCGCTGCTGACGCTGCCGGTGGTCTACGCCGCGGCCCGCGACGGCAGGGCGAGCCTGACCCAGCCCGCCGACGGTGGCCAGCCCGACAGCGAGAACCTCGACCCGCTGTTCGAGACCCTGCTCGAGCACGTCCCCGAGCCGGTGGCCGATCCCGAAGGCCCGCTGCGCGCGCTGGTGACGAACCTTGACGCGTCCAACTTTCTCGGCCGCATCGCGCTCATCCGCATCCACTCCGGCAAACTGCGCAAGGGGCAGAACGTGGCCTGGATGCGGGAGGACGGCACGATCCAGTCCGTCCGCATCTCCGAGCTGCTGGTCACCGAGGCCCTCACTCGCGTGCCCGCTCAGGAGGCCTCCGCTGGCGACCTCGTGGCGATCGCGGGTATCCCCGACATCACCATCGGCGACACGCTGGCCGACCCGGAGGACCCCGAGGCGTTGCCGCGGATCACCGTGGACGAGCCGGCGATCTCGATGACCATCGGCGTCAACACCTCGCCCCTCGCGGGCCGCGGTGGCGGCGACAAGGTCACCGCCCGGCTGGTCAAGGCCCGTCTCGACCAGGAGCTCATCGGTAACGTCAGCATCCGCGTGCTGCCCACCGAGCGCCCGGACACCTGGGAGGTGCAGGGCCGAGGTGAGCTGGCGCTGGCCATCCTCGTCGAGCAGATGCGCCGGGAGGGCTTCGAGCTCACCGTCGGCAAGCCGCAGGTGGTCACCAAGACCATCGACGGCAAGCTGCACGAGCCGTACGAGCGCCTCTACATCGACTCGCCCGAGGAGTACCTCGGCGCGATCACCCAGCTCCTCGCCGCCCGCAAGGGCAAGATGGGGCACATGGGCGGGCACGGCACCGGCCGGATCAAGCTGGAGTACGTCCTGCCCGCACGCGGACTGATCGGATTCCGCACGGACTTCCTCACCGAGACCCGCGGCACCGGAATCGCGAACCACGTGTTCGAGGGCTACTTCCCCTGGGCGGGCGAGATTCGCACCAGGCACAGCGGCTCGCTGGTCGCCGACCGGTCGGGCCCGATCACCGCCTACGCGATGATCCAGCTCGCCGACCGCGGCACCTTCTTCGTCGAGCCTGGTGCCGAGGTGTACGAGGGCATGGTCGTGGGGGAGAACCCGCGCGCCGAGGACCTCGACATCAACATCACCAAGGAGAAGAAGCTCACGAACATGCGTTCCTCCACAGGTGACGAGCTGGAGCGGCTGGCCAGGCCGCGCAAGCTCGGTCTGGAAGAGGCGCTGGAGTTCTGCTCGGTCGACGAATGCGTCGAGGTGGCGCCCGAGGTCGTCCGGGTGCGCAAGGTGACGTTGGACGTCAACACCAGGGCCAAGGAGCGCTCGCGCGCGAAGAGCCGCGACAACGCTTCCTGACCTGCTGTGATGCGGTCTCCCAAGGCGCGAACTCACGGTGAAGGGAACCTGGACGGGGTGTGAAACGTCCGCCAGTTAGCGGTACCGAAAGCCGGAGCGTATGCCTGTCTGGCACTCTCGGTACCGCTGGCAGGAGATCCGCGTGGAGCAGGACGGGTCCCCGCCGGCAAGTGAGGCGAGGAGGGACGACTCGGTGCGGACGAGATTGTCACGTGCGGGACTGGGCCTTGCCCTGGGTCTGGCCGCACTTACCGGCTGCACCAACGCTCCGCCTCCGCCGGTGGTGACCACCCCCGTCGCCGAATCGTCTCCCGCACCGGAGGAGACCGCGTCGCAGATCGTCGTCGGCGTGAACGACATCAGCGGTGGGTACAACCCGCACAACATCGCGGACGGTTCCACCGTGACCTCGGCGCTGTCACAGCTGTTGCTCCCTTCGGTGTTCCGGCCGGAGGACGACGGCAGCCTCGCTCTGGACGAGACGTTGATGGTCTCGGCCGAGGTCACCAGCCGATCCCCGTTCACGGTCGCGTACGAGATCCGTCCCGATGCCTCCTGGTCGGATGGGGCGCCGATCGCCGCCGAGGACTTCATCTATCTCGCCGATGCGATGCGCACCGAGCCAGGTGTGGTGCAGCCCGCGGGTTACCGGCTGATCTCCGGCATCGAGTCCAGGGAGGGTGGCAAGCGGGTCGAGGTCACCTTCGCCGAGGCGTACCCGGGCTGGCGCACGCTGTTCGACAACCTGCTGCCCGCACACCTGCTCAAGGACGCCCCCGGCGGCTGGCGGGGCGCCCTCGCCGAAAGCTTCCCAGCCTACGGTGGCCCGTTCTCGATCAAGACGCTGGACAAGGGTCGCGGCGAGATCATCCTGGAACGCAACGAGCGGTACTGGGAGAAGCCCGCGGCGGTCGATCGGCTGGTGCTGCGCAGTGCGGACCAGGCTGGGATGGCCGCGGCGCTGCGCAGTGGCAACGACCAGTTCGCGATAGCCCGTACCGACGCCACCGGCCTCAACCTGTTCGGTGAACTGGGGCAGGAGATCGACCTGCATCGGATCGCCAGGCCCAGGACGGCTTCGTTGCTGCTTCGGCCGGTCGGCGCCCTGACCGACGACCAGGTCAGGGCCGGTATCGCCGCCCTCATCGACAGGACAAAGCTGATCGAGGAAGGGATCGACGGTGGCCCCTCGGCCACACTGCGGGCGGACGCTCAGGTGACGCCCCCGTCGGATCCCGCATACACCCCGACACTGCCGACCGGTGACGACGGAGCGCCCATCGCCGAGGCGAACTCCACCGAGGCGGAGCGACTGCTCACCGCGGCCGGTTACGAGCGCGAGGCCGGCACCTGGAGCCGGGACGGTGAGACACTGTCCGTCGTGCTGGCAGCGCCGCGGGAAGAGCGGCCCTACACCACCATCGCCCAGGAACTGCAGCGCCAGCTGGTCGCAGCCGGGGTGGAGGTGCGGCTGGTGACCCCACCCGCGCGGGAACTGTTCGCGAGCCAACTCGCGATGCCCGTGGAGTCCGGTCAGGGCAATGCGACCAACACTGGCAATGTCGGGGTGGATATCGCCGTGGTGCCGCAACCGACCGGTGGTGACCCCGCTTCCACGCTGGCGTCGCTGTTCGGTTGCGGGCTTGACCGGGAAGAGCAGACGGAGAACGCCCCGGACATGCCGGCGAACCCGGCCGCGTTCTGCGTCGAAAGCCTGCAACCCTCGATCGAGGCCGCGCTCACCGGTGCGACCGAGCCCGCCGAGGCACTCGCCGAGCTGGAACCGGAACTTTGGCGGCAGAACGTTGTCATCCCACTCTTCCAACTGGCCGACACGCTGGCTGTGGGAGACGGTGTCATCGGTGTCGCACCTGGACCACCGCTGGCTGGTCCGTTCGGAGCAGCGGTCAACTGGACTCGCGGCGCCAAGTAGTAGGTCCGCTACCTGTGCGTCACCCTTTGGTCACGATTGCCTCCAGAAGAGTGACCGGGCACACAGGTAGTTCCTAGCGTTGCCCCGCAACACGCCAGGCCACAATCTCTGGCGTGTTCTTTCGGTGTCAGGAGGGCACAGGTCCATGAGGAGATCCAGAGCATTCTCCGTCTTGTCGCTGGCGGCTGTTTCGGCCTTGGTGCTCAGCGCGTGCGGAGGGGATGACGAGGGCGGCGATTCGAGCGCCGGGATCGATACCGACGTGAAGAGCATGGCGACGAGCAAGGGGCAACAGGGCGATACGTTCAAGGTCGGTGCGGCCGCCGCGTTCGACCAGGCCATTGTGGCGATCGACCAGGGCTATTCGGGGTACAACAACGACACCCCGGATACGAACACGTCCTACAACACGTTCGTTCTCGTCCCGGTGCTGGCCGGTGCCTTCGTCCTCGACGGCAACAACAAGGTCCTGCTCAACGGCGATGTGATGGAGTCGGTGGAGGTCACCTCCCAGGATCCGCAGATCGTCGAGTACAAGATCAAGCCGGACGTGAAGTGGTCGGACGGGCAGGCCTGGGACTGCGACGACTTCCACCTCGCGTGGTTGTCGCATACCGCCAAGGTCGAGTCGTTCACCGCGGCGCAGACGGCGGGCTACGAGTTGATCGCCGACGGAACCTGCAAGGACGACCTCACGTTCGAAACGAAGTACGCCGAGCCGTACCTCGACTACAAGGACCTGTTCCAGCCGACCGCGATCATGCCGGCGCACATTCTGGAGCAGAAGACCGGAATCGCCGACATCACGACTTTGAAGCCGGGCGGCGACGCCGGCCAGTTGCAGACCGCCGGTGAGTTCTGGAGCAATGAGTGGAAGGCCTTCGACCCGGCCACGATGCCGGGTTCGGGTCCGTACATGTTGACCGCGTTCGACCAGAACTCCGACCAGGTGACGCTGGAGAAGAACCCGGAGTGGGCCGGTGCGAAGGGCGGACCGAACAAGGTCATCGTGCGGGCGATCCCCGACACCAAGGCCATGGCGACGGCCCTGCAGAACGGCGAGGTGGATGTAATCGGCTCGGTGCAGCCGGACGCGACCGCCGCGGCCACGTTGCAGAGTCTGTCCTCTCAGGGCGTGACGTACGGGTCGGCCCCGCGCCTTTCGTTCGAGCATCTCGATCTGAACTACGACCGGATTTTCGCCGACGACGCCGCGCGCAAGGCGTTCTTCCAGGTGGTCGGCCGGCAGGAGATCGTGGACAAGTTGATCAAGCCGGTCCAGGCCGACGCGATCCCGCTGAACAGCATCATCTTCTTCCCGGGCGAGGAAGGCTTCGTCGACCTCTACGGCGACAAGGCCGGTCAGGGCGCCGAGGCGGCCATGAAGACCCTGGAAGACGGTGGCTGGACCAAGGGATCGGACGGCATCTATGCCAAGGACGGCAAACGGCTGTCGTTCGAGATCTCGCATAACGACAACGCCCGCCGCAGCCAGACGGTGGAGATCATCATCGCACAGGCGAAGGCGGCCGGTATCGAGGTCAAGGACGACACCGACGCCAACTTCCTGAAGGGCCGGGTCGACAAGGGTGACTACGACGTCGCCTTGTTCGGCTGGTCCTCCACCCCGTTCAAGTCCTCGCAACAGCCGATCTACACCTCCGACGGCAGTCAGAACTGGCAGGGACTGGCGGATCCGACGATCGACAAGTCCTTCGGGGCGGCCGTGTCGGCGACTGACGAGGCCGCGGCCATCCAGGCCTACCAGGCGGCGGACAAGGCGCTCGCCGAGCAGTACGCCTCGATTCCGTTGTTCCAGACTCCCTCGATGTGGGGATTCCGGGGTATTGACCGGGTTTACATGCAGTCTTACTACGGCCCCATGTGGAACCTCGGGGAATGGGAGAAAACGAGCTAGGAATGGCGGTGCCATGTCCGCTTCGGTGGCGTTCGACGCTACCGAAGCGGACATGCTGGGGTGATCGGGACCTGAACGTTCGGTCGGTCAGGCGTCTGGGTGATTCCAGCAGGTAACCGGCGCATTTCCAGAAGCAAGCCAGATGTCACCCTTTGGTCACGATCGCGCTGGAAATGGTGACTGATAGTGCTGAAGGTTTCTAGCGTGCTCGATCAGTGCGCCAAATGAGTGTCGGTTGGCGTGTCGTAGGCTCCGGCTCATCTAACCGGAGCCTTGTGGGTCCATGGTCCGATGTCAGGGCCCAGTGCTAGGAGGGCACACGTACATGAGGAGATCCAAGGTTGTCTCCGCTGCATCGATCGTCGCGGCCTCTGCGCTCGTTCTGAGCGCTTGTGGTGGCGGCGACGACGGCGGCGACTCGAACAACGGCTCGACCAGCGATGTCAAAAGCATGGCTACGGGCAAGGCACAGGACGGCGACCAGTTCAAGCTGGCCGAGGCGGAGCCGTTCGACGAGGCCATTGTCGCGATCGATGACGGCTTCTCGGCGTACAACAACAAGACGCCGGATGCGAACAGCTCGTACAACAACTACGTGCTGACCGCTGCGATCACCGGCCCGTTCGTCCTGGACGGCAACAACAAGGTCCTGCTCAACGCCGACGTGATGGAGTCGGTGGAGGTCACCTCCCAGGATCCGCAGGTCGTCGAGTACAAGATCAAGCCGGGCGTCAAGTGGTCCGACGGCGAGGCTTGGGACTGCGACGACTTCTACCTCGGCTGGCTCTCGCACAGTGGCAAGGTCGAATCTTTCACCTCGGCCTCGACCACCGGCTACGAGCTCATGGACGTCACCTGCAAGGACGACCTGACCTTCGAGACCAAGTACAGCGAGCCGTACCTGGACTACAAGGGCATGTTCAGCGACCAGATGCTGCTGCCCGCCCACATCGTGGAGAAGCAGGCAGGCGTCGAGGACATCACCGCCCTGAAGCCGGGTGGCGACGCCGCCAAGCTCAAGGCCGCTGGTGACTTCTGGACCAAGGAGTGGGGCGGCTTCAACGCCGAGACCATGCCGGGTTCGGGCCCGTACAAGATCGCGTCCTTCGACGCGAACACCGAGCAGATCGTCCTGGAGCGCAACCCCGAGTGGATCGGCGCCAAGGGTGGTCCGGACAAGATCACCGTCCGGGCGATCCCGGACACCAAGGCGATGGCCACCGCGCTGCAGAACGGCGAGATCGACGTCGCCGCTTCGACCCAGCCGGACGCCACCGCTGCCTCGACGCTCAAGGGTCTGTCCTCGCAGGGCGTTGTCTACGGTTCGGCCCCGCAGCTCACCTATGAGCACTTCGACCTGAACTTCAACCGGATCTTCGCCGACGACGCCGCCCGCAAGGCGTTCTTCCAGGCGATCAACCGGCAGGAGATCGTGGACAAGCTGATCAAGCCGGTCCAGGCCGATGCCGAGCCGAAGAACAACGTCATCTTCTTCGAGGGTGAGCCGGGCGCGAAGGACGTCTACAGCGACAAGACCAACCAGGGCGCCGAGGCAGCCAAGAAGACCCTCGAGGAGGGCGGCTGGAAGCTGGGCGAGGACGGTATCTACGTCAAGGACGGCAAGCGCCTGTCGGTCGAGATCTCGCACAACGAGAACGCCCGTCGTAGCCAGACCGTGGAGATCCTCATTCCGCAGATGAAGGCAGCGGGCATCGAGGTCAAGGACGACACCGACGCCAACTTCCTGAAGGGTCGCGTCGACAAGGGCGACTACGACGTCGCGCTCTTCGGCTGGTCCTCGGCACCGTTCCACGCCGAGAGCAAGGCGATCTACACCACCGGAGGCAACCAGAACTGGCAGGGTCTGTCCAACCCGGACATCGACGCTGCCTATGAAACCGCCGTGTCGGCCACGGATGAGCAGGTCGCGCTGGAGGCCTACCAGGCCGCCGACGCCGCGCTCGCCGAGTCCTACGCGACGGTGCCGCTGTTCGCGACCCCGTCCATGTGGGCCTTCCGCGGTATCGACCGGGTGTACATGCAGTCGTACAACGGTGCGCTGTGGAACGTCGGCGAGTGGGAAAAGACTGAGTAGTCACTTCCTGTCCGCTTCTGCTGACTGAATGTTCCGGAGGGGATCGGAACCGGGCCAACAGCCTGGTTTCGATCCCCTCCGGAAGTAGCTGTTGACCGTGGGCCGACCGCCACTACGGTGGACAACCGGGCGTGGGCGTGAAATCCAGCTCCGGCCTGGACGAGGAGCACTCCGTTGAATCTGGTTTTGTACGTACTACGCCGTGTGGCGATCTCAATTCCAATTTTGCTGATCGGTACCTTCGGCGTTTTCCTGATGGTCGCCGGCGCGGGCGACCCACTTGCGCAGCTGTACTCATTGCCCGGCGTGAGCCCGGAGGCCATCGCGGCCACGGCGAGCGAACTGGGCCTCGACAAGCCACTGGTGCCGAGATACTTCGACTGGCTCGGTAGCTTTCTGACCGGCGACTGGGGAATTTCCATCGCGCAGGGCTCTGCCCGGGAGGAAGTGTTTCCCAAGGTCATCAGCGCCTACGAGGTGACCATCAAGCTGGTCATCGGCGCCGAGTTCGTCGCGATTGTCCTTGGTGTCGTGGTCGGCGTGCTGGCCGCGGTCAAGCAGTACTCCATCGTGGACTACGTGGCGACGACGCTGGCCTTCCTGATGTTCTCGATGCCGATCTTCTGCGTCGCGATCGTGCTCAAGCAGTACGCGATCGAGCTGAACGCCGTGGTCCGTGACCTCGGATTGAGCGACTGGCTGGGTAACCCCTGGCTGCGGACGACGAGTCCGGAGAACCTGAAGTTCGATGGCTTCGGTGACTTCGTCGTCGACTACACAGGCGCGTTCCTGCTGCCCACGCTTTCCATCGCCGCGATCAGTTTCGCCGCCTACAGCCGGTTCCAGCGTGCGTCGATGTTGGACACGCTGAACTCGGACTACGTGCGCACGGCACGAGCGAAGGGCCTCTCCTCCTCGCGGGTCGTCTTCCGGCATGCGTTCCGAAACGCCCTGATTCCGGTCACGACGCTGTTCTCACTGAACTTCGCGCTGGTGCTGACCGGCGCGATCATCACCGAACGAGTGTTCAGCTGGAACGGTATGGGCACGCTGCTCGTGGAAGCGGTGAACAAGAACGACCCGAACGTCATGATGGGCTGGATGGTCCTCGTCGCGACGACTGTGGTCGCCTTCAATCTGATCGCCGACCTTCTGTACGGCATCCTGGACCCGAGGATTCGCGTTGGCTGACATCAATTCATTACTCGCTGGCGCCAGTACAGACCACCCTGCGGGGCCTGGCGACCAGGAACCTGAGCACTTTCCGAAGCCTCGGAGCCAGGGCCAGCTTGTTCTGCGCAAGTTTCTCCGGCACAAGCTGGCCATGGCGAGCACGGCGGTGCTTCTGCTGATCGTGCTGATCGTCACGCTCATGCCGATCTTCTGGCCGTACAGCTACACCGAGACGGTCGGCGGTTTCCTCGAACCGAGCGCCGATCACCCTCTTGGTACCACCCAGGTCGGCAAGGACATGGTCTCGCAGGTCCTGCGGGGTACCCAGTACTCACTGATCATTGCGCTGACTGTGTCGATCGTGGCCACCGCCCTCGGCGTGGTGTTCGGTGCGGTCGCAGGTTACTTGCAGGGGATCACTGATTCAGCGATCTCCCGGCTGACCGACCTCTTCCTGATCGTGCCGCAGATCGCCGCTGCAGCGATCCTGGTCAAGGTGTTCAGCGGTAGCTGGTACGTCGTGGCATTGGTGCTCGCGGCATTCGGCTGGATGCAGATCGCCAGGATCACTCGTGCCGAGTCGATGTCGTTGTCCCAGCGGGAGTTCATCGAGTCCGCACGGGCTTCGGGGGCGGGCACAGGCCGCATCGTGTTCAAGCACCTGGTGCCCAACATGGTCGGCAGCATCACGGTGAACGCGACGCTCACGGTCGCGCAGGCCGTACTGGCCGAGGCAGCGCTGTCGTTCATCGGTCTCGGTGTCCAGTTGCCGGACACCTCGCTGGGCCGGGTCATCTTCGAGAACTATGCCGAACTTGGCTCTCGGCCCTGGTTGTTCTGGGGACCGTTCGTGGTGCTGGTACTGATCTCGCTGTCGATCAACTTCATCGGTGACGGTCTGCGGGACGCATTCGATCCCAGGCAGAAGCGCATGAAGTGATAAGAAAGTAGCGTACTGAGCGCTATCGGCCCGTGGTTGTTGTCGGAACAACCACGGGCCGTTTGCTTGCACTGGCCCTGCCTCCCGCCGGATCTGCGAGGACCGGCGCGGCGAACGACTGCTAGGCACGCACAGTATTCACATGGTAACTTACTGGAACTTACTTGATCATAGGACTTCCAGGGGGGAGTTATGAAAAGAGTACTGAGAGGCCTGGCCGCAGTTGTCTTTTGCGCTATTTTTCTATCGTCGGCCATGACTTCTGCATCTGCCGAAATCGAGTCCGGCAGTGGGCAGAAAGTATTTGACGCCTCAGTTTACGGTAAGGATTCTGAAGGCTGGACAAAGGTGACAATCATACTCGACTCCGACGCCGAGTGCGCACCTATTCCGAGTGGCTACGTGACGTATATTATTCGGGGCACCTGGGCTGTCGGTCGCAAGGCTTACATCCATGACATCTTCATCGAGAACAGAACGCCTGGGTATGTCTTCTACCAGCACTTTAGCCGAATGTATGACAAGGACTTCCGGCTGGAGTTGCCTACGCGAAGCCTCAAAAACTACCAAAGTACAAGACTTCGGATTGATCGCCACCTCGGTGGCGAAAACATGCAATGGGCTCAAGGTATCTTGGTCGGCAACGCGGCGTGCGGCGCGGAAGGGTCGAACGACTGGTTCATCAAGCCACGCGGCTAGCGTCGTTCAGGTGACAGTAGTTCGGTAAAAGAAGCCATACGGGGACTCGCAGCGGGTCCCCGTATGGCTTCTTTTTGAGCTCAGTTCACTTATCGCTGGCGTCAGTCCGCCACTGGGGCGAGTTTGCCCTGCTCCCAAGCCTTGCGGCGGGCCGCCTGCAGGACCGGGTCGGCTACCGGAGCGGCCGAGAGCAGCCTGCGGGTGTAGTCCTCCTTCGGCGAGTGCAGCACCTCGTCGCGGGTACCGACCTCGACGAGCTTGCCGTGCTGCATCACCGCGACTCGATCGGCCAGCAGGTCGACGACGGCCAGGTCGTGGCTGATGAACAGGCAGGCGAACTGCAGTGTCTGCTGCAGGTCGAGGAACAGGTCGAGCACCCGCGCCTGCACCGACACGTCCAGGGCCGAGGTCGGCTCGTCCGCGATGAGCAGCTGCGGGTCGAGTGCGAGGGCACGGGCGATGGACACCCGCTGCCGCTGGCCGCCCGAGAGTTCGTGCGGGTAGCGGTTGCGGTAGTGCCCGGATAGCTCCACCTTGTCCAGCAGCGTGGTGACGCGCTCGTCGAGTTCCTTGCCGGCCAGCACCTTGTGCAGGATCAGCGGTTCACCGATCGACTCACCAATCGTCATCTTGGGATCCAGCGTGGACGCCGGATCCTGGAAGACGATCGAGAAGTAGCGGCGCAGTGGGCGCAGTTCCTTCGCCGGCATCGTGGTGATGTCACGCCCCGCGATCGAGACGGTGCCCTCCGTGGGACTGAGCAGCCGAATCGCGCAACGGCCCACTGTGGACTTGCCCGAGCCCGACTCGCCGACCAGGCCGAGGATCTCTCCCCTCTGGATGCTCAGCGAGACGTCGTCCACCGCACGGTTCTTGGCCTGTCCGCGACGGCCGGGGAACTCCAGTACCAGGTTCTTGATCTCCAGCGCGGGCGCGTCGGCCTCGATCTGGGACTCCAGCTCCTTGTCGGCGAGCCGGATGGCCTCCGCGGCCTTGGCTGCCTCCGACTCGTCCTGTGCCGGTTCCTCGAGCAGGCGTTGCCCCTCGGGGCGGTGCCCGAGTACCGGAACCGCGGCCAGCAGCTTCTGCGTGTACTCCTCCTGCGGATTGGCGAAGAGCTCACGAACCGGAGCCTGTTCGACGATCTCGCCGTTGTACATCACGACGACGCGGTCGGCGAGGTCGGCGACGACACCCATGTCGTGCGTGATCAGCACGATCGCGGTGTTCAACGTGTCCCGCAGTTTGCGCAGCAGCCCGAGGATCTCGGCCTGGACGGTGACGTCGAGGGCCGTGGTCGGCTCATCGGCGATGATCACCTTGGGGTCGCAGGAGATCGCCATCGCGATGACTACACGCTGCCGCAGCCCTCCGGAGAGCTGGTGGGGGTACTGCTTGAACCGCTCCGCAGGGTTCGGAATGCCGACCATCTCGAGCAGTTCGATCGCCCGCTTGTCCGCGGCGCTCCTGGCGAGATCCTGGTGGGTTCGCAGTGACTCACGCAGCTGCCAGCCGACGGTGTAGACGGGGTTGAGTGCCGTCATCGGTTCCTGGAAGATCATCGCGATATCGTTACCGCGGATCTTGCGAATGTCCTTCTCCGCGAGTTCGCCGAGATTGACGTCGCCGAGCTTACGGTCACCATTGATCCGGCTCGTCTTCGGCAGCAGACCGAGCACGGACATCGAGGTCACCGACTTGCCCGAGCCGGATTCGCCGACTACGGCGACGATCTCGCCGGGGGCGACGTCGAATCCGATTCCCTTGACCGCGTCGACGGTTCCTTCTTCCGTTGGGAAGGAGATTCGCAGATCCGAGATGGACAGGACGGAACTCGACGTGCCGACGGGAATCGTCGTGTTTGCTTCAGTGCTCACCAGTTGCCCTTCGTGGGGGTACACATGTCACGGAAGGTAAGCGTGACTCGCGCGAGGATAACCGAGGCACCGCCGGGTGTGACCAGCGACGAAAGAATTAATCTTAACCCGTGATCTCTGGAGAAACTCGCAGGCTGTTGCTTGTCCACGCGCACCCCGACGACGAAAGCCTGACGACGGGCGCGACGATGGCCAGGTACGCGGCCGAAGAGGTGGAGGTGACGCTGGTGACCTGCACGCTTGGTGAGGAGGGTGAGGTCATCCCGCCGGCTCTGGAACAGCTGGGCGCCTGGGCGGCCGACCAGCTCGGCGGCTATCGGTCTGGGGAACTGGCGGCAGCCTGCGCGAAGCTGGGAGTAACGCGCCACCACTACCTCGGCGGGATCGGCCGCTGGCGGGACTCCGGCATGGCCGGTACCGCCTCGGCGGCGCACCCACGCGCTTTCACCCGGGGATCGGTGAGTGAACAGGCAGACCAGCTCGCGATGGTGCTCGACGAGGTGCGGCCCCAGGTCGTCGTCACCTACGACGCATCCGGCGGCTACGGGCATCCGGATCACATCAGGGCGCATGAGGTCACCATGGCCGCTGCCACCTCGGCGGCCTCCGTCCGGCGGATATTTCACACGGCGGCACCCGAGGGGGCGACCCGGCGCGGGCTCGCGGCGTTGCGGGCGGCTGGCGAGAACCCCTTCCGGATCCCCGACGACGGCGAGCTGCCCACCGTCCCCGACGAGCACGCCGGTACGGCCATCGACGTCGAGGGGCATCTCGGAGCGAAGGTGGCCGCGCTGCGGGCACATACGACGCAGGTCACCGTGCTGGATGACCCCCGTTGTTTCGCGCTGTCCAACGGCATCGCACAGCCGTTGCTGAGCACCGAGTACTTCGTGCTCGCCCACGGCCGTGGCGATGGCGCGGAGAACGACCTGTTCGGCGGACTCGACGCGTGAACGGCGTGGTCGAAACAGGGAACGAGGGCGTCGTATGGCGTGGACTACTGCTCGCGGTGCTGCTCGTGGACACCGTCGTGCTCGCCGCCCTTGAGTTGTTCTACCTCCCACTACGCCTGGACGGGACCATCCTGCCCCGGTTGGAGGATGCTCCCGTCCCGGCGACGGTGCTGCTCGCCGCCGTGACGACCCCCCTGCTGGTCTTCCTCGCGGCGCGGCTGGTGCACCGGCGCGCAGCGATGCTGCCGTTGGTGGTGTGGATCGCCACCCTCGTCGTGATCGGCGTGTTCGGACCGGGCGGAGACCGGGTGCTCCTGCCAGACTGGCGCACACTGCTGTTGCTCGCCGGGGGAGCCTTGCCCGCGGCAATGGTGCTCGGTGGTGCGGTGGGACGCGGACAGGCTGGGACGAGAGGAGCGGGGCGCGGTGGCTGAGGCGATCAGCGACGCCCAGGTGGTGGGCGTCCTCCGACCGTTCGTGCGGGCGACAGGGTCGTTGCTCGACGCCCTGCGCGAATCCGACCCGCTCGGCCTGCGGGCACGGGCGGCGCACCAGGCCGACGGCAACGAGGACCTGGACAAGGTCGATCCGGGCACCAGGGAGAAGCTGCTCAACGCGCTGACCTCCGTCAAGGTGCCGGGTACCTCGGCATGGGCGGACATGGGCCCGGATCAGCGCACGAACTGGTGGATCAACAGGGTGGGCCGGTTCACGTCGTTGCTCACCGCGATCCCCGGGCTCGGCGGGGCGCTCGCGGACCGGTTGCCGGTCCAGGACGCACTCGGCGCGGCCGCGCAGGGGCTGCTGCTCTGTGCGATAGCGGGCGAGCACGGCGTCACCGAAGTCGGTGATCGGGTGCGACTGCTGGCCTGGGTGCTGTTCGAACGCGATGTGGACCCGGAACTGGCGGCCGGCCGTACCGGCGAACACGACGCCGCCGCCGAGGACGCCAAGGCCGACGAGTTGACCGAGGAGCTCTCGGAGTCATCCCGTAAGCACGGCAAGGTGACCATCCGTGCCTGCGGACGCACGCTCTGGCGACTCGGCCGCTCGCTGCTGGCTTTCCCCGGCGAGTTGGAGAAGCGGCCGAGGGGGCGGCTCTACCACCGGTTCTTCGGCATGCTGCCGGTAGTGGGCATGGTGGCCGACTACTTCGGCGAACGTTCCGGACTCAAGCGGGTGGCCCGCAGGGCGCGTAGGTGGCTGGAACAACAGCAGCCCGGACGACCCGCCCCCCGCTAGAAGCACCTCGCACTTTCCCGGGAAAGTGCGCGAGGGGAACCCCGCGACCTGGTACGCGAGCGCGCAGGCCTCGCACTTTCCCGGGAAAGCGCGCGAGGGAAACGCCGCGACCTGGTGCGCGAGCGCGCAGGCGTCGCACTTTTCCGGGAAAGTGCGCAAGGGAAACCCCGTGACCTGGTGCGGGAGCGTGGAGGTGTCGCGCTTTCCCGGGAAAGTGCGGGTGGGGAACCCTGTGACCTGGTGCGGGAGTGCGTGGGTGTCGCGCTTTCCCGGGAAAGTGCGATTTGGGGAGCTGCGCTTTTCCGGGAAAGTGCGGGAGGGGGTTCGGGGCCTGGGGGTCAGCGCCAGAACATGAAGACGGCGCGGCCGAGGTCGGCGTACGCCGCCTCGCCGCCGATGGCGCCGAAGACCGTATCGGTGAAGTCGAAGAGCAGCCTGCCGATACCGGGGATCCCGATGATCACGGCGAACAGCACCAGGGGCGCCCACGGCCGGGCCTTCGCGCCCAGTTCGCGCGCCTGTGGGGACAGGTAGGGCTCAATCGCTCCGTACCCGTCGAGGCCGGGAACGGGCAGGATGTTGATCACAAAGGCGAGGATCTGCACCGAGGCCAGGTAGGACAGTCCCACGGTGAGCCCGACCGGCATCTGCACGAACGCGATCACCATCGTCAGCACGATGCCGAGCGCCAGATTGCTCAGCGGCCCGGCCAGTGACACCCACGACGAGACGTTGCGGGAGCGCAGCATCCCCCGGTTGATCCAGACCGCGCCACCTGGCAGCGGGATACCGCCGATTGCGAGGATCAGCAGCGGTAGCACGAGGGAGAGCACCGGGTCGGTGTACCGGCGGATGTCCATCGTCAGATAGCCCTTGGCCGCGACCGAGTGGTCGCCGCCCCGATACGCCACGATCGCGTGACCGAATTCGTGCAGTATCAGCGACAAAGCCCAGCCGCCGATGACGAGAAAGAACACCCCCGCGGTGCCGAGGGGATCGCGTTCGAAGGACTGGGTGACCGGGTCGACGAAGGCTGCCAGCACGCCTGCCGCCGTGGTGACGGCCAGGATCGCGAAGAACAGGGGGCTGGGGCGGACTGCTGAACGTTGCACGACTCCAGTCTTCCGTATCCCGGTTGGGTACTGCCCGGCGTGTCCGCTTGCGTGTCGGGCCTCAGGTATCCCCCAAACTTGCTACTCCGCTTGACCTAGCCCCATGACACGGGTGTAATCACATTGATGTCATTCGTCGCCGGAAGGGGGGCGTCGAGTGGCACCACCGGAGGCGGGAGCAGGGCGTGAACTCCGCGTAAGCGGCCCGCCGAAGGTGTTGCACAGCACCGGGAGAACGCCATTTTTCCGGTGCCGATTCAACACCGCCAGCCTGGGGAGTGCGTGGAAGCGAGGAGGCGGACGTGCGGTTGGAAGCAGATGGTAAGGAATGGGGGCACGTCATGGATTGGGGAGAGCGCCCGGAGCAGGAACTGGGTGTTCTGACCGATCTGTTCGACGAGCCGGAAGAGCAGGAGTGGCAGGACCGTGCGCTGTGCGCGCAGACGGATCCGGAAGCCTTCTTCCCGGAGAAGGGCGGATCCACCCGCGAGGCCAAGCGGATCTGCCAGGGCTGTGAGGTCAAGGACGACTGCCTCGAGTACGCCCTCGCGCACGACGAACGCTTCGGTATCTGGGGCGGACTGTCCGAACGGGAGCGTCGCAAGCTGAAGAAACGCGCTGTTTGACGAGGACCTGGGAGCGCGCGGGCGGACCAGCTGGTTTCGACGTTTCCGCGCCCCAGGACCTGCCTGCCTCGATCAGGCGGCCTCGTTGTGTGTCTGGTCGGTCACCCGGTACCGACCTACTAGGTCGTAGGGTGATCGTCATCCACCGACCGACTCGTTGACCGGAGGGGTTCTTGCCCCGCACTCCCGCATCACCGGCGCTGCGCAGCGCGCCCGTCCTGGCGATCCTGGTGTGTCACAACGGTGAGGCGTGGCTACCCCTCACCCTGTCGGCTCTGCGCCGCAGCACCATCCGGCCAAGACACGTACTCGCCGTCGACACCGGATCTACCGATCGCACGGCCGCGTTGCTCGCGGAGGCCGCAGGTGACGAGAGCGCGGGTGTGGATCCAGTGCTCTCCGGGGTGATCACCCTGGACGCGCGAACCGGCTTCCCCGGCGCGGTCGCCGAAGCCGTGCGCCACGCCACCGAGCGCTGGGGCGACCCCGGTGCCTGGCTCTGGGTCCTGCACGACGACTCCGCCCCTGAACCCGACTGCCTCGACACACTGCTGCGGGCCGCCGACGCGGCACCATCGGCCGGTGTGCTCGGACCGCTGGCGGTGGACTGGGCGGACCCACGGCTGATCGTGGAAGCAGGCCTTTCCACGGATGCTTCCGGACATCGGCAACACGTGTTCGGCGAGCGCGGGGCTGCCGAAGCACAGTCGCCGGAACAGAGCACCGAGGTCCTCGCCGTCCCGAGTGCGGGAGCGCTCATCGCTCGCGACCTCTGGGACTCGGTCGGCGGTTTCGATCCGGAGCTGCCACTGCTTCGCGAGGACGTGGACTTCGGCTGGCGGGCCAACGCCGCCGGCTCACTCGTGCTCTCCGTACCCAGGGCCCGCATCCGGCATGCCCGCGCCTTGACCACCGGTCGCAGGCACGGTGCCGCGTTGCCGGGTTCGCTGGCGGCGGCCGATCGTGCGTACGGCCTGCGGACCTTCCTGGTCAACTGCTCCGGGTTCTCGTTCGTGTTCGGGCTGCCCCGGCTGGTTCTGCTGTGCCTGCTGCGGGGGCTGGCCTTCGCGGTGGTGCGCGATGGTGCACGCGCACATGCCGAGTTCGCCGCCATCGGCTACCTCGTCGGCGGGCGCGGTGGATTGCGTTCGGCGCGTGTCGAACGCCGGAGCAGGCGCGCAGGTGCGGCGGCCTCGGTACGCGGCCTGTTCACCAGCCGCGTTACCCGTTTGCGCAACGCGCTGCGCGGTGGGGTCGTGCACCTGGTGCGGCGTGGCGTTGAGCGGGAGGCGGCACTCGGGCGCCTGCCGGACGCGGTGGCGGGCACGTCAGGTGCTTCGGCGTGGATTCCGCCCGAGTCGGCACAGGCTGGGCTGGACGAGCAACTTCCGCGACCTGTCGGCCCGGATGCACTGCCCGCGGGCGCGTTGCGAGCTGGGGCGACCCGCGGTTCCGGACTGCGCCGCCCGGGACACGGCATTCGTACCGTCGCCGTCGCGCTGCCGGACGAGCAGGCCACAGCTGACGCGAAGAGTCTCACCTCCGACGAGCGCTCTGCCAGACCCTCGCCCGTTCGCCGCGGCGACGCCGGAGGCAGGGAGAACGACCTCGTCTTCGTCGAGGTGGACCGGCGCCGGATCCTCGCGGCGACACTGTTCTCGCCGCCGGTCGTCCTGTTCCTCGCGCTGACCGGGCTCGGTCTGCTGCTGCACGCGGGCAGGCTCGGCCTCGACCACTCCGGCGGAGAGCTGCTCCCGGTCGGCAGCCTCGGTGAGACCTGGTCCACGTACCTGTCGACCTGGCACCCGGTCGGCGGCGGCGCCGCCGCGCCCGCGCCGGTCGCGCTGGCCGTGCTCGGCGCGCTCGGCGTCCTCGTCGAACCGATCGGTGGTCCCGCGGCTCTGGTGTCACTGCTGCTGATCGGCCAGTTGCCACTGGCCGCGTTGGTCGCTTACGCCGCGACGCGCCGCATCCGGGTCGGCCGGTGGGTCAGGGCCGGCGTCGCCACCGCGTATGCCCTGCTGCCCGCGGGCGTGGCGGGTGCCGTACAGGGGCGGCTCGACGTCGTGGTGGCGCATATCCTGCTGCCCGCGTTGATCGCCGGGCTGCTCGCGGTCCTCACCCGGACCGGCGTCCGTTGGCTGAGCACCGCGGTGCTGACGGCGCTGACCCTCGCCGTCATCGCGGCGTTCGCGCCGCAGGCGCACGCGCTGGCGCTGGCTGGTCTGATCATCGGCTTCGTGCTGCTGCCGTCGACCGGCACGACGGCACGTCGCGTCTCGTCGATCGCGATCGTCGTCCTGCTCCCGCTCGCCCTGCTGCTGCCGTGGCTACCCGCGCTGTTCGCCCACCCGGCCCTGCTGCTGCACGGATTGGCAGGACCCGATCGGGGTCCGGTCACGGCGGCTGAACTGCTCGGGCTCGACCCCGGAGGACCGGGTGCCTGGCCGATCGGTGCCGTTGTGGTCGTGGCCGCACTCGTCGCGCTGGTGGCAAGGCCGAGGAAGGCGGCCGTGGCCGGGCTCGGAGTACTCGCGCTCGGAGTGGCCGGGGTGGTGACCGTGCGCCTGCTCGAGGTCACCCCCCTGTCCGGCGGCCAGCCTGCTTCCGGATACGCGGGCGTGCCACTGCTGTTCGCCGGGACGGGCCTGCTCTGGATCGTGCTCTCGGCCTGTGTCGCCGGCCCTGTCAGCCGGGATGCGGCCCCGGTGCCCGTGCTGATCCCGCGCTTGCTGGCCGCGGGCGGCGTGGTGTGCCTGCTCGCGCTTGCCGCGACCGATGTGGTGCTCGGCAGGCAGGGGCCGCTGCGCGCGGATGGCGGTCTGGAACTCGCCTCCTCCCTGTCCGCCGAGATCGCCGACACCGGCAGGTACGTACTGGTGCTCGCTCCTGCGGGCGAGCGGGTACGCCAGGTCGGCGGCAGGATGCCGCACTACGGGGACGACGCGCTCGCGCCGGTCGCCGGAACTCCCGAACGGCTCGCGACCTGGCAGCGTGACCTCCTCGGGGGATCGCGGGCGGCCGTGACCTCCGCGGCAGCCTCGGGCGTGCTCTTCGTCGTGCTCCCGCCGGGGGAGAACGGGGCGGCGCTGCGGCAGTCCGCAGGGGATCTGGTCACCGAAGCGCCACCGGCGGCCGACGGCAGGCAGGTGCTCCGGCTCACGCCGGCGGCCGGGCAGGTCGTACTCGTGTCCCCGGAGCAGGCGCGACGGGCGATCAGCGACCAGGCACCAAGCGACGAGCTGATGACCGGCGCTTCGGTCGCTCCGGTCGAGGCCGATCTGCCCGTCGTGCGGGTACTGGTTTCCGACGGCCCGGCGGGCAGATTGCTGGTCCTCGCCGCGAACCTGGAACCCGGCTGGCAGGCAACGGTGGACTCCGAACCGGTGCCGATCGTTCGCGCATGGGGTCATCAGGTCGCGGTGGCGGTACCGACCCGGGAGGCCGAGGTCGTTGCCGAGCATCCTTCGGCCCTGCGGGACCTGTTGCTGCTCGGCCAGGTGGCCGCCGTGCTGTTCACCTTGCTGACGGCGATCCCGGCTCGGCGCGGGGACCAGCGGTGGCCGGCGAGCTCTCAGCCGCCCTCGATGATGTCCGGTTCCACCCCGAGGTAACCGGCGACCTGTTCGACCAGCACCTCGTGGACGAGTTCGGCGAGCTCGGCGGGATCCTTCGCCCGTGCCTCGAGCGGGCGCCGGTAGAGCACGATGCGCGCCATGGTGGGCAGTCCCGCCCGGTCGACCCCGGCGGGCACCAGCCGCGACAGGGGCACCAGGCCGTCGAGCAGCACACCTTCCGGAGGCACCGGTCGTGTGCCGCGCGGGACCTCGGGTACGTCGTCCACCGCGACGTCGAGTTTGGTGAGTTCGTGCCGCCAGCGGGCCTCGATCGGTTCCAGCGCGTCCAGTACCAGCGCGTCGAAGCGCTCCGCCCTGCTGGAGGCGGCAGGCAGAGAGGCCGGGTACAGCGGGCCGCGGAGTCCGCGCCCGTGCCTGTCCCGCCGCATCCGCTTCCGGGAGCCACGAGAACCACGAGCCATCGCCACGAACGGAAAGGGTACGCGGGAGTGGCCTGGAACCTGCACGGGGCGACGGGGATGGTCCGAACGGCGGGCAAACGTGGACACTTATCAAAAATACTGTGTCGCCGGTGCGCCTGCGCCACTCCTGCGCAGGGAGCGGCTATCGTGATCAACCGTGCCGAGCGTACGGAAGTGTTCGCGGACGGGCTGCCTCGAGCCCGCTGTCGCCACGCTGACCTACGCCTACAGCGATTCGACCGCTGTGGTCGGGCCGTTGGCGACGGCGTCGGAGCCGCACTCCTATGACCTGTGCGAGGAGCATGCGCTGCGGCTGACCGTGCCCAAGGGCTGGGAGGTCGTGCGACACGAGGGCGACTTCTCCGCGCCCGAACCCTCGAGCGACGAGTTGACCGCGCTCGCCGAGGCGGTTCGGGAGGCCGGACGCTCCGATCGCCCGGCGCCACAGGCCGAACCGGACGGTCCGTCCGGCCGCCGTGGTCACCTGCGCGTTCTGCCCGGCCGAAGCTGACCGAACTCCCGCGCGCCTTCCCTGGCCCCGTGGCTGTTACCGGACGTGCGTCCTCGGCTCGTCGTACCTCGCCGGTAGGCTTTCCGGCGTCGCAAAAGAACGGCTCACAAGGGCCGGTAACGGACAATGCGGGGAGAAGGCGTGACAGACCTGTCGGGGATCGTCAAGGCCTACGATATTCGCGGTGTCGTCGGTGAGCAGTTGCACGCGGAGCTGGTCCGCGACTTCGGCGCGGCGTTCGCGCTGCTGATCAAGCCCGACTCACCGTCGGTGGTGATCGGACACGACATGCGGGACTCGTCCCCCGAGCTGTCGAGCGCTTTCGCGGAGGGTGTCACCTCGCAGGGGCTGGACGTCATCTCGATCGGCCTGGCAAGCACGGACGAGCTCTACTTCGCGTCCGGCTCGATGAACATGCCCGGTGCGATGTTCACCGCCAGTCACAACCCGGCGAAGTACAACGGAATCAAGCTGTGCCGCTCCGGTGCCTCGCCTGTGGGCCAGGACTCCGGTCTCGCCGAGATCAGGGACACCGTGGAGCAGGGCGTGCCCGAGTTCGCCGGCCAGCACGGCACGGTCACCGAACGCGACGTCCTCGCCGACTACGCTGACTACCTGCGCAACCTGGTCGACCTCTCCGGAAGCAGGCCACTGAAGGTCGTCGTCGACGCGGGCAACGGGATGGGCGGGCACACGGTGCCCGAGGTGTTCGGCTCGACCGGTCCCATCGAGATCGTGCCGATGTACTTCGAGCTCGACGGCAACTTCCCGAACCACGAGGCGAACCCGCTCGATCCGGCCAACCTGGTGGATGTGCAGGCCAAGGTGCGCGAGGTGGGGGCCGATCTCGGCCTTGCCTTCGACGGCGACGCGGATCGTTGTTTCGTCGTCGACGAAAACGGCGACCCGGTTTCGCCGAGTGCGGTCACGGCGCTGGTCGCGGTCAGGGAACTGGCCAAGGAGCCGGGCAGCGCGGTCATCCACAACCTGATCACCTCGAAGTCGGTGCCCGAGATCGTCGCCGAGCACGGCGGAAAACCGGTTCGGACGCGCGTCGGGCACTCCTTCATCAAGGAGAAGATGGCCGAGACCGGGGCGATCTTCGGCGGGGAGCACTCCGCGCACTACTACTTCCGCGACTTCTGGCGCGCCGACACCGGAATGCTGGCCGCGTTGCATGTGCTGGCCGCGCTCGGCGAGCAGAATGGCCCGTTGTCCCAGCTGACCGCCGAGTACCAGCGTTACGCGGCGTCCGGCGAGATCAACTCGATGGTGGACGACCAGGTCGCGCGCCAGTTGGCGGTCAAGGACGCGTTCGCCGGCCGTGACGGTGTCAGCATCGACGAGCTCGACGGACTGACGATCGACCTCGGCGACGGACGCTGGTTCAACCTGCGTCCATCCAACACCGAACCGCTGCTCCGGTTGAACGCCGAGGCGCCAACCGAGGACGCGGTGCGGGCACTCACGGAGGAAGTGCTGGCGATCGTCCGTGCGTGATCGTTCATGCTGACAGTGCGTCTGAGAACCGAACTGGCCTGTGCCGGTGGGGTTCGCTCCCGAAGCGTCTCCCCGCAGGAACTGAACACGGGCAGCGATCACACGGCCACGAACAGCGGCGCCCTTGCGTCTCATGCACGTAACGACGCGTTTGCGGCGCTGGAAGCAATGGTATGGAGGAACCATGGCTGTCACTCTTGACGAGCAGTTGCTGGAGATCCTCGCTTGCCCCGCGCCGGATCACGCCCCGCTGCGCGTCGGTGCGCCCGGCGATCCCCAGGCCGATGCCCTGACCTGTACGTCCTGTGGCCGGGTCTACCCGGTGCGCGACGGCATCCCCGTCCTGCTGCTGGACGAGGTCGTGGCGGGGCCGGACGCCGAGGGAAAGCAGGATGACTCCAGTGTCGACGGCGCTTGACGACTCGCTGCTCGACGACCCGGCCCGCCTCGCGGAGGCCGATGTCGCCGGGCTGTTGCGCGCGGTCGCAATGGCTGGAGCGCAGGTGCGTGCGACGGTCGAGGCCGCAGCCGAGCTGGAACTGAGCGATCGACTGGATCTGGGCAGGCCACGAGCACTGGTGCTGGTGGCCCGCCCCGGTGTCGGCAAGCCGGCGGTGGACCTGCTCACGAGCCTGCTCGGTCCTGGCTGTCCGGTCCCCGTGGTGGTCTGCCCCGTCGTGCCCAGCTGGATCGGGGCGCTGGACGTGGTGTTCGCCCACACCGACGATCCGCACGATCGCGAGCTGGCCGCGTCCCTGGAACGAGCAGCCAGGTTCGGTGCGACGGTCGTGCTCTCCGCGCCGCCGGAGGGCCCCGTTGCCTCGTCGGTGGCCGGGCGAGGACTCCTGCTGGCGCCGCGCTTGCCGGTGCCGCCCGAGCTGGGTTTCCCCCGGGCGCTGACCGCGGGACTGCTCACCGCGAACACCCTGGGCCTGCTGGTCGCCGATGTCGAATCGCTCGCCGATCAGCTCGACGGCGAGGCCGAACGCGGGCATCCCACGCACGAGTCCTTCGTGAACCCCGCGAAGATGCTCGCGCTCCGCCTTGCCGACCGAACTCCGCTGCTCTGGGGCCTGGACCAGGTGGCCGTCGCGGTCGGGAAGCATGCGGCGCACGCGTTCGCCACCCATGCCGCACGAACCTGTGATGTCGCGGACTACCACCAGGCACTGGCTCGTCCCGCGCTGTTGCGAACCGCGGTCGAAGGTAGTGCCGAGCACAACATTTTCGCCGATCCGGACGAAGAGTCCGGCTCGGTGGGGTTGGATCCGAGGGTGTTGTTGCTGGCCGTGCAGACCGGGCCCGCGGCGGACACGGCTCGGCACCGCATGGCGGAGGTGCTGCCCGGCGTGGAGGTCATCGCCCCCGCGGAGCAGATCCAGGCCGATGTGGCGGGCAGGGCAGCGGTGCTCGCACTGCGCTTCGAGTTGGCCGCCGTCTACCTCGGTCTCGCGGCGGGAACCATCGGCGGGGCCGGCCGGTACGCCCCGGCCTGACCGAGGCGGACCGGCGAGACCAGTGCTGGGCCGGCGAGCTGCCGGCGAAGAGTTGAGGTGAGAAGTGGAGCTGCTGCGAGGCGCCGTGCGGCCGTACGCGTGGGGATCGAGAACGACGATTCCCGAGCTGCTTGGCCGACCGGTTCCGGCACCGCACCCCGAGGCGGAGCTGTGGATGGGAGCCCATCCCGGTGACCCGTCCTGGCTCGTCGACTCCGCCGGAACCGAACGCAACCTGCTCGAACTCGTCGAGGCGGATCCGGTCGGTCAGCTCGGTGAACGCTGCGCGAATCACTGGGGCGGCCGCTTGCCGTTCCTGCTGAAGATTCTCGCGGCCGAGGAGCCGCTGTCCATGCAGGCACATCCTTCCGCCGCGCAGGCGGCCGAGGGATACCGCCGGGAGGAGTCGGCAGGCATCCCCAGGGACGCGCCGAACCGTAACTACCCGGACCCCACAGCGAAGCCGGAGCTCGTCTGCGCGCTGACCGAGTTCCACGCGCTGGCCGGATTCCGTGATCCGCACCGCACGGTCGCGTTGCTCCGCGCCATCGATACGCCGGGGTTGACCAAGTACACGGAACTGCTGGCGGGACAGCCTGATCCCGACGGGCTGCGCGCGCTGTTCACCACCTGGATCACGCTGCCCCAGTCCGCACTGGACGATCTGTTGCCCGAGGTGCTGGACGCCTGTGTCCTGCACGTGAAGGACCACGGTGAATTCGACACGGAGTGCAGGACGGTGCTGGAACTCGGCGAGACCCACCCGCGCGACGCGGGTGTGCTCGCCGCCCTGCTGCTGAACCGGCTGACGCTGAGCGCGGGCGAGGCGATCTACCTTCCCGCCGGAAACCTGCACCTGTACCTCCATGGGACCGCGGTGGAGATCCTGGCCAACTCGGACAACATCCTGCGTTGCGGGCTGACCCCGAAACACGTGGACGTGCCGGAACTGCTGCGCGTCGTGGACTTCGCCTGTGGCGAGATGCCGGTGCTGCTCGGGGAGGCGACCGAACCGGACGCGCGGATGGCCGTCTACCGCACGGACGCACCGGAGTTCGAACTCGCCAGGATCGAGTGGGCGGACAACGACGGCGCCGCGATCGAACTCGACTGCACCGGACCGCAGATCCTGCTCTGCACCCAGGGTGAACTGCTGGTGAGCGCCGACGACGGGCCGGAGTTCGAACTGCACAGGGGACAGTCGATGTGGCTCTCCGCGGCGGATCCGGCGGTGACCGTCCGGCAGCGGGCCGCCACGGGCGCACGATTGTTCCGCGCGACCCCGGGAACCTGTCCCGACTGACGCGCCGATCCTTGGGAAATCTCGCCGGCGAATCGCCGCCCCGCACGGCGACGATCGCCGCCTCCCTCTAGGCTGCACGCGGACGATGTGGGCACGGATTCCCAGGGGGACATGTGGCGGCAAACGGTGGGACCAAAGCGATCCTGGCGGCACTGTTCGCCAACGCCGGTATCGCGGTGGCCAAGTTCGTCGGCTTCCTGATCACCGGCTCGTCATCGATGCTCGCCGAGTCCGTGCACTCGGTGGCCGATACGACGAACCAGGGACTGCTGCTGCTGGGGCAGAAGACCTCCAAGCGCGCGGCCACCAAGCAACACCCCTTCGGGTTCGGTCGCGACCGGTACTTCTACTCGTTCATCGTCGCGCTGATGCTGTTCACGCTCGGCTCGGCTTTCGCGCTGTACGAGGGCATCCACAAGGTTCAGCATCCGGAGGAGCTGAGTTCGGCAATCGTCGCGGTGGTGATCCTGGTGGTCGCCATCGCCCTGGAGACCTACAGCTTCCGCACGGCGATCGTCGAGTCGAAGAAGATCAAGGGCGATGCCACCTGGTGGGGATTCATCCGGCAGTCCCGCACGCCGGAGTTGCCTGTGGTGCTCCTCGAGGACGCGGGCGCGCTGTTCGGCCTGGTGTTCGCGCTCATGGGTGTCGGTCTCTCGGTGATCACCGGGGAGCCGATCTGGGACGGTATCGGCACGATCATGATCGGCATCCTGCTCGGCGTCATCGCGATCGTCCTGATCATCGAGATGAAGAGCCTGCTGATCGGTGAGGGTGCCACTCCGAGCGAGCACGAAATGATCGTCGACGAGTTGACCGGCGGCAACGTGGAGCGCGTCATTCACATCCGCACCCAGTACCTCGGCCCGGACGAGTTGCTGGTCGCCGCGAAACTCGCGCTGACACCTGGAATGCAGACCGCGGAGATCGCCGCTGCCATCGATGAGGTCGAGGGTCGGGTACGCGCCAGGGTGCCCGCCGCCAGGCTCATCTACCTCGAACCCGACCTCGATCGCAGCCGGTGACTGGCCGGCCAGTCCCGGCGTGGGAAACTTTCCGTCAACCGTTAGGGTGACCTCCAACCCTGAGATCCAGGACACCCAGGAGGTCGGCGTTGCCCGGAACCGGTATATGGCGGACAAAATCGGTCGAACAGTCCATAGCGGACACTGACGAACCGGATACCAAGTTACGCCGAAATCTGAGCGCCTGGGACCTCACGGTCTTCGGGGTAGCGGTGATGATCGGTGCGGGGATCTTCACCCTGACGGCGCGTACGGCAGGAGATCTCGCCGGGCCGTCAGTTTCCCTTGCGTTCGTCTTCGCCGGCATCGCCTGTGCGTTGGCCGCACTGTGTTACGCGGAGTTCGCCTCGACGGTCCCTGTCGCCGGTAGCGCTTACACGTTCTCCTACGCGACCTTCGGCGAGTTCTTGGCCTGGATCATCGGCTGGGACCTAATTCTCGAGTTCTCCGTCGCGGCCGCGGCCGTCGGCAAGGGTTGGTCTGTCTACCTGCAGACGGTTCTGCGGACGGTGTTCGGCGAGGACGTCAGCACGCGGGTGGAGATCGGCTGGCTCACCGCCGACTGGGGTGCACTACTACTGGTGATCGTGCTCGCGACGATCCTCACCATGGGGACCAAGCTCTCGTCCCGATTCAGCCTGATCATCACCCTGATCAAGGTGCTGATCGTGCTCTTCGTGATCGTGCTGGGGATCGCCTACATCAACCCCGACAACTACACCCCGTTCATCCCGCCCGCCGCGGAGGGTGCAGCCGCGGGCGGCGGTGTCGAGCAGTCGCTGCTCTCCGCACTGTTCGGCAGCGAGGGCAGTGTCTACGGCGGTTTCGGCCTGCTGGCCGGCGCTTCGCTGGTGTTCTTCGCGTTCATCGGCTTCGACATCGTCGCCACCACCGCGGAGGAGACGAGGAACCCGCAGCGCAACGTTCCGCGCGGCATCCTCGGCTCGCTGGTGATCGTCACCGTGCTGTACGTGGCGACCTCGCTGGTGGTGTCCGGGATGGTGCCCTTCGAATCCCTGGCCACCGATGCGGAGCCGGAGGGGCGCAAGACACTGGCCACGGCCTTCTCCGCGAACGGCGTGGACTGGGCGGCGAACGTGATTTCGGTGGGTGCGCTCGCCGGGCTCACCACGGTCGTGATGGTGCTGATGCTCGGTCAGCAGCGCGTGCTGTTCGCCATGTCCAGGGACGGGTTGCTGCCCAAGGCGCTGGCCAAGACCGGTACCCACGGCACGCCGGTGCGGGTCAACATCCTGGTCGGCGTCGTGGTCGCGCTCGCGGCCACCTTCTTCGAGGCGGACAAGCTCGAGGAGATGGTGAACGTCGGCACCCTGTTCGCGTTCATCCTGGTCTCGGCGGGGGTGATGGTGCTGCGGAAGAAGCGGCCCGACCTGCCGCGCGGCTTCCGCGTTCCACTGGTGCCGCTCGTCCCGATCCTGGCGATCGCCGCGTGTGCGTGGCTGATGCTGAACCTCACGGTGCTGACCTGGCTGCGCTTCCTCGGCTGGATGGTGCTCGGCGTGGTCGTCTACTTCGCGTACAGCAGGCGACACTCCCTGCTCGGCCAACGCCACCGCACCGCCGAGCACAATCCCACCGACGAAAACTCCACCGAGCCTCCCGCAGCATCCACTCCAGGCACCTCCCAGCCCCCGGAGTAGGAGCGTCTGCAAGTACCACCAAGCAAGATCGAAGTCGCCGCTTTCCGCTGCCAACAGCCCAACCCGGCAGCGGAAGGCGGCGACGTTTGCGCGCCAAACGCCGCTCCCTGTACGTCCAGTAAGGATGCTCACTCTCAGTGTCCAAAAACGACCGATCAGGACTCGAAAAGATCACCGTTGTGAGTCGATCGGGCTCAAGGGCTACAGAAAGTGTGGCTGTGTAGACCGTGTGAGGTAGTCTTCGCGCGCCGCGCACCACTGGGGGTGCGCTTCGGCGTTCCCGATCTCTCGTCCCCACCTGCACAGGAGTCCAAGAATGCCCGTTGCCCGGAAGTCTTCGATCCGTGCCGCTCTGGCCGTGGTCCCGATGGCTCTCGCCGTCACACTCGGCACCGCCGGCGTCGCGCACGCCACCTATGACGAAGACCCTCGCGCCACCATTGGGAGCGAGAAGAATGTGGACGCGGGGCAGAAGGAAGCCTGCGAGCGAGCGGGTCTGGCTGGGGAGCCGCTGAACGAAGACGACCTGGACTTCACCGGTGGCCAAGAGAACGTGGACCAATACCTGACCATCACCGGGGTCGGCGAAGGCGTCACCGTGAGCGGCATCGTGGTCAAGGGCGGCCCCGCCTACAACGTGTACGTGCCCGGCGAGAACGGCTTGTCCGATGTCCCGCCGTGGACGGAGCTTCGTTCGCCCTTGAACCCGGGCGGCGAAATCCCGGCCATCAGCCACTGGTTTGCCTGCGGCACGGTTACGGTCCCCTCCACCAGCAGCACGGCGCCGACCACCGACTCCTCGACGACAGCGCCGCCGGAAACCAGCTCCACCGAGCCGACCGAGTCGACAGAGCCGACCGAGTCCAAGCCCAGCACCCCAGGGCAGAGCACCGCGCCGAGCAGTGTCTCGACCCCCGGCGGCACCGACACGACCACGACCTCGGCTCCGATGGTCGTGGAGAACGCGAGCGACAACGACGACCTCGCCTCCACCGGATTCGGCAGCAGCTGGCTGCTGTGGGTCGGTGCGCTCCTAGTGCTGGGTGGCGCCGCCGTTCTCGTCCTGCTGCGCATCCGCCGCAACGCCTGACACGGAACGCCGCCGAGGTCGCCCCTGGCCGGGTAGGTCGCCGAACAACGGCACCTGCTCGGCCAGCGACCTCGGCGGCTTGCCAGGTGTCTCCAGTCCTGCGGCCATCGCCACCGCCCGGTCCCATTCCGGGTCCGCGACGTAGTCGGCGTGCTTGCGAACCCCGGCGACCCACCTGCGTCCCACGATCGGTGCCCGCATGGGATCGGGAAGCCAGTGATCACCGCCGAGCAGTAGTGCACCGGTAGGCCCCTGAGCGGCGGGCGGCAGCGGCCCGACCCCGCCATCAGCCTGGTAACCGACACCGAGTAACCGCCCCGCAGCCACCTGGTGGCGCCAGGTGGTGGCTCCACCGCCGAACGTGTCGGTACCGCGGCACAGTCCGCGCCACCGGCCGTCCAGCCTGCCGAACAGGCCGGCGAGGGTCTCGTGCGGCAACACCGCGGGGAACGCGCGTTGGTACCCCCACTGCAGCGGGGAGCCTGCGGTGAGCACCCCGAGACGTTCGCGCTCGGCCTCCGTCAGGTCCGCAGCGAGCCTGCCCGCCGCGATCACGGCCAGCAGCCCACCGAGGTGGTACCCGGCCAGCACCACGCGCGTATTCGGCTCGGCCAGGTGTTCGCGAGCCCGAGCGGCGAGTTCCGGCATCACCTTCAGTGCGTAACAGGGCGGCACCACCGGGTGTGACGCGCGGGGCCAGAACGACACGAGATCGGCCAGTGCGCCGAGGTGCCTGCTGCGCTCCGGGCCCGTCGCCGCCGTGTACACCACGCGCAGCAGTCCGGCGGCGAGTGCGCCGAGGGTCAGGACCCCGACCCCGGACAGCGGAGTGAGCCACGACGGTACCGCTCCGAAGCCGTACCTGACGATCACCAGTGCGGCGGCTCCAGCGGACATCGCCAGTGCGACCGCGAGCACGATCCGGTGCAGATGCCTGCGCTCCCAGCTGGAGCGCGCCCAGGCGGTGGCCGCCGCTTCCTGGTCGCGCTCGTCGGGCTGCAGCATCCGCACCACCTCGGGGATTCCTCTGCGGATCCGGCGCAACGGGACGGCAACCGCGAAACCCAGCAGCCCGAGCACCGCCGACACCGCGAGGCCGCCGCCCCACAGCATGGTGATCAGTTCGTAGGACTCCGGCAGCCGCAGATCCTGTCCGACCAGATGCTGCCCGGCCACCGCGAGCCCCGCGCCGAAACCGCCGCCGAGCAGACCCGCAAGGGCGAGTACGGGCGCGGCGAGCCAGCCGCCTGCCCACGGTCGCAACCGCCTGGGCAGCCCGCTCCAGCTCGGCCTTGCCAGTAGTGCTGCCGGCGCCAGCAGGACGAAGAACAACGCGCAGACGACCACGAGCGCGGCGCCGATACCTTCCACGGTCGCGTCCGTGCCGGCGAGTGTGGGCGGCAGCGGAGTGACGAGTACCGCGGCGACCGTCACCGCGGCCAGTGCGAGCAGGAGCAGCGCGCCCCGGACTGTTCGCCCGATCAGCCGGTACATCGGCATGGCCGCCGCGACCAGCGCGGTCAGCGCCAGTGCCAGCGACGTCCACCAGACCACGGCGGATGCCGTCGTTCCGGGAACGTGCAGCGGACCGCCGAGTAGCAGCACGGCGATGACCGCCAGCGCGCCCACCACGTGCAGGCAGCGCAGTACTGGTGTGCCCCTGTCACTGCGCAGCTCGTCGCCGGGCAGGGCGGAGCCGGTCCTCGCCGGCCCTTCCTCGGTCGTCACAGCCCATTCCTTGAGCGATACCCGGTACAGGACGTACACCAGCAGCAGGAGCGGCAGCACGCCGACGAGCGTCCGGGCGGGCGGGAGTTCACGCAGCCAGGACGGTGCTGAGGGAAGGCAGCCGGACCCCGCCGCGAGGCATTGGGTCGCGAGCAGGTCGAGGCTGACCACGGCCAGTTGACTCACCAGCAGCATGGTCAGCAGCAGGGCGGCCAATCTGAGCAGGACCCGGCAGGCGCCCCGGAAGATCGAGGCGGCCCTGCCGCGTGCCGTTCCCGAAGGGCCGGCCGGCGGCAGCATCCAGAACGCGACATTGGCCAGGGAGAACGGGAACAGCAGGGCCCACGCGGCCTTGGCGGCCCCGCCCGAGGTCATTCCGCTCCACAGGTAACCCTCGAGCGTTCGGGGGATCGCCCTGCCGAGAGCTTGGAGTACCGGGCCGGGCGCGGGCCTGCGCAGGCGGTCCGAAGGGCGGATGACCCGTCCGATGCCGTCGCCTGCGACGTCGACGACCCCCACCGAGTCGAGCAGCGTCTCACCGCTCGTACCGATCAACCCGGGTACGCGCAGTTCGACGACGCGGGTGTCGGGACCGGGGAGTGGCACGACGTGATCTCCTTCACAATATCTGGCAGACCCGCTCCGGCGGTGGCGCCGGTGTCCGCCGTTTCACATGACGGACCGTAGGTCGAACGGACAACGGTACTGTTTGACTGTCGTCGATCCTTGGAGGAAAACCCTTATGACCCCCGAAAGCGTAAACACCCGTGAACTGCATCAGACCCGTAATGGGGTGGAGTTCGCGGTGGCGGATCTGGGTGCGGCGGAGTTCGGCCGTAAGGAGATCCGGCTTGCTGAGCATGAGATGCCGGGGTTGATGGCGTTGCGGCGGGAGTATGCGGAGGTGTTTCCGCTGCGGGGTGCTCGGGTGGCGGGGTCGTTGCATATGACGGTGCAGACGGCGGTGTTGATCGAGACGTTGGTGTCGTTGGGTGCCGAGGTGCGGTGGGCGTCGTGCAATATTTTTTCGACGCAGGATCATGCGGCGGCTGCGGTGGTGGTGGGTCCGCATGGGACGCCGGAGGAGCCGAGGGGGGTTCCGGTGTTCGCGTGGAAGGGTGAGTCGCTGCCGGAGTATTGGTGGTGCACTGAGCGGATGTTGTCGTGGGAGGGCGAGGGCCCGAACATGATTCTTGATGATGGTGGGGACGCGACGATGCTGGTGCACAAGGGTGCGGAGTTCGAGCGTGCTGGGGTGGTGCCGTCGTCGGAGTCCGATGATCCGGAGGAGTGGCAGGTTTTCCTGGAGTTGT
>NZ_PQHZ01000023.1 GCF_003385185.1 Amycolatopsis palatopharyngis | reverse complement strand
CGAGACCATCGCGTCCGTTCGCGACGCCGGCGCCACCGTCGCCGTCGCCGGCGGAGCCATCTACAACGCCACCGACCCCGCCGCCGCCGCCAAAGAACTCAAAAAACGCGCCGCCTGACACCGCCACTCCGCTGTGTGCCGAGCACAAGCTCGGCACACAGCGGAGACCACCAACCCCACCACTCCGGCTTCACGGACGGGTTGGGTTCCGCACCGACCGAACAGCCTCGCGGTGCGCCAGACCTGGTACGCGGCAACAAAGCACGATCAGCTATCCGGCCCGCAACTAGTCGGAGAATAGTCGTCGCCGACGAGGCGCTGGTGAACCCCGCCGAGACGACTTGGAGAGAGAAAGGAAGTCGGCGTGGAAGGCCAAGAGTCAGGTGCTCGATCTACTCGGGCGACATCTGCACACGATGCATACTGCTTCTTTCTGCTACAGGCCGCGGGTGTGCTGCGGATGCGCTACGTGCAATGTACCCAGGACACCAGCCTGTCCCCGCTCGCGGCAGACGAGCTGGCAAACGTCTTCGAGGGTCTGGCCAAGAGCGATCCCGCCTTTGACCAGATCGATCCAAACGAGGCGATCGCGTTGGCGCATCGCCTTATTGATGATGATCATCCTGAGATGTCACGAATGTGGCCCAAGACTGGGTAGACAGTCGGGAGTTTCCACCGGGCGCGTTGTCGAGAGCGACTGCTGACAGGTGATCGCGAGGGCCGGTCACGTCTCCGGACGCGCAAGGACCCAATGCCAACGGCACCTGGATTCAGATCTGGTGACGATAGGTGGAGATGGTTCCACTGCGGTTCGTCGACCTTGCTTGTGATTTGCCTTGCCGGGCCGGTGAACCGCGCCGACCACGTCGCCGCCGAATACCTCGCCCCTACGGCCCGCTCGGTTGCGGGTAGTCCGTCACGTCGCAGTTTGTTGGCTACGGCCACGTCCGCCGCTCCGGCCTGGCTACCGTGACCGAGCTCGGTGCGGAAAGCGGGTGATGTGATCGCGTCTCCCGCTTCAACCGCGGACGGCCGATCCTGGACCGCCGCCCAACTTCGACGCACTCAAGGATCAATCACAGCTCAACGAGGAGTAGACGATGACCACTGCCGTTGCCACCGAAGCCCCCGCTCGATCCGCGCCCGAGGGCGACCCCTCCCTGATCGGCGTACCCACCTTCATCGTCGGCGCGACCGCGCTCGGCCTGGTGCTAACCGGGTACGTCCCAACCGGTGCTGTCGGGGCCTCGATCGCGATCATCCTGCCTGCCACGGGCCTGGGCCAACTCGTCGCAGCGGTGTGGGCTGCGGCACTGGGCCAGAGCGCAGTCGCCGCCGTGTTCGGCGTGTTCACCGGTTTCTGGTTCAGCTATGCGGCACTTGTGCTCGGCCTGATCCACGGTTGGTTCGGCATCTCCGGCGAGGCGGCGGTCTCCACACAAGGTCTGTTTCTGATCGCCTGGCTGGTCACGATCGGTCTGCTGACGCTGACCACCCTGCGACTGCCTGCGGCGTTCACGCTGCTGTTCGCGTTGATCGACGTCGCGCTCGCGCTCGTGCTGTACGGCACCGTGGGCGGCTCCACTGCTGCCACCACTGCAGGCGGATACGTTGTGTTCGCGTTCACCGCGGTCGGGGTGTACCTGTTCGCTGGCGCGCTGTCCGCCGCGACGGGCGGCAAGCCGCTGCCGCTGGGTCGTCCGGTGCTGAACTGAGGTGACACTGGGTGGGCGGCACTCTTCGGCCGCCCACCCAGTGTCAGAGCATCCCGGCTTGCCGACCCTCATACATCGTCTCCGCGCGGCTCGACGCATCGATCTTGCGCACATGGAACTTCACAGTGGTCTCGGAGATGAACAGCCGCGCGCGAATGTGGCAGGTTGCCAGCCCTAAAATCTGCAGCTCCGGCCCGTTTCCTTTCACAGCCGATCAGCACCGGCTCCTGGTAAGCCCTTAGTCACAGTGATCCCGGCCGTCAAATCCGAGCGTGCGGGCGGCCGCCGAGAACCTGGCAAACTACACGGCGACAAGGCCGACGATCAGACCGAACTGCGGGTCTGGTTCGACGGCAGCGCAGCTAGTCCGAATTAGACACGGATGCATCGTGTCCAGCGAGAGACTCGGTAAACATCGCTGCGTCCCCGAACCATCGATCGCCTGGCTCTGGTCCACAGCCGACTCGCCATCCGCGTTCACCGGTACGCTGAGCACTTCTGTGCCTTCTCACTCGCGGCAAACCTCACCTGTTGCGGAAACGTGCGCAAGCGCGAACGCGGCCACCGGCGCGCGGCACCAGGACGCGGACGCTCTGCCAGCGCGGTGCCACGGTCCGGTGATCATGACATGAGGTCGTCGAATTCGAAGTCCAGGTAGTTGTGTACGGCGACAACGCCGGGTACGCGGCGTGCTGTGCGGTCGGCGTGCTCAACCGTGCTACGTAGACCGAGTGCACCGTTGAGAGTGGCTATTCCGGCATTGACCTGGACGGTAATGCCGTCGGCTCCGGGGTGGGTACCGGCCACGAGTTCCTCGATGTCGGCCTCGATGGCGGTGTCGTCACGCAGGAACAGACGTAGAGCGTCGGGGAAGGCGAGTACGCCGACCAACTGTTGGGCGCGATTGACGACGCACAGTTGACGGAGCTGGGCCCTGACGAGCCTACGCACGGCGGCACGAAGTGGGGCTTCGGCAGCGATCGTGATCGCCGGTGTAGTCATCAGGTCGGCGGCGGTCTTGGCCGACGACTTGCGCCAGCGTGCTCGGGTCCGGCCGTTTGACAACAGTGGTCGCACGTCGGCTCCGCATTGGAATTCGAGTTTGGCCAGGACGTCAGCCTCATCCACGATCCCGATGGGCCGGCCGGCCGGGTCGATGACCGGCAGCGCGGCGACTCCCGAACCGATCATGACGGAGACGATCTCTCTGAACGGCGTGTCATACACCGCAGTGGCAACGGACCTGTTCATGATGTCGGCGACGATCGGTTCGCGCATCTGCCGCCTCTCAATGTGATCAGCTCAATGCATGATATGAGTTCCCGTCGGCGCTCGCAAACGTAGCTCTGCCAGACAACGCAGTGCGAGGCAACAACGAACCCCAACACATGATCGCGAACAAAGAATCTGTCTGGGCGATCAGCGACCATCCTGACCAACGGAATCGCGTCTTAGCAAACCCTATCGCCGCGCTCAACGCCCTCCCGCGACGAGGAGTATGCTCCGCGCCTGCGAGACGTGACAGACCTGCGATTTTGTACGCGAATGTGCCCGGGATGAGGAAGGTGACTACGGCCCCGTTGAAAGCGGTCGCGGAATGAGGTGAACTTTCCAGGATCGAGACGCTCTGGCCGGATATGTTGCGGGTGGCAGGGTCGTCGACACCGATCATTCCGCGCCTGGTATCTGCTGCGCATGTTCGGATGCGATGGGCGAAAGCAGTGGCCGGTGGCGGATTCCTCGACCGCAGTCCGTTCGTATGCCAATCAGAGAGGAATTTGGTCGTGCCCGGGAGGAGTTTTGACCTCCGCTGCCGCCGGAGCCGTTCGCGCCAGGTCAGACCTCGGGGAAGGCGAAGAACTCCAATGCGATGTTGTCCGGATCCCGGAAGGAGATCCCGCTACCGTAATGGGCGTTCTTTATGCCGTCGTGCGCGATACCCAATTCGGTCAGCTTCTGAGCCCAATGCTCCAGGTCGGTATGCGAGCCCACCGCGAAGCTTACGTGATCGAGGCCGGTGCGCTCCTCTGCGAAGCGATCGCCGGACTCTCGCCCCTGATGAGTGTGCAGGCCGAACAGCATGCCGCCGTCAAGGGCGTAGACGGTGTGGTGGAACCTACCGCCTTCCTCATCCTCGTCGAGGACGGGCCCGGCGCCGAACAGTGCCGAATACCACCTTGTGCTGCGCTCGAGGTCGCTGACGGTGATCGCGACATGCTGCAGGCCGGGGAAAGTCACGGACACTCCCTGTCTATCGGCGGATGGGTCTGTGGGGCAGAAATGGCTGGCTGTCCACCACTTGAACATACTCCTTGAACTATCCGCAAGGTCATAGTCAAGCCAAATGAGGCTCATTGTGTTTACGGATTGGTTGTGGCGATCAGTTTGTTGAGCCAGACGACCTCGGATAGCTCGGGCAGCTTCGCAGACGCTCGCGGCTTGGTGGCTGCCATTGCCTTGGGCGCGGCAGGCATCAACATGGGCACCCGGTTCCTGTGCACACGAGAGGCTCCCGTTCACGAACGCGTCAAGGAGCGAAGATCGAACGAGGCGGGGGAAATTTCTCGGACGTTCGGGGTCTCGTGCGAGGCGTCCGCGGCAGAGAGTTTTATGAGATCGGCGATCTCGATGGCGGCATATGGAGTGCAGGGGCTGATCAACGACATCCCCACCGTGGCACAACTCGTCCGCCGGATCATGACCGAGGCCGAGACACTGATCGAGTCCCGGCTCCGGGCTGCACTGCAGTGAGCGGCGGCATGTGACCTGACCCAGCTCTCAGCGTCTCCTCCTGGATCGCTCCTCGACCCGCACTGCGCACGGGCGGCCCATCCGGTTGCGCAACCAGAAGTTGCGCGACGCTTTGTGGTGTGCGACAGTGAAGCGCAACAGATGGTTGCCTATTGGAGGTCCACGATGGAGTTCAGGACGTTGGAACGCGAGATCCACATCGATGCGTCACCGGAGGTCGTGTTCGACGTGGTGAGTCGACCCGAGCACATCAGAATGTGGTGGTCGGACGACGCGTCGTTCAAGCCCGTTCCGGGTGAAGTCGGTGAACTGACCTGGGGCGACCGCGCCAAAGTCGCACCTCTGACGGTCGTCGAGGTCGACCCGCCTCGCAAGTTCGCGTTCTACTGGGTCGCTCCTGACGGCGAAACGCCCGCGGCGAACAACTCGCTGCTCGCCACCTTTGAGCTAGAGGCCTCCGGTGACGGCACGATTCTGCGCCTGACCGAGAGTGGCTGGCTGGACAAGGGCTGGGAACCTGATGTGCTCGAGGAGGCCTTCCGCGATCACGAGCGTGGCTGGAACCTGTTCCTGCCCAGGCTGCAGAACTACGCCGCGTCCGTGGCGCCGCGATGACCGTCGCCATCGACGACGAAGTCTGGTCGGCGATCGGCGACCCGGTCAGGCGCCGCCTGATCGATCTGCTGCTCGCACAGGAAGCCGGTACGCCGACTGGCCTCAGTGATCGTCTTCCGATATCGCGCCAGGCAGTCACCAAGCACCTGGGTGTTCTCGACCGCGCCGGCCTGGTGCATGCGACACCGATGGGCCGTGAGCGCCGTTACGAAGTGGACCAGGCTCAGCTCTCTCGCGCTGTCCGGCAACTGAACGAAGTCGGCAGGACCTGGGATGCACGCCTGAACCGCATCAAGCACATCGCAGAACAGATCCAGCGTCAACAGGACGACTGACGACAGATCGCCGGAATGTCACGCCCGGTCAAACGGAACAGCAGATCATGCTGCAGGAAACTCTCGTATTTGGCCCAATCCACGAAAGGTCAAGTCATGACTGAATTGCTGCTGGAGAAGAAGAATGCGGTGATCTACGGGGGCGGAGGCGCAATCGGCGGCGCCATCGCGCGGGTATTCGCCAGGGAAGGCGCACGCGTCTTCATCGCGGGTCGGACGCAGGCCAAGCTCGACGCCGTCGCGGAGGACATCACCGCCGCCGGTGGAACAGTCGAGACAGCACAGGTTGACGTATTCGATCAACAGGCGACCGAAAGGCACGCTGACGCGATCGCGGAGACGAACGGCGGCATCGACATCGCCATCAATGCCGTGAGCGTCATGCATGACCAGGGGACCATGCTCGCCGACCTCTCACTGGACGAGTTCATGCGACCAATTGACGGTTTCCTGAGGGCGATGTTCATCACCAGCAAGGCCGTGGCACGCCACATGGGTCACGAACGGCCCGGCGTCATCCTGACCTTGTCCGAACCTGGTGCCAAGCTGGCTGTCGGCGGCATTCTGGGACACGCTGCGAGCGCCGCTGGCAAGGAGGCCTTCTCGCGGGTGCTTGCCGCGGAACTGGCCCCCAGCAACATCCGGGTCATCGGCATCCGCACGCACGCTGTCGCCGACGCGCCCGCGGCAGGTTCATACACAAAGGACCTGTTCCAGCCGGGTGCGGAAGCCGCGGGGAAGACGGTCCAGGAGTTCCTCGACGACGGACTGGCCCAGGGAACGCTACTCAAGCGACTGCCGACGCTTTCTGAAGTAGCGGAAACGGCCGCGTTCCTGGCCTCAGATCGAGGTGGGGTCATGACCGGAACCACCGCCAACCTATCCGCCGGCGCACTGGTCGACTGAGGCCGCCATGTCCGATCAGACCGACAAGGCCGAACTGCTTCGTACCTTGCACGTTCCGGGTGCTCCGCTGGTGCTACCCAACGCCTGGGATGTCGGGAGTGCCCGTGCCGTCGCCGACGCGGGCTTCCCGGTGGTCGCGACCGCGAGCAACGCGATCTCCGCCGCTTTGGGCTATGCCGACGGTGAGGGCGCCCTGAGCGAGGAGATGATGTTCGTCGCCCAACGCATCGCATCCTCTGTCGACGTGCCGGTCACCGTCGACGCCGAGGCCGGCTACGGGCTGACGCCGGAGGAACTGGTCGAACTGCTGCGCGGAATCGGCGTCGTCGGCTGCAACATCGAGGACTCCGATCACGTCAACGGCGGCCTTGTCGACGCCGATGTCCGCGCCACTTACATCGCCCAGATGCGTGCGGCGGCCGGTCGCATCGGGTTGCCGCTGGTCATCAACGCCCGGATCGACTCGTTCTCCCCCTCCTCGCCTCTGGCGGGAAACCAACAGTGTGCCGATGCGGTCAGCAGGGCTGCGGCGTACTGGTCGGCAGGCGCTGACTGCGTATTCCCCATCGGAGCCGGCCTGGACGATCTCCGTGCCATCGTCGCCGAGGCCGGCGCACCGGTGAACGCTGGTCTTCCGCTCAATGGCGGGTCAATGGACGAACTTCGTGCCATCGGCGTGGCCCGGGTCTCCGTGGGGCCCCAGCTCTATCGCAGCGCGCTTGACCACCTGCACACCGATCTCCAGCGTCTTCTCGCGCTGTGCGGCTGATCGCGCTCCGGGTCTGCTCCAGCCTTCAGCGAGCCTCCGGCAATCATCGTCGGAACGCCAGTCACAACTTGGAAACGTCCTCGGGGATATCGGCTCGCCGTGCTACTCGCTGGACCGCGCCAGTAGTTCGCTGGTGAGCGGCGCACTCCGGTACCCGATCGCCGCCGCCCAACGCCGCTCCGTTGAGCTGATCTCCAAAGGCCACCCGGCGCACGCGTAACCCGGACGGTGGTCCGCTCGTTGGCTGTCAAGCGCATCCGCTGCTCTCCGGGAGGCCCCGCGTGTTCCGATCCACTCGCCGCTATCGCCGCGCCGCCGCCGTCACAATCGGCGTCGTCGCAGCTCTCGCCCTTGCCCCAGCATCCGCCTTCGCACACGGCAACGACCACGGCTCCGAGGAACGCGCGGAGAAACGCGCCAGATTCCTCGACGGTACCTCGGTCCCCATGGTGACCAGCCCGAACGTGCGTTTCGTGACGAATGTGCCGGACACGGCAGGCATCTCCGGCATCTTCGCCAAGAGCGCGCCGTACTTCTACGTGTCGAGCACCGACAGCATCAGCGTCTACGACGTGAGCGACCCGCTGAGTCCGCGGATCGTCGGCACACTGCCGAACCTGGTGTTCGAGAACGAGGCCATCAACTACGGGGAGAAGCGGGGAAAGGGCGGCGAGATCGAACGTTTCGTCCTGGTCGGCTCCGACCTCTTCCAGTACACGCCCACCGAACCCGACCATCTCGGGTTCACCAACGAGGTCGTGGTTGTTGATGTGACCGATCCGGCGAATCCCCATGTGCGCTCGCGTGTCCCGACGCAGACCAACACCCACACGATCTCGTGCGTGGACCAGACCGACTGCCGCTACGCTTACACGGCGGGACGCAACGGAGAATTCTCGGTCATCGACCTCACCGACCTCGACGATCCGAAGGAACTGCAGGTTTTCGAGTCACCGGCGGGTAAGCCGAACGAGATCTTCACCCGTGGTGCGGGGCACAAGTGGAACTTCGACGACGCCGGCTACGGCTTCCATACAGGCTCCGGCGGTACAGCGGTCTTCGACGTCAGTGACCCTGCCAAACCGGTGCCTGTCGAGGGGACAAACGAACTCGGCACCGACAACCGGCCCGAGGGTCCGAACGCGGGATGGAACAACTTCATCCACCACAACGCCTTTCGTCCGAACGCGACCCGCTTCACCGAAGGCGCCCCGCCGAGTGTCGAGAACGGCAACGTCCTCCTCGTGACCGAGGAGGACTACGCCAACGACGGCGAGGAACTGGCCTGCGACCAGGCTGGAACTTTCCAGACCTGGTACGTGCCGACCCTGGACGGCGCGGCCTACCGCGCGGGGAACCCAGACCTCGAGCCCGGCCTCGGGAACATGCGTCCGCTCGACAAGATCAACGCTCCCGCCGAGGGTGGCGGGTTGTCCACGCCGGTCGGTGGTTTCTGCTCTGGACACTGGTTCGACTACCACGGCTCAGGCATCGTCGCGCAGGGCTACTACCAGCAGGGCATGCGACTGACGGACGTGCGCGACCCGGGCGACCTCAAGCAGTACGGCTGGTTCACCTCAGGGGTGAGCGAGGTGTGGGACGCGTACTGGGTGCCGCAACGCAACAACAACGGAATCGCCACCGGCAAGCAGACGAACATCGTGTATTCCGTCGACCTCGTCCGTGGCCTTGACGTGCTGACCGTCGACCTGCCGGGTGACGAGACAATGCCGCCCATCGTTGACCTGAGTGTCGCCGACGCCTCGCAGACGGCCGCCATACCACCGAACGGCACGGGCGGCGGTGCATCCGGCACGGGATGGGTCGCACTGCTCGCCGCCGCAGTGGCCATCGCCGCACTCCGTTACCGCGGGCGATTTCCCCTCGCCTGGATGGTGAGTCTGCCGCTCACCCGTAAGCCTGCCGATCCCCACCTCCACAGGTGACCGCTCACCTGAAGTCAAAAGAAGGTGCAGACCGGCCCGTGCTCGGTCAATAGCGCGACAGAGAAGCCTTCTGTCGCGGCGAGTTGCGGGCCGGTCCACCCGGCCAGGGTGTCGGTGCGGCCTGCGGGCAGGCTCAGGCCGCAACCGAGGGTGGTGTCGAGCATCCCAGGCGGAACGCCGGTCGCGTAGCTGTCGTCCGGCGCCACTCCCCTGGGCACTACCTCAGCGGCAACGTCATCCTCGACGCGTTGGACACCCCCTGATTCCGGCCCGCCGGGGAACGCGAGGGGGGTTCGAATGTGTAGTCGCGCAGGGGAAACCTGTGGCTGGCCAACATTGTTTCGAGGGTGGGCGACGCGCGGAAGGGGACGTCGCCGTTCTCATCGAAGTAATAGCTGTTGGCCAGGGAGCAGGAGTCCTGGAAGAAGACCTGGTGCCTGCGCCGTCCGAGCATCGTGCGGAAGTACCGGTCGTTGGCTTCCTGGGTGACCTCCACCCTGCTGGCGCCGATTCGGCGCGCGTGCGTCAGGCACCGCACGATGTGCGCTGACTGGGTTTCGATGAGGTTGAAGTAGGACGAGCCGTTGTAGCCGTAGGGGCCGAGGATGGTGAACAGGTTCGGGAAGCCGGGCACGCTGACTCCCTGGTAGGCCTGGAACCGGTTCTCGTGCCAGAACTTCTCCAGATCGTTGCCGCCGGTGCCGCGCACGGTGAAGGCGGGCATGTTGCCCTTCTCGAAGACCTTGAACCCGGTCGCCAGGATCAGCACGTCCACCGGGTGCTCGGTGCCGTCCGCGGTACGCACGCCGCGCTCGGTGATGGCCGAGATGGCGGTGGTTTCCAGGGTGACGTCGGGCCGGTTGAAGGTGGGAAGGTAGTCGTTGGAGAAGCTCGGGCGTTTGCAGCCCAGCGCGTAGTCAGGTGTGAGCTTGTCGCGGGTCGCCGGATCTCGCACGGCCCTGAGCAGGTGGGCACGGGCGATCCGCTCGCCGACGCTCGCGGTGGGCAGCAGCCGGTGGAAGTGCGCGGCAAGCGGGAACGTCAGCTCCACGAACGTCTGGCTGGCCAGCCTGGCCAGCCGCTTCACGCCGGGCAACCGGTTCAGCGCCAGACGGGCGGGGCCGGACAGTGTGGTGTCCGGTTTGGGCAGACACCAGATGGGGGTGCGCTGGAAGACGGTGAGGTGCTCGACGTCCGGGGCGATGGACGGGATTACCTGTACCGCGGAGGCGCCGGTGCCGACGATCGCCGCTCGCTTGCCGCGCAGGTCCACCTCGTGGTCCCAGCGAGCGGTGTGCATGAGCGTGCCGCGGAATCCCGCCAGACCATCGATGTCCGGTGGTTTCGGCTGGGTCAGTACGCCGGTGGCGCCGATGACGAACCGCGCGGTGATGGACGCGCCGTCGGCGGTGTCCAGCCGCCACAGGTGCGTTTCCTCTTCGAACGTCGCGGCGACGACTTTCGCGCCGAGGCGGGTGCGGCGGCGGATGTCGTACTTGTCCACGCAGTACTCGGCGTAGGCCTTGAGTTCGTTGCCCGGGGCGTAGACGCGCGACCAGCGGGCGACCTGCTCGAAGGAGAATTGGTAGCTGAACGACGGGATGTCCACGGCCACGCCGGGATAGGTGTTCCAGTGCCATGCGCCGCCGAGTCCTTCGCCTTCCTCCAGCACGACGAAGTCGCCGAATCCTGCTTTGTCCAGCAGGATCGCGGCACCGATGCCGGAGAATCCGCCGCCGATGATGGCGACCTCGTGGTCCGGGAAGCTCATGCGGGACGTCCTTCCAGTGTGCGGGCGAAGATCGAACTGCTGCCGAGGACAACGACGTCGAATCGGTGCTCGATGCCCTCGGCAGTGCGCACGCCCTCAGGAACGAAGGCGTACACCGGCCAGGTGATGAGTTTGCAGTTCGACCGCTGCAGTGCGTCGTAGTAGTTCAGTCCGGATGCCAGTCGGCGGGAGCCGAACCGGCGATGTGGGGTGAGCAACTTCCGCAGCCACGGGTCCTTGACCTGCGAGCGCAGGAACGCCCGTGCCACCGCGACGCCGACGACACGCCCGCCTGGTACGGGCAGTGGCAGCATCCAGTCCGGCTCCTCCTGGAACACCTTCACCGACAGCGCGGTGGCGGCCACCTCGGGCGCGATCTGCGCGGCTTCGCGGCCCGGGGCCGCCACGGCAACTCGTTGCCCGGCGTAGTCGTGGCCGAACCATTCGGTGCCGCGCAGCACCTCGCCGGTGAAGCAGGCGATTCCCCTGCCACTCATGACGCCACCGGCTCATGGGTGATTTCCTCGGTCCACGACTGCGGCTTCCCGAGCAGCTTGGCGGGCACGCGGCTGGTGAGCTTCACCATCGGATCGGCAAGGTATTTGTGGTAGACGTGCGAGCGGTCCACGACCATCGCCGCCTGAGCCTTGAGCACGTGGTAGGCCGGGATGCGCTTGGTGAAACTGCCGCGGCTGCCGATGGTGCCGAACCGCTTCACGGCGTTGTACAACTTCTTCTCCGGCAAGCCCATCGCCACGATGTTGTCCCGCATCTTGTTGATCAGCGGCACGAACACGACCAGCAGCCCGAGTACCACCTGCGGTTTGAGATTGCCGATGGTCTCGATCAGCAGTTTGTGCCGCGGCCCGGCACCGATCAGCTCCAGCACCTGGAAGTCCACGGTGATGTGCCGCGACTCGTCGGAGTTGATGTGCTTGAACACCTGGTGGCACACCGGATCGGTGACCTCTTCGAGCAGGAATTTCACCAGTGCGCCGTCCAGCGCGCACTCCAGTAGCGGGATGAGCGTGGCGAGCCCGGTCAGCGGCAGCGTGTCGCCGAAGTTGTCGAGCACCTTGATGGCGAGTTTGACGTTGATGTCCGGCTCGGGCATGGCGCCGTCCTCGTCGAGCATTCCCCAGCGCTTCATCAGCGCTAGCTCGGCGTTGGCGTGCTTCTGCTCCTCGGCATGGAAGTAGCGGTAGATCTCCTGGATCTCCGGGGTGGGCGCCTTCTTGGCCAGCGAGGCGAAACCGCGAGCACCGACGTGCTCGATCCACACCAGGTCAGCCATGAACGGTCGCATCTTGGCGCGCAACTCGTCGGTCATCGTTTCCGCGCCAGGGGCATCCCAGTCGATGTCGGCCAGCGACCACTGTTTGTCCTTGATGGTCTGCAGCATGGCGGCAAAGTCGTGGGTCATCGATCCTCCTTGTGTTGTGGCGCCGGCACGAACCGGCCGAGCAGCCCGGCGACGCGGGCGTAGGGCGTGGGCAGCAACCGTTTGGCGTGCCAGAGCATCTGGGCGTCCGGCTGCGGCACCACGTAGAGCCGTCCGCGGTCATGCGCGTCGAGGGTCCGCCGGGCGACTCGCTCGGGCGAGAACCCGACCAGGTCCGACAACCGCTGGGCCAGCCCGCGGGCGGCGGCGTCGATGAGTTCGCCGCCGAAAATGTTGGTGCGCACGAAGGTCGGGCAGAGCACCGTGACGCCGACGCCGCTGCCGGACAGCTCGGCGGCCAGCGTCTCGGACAGGCTGACCACCCCGGCCTTGCTCACGTTGTAAGCCGCCATCCGCGGGGCGGATGTGAAGCCGGCGGCCGAGGCCACGTTGATGACACCGCCCGCGCGGGCCTGGCGCATCGCGGGCAGAAACGTGTGGCAGCCGTGGATGACGCCCCAGAGGTTCACGCCCAGTGTGCGCTGCCAGTCCGCGAGCGGGACGTCGCCGACCACTTGGCCGCCCGCGCCGATGCCCGCATTGTTCACCACCAGGTCCGGGTCCCGGCCGAGCCACGAGCGCGCAGCGTTGGCCAGGTCACCGACGTCATCAGCACTGGAGACGTCGCCGACGACGGCAAGGGCCTCGCCGCCGTCGGCCTTTACCCCGGCCACGGTTTCCTCGACGGTGGCACGGTCGAGGTCGGTGCAGACCACCCGCCCGCCGCGCCGCGCAAGCTCCACGGCGAACGCGCGCCCGATCCCGCTGCCCGCCCCGGTAACGACGGCGTGCGCGCCGTATGTCCGGCGGCCCATCAGGACGCCTCCCGCAACGGCCCCGGTGCGACGGGGGGTAGGCGGGCGGCCAGGAACTCGCAGGCCCGCTCCAGTGCGGCCCGCCCCTCGGGTATCAGCCGGGGCAGTGCCTGGAACACATGCATCTGTCCCGGGACGATCTCCAACTCGCAGTCCGAGCCCGCACGGCGCAGCACACGCGCCAGCGCCTCCGCGTCGGCGGCCAGCATCTCCCGGCCACCCGCCTGGATGAGCGTGGGCGGGAACCCGGTCACGTCATCGCCGGACAGCCGCAGGCGGGGCGAACGCGGGTCGGCGTCGCGAGCATAGAGACGGATCAACCGAGCGGCCCGCGCCGCGGAGATCATCGGGTCCCGCCGCAGCCGGTCCCGCTCGGCGGCCAGCGCGAACGTCGGGTCAAACAGCGGCGAGAACAACGCCAGCGCGGCGGGCGGCGGGCGACCCTCGCGCAGCAGTTGCAATGTCAGGTCGACAGCGAGGTGCCCACCAGCCGAGTCGCCCGCCAGCACGATCCGCCCGGGGTCGCCGACCTCCGCCACCAGCCAGTCATAGGCCGCACGCACGTCATCGGCCGCACTGGGAAACCGGTGCCGGGGCGCGAGCCGGTAGTCGCAGGCGAACACCGGCACCCCGGTACCTGCCGACACCCGGCTGGTCAGGCCGCGATGGGTTCGGGCCGAGCACAGCACATAGCCGCTGCCGTGCACGTAGAACACCGCGACGTCGTTCCGTACGACCCCTGGCCCTCGGACCCATTCGCCGCGTGGACCGGACCCGGCCGGGCCTATCCGGCTGCCCGTTAGTGGCGGGCCAAAGGTGGCCAGCGCGCTCGCCACGACCCAACGAGACAGCCGGATACCGGCCCGGTTGAGCGGAATCACCGCGGTGAGCGGGCGAAGGGTGGCCGCGGTGACGGCCGCGGCCACGTCACTGCGGATCGTCCGTACGGCCGACCTATTCTGAGGGCGCATGCCATCAGAATTGTGAATGTGAACTGTCATGTCAAGATGTACGGGTGAGCTCCTCAACCGGACCCGCCCGGCGCTACGGCGGTAAAACCGCGGATGAGCGCTGGCAGGAGCGGCGCGACGCCCTGCTCGGGTCGGCGATGGAAATCTGGCAGGAGCAGGGCTGGGCAGCGGTGACCATGCGCGGCGTGTGCGCACGCGCCAAGCTCACCGACCGCTATTTCTACGAGAGCTTCGCCAACCGCGACCAACTGCTCGTTGCCGTCTGGGACCAGATCCGGGACCAGACGCTGCAAATGCTCCTCAGGGTGATCGACGCCCGCGCCGATCAGCCTGCACTGGACCAGTTGCACGCCGCCCTGCACGCCCTCGTGCACCACCTGCAAGCCGAGCCCACCTGGGCGCAAATCCTCTTCGGCGACCATTCCGGCAGTGCCGTCCTGGAACAACGCCGAAGGCAAACCGTGCAGCAGGCCACCGACATCATGGTCGACCTCGCCCGTCCCTTCCTGCGTGACGGGGTCGACGATCAGGCCCTCCGCACCACCGTGCTTCTCGGTATCGGCGGGTTCGTCGAGATCATGCTCGCCTGGAGATCCAACCTCGTCGACGTCGACGCCGACGCACTCGTCGACCAACTCACCGGCATCAGCCAGTCACTGTCCCAAAGCTTCCTCCGCCCGGACAATCGCGATCCCCACGCGGGCACGGCGCAACCGATCGCCCAATACAGTGACCACATAGGTTGATCTGCCCCTCGGGCTCAATGCGAGGTCCAGCAGGTGCCGGGAATGCCGGAGGCAGCACACCGACCTGCGGAAACTTCGATCTGGCCTTCGCCGACGTTGCTGCCGTTGATTGTGCCCTCGGTGCCAACGAGGCCGGGTCAATCCAAACCGGGGACCACCAAGCTGACCGATCGAGAAGCTCAATAAGGCGTGGATCATGCCGTGACCGCACGCGCGCACGGAGAGCCCTTGAGAACCGACGCCGCACTCGCAAGGTCAACACCGGCATCAGCCGCCACCATGCCGTCTGCGCCCGGACCTTCTTGCCGCTGCTGCAGCGCGCACGGCTCAGCGCGGGCAGTCGGTCTGTTGACCAGCGGGCCCAGCGCTTCCAACTCGCCGGTGTCACCGAGTCCGAGCATCACATTCAGGCGCAGGTTGATCTTACGATCCAGACTCAGCAGATCAACATAGACCGCGAAAGGCTGCAGCTTCCGAAGCCGGCTGTACCCATACTCGAGACTGGTGATGAGCAGCATGCCGAAAAGATCGTACGTAAATCTCTTAAACGATCGTAAGCCATATGCCGGCTACATGAGGGCGTTGTTGTTACCGGCCAATAGTGAGTGTACAGTCACTCACGTGAGCGAAGAGCGAGCGACACTGTCTACGTCCGAGGCCCGCCGAGAGACCGTCGTGACCAGTGCCGTGAAGGTGTTCGCGCAGGGCGGTTACTCCGGCACGCCCATCACGGCGGTCGCCGAGCACGCGCGGATCTCGCCCGCGTATGTGTTCAAGCTGTTTGCCGGCAAGGTTCCGCTGTTCGTCGCAGCACTGGAGCGATGTTACGAACGAATCCTCGACGCACTCGAGGACGGGGCCGCGCGCGCCACGACACAGACCCCGGCAGGCGTACTCCACGCGATGGGCGAGGCTTATGCCGCCTTGATCGCCGATCGGGATCTACTGATGCTGCAGGTCCACGCGCAGGCCGCGACCGACATACCGGAGATCGCCTCGGCTGTCCAAAATGGCATCGCTCGCATCACCTCGTTGGCTACCAGCCGATCCCGCGCCAGCGCGGCACAGGTGCAGCGGTTCGTCGCCTATGGACAACTGTGCCACCTGCTGACCACGCTCGACGCCTTCAGCGTCGACGAGCCGTGGGCGACCACGCTGACCGACGGCGTCCGACACCACCCAGCGGAAGGAGGTGAGCAGACATGACCCGCACGGCAACGCGATGGTTTGCACTGATGCCCCTGGCAGTCCTTGACGTCATCATGTTCGTCGCCTGGAACTGATCCAACCCCGCCCGCGGTCCGACAGCGGGCGCTTCTTTTGACCGCTGTAGTGATTGATCAGTCACTCACAACTCGAGGAGTATCCCGATGCCTCAGGAAGCCGACAGCCGCACTCCCGTTCCCGGCGAACTCATCGCCTGGCGAATCACGCTCGCGGTCCTCGTTATCGCCGCCGTACTAATGCTCGGCGCGTGGAACTAGCGGACCGTCCAGCACGCAATCGACATATCGATCCACTCCAGGAGAACACCCATGAGCAGCACAGACCTGCACGTCGTACTCGGAGCCGGGCCGGCGGGTACCGCGATCGCCGCCGAACTGGCAGGCCGCGGCCTCGCGGTGCGCCATGTCGACCGGGAAACGATCAACGGTGCGCCGACCGGTGTCGAGACGCATCAGGCCGACATTTCCAGACCGGAGGCGGCAATCGCCGCGACCGACTCCGCATCCGTCATCTACCACGCGATCAACGTGGCCTACCACCGCCAGGTCGAGGCCATGCCCACGATCGCGAACAACATCCTCACCGCGGCCGAGCGGCACGGCGCGAAGCTTGTCGTGCTCGACACGCTCTACCCCTACGGCGAGGCCGATGGTGAACACATCACGGAGGCCACACCATGGGCGGCGACCAGCCGGAAGGGAAAGCTGCGCGCCGAACTCGACCGGCGCTATCTAGGTGCCCACTCCTCCGGCGCCGTGCTCACCGCGATGGGCCGCTCGGCCGACTTCTTCGGCCCTGGCGTGCTCAACTCCACCCTCGGCGCCGCGTTCTTCCCGGGAGCACTGACCGGGCAGTCCGCACTTGCCTTCGGCGATATCCAGCTACCACACAGCTACAGCTACATCCGCGACATCGCTCACGGGCTGGCCACGCTCGGCACCACCGACCGTGGTGACGGCAAAATCTGGCACCTGCCGACGGTCCCCGCTCTCAGCACCACCGAGATCCACCGCATCGTCGAGGACATCACTGGCAAACCCATCGAGGTCGACCTGCTGACCGAAGCGAAACCCTACGGCCCCTTCGACGAAACGTTCATGGCGGAGTACGCCGAGATGTTCTACCAGCACCGCATCCCGCAGAACATGGTCTCCACCGCATTCGAAAACACCTTCGGGCAGCACCCGACCCCTCTGCGCGATGCGTTACGCGACACCATCGACTGGTACCGCGAGTACCTCGTGCGGACCTGAGGCCGAAGGAGCGGCCGAGGCCGTGCAGGAGTGATTCGGCCGTTCACTGAACGAAGCCCGGCGTCGTTGTCGTCGAGACAGGCGCCGGGCTTCGGCCGGTGGTGGGGTGTGCGACTGCCCCGTCATCCGGTCAGCGGCTGAGGAATTCATATGAGCTGGGGCGCTCTGGCAGCGAACCCTCGCCCTGCCGCCGACGGCAACACCCACATCACCAACCCCATCCATCGGCTCCACCCCATCAAACCCGGCCCGACCTTCCACGGCCTGTGCCACAGCCGCAAACCTGGCTCATCGACGACGGCGTCCTTTCCCTCAGACGTTGCCGGAGGTGTTGTACAGGCCGAAACCGTTCGGCCTGAAGGAATCTGCTGGGGCGGTGCCGAAGTAGCCGTCGTCTTTGGTGTTGTGGTGAGGGAAGTTGCCCTGCCAGATGTTGACTCCGATCGGTCCGTCTTCGCCCGTGGGAAGCTCACCGCGATCAGCACTTCCCGGAGCCGGCTGATCAGGCGTGCTACCGGTGGTTCCGCGGGTCGCCGGTGACGCGAGACGGGTGATGACCACGACGGCCACCGCTACAGCCAAACCGAGCAGGCTGCTGGTCGTTTCGGGGGCAAGCATCGCAAGGCCGGCGAGGGATCCGATGATTCGCGCGACCCAGTGCATGGGCCGGTTGATCCCCGCCATCCAGCCTTCGAAGCTGTAGGCCATCATCGTCACACCCAGGACGGCCATGCCGAACGTGAACGCAATCTCCGGAAGGCTCGCCTGGCCGACCAGAGCGGGGTTGAGCGCGAAGCAGAACGGGATGACGTACTTGACCACGCCTAGCCGCATGGCCGTCAGACTGGTCTGCATGGGTCGTGTCCCTGCGATGCCCGCGGCCGCAAAGGCTGCTAGGGCCACCGGAGGAGTGATGTAGGAGACGGTGGCCCAGTAGATGACGAACAGGTGCGCGGCGATCGGGTCGATTCCCAACGCGACAATCGCGGGCGCCATCACGATAGCCAGGAACACGTAGACCGCCGAGACGGTCATGCCCATGCCCAGCACGAACGAGGTGACCGCGCCGGCGAAGAGAATCAGAAGTACATTGTCTCCCACCAGTACAACCAGCTCTCGGGCCAGCGACAGTGAGACCCCCGACATGGACAGGCCGCCCACGATCAAACCGACACCCGCGATGATGCCCAGGATTTCCGCAATCGTCTTACCCGCGGCGAAAAACATCTCGACCAGGCCCCGAAGCGTCAACCGCTCGGTTCGCCTCAAGGCAGCGACCATGATGAGAGCCGCGACGATGATGAACGGTGCCTGAGCCTCCCTGCGGTAGACCACCAGCAGCACCAGCAGACCCGCCAATGCCACAACGTAGGGCCAACCGGACACCAGCACGGGCAGCGTCCGAGGCAGCTTGGCCCGCGGCATGCCGCTGAGCTTGGACTTCGCCGAGAACGCATCGATCTGCGCGAAAATGCCGAGGAAGTAGAGCACAGCGGGAATGGCTGCTGCCACCGCGACCTCTCGATAGGGAACGCCGACGAACGACACCATCAGGAACGCCGCGGCGCCCATGATCGGGGGTGTGATCGAGCCACCGGAGGAAGCGGTGGCCTCCACACCCGCCGCGTACCGGCCCGGAAACCCCCCCTTCTTCATCGCCGGGATGGTCATCGGACCGGTTGTCAGCACGTTGGACACCGCACTGCCGCTCATCATGCCCATCGAGGCCGAGCTCACGACCGAGACCTTCGCCGATCCTCCCCGGGCATGCCCGAACAGCGACTGCGCGAACTCGAAGAAAAAGCGCGCACCGCCGGTGTGCTTGAGCACCACGCCGAAGAACAGAAAGCCGATGAGGATGCTCGCCGCCGCCTGCAACGGCAGGCCCAGAATGCTGTCCCCACCCATGGCGTGCATCCGGGCCGCGCTGGGCAGGTCGAACTCGATGCCCTGGAGAAACCCGATGGGCACATGACCCGCGAACAAGGGGTAGACCGAGAACACCACGGCGATCACCGCCACCACCGGCCCTGCCGTCCGACGCAGCGCCTCGACAACCAAGACCCACAACACGAAGCTGAAGGCCAGCGCTAGCGGAGGGCCGGTGTAGTCCCACCCCATGGTGACGATGTTCTCCGCGTTATAGGCGAAGTAGACGTTCACCACGATCGCGCCGACGAACAGGAGCATGTCGTACCAGGCGACGTTCCTCGTGGATTCCTTGCGAGCGGGGAAAATCACGAACACCAGCGGGAGAAAGATCGCCAGGATGGCGTACAGGAACTGCGCCTGAAGCAACGTGCCGCCGAACGGGTTCCAGAAGAACGCCTGGCTTACCGTCAACAGCAGCCCCAGCACGGTGAAGGATATGACGACCGCGCGCCAGAAGGTGTTGCACCGTACGTTCATGTCGAATGATCCTCTCTCTGGAGCGTCCCTGCGACGTTCAACCATGTCGCCGGGCCGGGGCATCTACCGCGCCCGGCCACACCGCGATATGCGGCCCCTCATTCAGCCGGGACGTTCTTGTCTTTCCAGGCTGTCCATGCCTTTCCGACGTTGCCGTCGCCTGCGTCCTCGATGAAGCCGTTCCACCCGGCCCTGAGCGCTTCCCCGCGCTTGATCAACTGGTTGTTCCGGGCCTCGGCCTCAGCGCTCCAGGCGTCGTTCTCCTCGAGGAACCGGACCAAGCCCGGGTGAAAGGGGACCTGCCGCGGCTCGGTCTGAATGTTCTCCAGGCTCCAGGCGGGAGTGTTGGCTGTCGCGTCTTTGTAGCTGTCGAAGTTGCCATGAATGGCCTTGACGGTCTCGTACACCAGCGTCTGATCGGCCTCAGCCCACGCCACGACCGGTACGGCGTAGCGGAGACCCACGGCCGTTTCGCCCTTCTCCTGGCCGGGCGCTTCATCGAACACCCCGATCTCGACGGAGGGAGCGGTGTCTTCGATGGCCTCGACCTTCGCCACGGAGTCGTCGTCGATACTCAACCAGCGCACCGGGAACGCGCTTTCCAACTCATAGAGCGCCGCTCCGTATACCGCGTGGAACAGGACGTCGATCTTGCCTGCCTTCAGCGCATCAGGCTGTTCGCCATATCCCATCTCCACCACCTGCACGTCGTCCCAGGTGAGTCCTCCGTAGGCAAGGTATGCCTCCAGCTTGTTGTTCACCGAGGGATTGGCGGTGGTCCGCGGGAACCGTTTGCCGCGCAGGTCCTCGACGTTCTGGATGCCAGAGTCGTCCCGCACAAGCAATCCGGTGTCTAGCGGGGCAGGCCACACCACGCGAACGTCTTGCGGTCCCCACTCCTTGGTGGCGAAGTCATGGTCGCCCTCGAAGGCGTAGATGTAGTCATCACCTGTCCGCGACATCTGGGCCTGCCCGTTGCGTACCGGTGTCAGCCGACCGATGGCCGTGTCCGAGGTGATGATCCGGATCCTCGTGCCCTGGTTCGTGGTTATTGCGTTGGCGACCGCGGCCGCGTCGGCGTAGGTTGAGGTCCCGGTGCCATACGTACTCCACACGATCTGGCTCGGCAGACCCTCGCCGTCGGCGCCTGGAGCCCCGGAAGTGCCGCAGGCGATCAGGCCAAGGGTTCCAACGATGGCGAAGGCAGTCGTAGCAATTGCTTTCCTCATGACGTTTGTGCTCCTCAAGTGAGCCAAATCGTTCGCCGACAGTGCTTTGCACAACACACTCCCCGAACGATTGACATAGATCCAATACGTCCTGTCGGTTAACTATTGCGTTGCGAGTATCAAAATTCCTCTTCACGAGGTTCGGGCGTGACAGAGTGCGTCAACCGTCGGATCGCTTCGTCCTCGTACCCGAGTTGGGCGAGCACCTCATGGTTGTGTTGACCGAGCATCGGTGGTGCGGTGCGAACTTCGGGCCGCGAACCGCGGTAGCTGACCGGGAAGGCGACCTGGTCGAGCGGGCCGACGGCGGGATGATCCACCGTAGTGACCATCCCGAGCGCCTCGGTCTGTGGACAGCTGTAAATCTCATCCAGCGTCCGGATCGATGTGGCCGGGACGCCGCCGCTTTTCAGAGCGCCACACCAGTTGCTGACGGTGTCGCCGCTTAGCGTCGCGTCGAGTTCGGCGTTGAGTTCTTTGCGGTGATTCACCCGGTCTCTGTTAGTGGTGAACCTCGGGTCCGCAGCCAGATCGGCACGGTCAATCACCTCGCACAACCGCTGCCATAGTTGGTCGTTGCCCACGGCGATCACGAAATAACCATCTGACGCCGGGTAGGCCTGATACGGCACGAGACTCGGATGCCCCGAGCCCAGTCGAGACGGCGTCTCACCGGTGGCGAAATACCCGGTCGCCCAGTTGATGTGCAAGGCAAGCTGCGACTCGTACAGCGAGGTTGTCACACACTGGCCGAGGCCCGTACGGGCGCGTTCAACGAGCGCCGACAGGACACCGATGACGCCGAACAGGGCCGCACTGAGGTCACCCATCGCATACCCGGCCTTGACCGGCGGGCCTCCTGGCTCGCCGGTAAGCGACATGAGACCCGCCGCCGCCTGCGCCACCATGTCGTAGCCGGGCTCAGCGCGCAAAGGACCAGTCTCGCCGAACGCGGAGACGTGCAGTACCACCAGTTTCGGATATGTCGCACTGAGTGCTTCGTGGTCGAACACCCGTGCCAGTGAGCTACCCGGCCGGAAGTTCTCGACGACTACATCGGCGCCTGCGATGAGGCGGTGCACCGCCTCCTGCCCATCCGGCGACTTCAGGTCGAGCGTTACCGAACGCTTGTTGCGATTGGTCGCCAGGTAGTACGTCGCATCCGGCCCATTGAACGGAGGGCCCCAGTGCCTGGTCGGGTCGCCCCCGTCAGGATGCTCAACCTTGATAACATCCGCACCGAGATCGGCCAACGACATGGTCACGTAGGGACCGGCCAGAATCTTCGACAGATCCACGACCCTGATGCCCTTGAGTGGCGCCGGGCGGTGCCGCGTTGCGCCCTGCGCCAGCCCGCACTGCGCTGTGTCCGCTTCACGCATATGCGACCTCCTGGCGATCCAGTGCGGCCAAGGCAACGTCCAGGGACACGTGGCCACCGTCGGCCAGTTCTCCCAGGTAGTCGAGAGCGATGTGCGGCCTCGTCATCGCGGAATCCAGCAAGCACACGTAGGTGTTCGCGACCAACAACTTGCGATACCGACGGTTTCCTGCCTCGTGCGCTGCCTGCTCCACCAACAGCGACGCCATCACGGTGTGTGTCATCGACTCGGCATAACTGCCGATCCGCGCCTGCTGCTCGTCCGGCGCCCTGCCCAGCAGTTCCTCACCCTCGTTTCGGACTGCCTCCCATCGCTTGACGAGCGCCGCAACCGTGTTCTGCACATCGGGATTCTCGATGGCGCGTAGCCGCCCGTCGTACTCGTCGACAACAGTGCGGTGCAAAGCTTCACGCCGCATGCACCGCAGGACGTCGAGCGCGATTACATTGGAGGAACCTTCCCAGATCGACCCCAGGTGCGCGTCACGCAACAGCCTGGGGTTGACCCAGTCCTCGATGTAACCGTTGCCTCCGCGAACCTCCATCGCCTCGCCGGTGACCCGACGCGCCTGCTTGCACACCGTGTATTTGGCCAGCGGCGTCAGCATCCGGATCAGCCGTCGCGAGTAGGCATCGCCTGCGTCAGCCTCGTCAAGCCGGACCGCCGCCTCGAGAACCAGTCCTAGCGCGGCCTCGGTGTCGAGGAGCATGGGCAACAACGTCACGCGCATCAATGGCTGGTCGAACAACGACTTTCCGAAGACATTCCGGCCGCGAGTGTGCTCGATCGACTCGAACACGGCCCGACGCATCAAGGCGCAGGCCCGCATAGCATTGGACAAGCGGGAGACGTTGAGCATCTCCGCCATCTGACGGAATCCGTCGGCGAGCTCACCTACCGGAAGCGCATACGCGTCCTCGAGCGTGACCTCCCCACTGGCCATCGACCTGCTTCCGAGTTTGTCCTTGAGCCGATCTATGCGGTAGGTGTTTCGGTTACCGTCCGGAAGCAGCCGGGGGACCAGGAACATACCGAGGCCCCTGGTCCCCGCGCCTTGGCCAGGAACCCGTGCCAGCGTCAGGATGACATCGGCCGAGACATTGGACGCGAACCACTTGTTCCCGCGCAATGTCCAATGTGTACCATGGTTGGTCGCCTCGGTCGCTGTCTGCGCGATGTCGGTTCCGCCCTGCTTCTCTGTCATGAACATCGCTCCTGTGGACAGCGAACTCATGTCCGTTGCGGTAAGCGCAGCGATCTCCTCCGCGAATCGGTCCGGATCGAACATACGGAGGATGCGGGCTGCCGAATCCGTCATCGACATCGGACACGCCAGCCCGAACTCAGCTTGCACGAAGAGGTAGGACAGCGAGTACTTCACCACGTGCGGCGCAGGTGCGGGCCAACCCAGCACGCCGGAACGGTGCGACATCGCGGCAAGGCCGAATCGCCCGAACGCCAACTCCACCATCCGCGCGTAAGCAGGATGGTAGTCAACTTCATCGATTCGCTCACCGCTCGGCGAGTACTGACGCAACACCGGCGGATTGGCATCAGCGGTGGCGGCGAGCCGATCGAGCTCGCCCGCCGCAAGTGCACCGAGCTCGGTGAGCATCGGCTCAAGGCGTGCTCGGTCCGCAGGCGACAGCAACCTGTCCACCAGCGGGCGCAACGCGGGGTCACGGTCGGCAAAATTCATTATGACCTTTCGATCAAGCGAAGAGTGAGGATTGTGAGCGGGTGGCCGTTCCCGTTCTGGAGACACCAATCACTCTGACTGATCGGATTAAGATTTGTCCAAGACCAATCGGCTTAAGCGGTGAGACGTCATTCTATATAATCAGCAGGTGTCGGCAGGACGTCTTCGGCGACCCGTAGCACCGATCGCAGCGCTGCCGAGTTGTTGCCCGAACGCCACGCCAAGGCGATGGGGAGAGGCAGTACGTCTCCCGCGATGGGCCGGAATACGACATGTTCCAAGTGGATGTTCTGGGCTGATTCGACGACTATGGCCACACCGACGCCCGCGCCGACGAGCGCGAGCAGGTTGTATGCGTCCGGTGCCTCCTGGCTGATCATCGGCGAGAACCCGGCATCGAGGCACGCATGCACGGCCGCGTCGCGTATGGCAGACCCGCGCGAGGCAGGGAAGGTCACGAATCGTTCCTGGGTTAGCGCCGTCAGGTGGACGCTGACCCGGTCGGCAAGGAGGTGCGTATCCGGCAGGGCGAGGACCAACTGCTCGACCCGCACCACCCGCGCTGAGATGCCACGACGAACCGGAAGTGCGACGAAACCCAGATCGAGCGTGCCGTCGGTAATGCGTCCCAGTGCTTCGCCCGAGTATGTCTGGCCTCGTAAGGCAAGCTCTATCCCCGGCAGTTCGGAGTTGACGGCCCTCGTCAGCAGGGGCAGTGCCGAGTAGGCGCTTGCTCCCGCGAAGCCGACCGTGATGCGGCCGACTTCACCCAGGTTCGCTGCCTGCACCGTGCGACGCGCGACCGAAGCTTCCGCCAGCACCCTACGGGCAGGTTCCAGGAACGACTCGCCCGCCGCAGTCAGATGAACCGACCGGGTACTCCGGTCGAACAACGTGACACCGAGGTCACGTTCTAGCAGCCGAATTTGCTGGCTCAATGGCGACTGAGCCATGTGTAGCCGTGCCGCTGCACGACCGAAGTGCAGCTCTTCGGCGACCGCGACGAATCCAGCTAGGTGACGCAACTCCACGCTGTCACGATTCCAGGCATCCGGCAGACGATCAAATATTGACGGAAAACTCGATCAGCTCGCCAGAGGGACCTTGGGCTCGCCTGCCTGCCTGCGGAAATCCACACTCTCCGTTCAGTACGACCTTGGCAGGCCGAGCACGTGGGTCGACACTTAGTTCATGACCATCTCCTGGCTCACCGGCGCGAGGCGAAGAATGCGTGACTCGCGGAAGTACCGTTCGACGTGGTACTCCCTGGCGTAGACCATGCCGCCGTGAGTCTGGACAGCCCTGATCGGCGGCGGATCCCGCGTCCGCGCACAACCACTTCGCCATGTTCGCCTCCCGCCCGCAGGGCAGCCCCTTGTCGTAGCGCCACGCCGCGTTGCGGGCCATCAATTCTGCCGCATTGAGCCTGGTCACGGCTTCGGCGAAGGGAAACGCGATGCCCTGGTTCTGCCCGAAGAGACGGTCGAACACGACCCGCTCCTTCGCGTACCGCACGGCGCGGCCGATAGCGGCCCGGCCGATGCCCAGCGCTTCGTGCGCGAGCCGGATGCGCTCCGGTTTGAGGCCGTCGAGCAGGCACCGGAACGCCCTGCCCCTCCGCACCAGTGGGCGACCCACTGGCCGCTCTCAGCTGGCTCGCCCGGACGGCCCGGGAGTTCGGCGAGCCGCTACGCGCCGGTCAGGTGGTGCTTTCCGGCGCACTGGTCCGATGTCGCCCGTGGTGTCGGGCGACGAGGTCATCGCGACGACCACCGGTCTGGGCACGGTCGATGCCCGATTCGACGGCTGAGCAACTGCCGGTCCCGGCCAGGCATTTCCCTTGATCACCGCACGCTTGTGCGGTCCCCACGAGGAGACATGGACATGCAGAAGAGGAAGGTCGCGATCATCGGGTGGGGCAACATCGGCACCCACCTGATGATCAAGATCGTGCGGGTGTCCGACACGGTGGAGGTGGGCGCGATGCTGGGCATCGATCCCGGCTCCGACGGGGCTGGCCCGCGCCTCCCGGTTGGGTTGCCCCACCACTGCGGAGGCGTGGATGGGCCGGTGAGGGCGGAGAAGCGGGGCCTCGGTACAAGCGATGCCTAGGTCATGACGAGTCCACCGTCGACAACCAGGTTCTGCCCGGTGATCGAACGAGCCCACGGTGAGGCGAACAGCAGGACGGCGTCGGCGAACTCTTCGGGCGTGGTCACCTTTCGCAGCGGGGTGCTCGCGGCGATCTGGTCGAACACCGCCTGCGGGGTGGCGGCACTGGCGTCGGTGGTCCGCAGCAGCCCACCGGAGACCATGTTCACCGTGACACCCGCTGGGCCGAGATCGACCGCGCAAGTTCGAGTCAACGACAGCAACGCCGCCTTCGCGGCCGTGTAGTCGTGGTAGGCGACCACCGGGTTCTGAAACAGGTTGGTGCCGACGTTGATGATCCGCCCCCATCCGCGGACCCGCATATCGTCGACGGCGGCCTGAATGGTGTTGAGCGAACCGCGGACGCTGCCCTCGAACTGTGCCGCGAACTCACTCCATCCGATCGACTCCGCTGTGGCCCGGGCATCGCCGTTGAACGAGTAATCCCGGAGCGCATTGTTGATCACCGTGGTCACCGGGCTCCCAAAATGCTCCCGCACGGTCGCGAACAACTCCCCGACCTGACCGGCATCTGTGACGTCCGCCCGCACGGCCACAGCACGTTCGGGGCCGAGCTCCGCCACAAGTGCCGCCGCCTCCTCCGCGCTGCGGTAGTAGTTCACCACGACCCGCGCTCCCTGTGCGGCGAAGGCGCGCGACACGGCACGGCCAACCCCGCGGGCACCGCCGGTCACCAGAACAATCTGCTCGTCCAACTCCATGAACCGACCCTCTCACGCCGGCCATCCCCTGCCGGGGACCGGCAGCCAAACGCAACACCATGCCCGCGACAGACCCACTGCTCCCGCGGCTCGCCCATTAGCGGAGTAGGTGACATCGGACCGATACCTGGCCAGGGCATGGTCACCTCCTGACGCCTCGGCCGCGCAGCCCTCCGGCACCGAGGCGTGGCAACAGCGCACGACCGGAACCTCCTCTGACTTCCCGGCCCTTACCGTGACCACGACCCGCACCCTTGGAACAGACGATCCGTGGGTCGTCCCCAAATCCCTGTTCCGCAACACAGGTATCGCCCGATCTCGGCCTGGCCCGGTGCCGCGATCGACACCTGTCACCTGATCTTGCAGCAGTCCCTGATAAGACGGTGGCGGGATGGGTAGTCTTCTCGCGGCTCAAGTGCTCGCCGGCCACTTTCGAGCGCGTTACAGTTTTTGATCGCGACCGGTTCCCGGACTCGCAGCTGACTTGTGTGAGTGCGAGGGGGTCCGACCTCCATGCGCGTCTAGGTAGGATTCCTTGGCAGCCAACACTTTGCGTCGGAACTCGCAGACAAGAGCGCCATTCTGGTTGTAGCCGCGCGTGTCGACGGTGACGATGCCGCGGTCGGACTTGCTAGCGCTCTCCCGCTTCTCCACCACCGTGGTTTCACCATAGATGGTGTCGCCGTGGAAGGTTGGCGCGACGTGCTTGAGGTTCTCGGTCTCGAGGTTCGCGATAGCGAGCGCCGAGACGTCTTCGACGCTCATGCCGAGTAACAGCGAATAGACGTAGGGCCCGACCACGACGTTCTTGCCGAAGTCGGTCGCTCCCTTTGCATAGTGGGCGTCGAGGTGGAGTGGGTGATGGTTCATTGTTAGCAGTGAGAATAGGTGGTCGTCGTACTCGGTGACTGTCTTTCCGGGCCAGTGCCGGTAGATCGCGCCGACCTCAAACTCCTCATAGCTGCGGCCAAACTGCATTGTGTGCTCCTGGTCGTCGTATGGTCGAGAGACGTCAGGACTCCGGAGGCGTCCATAGTTTGCTGCGCTGCATTGCGGCGGCTCTGCCCTTTGCGGAGATCACCAGGGCCATCTTGCGGGAGGCCTCGTCGATCATCTCGTCGCCGAGCATGACCGCGCCGAGCTGGCCGCCCGCCTCTGAGGTGAAGTGGTCGTAGGCGTCGAGGATGTTCTCCGCATGGTCGAAGTCCTCTTGCCTCGGCGAGTAGACCTGGTTGGCAACCTCGACCTGGGAGGGGTGCAGCACCCACTTGCCATCGAAGCCAAGGGCGGCCGACCGGGAGGCGATGCGCGTATAGCCCTCGACATCGCGGATCTACGCGTACGGACCGTCGATCGCCTGCTTGTCGTGGGCGCGGGCTGCCATCAGGATGCTCATCAGCACGTGGTGGTAGGCGTCGCCGACGTCGTAGCCTTGGGGCTGCTCGCCGATGACGAGGGACTTCATGTTGATGCTGGCCATGAAGTCAGCGGGACCGAAGATGATGGTCTCCACTCGTGGAGATGCCGTCGCGATGGCGTTGATGTTGATCAGGCCCAGCGCGTTCTCGATCTGTGCTTCGATGCCGATCCGACCGGCCTCAAGCCCGTGTTCGTTTTCGAGCTGGGTGAGCAGCAGGTCCAGGGCGACCACCTGCTCGGGCGTCTGGACCTTCGGGAGCATGATGCAGTCAAGGTTGGCTCCGGCCCCCTCCACCACCTCGATCACGTCGCGGTAGGTCCAGTGGGTCGTCCAGTCGTTGACCCGGACGACGCGCAGTCGGTCGCCCCAGCCGCCCTCGTTGAGAGCAGCCACGATGTTCTTGCGGGCTTCGGGTTTCGCGAGCGGCGCGCAGGCGTCCTCCAGGTCCAGGAAGACCTGATCGCTCGCCAGGCCCTTGGCCTTCTCGAGGAACCGGGGGTTAGAGCCGGGCACCGCGAGGCACGAGCGGCGCGGCTGGGACCGGCGGGCGGACAGGGATTGTGTCTCGGTCATCGGATCACCCGTCCACGCGCTCGAAGACGGCAGCAAGCCCCTGGCCGCCCCCGATGCACATCGTCTCCAGGCCGTAACGGACCTGGCGGCGGTGCGTCTCGTAAGCGAGTGTGGTCAAGATGCGCATGCCGGTAGCCCCGGCCGGGTGGCCAAGGGAGATCCCCGAGCCGTGAACGTTGAACTTCTCCTCGAGCTCGGATTGGGTGAGTCCCCACTCCTGAATGCAGGCAAGCACTTGGGCGGCAAAGGCCTCGTTGAGCTCGATCAGGTCGATGTCATCAAGCGCCAGGTCCGCGCGCTTGAGAGCCTTCGCCACTGCGGGCACCGGCCCTATCCCCATCACACGGGGCGGGACGCCGGCCACTGCGGATGTGACCACGCGCAGCATCGGCCGCAAGCCAAGCTGGTCAGCACGGTCGCGTGTGGTGACAATGCAAACCGCAGCACCGTCGCTCTGGCCGCAGGCGTTGCCCGGAGTGACGGTCGATGCCGGGTCGACACTGCGTCGCACGGGCTTGAGCCGCTGCAGGTCTTCCATGGTCAGGCCGCGTCGCGGGTGCTCGTCGGTGGTGATGACCTGCTCGGGCGTACGCCGGGTGGCTGGAATGGTCACCGGGACGATCTCGTCGTCGAATACGCCGGCGTCCTGGGCGGCGACGGCCTTCTGCTGGCTCCACAGGGCGAACTCGTCCTGCGCCTCACGGGTCACGCCGTAGTCGATCCGGACGTTCTCGGCGGTCTCGAGCATGCCACCCGGGACCGGGAAGTTGTAGCCGCCGGCGGTCACCCGGCCGCGCCCGATGCGGCTGACCAGCTCGATCGTCTCCTTCTTCGTGCCCTCCTGCGCGCCGAGCAGGTAGTACTCTGCCTGGCTCATCGACTCCGCGCCGCCGGCCACGACGGTGTCGGCCCAGCCCTCACTCACGGTGAGGGCGGCGTACAGCACCGACTGCAATCCGGAGCCACAGCGCCGGTCCAGCTGGATCCCACCGGTAGTCGTTCCTAGACCGGCGTTGAGCGCTGCGACGCGGCCGATGGCCGGCGATTCTCCGTTGGGGTAGCCCTGCCCAAGGACGACGTCATCGACGTCGCCCTCCGAGAGACCGGTGCGCTGCAACAGGCCGGCGATGGCGGCGGTCGCCAGGTCGGCGGCGTCCAGGCCGCGGAACTGTCCTCCGTCCATCCCCACCGGGGTGCGCACCGGGTTGCAGATGACGACGTCGTTGTTCACTTCGCTCCCTCCGGGGCCGCGCTGTGAAGCTCGGCTGCGAGCTCCCGGAGCGCGGCGGCCCTGATCTTCATTCCATTGGCTCCCCTGGTGGTGGGCATCTCGTCGATCACGTGGACGAACTCAGGCACCTTGTAGCGCGCCAGCTTCTCCACGCAGTAACGCCGGACTGCGTCCGCGTCCACCACGGCGCCGGGAACCGCGGTCACGAAACCGATCGCGCGCGTCTCGGCGCCGCCCTCGATTCCAACCACCTTGACCATGCTCACCTCGGGCAGCTGAGCGATCACCGACTCGATCTCGATGGGCTCGACCAGGAATCCTTTGAGCCGCAACGATTCGCCCAGCCGGTACTGGTAGACGAGAGCGCCGTCCTCGCGCAGGTGGCAGAGATCGCCGGTGTGGAACCACCCGTCGTCGTCGACGTTGTGCCTCATCACCGACCCGTCGCAGTCGCCGAGGTAGGCGTCGACCACCGAGTAGCCGCGCACCAATAGCTCGCCGGACTCACCAGCGGGCAGCTCCTCCCCGCTCACCGGATCGACGATGCGCAGCTCCGCCCGGGGTGAAGACGCGCGACCGCCCCCGACCCAGCGGTCTGATGCCCCGTCGTCGCCAAGCCACAGCGTGAGCAGTGCAAATACCTCGCTGGAGCCGTAGATGCTCACGGCGGTGCCGCCGGTTTTCTCCTCGAACCAGCGGGCGACCTGCAGAGACTGGCCATAGAAGTCGCCGAACAGGAAGCGGCGGAAAGCACTGAGGTCCCGGGGATTCCGTTCCCATGCTTCTTTGATACGTAACCCGACGTCGTCGGCCGAGGTCATGTGAGTCACCCGATGGCGCTCCATCAGCTCCACAGCCTGCGGGCCGTCGAACGAGGGCTGCATGACCAGTGCGCCGCCAGCGCACAATGCCGCATAGCCAGGCGAGAAGGTCAGCACTCCCGAGAGGGGAAGCGGCATCAACATCCGCGAGTCGGGACCCAGGTCGGCGGCCACCGCGACCGCGCGCGAGTGGTGGACCACATGGCTGCCCAGGTGGGCCGCCAGCTTGGGCTTGCCGGTCGAGCCCGAAGTCGTGAAAGCCACCGCGAGGTCGTCGGGTGCGTCGTCGAGCGCCCGTAGGTCGAGCGGTGCCGATAGGTCGGCCGGCCGCGGCGCCCAGGCGCCTGCGCCCAGGTCGTAGGTAGAGACCACGTCGGCCGCGGCTGCAGGCAGGCCGGGGCCGGTGATGACGGCCACCGATAGTGCGGCGACACCGGCCTCCTTCAATCCCTCACGCAGCCGGTCACCGAAGGGGAGGTTCCGGAAGTCGTGAGCCACGGCGACGACCACTGGCCGTGCCAGGTCGAGCACGTGCGCGATGTCGCCGACCGCGTAGCGAGTGTTGAGGCCGATCACGTGGGCGCCCAGGCTCGCGGCGGCGAACTGCCAGACGACGATGTCGACCCAATTGGGGAGGTAGACGCAGACGCAGGAACCTTTACGCACACCGAGCCCGCGCAGTTCGTCCCGTAGCCCAACAACGCGGCGCCACAGCTCGCCGTACGACGTCGTCAGCGCCTCGGGAGTGTCGTCAATGACGGCCGGCGCCTCAGGGTCGCGCGAGACGACCTCGGCCAGCATCTGGGCCAGCGTCATGCTGTCTGGTGGAGCGGCGGTCACAGGTCGGTCAGCCCCTTCATCCAGCCGTGCAAAGTGTCTGCGAAATCGCTGACCTCCTCCATCGGGTAGTGACCGATTCCGTCGAGGACGGTCAACTCGGACCGTGGGATGCGATCGGCTGTGCGCGCCACGTCAGCCGGGTCGACCCACAGATCATCAGTGCCTGCGACCAGGTGCACTGGGCAGGCGATCGTGTCGAGGTCAGTGCCGAGGTCGTGCCGCGTCCAACCGATCAGGTCGCTTGTGGAGACCGCTGGGTCCTCGCGGCGGTGCATGAGCGCGATGAGCTCCGCGGTTTCGGTAGAGACGCTCGCCCCCACGACGGCCTTGGTGCCGAAGTAGGTGCGGTCCGCCCGTGACGGGGCGGCGGAATCGACCAATTCCCGCTCCAGGCCGTGCTCCGTCAGCCGAGGGTGCGAATCCCGGTGGCCGTGGGCAGCCATAGCGATGACGCCACGGAGTCGATCGCCCATGCGGGCCGCCAGGTCGAGGCTGATCCGGCCGCCGATGGAGCACCCAACAATGAAGGGCCGGTCCAGGTCGAGGGTGTCGATCACTTCCGCACACCAGGCCGCGTAGGTGCGCAGGTCCCGGACGGGACCTCCAGACGCCGGTTCAGACTTGCCGTGCCCCGGTAGATCTGGCACTACCACTCGGTAGCCGTGGGAGGCGAGTTCGCCCTGGACGTGGCGCCACTGCACGCCGTGCTGTCCAGCCGTATGCAGGAGCAGGACGGGGACGCCCTCGCCCTCCTGCAGGACGAAGGAGCGGCAGCCACCGATGTCGAGATAGTCGGCGCGCATCAGGCGATCCTTCCCGCACGGGCCAGCTCGCGCGCCTGGTCGACGAAGGCGACCAAGGCTGCGGTGAGCCGGAGGTACTCGTAGGCGTTGCCCCGGACCTGGAACTGATCGAGCATTGCCCGTCGAGCGAAGTCGTTGGTCGGGCCGGTGAAGAGGTCAATCCAGTCGTGCTCACTGGCTTCCACCACGAAGGTGGGACCGGCCAGAGTGCGGGAGACTGCCTCGAGCGTCCGGCCGCGGTAAATCCGGAACTGCATCTCCCGGTCGCCATAGCGAATGCCGATCGCGCCATCCCACGTGCTGGTCTCGGTGGTGAACGCGGGATCATCGTCGAGCCGCTCGGCCAAAGCCGAGGCCCAGGCCCGTGTTCCGAATGCGCGACCGACCCGGACACTGTCATCGTCGAGGACAGTTCGGACCGGCACAAGGGATGTGGTCAGTCCTTCTTGGACCAGGGCTCCGCCATCATTCCTAACCCGGACATGCCTTCCGACTACTCCCTGCGAGAGGTCAGGAGTGCGCCGACAACTCGTGATCGTCACCTCGAAGGTCAGCTCGTCACCGTCGCACACCGGCGCCAGGTAACGCCATCTGCCCTCGATGTCCTCCCAGGTGGCTGCCGCGGAGCGGGCAAACGCGGCGGCGACCATCGCACCGTGAACGCGGCCGTCGATGCCGACCGGACCAACCCGGCCAGCCGGCACAGTGACGCGCTCCCCCACGTTGAGATCCTCGAGATGGATCGGCATGGTCGTAGCAACATCAGCGCTCATCGGAGGGCTCCCAGCATGTCGTCAGATATCACCCGGAGTTGGATCTCGTTTGCGCCTTCGAAGATCCGGGTCAGACGGGCGTCGCGCCAGTGCCGCTCGACGGCGAAGTCGGTCGTGTAGCCGGCGCCGCCGTGGATCTGCATGGCGTCGCTGGTTACCCGCTCCGCCATCTCGCTCGCAACGTACTTGGCCATTGCCGCCTCGCGATCGCACCGGCGGCCGGAGTCGATCTCTGTGGCCACGTGGTACATCAGCTGCCGAGAGGCTTCGATGTCGGCTGCCATCCGGGCGAGCTTGAATCGCACGTCCTGGAACTGCGTCAACGGGCCACCGAACTGTCGCCGAGTCTGCGCGTACTCCGTTGCGTCGTCGAGTGCCGCCTGCGCGAGCCCGATGGCCCGCGCCGCGGTGTGCGCCCGGCCGACCTCAAGCCCGCCGAGTGCCAGGTAGAAGCCGCGGCCCTCCTCGCCGAGGAGCATCGACTCCGGCAGCCTCAGTCCATCGAAGGACAACTCCCACGTACTCCACCCGTGGTAACCGATCTTGCGCACCTTGGTACCGCTCACCCCCTCAGGGAACGTCCCTCGCTGCTTGTCGACCAGGAAGGCGCTGATGCCTCGGTGAGGTTTCGCGGGATCCTTCGGCGAAGTACGGGCGAAGAGGACGAGGTAGTCGGCCTGATCGGCGTAGGTGCACCACATCTTGGTGCCGTGCACTACCCACTCGTTTCCCTCTTGCCGGGCTCGACACGAAAGGTTAGCGACGTCTGATCCGGCCTCGGCCTCGGAGAGCGCGAAGGCACCGAGGTATTCCCCGGCTGCCATGCGCGGAAGGAGTTCCTTGCATTGCTGCTGGGTGAACTCCCCGCCCATCCCGTTACCCCGAGCGAGCAGGCTGGCGACGCTGAGCCAGCCCTGTGCCAATTCCTCGGCGACCAGGCAGTACTCGAAGACGCCCTGGCCGAGGCCGCCGTGCTCCTCGGGAATCATCAGCCCGAAGAAGCCGAGCTCTGCCATTTCGTCGCGGAGCGAATCGGGGATGGTGCCCTGTTGCGGGTCGAGTTCGTCGGCCAGCGGGCGAACTCGCTCGCGGGTGAACTGCCGGGCCAGCTCCTGGATCGCCAGGCGTTCCTCGGTGAGGTAGCGCGGCGTATCCGGTCGCGCGGCGGGACGATGCGTCATCGGGGGCTCACCGGCGTCACATCGGCGGTGCTGGATGCACGATGCTCGACCATCTCGTCGAGGGAGTCGAGCCTCCGACGGTAGGTCTCCGGTAACAGGATGCCCGCGACCAGCGTGACCGCGCACAGACCGACGACGTAGATCCCCACCGGCCAGGCAGCGCCACCCACGGCCGACGACAGGCTGACGGAGATGAACGGGGCGAGGCCGCCGAAGAGGACCGCGCCGATCTCGCGGCTGATTGCAGCGCCGCTGAAGCGGGTCGAGGTGGCGAACAGCTCCGACAAGATCACGCCCTGGACGCCGAACATAATGCCGACGCTCCCGCCGTTGGCGAGTGCCAAAGCGATGATCGCCAGCACAGGGTTCCCGTTGCCGGCCAGCCAGAAGAACGGGTAGGCGAACGCTGCGGCCCAGATGGCGCCGCTGATCAGGACCGGGCGACGGCCCCACTTGTCGGATGCGAGGCCGGCGAGCGGCGCGGTGATCATCACCACGAAACCGGCGACGACGAGGCCGGCGGTACCGACTTCTGCTGAGTGGCCAGACTTGCCGAGGAAAGCGAGGGCGTAGACGGAGTAGACGTAGCTGAGGGCCAACGGTGCGGCGACCGTTCCCATCACGAGAAGGACGTTCTTCCACTGGGTGCGCAGCAAGGTGAGGATCGGCAGTTTCGGAGCGGGGGTGGACTCGCCGTGCAGCTCGTGCTGGTGAACCTTCTCCTCGAACTCGGGAGTCTCCTCGAGGCGAATCCGCATCCACAGACCGAGGGCGACGAGCGCGAGGCTGGCCAGGAATGGCAGACGCCAGCCCCACGCCAGGAACTGCTCGTCCGTGGTCAGTGCGGTTGTCAGGAGCATTGCGGCCGAGGAAAGCACCAGACCCGCGTAGGCGCCGCTGGCCGAAATCCCTCCGTAGAGTCCGCGCCGATTCTCGGGTGCGTACTCGACCGCGAAGATCGCCGCTCCGCTGTACTCCGCGCCCGCTCCCGCTCCCTGCAGGAGCCGCATGACAACAAGCATGATCGGGGCTGCGATGCCGATCGAGGCGTAGGACGGGATGAGCGCCATCAGAGTGGTGGAGATGCCCATCAGCACAAGAGTCGCGACCAGAGCGGGCTTGCGGCCCATCTTGTCGCCGATGTGCCCGAAGATCAACGCACCGAACGGCCGGGCGACGAAACCCACTCCGAAGGTGGCGAAAGAGAGGAGCAGCGATGTGGTTGCGTCCTGCGCGGGGAAGAAGACCTGGTTGAACACCAGGGCTGCAGCAGTGCCGTAGAGGAAGTAGTCGTACCACTCCAAGGCAGATCCCATCAGGACGGCGCCGGCGACCCGAGCGAGCGTGCGGCGCTCGGGCTGGGTCGAGGGCGCCGTGACCGGGTTGTGCGCCATGAAAGGACTCCTTGAGTTACAGTCCGCCTTACACGAACGATCGTTCGTACACCGTAGGCTGGCTCGCACCATCCTTCAAGAGGCTTTGACTGGAAGGACCAATCAATGAGCCAGGACGAAGGCGTCGAGGAGCGGCTGCGCCGACTCGAGGACGGGGCCTTCATCGGGTTATCGACGGCCCGAGGCTCGCATGATCTGAAGTCCTTCTTCGCCAGCCTGCAGGCGGGCAGTCTCGGAGCGTGGTGGCACTTTTCCTCCAACGAAACGCTAAGAGTCGACGGCGACAGGGCGTCCGGGCAGACCTGGTTGTTGCAGCCCTGTGTCGTCAACGGGCAGAGCCAGATCGCTGCCGGGCGGTACCTCGACCGCATGGTGCGCTGCCCCGACGGGCGGTGGCGCTTCGAAGAGCGCCGCATTCTGTTCTTCTGGTGGAGCGACGTGGAGCACGGCTGGAACCCTGGCACCTTTGTCTGGCCGCCAGCCGAGGCGGCTGCCGACGAGCCGGAGGTTGGCCGATGAGTGCACTACTCTCAGGGGATATGAACGAACGTTCTGCAACGGCGGCGATGCCCGACAGCCTGTCCCGCAGCGCCAAGCTGAACGGGATCCTCGACGCCGCCCTCACGGCGTTCGCCGAACTCGGCTTCTCCGGTGCCTCGATGCGCACGATCGCCGGCCGCGCCGGCACCAGCCTGTCCAACCTCTACAACTACTTTCCATCCAAGGACGACCTGCTCGTCGCTGTACTCAGAGAGGCAAACGACGCCCTCTTGCGCAGGGTGACTAAGACGGTCAAATCGGCGCGTTCCACCCCGGAGGACCGGTTGCGCGCCGCAGTTCGGGCGTATGTCGGCTTCTCGACCGACCACCAGCTCGCCTCACTCGTAGCCCTCAGCGAGTTCCGCTATCTCGAGGGCGAGCGGCGCAAAGAAGTCATCACTGCTCGCGACTCGACCCAACAGATCTTCGTCGACATCCTGGCCCAGGGAGTCGAGTCCAGCGCCTTTCACACCGCATACCCACGCGAAGCGGCGCGAGCCGTGCTGCTCCTCTGCTCCACCGTCGCGACCTGGTATCAGCCTGGTGGAGCGCTCGCCCCCGAGGCCCTCGCCGAACAACAGGCCGACTTCGCGATCGCCATCGCCAAAGGGTAAGGACTTGCACACGTTCCAAGCCGCCGCCCACCCACTCCTGACGAGGTATCAGGCGGCGTGTTTGGTCCGTCTTGCGGGCTTCGTAGTGGCGAGGAGATTGAGTAGTGCGGCGATTTCGATGAGCGCGGCCGGTTTCGCTGCGTAGTGGTAGTTGCGGCCTTGCTTCCGGACGGCGACAAGTTCTGCGGCTTTGAGAATTTTTACGTGGTAGGACACTGTAGATGCGGTGACGTCGGCGTCGGCGACGAGATCAGTGCAGGAGATCTCGTCGACGGCCGCGATCCGGACGAGCAAGTCCAGCCGCACGGGGTCGCTGAGCGCCTTGAACACGTCGGTTCGGTTCAGCAGGTCATCGCGCATGGCGTCCATCCCCGTCATAATCGCCCGCTCCGGCGCCAACATCGCATCGTGCACTCAGCTTCCTTCCGCAGCATAGTCACAACTATCGAATTATTCTAGCCTGGATGCACTCCCAGTCAGGCTCCCAAGGCGACCAAGGCACCCTGGAAAGGTTGCTAACCCGGACGCTCATACCAACCGTTAATGCCGATATCGCACGGTGATCGTGATCGCCACTCCGGGCCTTGCCCCATCGTTGCTTCTTCCTTGACGGAACCCCGGGTCGATTGTAGAACTAGCGATACTCTTAAAACCATCAAACTAAAGAGGTACTCGATGCATGCGGACGCGCCACCCTCACTAGATCATCCCCGCGTGCGACCGAGCCGATCTGTGGCGCGAACCAACGAAAAAGGTAAGCCGGCTTGCGCTGGTCACGACCATCCATCGAGCTCCACGCCCGCCGGGGCGTGCCTAGAAGGTAGGGCGGCATGCACTCTGGCGTGTTGAGCTCGGGGTTACAACGCGGCGCGGTCGCTTTTGTGCAGGTGCTCGGGCTCGCGGTGTGGTTCTCGATGTCCGCGGTCGTTCCGAGCCTGCAAGGGGACTGGGCAATCTCGGCGGCGGAGGCCGTGTGGCTCACGGGTTCGGTCCAGGTCGGCTTCGTCGCCGGAGCGATCACCTCGACCGCACTGAACCTGGCCGATCGGATCCGGCCCCACCTGCTCCTCGCGGCAAGCGCGACGCTGGCGGCCGCGTGCACGGTGGCGTTGGCCCTGTGGATCCACGGCATGGCGGGTGCGGTGCCACTGCGCTTCCTGACGGGGATGTGCCTGGCGGGGGTGTATCCGGTCGGGATGAAACTGATGGCGTCGTGGGCCGGCCGTTCTGGACGAGGCCTCGCCCTGGGCATTCTGATCGGCGCGCTGACTCTCGGATCGACGCTGCCACACTTGATCTCCGGACTGGGCTCGCTGCCGTGGCGTGATGTTCTGCTCACCGCATCCGGACTCGGACTGCTGGCAGGCCTGGTAGCGCTGACCATGGTGCGCCCCGGCCCGCATCTGGCCGCGTCGGCACCGTCGCACAACCCGCGATACGCGATCATGATGTTCCGCGAGCGGGGTCCGCGCCTGGTGAATCTTGGCTACTTCGGGCACATGTGGGAGCTCTACGCCCTCTGGACGTGGATACCGACGTTCCTGCTAACCAGCAGTGCCGCACCACAACTGCCCGGCTCGGTTGGGATCTTCGTGTTTATCGCGATGGGCATCGCCGGGGTAGCGGGATGCCTGCTCGGCGGTTGGTGCGCGGACCGCTTCGGCCGCTCCCCAGCGGCCGTCACCGCGTTGATCATCAGCGGACTGTGCTGCCTGATCTCCCCACTGGCCTTCGACTCCGGGCCGGCCTTCCTCGTGGTCTTCTGCCTCATCTGGGGGGCATCGGTCATCGCCGACTCCGGTGTGTTCTCGACATCGCTGAGCGAGACGGCCGACCCCCGCTACGTCGGCACCGCACTCACCGCGCAGACCGCCATCGGATTCGCACTCACCGTCATCAGCATCCAATTGGTACCCCTGATAGCCGATTGGGTCAGCTGGCGTTACGCATTCCTCCTGCTGGCACCTGGACCGCTGATCGGCGCACTTGCCATGCGCGCCTTCGGCACCCAGGCCGAAGCTCTGTCCCCTGAGACCGGATCACAGCGCCACCCGTAGGCCTGCCAGGCGACGCCCAGCACCCCGCACGTCACCAGTTCACGGACGAGCGAACACCTTCTGCCGGCAGACCGCCCGGCGGCAAGAACGCGACGCCTCCATCTCGCCGAATCCTGCGGCCTCCGGTCAGCCCCTCGACGCCAAACTCGCGTGCTCGACCAGGTCGAGGGGTGTCGACGATCATGTCCTCCTACCCGCCGACCAGTTGCACGCCCTGCTCGAACTCGCACCACGGATACCGGGCGACATCGGCGAAACAGGTGTCCACCGCAGACGCGCGGCGTGCCCAGATCGTGCTGATCGAGGTCGTTGGGGTCTCACCGGAACTGGAGGCCAGGCGCCACGCCGTGCTCAACGAGTTCGCGGACCTGGTGACCGACGTGTGGCTGGACACCGTCGAGCCCACAACAGTTGCGACGGCTGACGGCGGTGGCGCTCGTCGGAGGGGTCAACCACCTGCTAGTCGACTGGCTGCTCAGCGGAAAGACCCAGCAACCCAGCGATCTCGTGCAGGCCTGCTCGACGCTGTTCGCCGGAGCCCGAAACCAGCTCCTCCGCACACTTACTGAAACCAGCCGACGTCCCGGCAGCCGATCGTCAGCTTTACGTTGTGTCGCCCGCGAAGGGCAGCGCGATGTGGGCGGACCGGATGTGCTGGTCGACCCGTTCGGCGGCGAGGGCTCCGTCGCCGGACTCGATGGCTGCGAAAATGGCGTGGTGATCCGCCCGCAACTGGTCGGCGACGCGCTTCCAGTCCTCGCCGAGCTCCTCCAGTGCACGCAGGATCGGGCGCCGCATCGAGTCGCGGATGGCGATTGTCATGTCCGCCACCAGCCGGTTTCGGCCGGCCTCGGCGATCGCTACATGGAACGCGGTGTCCAGCTCGTTGAACCTGTCCCGGTCCACGTCGCGACTGTCCATCCCGTCCAGTGCCACGCGCATCGCTGCGAGATCGCCCTCACCCGCGTTGTCGGCGGCGAGGGCGGCGCTGGAGCGTTCCAGCATCACTCGTGCCGCTACCACGTCGGGGATCGGGAAGTTCGCCAGCGCCACGTGAAGACGCAGCAGCCGGGTCAGTGCCTCACTGGGCAACGCCGACACGACGGTGCCGGCGTCCTTGCCTGATCCGACCGCGGAGCGCACCACGCCCTGGGCCTCGAGGCTGCGAATCGCCTCTCGCACGGCGGCCCTGCTCACCTGCAGGTGGCTGGCAAGGTCCCGTTCTCCGGGGAGCCGATCGCCGACGCGCAGCCTCCCGGCCAGGATCTGTTCCTCGATCTGATCCACGACCAGCTCGTACGAGCGACTCCGTGCGATCGGCTGCCACGGCATCGTCCCCTGGTCGCCGTTCCCGGACACAACGTGCTCACTCAGCGTGGGCCACCTCCCCCTTGACGCGTGATAGGGCCCACTATACAGTCCGCCGCTGTGGTCAGACCACAGAATGGTCGACCGATTGAGTGATCGTGGACCGACCCGTGGAGACTCGATGTACATTCCCGATCTCGCGCCATTGGGTGACAGCCTCGCCCTGTCGGCGCTGGTGGCGGCACTGCCACTGCTGACGCTCTTCGTCACCTTGGGCCTGCTGCGCTGGAAGGCCCACTGGGCAGGGCTGGCCGCGCTCGCGGTGGCCCTCGGTGTGGCGGTGACCGGCTACGGCATGCCGCTGCACCTGGCCTTGCTGTCGGGCACCCAGGGCGCCGTGTTCGGCCTTTTCCCGATCATGTGGATCGTGCTCAGCGCGATCTGGCTGTACCAGATCACCGTCGTCAGCGGCAGGTTCGAGGACCTGCACGCCACCTTCGACCGGATCCATGGCGACCCACGGGTGCAGGCGATCATCATCGCGTTCTGCTTCGGCGGGCTGCTCGAGGCGCTGGCCGGCTTCGGCGCTCCGGTGGCGATCACCGGGGTGATGCTGATGGCGATCGGCTTCTCCCGGCTGCGCGCTGCGGCCGTGGTGCTGCTCGCGAACACCGCCCCGGTGGCCTTCGGCGCGATCGCCATCCCGATCATCACCGCAGGAAACCTGACCGGGATCCCCTACGAGGAGATCGGCGCGTACGTGGGCCGCCAGACACCACTGCTGGCCGCCGTGGTGCCGCTGCTGCTCGTCTTCGTGGCCGACGGCAGGCGCGGCGTTCGCGAGACGTGGCCGGTCGCACTGACCGTCGGCGTGGTCTTCGGTGTGGCCCAGTTCGTCAGCTCGAACTTCGTCTCGGTGGAACTGACCGACATCATCGCCTCCCTCGCCGGACTGGCAGCCGCGGTGCTCGTGCTCCGGGTGTGGCAGCCGCGCGGCGGATCCGCGGTGCGGGACCGGCTCGCCGCGGACGAGGAGCACGACAGGGCGCCGGGTTCCGACGCCCTTACGAACGGCACCGCTGTCGCGGTCGAGCCCCGGACCGAGGCGCCTGCCGGCACGCTGACCGGTCGCCGGGTGCTGCTCGCGCTGTTCCCTTACCTACTGGTCATCGCGGTATTCTCCGTTGCCAATCTGGTCGGCCCGATCGAGAAGGCCCTGACCGCAAGCGACCTCGCCGTGGCCTGGCCGGGTCTGGGCGATATCGCCGACAGCAGCGCGTACAAGTTCCAATGGCTCTCCTCGCCCGGCACCCTGCTGCTTCTGTGCGGCGTGGTGGTCGCCGCGGTGTATCGCGTGCCCGTCGCCACCGCCGCCGGGGAACTGGTGCGCACCGTGGTCAAACTCCGGTTCGCACTGCTCACCGTGGCCGCGGTGCTGGCGCTGGCATACGTGATGAACCTGGCGGGCATGACGGTCACCATGGGCACCTGGATCGCCGGTGCCGGGGCGGCGTTCGCGTTCCTCTCCCCCGTGCTTGGCTGGCTGGGCACGGCGGTGACCGGGTCCGACACCAGCGCCAACGCGCTGTTCGCCACCCTGCAGCAGACCGCCGCTGTGAACACCGGCCTCGACCCGACCCTGCTGGTGGCCGCGAACACCTCCGGTGGCGTGGTGGGGAAGATGATCAGCCCACAGAACCTCACCATCGCGGCCACCGCGGTCGGCTTGGTGGGCCGCGAATCCGAGATTCTCCGAAAGGTGCTGCTATGGAGCCTGGGACTTCTGGTGGCGCTGTGCCTGCTGGTCGGCCTGCAGTCCACGATCCTGTCCGGGATGCTCCCGTGAGCGGCGGGGCCGGAGGGCGAGTGGCACTGTTCGCCACCTGCTTCAACGACACGATGTGGCCGGGCACGCCGAAGGCTGTGGTCCGGCTCCTGGAGAGGCTCGGCTGCACAGTCGAGTTCCCGCTCGAGCAGACCTGCTGTGGGCAGATGTTCACCAACACCGGCTACGCCCGCGAGGCGGTGCCGCTGGTGCGCCGTTTCGCCGATGTGTTCGCCGGCTACGACGCCGTGGTCGCGCCGTCGGGGTCCTGTGTCGGGTCGATCCGGCTGCAGCACGCCACCCTCGCCCGCGAGGCGGGTGAGGACGAACTGGCGGCCGAGGTGCGAGATCTGGCGCCCCGTGTGTACGAGCTGTCGGAGTTCCTGGTCGACGTACTCGGTGTCACCGATGTCGGCGCCTACTTCCCGCACCGGGTGACCTACCACCCGACCTGCCACTCACTGCGGATGCTGCGGGTCGCGGACCGGCCGTTGCAGCTGTTGCGGGCGGTTCGGGGCCTAGACCTGGTCGAGTTGCCCGCGGCCGAGGAGTGCTGCGGGTTCGGCGGCACCTTCGCGATGAAGAACGCCGACACCTCCGTGGCGATGGGCGCCGACAAGGTCCGCCACGTGTGCAGCACCGACGCCGAGGTGCTCGTCGCCGGGGACAACTCCTGTCTGGCCCACATCGGTGGCCTGCTCTCACGACAACGTGCCGGGGTGCGCGTCCTGCATCTGGCCGAGATCCTCGCGTCCACAGAGGAGGTGCACCGATGAGCGGCACGTTCCTGGGGCTGCCCGCGTTCCCCGAGGCTGCCCGGGCGGCCCTCGCCGACACCCAGCAGCGCAGGAACCTGCGCCACGCCACGCACACCATCCGCGGCAAGCGCGCCGCGATGGTCGACGAGGTGGACGACTGGGAGCAGCTTCGAGTCGCCGGGGCCGCGATCAAGGACCGCGTGCTCCGCCACCTCGATGTCTACCTCCAGCAACTGGAGGCGTCCCTGACCGCCGCGGGAGCAGAAGTCCACTGGGCGCGTGACGCCGCCGAGGCGAACAGGATCATCGTCGACCTCGTGCGTGCCGAGGACACCGACGAGGTGGTCAAGGTGAAGTCGATGGCGACCCAGGAGATCGAGCTGAACGAGGCCCTCGAGGCGGCCGGGATCAATGCGTGGGAGACCGACCTCGCCGAGCTCATCGTGCAGCTCGGGCATGACCGCCCCAGCCACATCCTGGTCCCGGCCATCCACCGCAACCGATCGGAGATCCGGGACATCTTCCGCAGGGAGATGGGCCAGGTCGGCGCACCCGCCCCCGACGGGCTCACCGACGAACCGGCGCAATTGGCCGAGGCCGCCCGGCTGCATCTGCGGGAGAAGTTCCTCCGCGCGAAGGTCGCCGTCTCCGGCGCGAACTTCGCTGTCGCCGACACCGGCACGCTCGTCGTCGTCGAGTCCGAGGGCAACGGACGGATGTGCCTGACGCTGCCCGAGACGCTGATCTCCGTGGTCGGCATCGAGAAGGTCGTACCCGCCTGGGCGGACCTGGAGGTGTTCATGCAACTGCTTCCCCGCAGCAGCACCGGGGAGCGGATGAACCCCTACACCTCCACCTGGACCGGAGTGACCCCGGGCGACGGCCCGCAGAACGTGCACGTGGTGCTGATCGACAACGGCCGCACCAACGCACTCGCCGACACCACGGGGCGACAGAGCCTGCGGTGCATCCGGTGCTCCGCGTGCCTCAACGTGTGCCCCGTCTACGAGCGCGCGGGCGGGCATGCCTACGGCTCCGTCTATCCCGGCCCCATCGGCGCGGTGCTCACGCCGCTGCTTCGCGGCACGGACAGCGACGTGGACCGTTCGTTGCCGTACGCCTCCAGCCTGTGTGGGGCCTGCTTCGACGCCTGTCCGGTCCGGATCGACATCCCCGAAGTGCTGGTACACCTGCGGACCAGGGTCGTCGACGAGAAACGCGGTGGCATCCCGACCGGGGAGCAGGCCGCGATGCGCGGGGCCGCGTGGATGCTCGGCGACCGCCGCCGCTACGAGACCGCCCAGCGGGCCGCAGGCCTGACCGGCCGAGCCCTGCGCGGTCGTCCGACCCTGGGCAAGCTGCCCTGGCCGTTCTCGGCCTGGAGCCAGACTCGGGACGCGCCGGCGCCACCACCCGAGTCATTCCGGACGTGGTGGCAGCAGCGCTCGGAGGAGGGAAAGTAATGGACGCACGAGAGGAGATCCTCGGCCGCATCACGGCTGCGCTACGTGACGTACCCCGGGGCTCGACGCCCGACGAGGCCGAGGTGCCCTGGACCTACGGGGTGCCCGGCCCGGCAGGCGACCACGCGGCGCTGTTCATGGAGCGGGTCGCGGACTACCAGGCCGTCATCGAACGAGTGCCGCCGGAGCGGGTCGCCGACCGCGTGGCCGCGGCCCTCGCCGGGGCCGGCGCGCACCGGGTCGTCACACCTGCCGGCCTCACGCCGGCGTGGCTCGACAGTGCGCGGACGACGGGGACGGAGGTCATCGTCGACGACGGCACGATGACCTCCGCCGAATTGGACACGACGGACGGCGTGGTGACCGCGTCCGCGCTCGCCATCGCCACCACCGGCACCATCGTCCTGGACCATGCCCGGGATCAGGGCCGGCGGGCACTGACCTTGGTCCCCGACGTGCACGTGTGCATCGTCGCGGAAGACCGGCTGGTCGGCGACGTTCCCGAAGGCGTGGCCCGCCTGCAGGACGCGGTGGACGGTGGTTCGCCGCTGACCTGGATCAGCGGGCCGAGCGCCACCAGCGACATCGAACTCGACCGCGTCGAGGGCGTGCACGGCCCCCGCACCCTGCACGTACTGCTGGTCTCCGCGGCGCCGGAGGACGACAAATCTCCAGGTGCGGCGTGTTGATCAGGCCGACCCGTTCAGGAGTGCGGGATCGAGCCTGTCGACAAGGCGGATGCGTCTGACCGCGCCCACTGGGAGTGCTGCCACTTGGCGCATCGCGCTGCGAAGATGGTCGACTACCCGGAGCAGGTTGTCTAGATCCTGGTCATGATCTGAGTTGCTCGGCGAGGGCGTCGAGTGTGCTGATTGTGTAGCGGGGTGCGGTGAAATAGCCCGGGTAGGGCGTGCCGGTGCGGTTGATCCACGCCGTGGTCATGCCTGCGCGGGCCGCGCCGTCGATGTCCCACGGATGCACCGCGACCAGCAGCATGTCACCAAGGTCTGTACCGCAGCGGCGGGCCGCGTACTCGTAGGCGGTGCGAGCGGGTTTCCAGGCGCCGGCGTCCTCGACCGAGAGCAGGGCCTCGAACTCCTCCAGCAGCCCCGCGCGGGTCAGCAGTGTCTCGGCGACGCGGGTGGAGCCGTTGGTCAGCGTGACCAGCCGCAGACCCGCCGCGCGCAATGCCCGCACACCGGCGGCAACGTCCGGGTGGACGGGCAGTTCACCGAACCCGGCCATCACGTGGTCGACGGCGGCGTCGAGGTTCCGGTCCAGCGACACTCCGGTGAGGATGCCGCGCAGGCCCTGCTCGCCCAGCATGGCGAAGGGTTCCTGCGCGCCGGCGGCGGCGAGGGCGAACCCGTCACGCAGCAGGGACGCGAACCACAGCTTGGCCAGCTGCTCGGGCGCGCCGACGTCGGCGAACCGCGCGGCCAGCGGGCTCATGTCCGACAGGGTTTCGTTGACGTCGAACACCACGACGGACGGTGCTGGTGTATTCATGCGCTGACCTTTCCGGTGTACCAGTCCCCGATCGCGTGGCCGATCTCGTCTGGCGAATCCTCCTGCGGAAAGTGGTTCCCACGGACCGTGACCTCGGTCTGGTTGGGCCAGGTGCGTACCCATTCGCGTTGCGGCCCAGTGAGGATCGCCCCAGGGTCGGCGTTGACGAACAACTTCGGGATCTCGCTCGTGGACAACCAGTCCCCGTAGGAAGTCACGATCTCCACCACGTCGGCAGGGTGGCCGTCGATCGGGAGTTCACGGGGCCAGGTCAGGGTTGGGCGGCGATCCTCGCCAGGTGTGCGATAAGGGGATCGGTAGGTCTGCATCTCCTCCTCGGTGAGCCCGCGCAGCACCGAGCCCGGCAAAACGCGTTCCACGAAGACATTGCGCTGCAGCACCATCTCCTCCCCGGACGGGGACCGCAGAGCCTGGAACATCTCCCGGGCCGACTCCGGCCACTCCTGCCAGGTCACCGGCCGCACGATCGCCTCCATGTAGGCGATACCCTTGACCGCGTCGCGGTGCCGGTTGGCCCAGTCGAACCCCAGGGCCGAGCCCCAGTCGTGCAGCACGAGCGTCACCCGCTCCCGCACCCCGATCCGCTCCAGCAACGCATCCAGGTAGCGGCGATGCTCGACAAAACGGTAGCTGCCCGGTCCGCTCCCGGACAGCTTGTCGGAGTCACCCATCCCGATCAGGTCGGGCGCCAGGCAGCGGCCGTGCGGCTGAAGGTGTGGGATCACCTTGCGCCACAGAAACGACGAGGTGGGGTTGCCGTGCAGGAACACGATCGGATCGCCGCTGCCCGCCTCCGTGTAGGCGATCCGGCGACCCAGCACGTCGACATAGTTCTTCTGCTCCGTCATCGCCATGCCGTCAATCCGCTCCTTCCGCTGGGGTCCCCGGCAACGGTCACCCGCCGCACCATCGTTCTCGACGTCGGCGAGCGCGAACTCCATCGCGGCTTTCCCGATCGCACACCACGTCGCAGAACATCTCGCCGGTCAACGACACGAGTGCGGTCTCCTTCTCATCCGGACGCTCACTGCTAACGTTAACCTGATTGACAGGTTAGTGCAGGTCGACGACATTTCGTGGGGAGAGCGGCAATGAGCGGTCCCCGAGCTGATGTGGTGGCGCGTCCCCGTTTCGACACTGGCCGCGACTGCCTGAACCTGCTCGCCACTGTCGGTCTGCGCGGCGCGGACCCAGTGGAACGCGTCCCGGACGAGGCGGCCCTGGCCGCCTGGCTCGTCGCGGCGGGCCTGCTGGACGCACCACCAGTGGTGCACGCCAAGCATCTGGCCGCGATGCGTTCGTTGCGCACGGCCACCTGGGACGTGCTCGCCGCCCTGCGGGCCGGGCGGCCGGTGCCGGACGACGCACTCGTCCTGATCAACACCGACGCCGCCCACTCGACCCCGATCCCCCGGCTCACTGCGGACGGGCGGGGCGTCCGCGAGAGCGCACACCCCGTGGAGTCCGCACTGGCCGCCCTCGCTCGCGACCTGATCGACCTCGTCACCGGTCCCGATCTTGACCGGGTCAGCGAATGCACCGACTCGCACTGCCGCATGCTCTTCGTGGACACCTCGCGCGGCGGGCGCCGCCGCTGGTGCTCGATGACCCGCTGCGGCAACCGCGCCAAAGTCCGCGCCCATACCGCCCGCAACCGTCGACGGGCGCGCGCGTGAGCGACTCCTCATCGACAGAGCGTTTCCCTCCCGGCTGATCCGTCCGGCCGTGCCGCCGCACATGCCCTCCGGCACACGGGCCTCTCGGCGCGAACGATCGTGAATCCCACCCGAGTAATCGTTGCCGCCGTCGTCGGCGTCGGCTCGCAACCGCGCAACCCCGGGAGTTACTTCGGGGTGGTGCCGGAGCCGAAGGTGTCCTTCATTTTCTCTGTCATTTGGTGGCGCATGCTCGAAGCGAGGATGGCTTCATCCCGGTCAGCGGTGTCGCCTGTGGGTGGAGAGAAGAGCAGTTTTTCGGCGTAGGGGGCGGAGCGGCCCATGGCGTAGGCGGCGGCGGTGTCGGCGTAGAGCCCCCGGGCGTCGTCGACCGATCGGCGGCCTTCGATGAGTTCCACGGCCCGGTGCGTTACCAAAACAACTTGGTGGGTGTGGACTCGTTGGGCGGGCCGTAGTGATCGAGAATCTTCTCGGCGGTCTTCTTCGGCGCCTCGGGCCACTGCTCGATGATCGACCGGGCCTCATCCAGAGGCACGGAATGGCGCTGGCCCAGCTCGGACGCGTCGGAGCCTTCGGCGTGCAACCTTTTGGCACTGGCCTTGGCGGTGGCCATCGAGCCTATCCGCTCGTGCGTCGGCATCTGCAGATTGTCGTCTTGCGAACCCATGATGTTCTCCGTGGTCGACGTTTTTTTAGCTTGTTCAAGTCAGGGGTTGGTCTTCAGCAGCGCCCATCCGCCTTCCACGGTGGCGGCGACTGCAAGCCCGAACGCGAGGTGTGCGACGAAGCCGCGCACGTGGGTGACGAGGGGGTCGTCGAGGTTCGGGGCGCTGAATCCGAACGCTGGTGTCATCAGCTCGTCTGCGATGACACTCATTCCCGGTGCTCAGCCCGGCCGCGACGGGGCTGAGGTGAGTACCGCGGCGCAGCAGCGGGTACTGCGAAGCCCACTGGATCGCCAGACCGTGGTGCAAGGCCATGTTGAACTGGCTCATCTGCTGCTCACCGAGTTGCACGCCGAGCAGGGTGTCGAGGTCACCGTCGTGGGCAGGTTCGCCCCACACACCGAACCGGAACTGTCCGCGATCCTGGCCGAAGTGTTCCGCGACGACGGGATCACCGTCATCGCCGAACGCGCCACCAGCGTCGACACCGACCACACCGACGCTGGGGGCGTGGCGGTCACCACGGACACCGGCCGGCGAGTCACCGGGCAGCGGCTGTTACTCGCGACCGGGCGGCAGCCCGTGACCGCCGGACTCAACCTGGACGCGGTCGGCGTGAAAACCGGCTCTCGCGGCGAGATCGTCGTCGACGAGCACCTGCGCACCGGCAACTCCCGCATCTGGGCGGCCGGGGATGTCACCGGCCATCCGCAGTACGTCTATGTCGCGGGCGCCCATGGTGCGGTCGTGACCGACAACGCCTTCGACAACGCTGGCCGCACTCTGGACTACCACCACCTGCCCGCGGTCACCTTCACCACACCCAGCCTCGGCTCCGCCGGGCTCACCGACGCCGCCGCCGTCGAACAGGGTTACGACTGCGACTGTCGCGTGCTGCCCCTGGAGTATGTGCCACGGGCCCTGGTCAACCGCGATACCCGCGGCGCGATCAAACTCGTCGCCGAACGCGAAACGGGACGCCTGCTCGGCGCGCACGTGCTCGCCGCCGGAGCCGGCGACGTCATCGCCACCGCCGTCTACGCCCTGGCCAACCACATGACCGTGCACGACATGGCCGACCTATGGTGCCCCTACCTGACCATGGCCGAAGGCCTCAAACTCGCCGCCCAAACCTACACCCGCGACGTCACCAAACTGTCCTGCTGCGCCTCCTGACCACCACGCAGAAGAAGGAAACACCCGATGGTGGTGAGCGCGGTGTAGGTGGGGGTGTCGGCGGGCATGGTCAGAACCGGTCGCTGTAGGTCTGTGGCGGTGGCGTCGGTGGGTTGGGTGAGGGTGTCGCGGACGTGGACCATAGGCTGCCGCTGCCATCAGCGTCGCCTCTGGCCTCCTTGTCGCGATCGCATGTACGAAACCCATCCCGCAGCCGACAGGCAGCAGACCCGCGAGGAGAGCTCATCGTGACCATTCCAGCAGGCCTGCAGAATGGGCCCGTCTATCTCGACTATAACGCCACCACACCGGTGGACCCGAGGGTCGCGGAGGCCTTCCTGCCCCACCTCACCGAACACTTCGGCAACCCGTCGAGCAGCCACCGTTATGGCCGTACGGCGAAGGCCGCCGTCACGGCAGCCCGCGCTTCGGTCGGCGGACTGCTGGGAGCCGCACCCGCCGAGGTGGTCTTCACCGGAGGTGGTTCGGACAGTGACACCCTGGCCATCCGCGGAGCCGTGCTCGCCGGCGGCAGCTGGGGCAAGCACGTCATCACCCAGGCCACCGAACACCCCGCCGTCCTCGCCGTCTGTGCGAGCCTGCAACGGTTGCACGGCACGCGCATCACCTATCTCCCGGTCGACCACCACGGGCTCGTCGATCCCGCGGACCTCGAGTCCGCGCTCACCAAGGACACGGTGCTGGTGTCGATCATGCATGCCAACAATGAGACCGGCGCGGTCCAACCCATCCGGGAACTCGCCGACCGGGCGCACCGAGTGGGTGCGCTGTTGCACACCGATGCTTCCCAGTCCGCGGGCAAACTTCCGGTCTCCGTCGCTGACCTCGGCGCCGATATGCTCACGATCACCGGGCACAAGATGTACGCGCCGAAGGGCGTCGGTGCACTTTACGTCCGAAACGGACTCGACCTCGAGCCGTCCACCTATGGTGGCGGACAGGAAGGCGGCCTACGTGGAGGGACCGAGAACGTCGCCATGGCCGTCGCTCTGGGCCGCGCCGCCGAGCTGGTCGCCGATCTGCCGGCATCCGAACCGCGACGGGTGCAACGCCTGCGCGACCTGCTGCACGACCAGCTCACCAGGCTGCTGCCCGGCCGGGTGCACCTCAACGGACATCCGGACCGGCGACTGCCGAACACCCTCAACATCAGTATCGACAACACGATCGGTCCCGAACTACTCGCCGCGACACCTGCGATCGCCGCATCCACCGGTTCCGCCTGCCACGACGGCACGACCGAGCCATCCCCGGTGCTCACCGCGATGGGCCTGTCGAACGACCGAACCCTCGCCGCGCTCCGGCTCACCATCGGCCGCTGGAGCACCGACACCGAGATCACTGCCGCGGCGCAGGCAATCGCCAACGCAGTCCACACTGGACCGCGTTAGCGGGTGCGCGGGATTTCGCCTTTGGTGTTGATGATGTGGGCGAGGTCGCGCACCTTGATGTTGTGGTCCTGCGACGCCTTGGTCAGGCTGGCGAACGCCCGCGAGCTCGGGGTGGCGAGCATGATGGGATTCCTGCTCTTCATCGACAGTGCAGACGATATCGGCGCACTGGACCTCTGCTCATCTCGGCCGGGAGCGTTCACCGACCACTCGGAGCACGTGGGCTGAACCCCGCCACCCTGCCACAACGTGCGACATGTGGCTCACTGCGCGGACCTGTCCCGGTTTCCCCGCGCGACGTCGGTGTCGCCGAGGTGGACGACGTCCAGGTCGTGCAACTGAGCCACCACGTGGTCCAGCGTCGAGATGAAACCGCCCAGATCTGCCGCGGGTACCTCGCCGAACAGGGTCTGGCCCAGTTCCCCGTATCCGGACTGCAGCCGCTGCGCCAGTGCGCGCCCCTGTTCGCTCAGTCCGACCAGGACTGCCCGCCGGTCGGTGGGATGGGCATCCCGGGTGACGTAGCCCGTCGTCTGCAGGGCGTCGAGCAGCCCGGTGACGTTGCGCGGGGTCACGCGTAAGGCCTGGCTGAGCTCGCGCTGCGTCACCGGTCCGGAATGGTGCAGCAGCCAGATCACGGTGGCTCGGGCTCTGGTCAGCCCGTGTTCGCTGAGCCAGCGCTCCATCACCGGGCCCAGGGTGGTGACCAGGGCGAGTAGGCGTTCCAGTGCTTCCCCGCGCGGTCCGGGACACTCTACATTGTGTATCTCGTTCACTATGTATATCCTCCGTCGTCATGGTACTCACTCGAGAAGGTGGCCGGATAGTGGTCTCCGGACTGTCCAAGGCGTTCGGCCCTGTGCGGGCCGTCGATGACTTGAGCTTCGAAGTCGAGCCCGGGGTGATCACCGGATTTCTCGGCCCCAACGGGTCCGGTAAGACCACGACACTGCGCATGCTGCTCGGCCTGATCTCGCCCGACTCGGGATCGGCGACCATCGGCGGCCGCGGCTACTCCGCCCGAACTCGCCCGAACAGCGACATCGGCGCGGTCCTCGATGCCGCTGGCTTCCATCCGGCCCGCACGGGCCGCAATCATCTGCGCGTCTACTGCACAGTCAACGGCTACCCGCCCAGCCGTGCCGACGAGGTGCTGGCCCTGGTCGGCCTTGCCGAATCAGGCAAGCGCGCGGTGCGCGGGTACTCGCTGGGGATGCGACAACGGCTCGCGCTGGCTACCGCTCTTCTCGGGGATCCCGCCGTTCTGGTGCTCGACGAACCCGCCAACGGGCTGGACCCCGAAGGCATCGTCTGGATGCGGGAGTTGTTGCGGCACCTCGCGGACGAGGGGCGCACGGTACTGGTGTCCAGCCACGTGCTCTCCGAGGTCCAGCAACTGGTCGACCACGTGGTGATCATCAACCGGGGCAGGCTGGTTCAACAGTCCACTTTGGTGGCATTGGCGGAGGCCTCGTCCAGGGTCGCGGTACGGACACCGGACGTGGAACAGTTACGTGCGGCCCTCGATCGGGCCGGCGCGCACGTGGAACAGTCGAAACCGGACAGCCTCCAGGTCACCGGGTTGACGGTGGCCGAGGTCGGGCACCACGCGTTCGCCGCCGGAGTCGAACTGCACGGACTCGCCGCCGAACACGGTGAGTTGGAACGGATGTTCTTCGCGCTCACCGCCGACACCGAGCAACAGCCGGAGACGATGTCCGGACGGGTGCGGTGATGTTCGCGCTCATCGCGGCCGAGTTCCGCAAACTGTTCACCACCCGGCTGTGGCTCTGGCTGCTGCTCGGTGCGGTCGCGATCACGGCGTTGTATGCGAGTCTGGCGATCGCGTTCGCCGAAGACCCGGGAAACCCGACCCCGCCGCTGGACACCGCAGGCGGGCAGCGCACGGTGTTCTCCGTAGGCCAGGGTGCGGGAACACTCGTGGCGGTGCTGGCCGCAATCGGCCTCACCTCGGAGTTCCGGCACCGGACCGCGACGGCCACGTTTCTGGCCATCCCGCATCGTGGCCGGGTGGTCGTCGCCAAACTCGTGACCTACGTCGTTGTCGGTGCCGCCTATGCGTTGGTCTGCATCGCGGCCACGGCGGCGATCGCGTTGCCCTGGCTGTCGGCCAAGGGCATCACCGTGTCCCTGACCGAGAACGGGATCCCCGCCACGCTGGCCGGTGTCATCGCCGCGGTTGCTCTGTACGGCCTGCTCGGTGTCGGGCTGGGCGCACTGTTGCGGGACCAGGTCGCGACCGTGGTCGGACTGCTGATCTACCTGTTCGTCGCCGAACCCATCGTGTCCCGTGTGCCCGCGCTACAGGACTGGACGATCTATCTGCCCGGACTGGCCGCGGGCGCGCTGACGCAGGTGTCCCAGGCGAACCAGGAGTTCCTTGCGCAGTGGCAGGGCGGGCTGGTGCTCGCCAGCTACGGACTGGCCTTCGCCATCGCCGGAACCCTGCTGACCCTGCGCCGCGACGTGACATGACCACCCTGCCACCGGACAAGAAAGCGACGACGACCTCATGAGCGAACACGACAACACCCAGCGACTGCGGGAACTCTGGGAACGGTACGCACCACGTTACGACCGCGACATCGGCTGGTGCGAACGCCTGCAGTTCGGCGACGGCCGAGCCTGGGTCTGCGCCAAGGCCACCGGCGAGGTACTGGAGGTCGCCATCGGCACGGGCCGCAACCTGGGGTACTACCCGGAGGAGACGCGGCTCACCGGAATCGACTTCAGCCCCGCCATGCTCGACATCGCCCGGCAGCGCGCCACCCAACTCGGCCGTCTCGTGGACCTTCGGGAGGCCGACGCCCAGGAGTTGCCGTTTCCCGACGCATCGTTCGACACCGTGGTCTGCACCCTGTCCCTGTGCGGCATTCCCGACGAGCGGGCGGCGATCGCCGAGATGTACCGGGTCCTGCGCCCCGGCGGGACACTGCTACTGCTCGACCACATCGGCAGTCACCACCGGTTGATTCACTTCGGACAGCGACTGCTGGAGATACTGACCGTCCGCACACTCGGCGACTACCAGACCCGCCGACCACTGCCACTCGTGCAGGGCTGCGGGTTCGTCATCCAACACCAGCAACGGCTCAAGGCAGGCACCATGGAACGCCTCGCCGCAACGAAGCCAGGGAGCACCTGACGGGAGTCGACTCGGCGCATGTCACCCAATTGCGGCGTTACGGCGCGCCCCAGTCAGACGGGAACCCGCGGCCAGACCATCAGGATGCCTTCGTCGCGCCGGCCCGGCGGGTGTTCGACTCCGACGTCCAAGCTCGCCGGGACGCGCAGCTTTACGGCGCGTGGGGGATTTCGCCGGTGGTGTTGATGGTGTGCGCGAGTCGCGCAGTTTGATGTTGAGGTACTGCGAGACTTTGGTGCAGGGCGAACGCGTCCTGTTCCGGGTAGGAGTGGCGTTCCATCACGATACCCAGGGTGAAAACTTCTCATTCCACTACCGCAAAGTAGCCCGGGCGATGGTAGCGGAAGTGGCACTGCAGTTGAACGCGAACTGCGCCTCGTCGCCGATCCCGGCTGCGGTGCACGGCCGTTCAGGACTTCGATGGATCCGGGGTTCTCGAGCTCCAGATCGTCAGCCAAACTCCTGTGAGACGCCATCACGTCTGGCTACGCACTGTTCGCGAAGTGCCTTCTCGGCTCTGCCAAGTATTCGGTAGACGGCGACATGAAAGTCCTTGCCACGGGTAGCCGACTGCCAAGGCCGAGTGCAAGGAGATCACGATGCTGAAGAAGAACGTCGCGGATGGAGTTCACTGCGTGGAGGACTCCTACGTCAACTGGTTCATCGTCGAGGATGACGAGGGGCTCACCATCATTGACGCAGGCCTGCCGACGTCGTGGGCTTCGCTGCAGCAGGCTCTGGGTGATCTGGGGAAGCAGCTCCGCGATATCAAGGCGTTGGTGTTGACCCACGGGCACTTCGACCATCTCGGGTTCGCAGAGCAGTTGCGGTCCGAGGTGGGCGTGCCGATCTATATCCACGACAACGATGTGCCGCTGACGCGGCACCCGCGTCAATACGGTCGCGCCCGTCCGCTCACGTGGTACCTGGTGACTCAGTTCAAGGCGATGCCTATGGTCGCCAGTTTCATGAAGAATCGCGCATGGTGGCCGAAGCCGATCAAAGAGGTGCACCGGATTCGTGACGCTAAATTGCCAGTGCCGGGCGTACCGCGGGTGTTGTTCACCCCCGGCCACACGTTGGGTCACTGTGCGTTCCACCTCCCGGAGCGCGATACGGTCATCGCTGGCGACGCTGTGGTGACGCTCAATCCGTATCGCGGCACACGAACGCCGCAGATCATCTCGGGAGCGGCCACCGTGGACCCGGAGCGTGCCCTGGAGTCGTTGGGTGTGATCGCGGAGACCGGAGCCCGGACGGTACTCATGGGCCACGGCAGCGCCTGGACGGATGGCGCCGAGCGACTCACCGAACTGGCCCGCCAGCACGGCGCCTCGTAGGCCGTGTCCCAAAGTCGCCGACACTCGTAGCGTACGGCGAGCTTATCGCACAGGTGTCGCCGTCAGCGCGAACTCGATGCCTTGATCGGAAGCAACCTCCGGTTGTGCCACCGGGATAGATGAATGTTGTTCTGCTTCCTCCCAGTTCTCCGCACGGTGGCGTGAATCTTGTCGCCCAGGTCGGGGACATGCGGTCGTTCGAGCATCACCACCCTTCGAACTATATTAATTTAAAGTTCGTCGCGTTGAGTTCCGGTTTCCGGGCCTCGCGTCCTGATGTAGTCCAGCCAGAAAGGCAAGGCCACAGATGACGAACTCGGACAACGACGAAACTGGCGAAAACTCCGCACGTGGGCCCAATCGCCGGGACTTCTTCAAGACCTCGGCGGCCTTTGCCGGTGCGGCGGCAGGGCTGGCGGCATTCGGTGGTGCGCCGGCGTTCGCCGCACAGTCGCCGCGGCAGATCCCGTCACCACCACCGCTCGGCGCGGAGATTCCGTGTAGTTGTCTCGCCGTCAACACACCACTGACGGTGCGAGCCGCCACGGTCACTGTGGACTTCAGGGGTGAGATCCGCGTCCGGGTGGAGGCGAGCGACCCCTTGGACCCGTGGAGTCTGCGGCTCAAGGTGATCGGTCATAAGGTTTCCGCCAACGACAACGGCGAGGGCAACGATCCCGGTTCTCGCCAGGACCAGGGCCTCGGCGAGATCACGATCGAGCAGGGCGACTTCGAGACCACGCCGGACAGCCTGGTGAAGATGCTGTCCCAGTCACCGCCGAAGTGGGAGCAGACCATGTTCCTGGACTTCACCATGACCATCGAGAGGCCGCCGGAGGAGCTGATGCGGCGAGCGCTCGGGGTGTCGCTGAGCCGGGCGCCGGAGCCACTGGTGCTCTCGACCAAGGAGCCGGGCAAACTCATCGGTCAGCTCGACAACTTTCCTCCGAAGGGCGAGATCTACCAGCTGCAGAACCCGATCAACCTGGTCATCCCGGACAACCCCGACGAGGTCGTCGCCTCGATCGACAAGTTCCCGGTCAAGGTCGGCGGGCTGTAGCCGGGCGCCTGGTTAGGAAAGGCCGAGTATCGCAGAACACCGCAGCACCGCGCCGGGGTCGCCGGTCAGGGTCAGCGATCCCGTCGCGGTCGCCTCGATCGGCGTCAGCGCCCCGGCGCCGATCCTCGCGAACGTCGCCGCGTCGGTCGTGGCCGTCAGCACGGGGTCCTCCGCAGGACCTCGCACCGCCGACGCGGCGCCGTTGACCACTCGCAGATGGAACACCTCTTCGTCCACTCTGAACTCGTAGGTTTCCCGCACTTCCGGCATTTGCGCGGCGTTCGCCATCGCTTCCACCGCGAGAAAACCCCAGTGGGCGCGCACGGTTGCCTCTTCCGGCATCTCGCCGAGCAGCGATATTCCCCAGCGCGCCAGCGCTCGGACCGGCTCGCGCAGCGACTCGCCGGTGTCGGTCAGTTCGTAACGGTGCCCGCCGGAAGCGCTGTCCACGCGACGCACCACGCCGAGTTCGCACAGCTTCCGTAGCCGATCGGCCAGCAGGTTCGTGCCGATTCCGGGCAGGTCGGCGAGCAGTTCGCTGTATCGCCGAGGGCCCAGCGCGAGTTCGCGGACGACGAGCAACGTCCAGCGCTCGCCGACGGCATCCAGTGCGGCCGCGAGGCCGCAGTACTGGCGGTAGTTGCGCTCACGCCGCCCGCCCGCTTCCGCTACGCGCGTCATCCCGCAACGGTACCGCAGTGACCGCTGGTCGCCGTGCCACCATGACCACGCCGGCGGCAACGGTGCCAGCACCGACCACAATGGCCACGACAAAGAAGCCGAGCGGCGCGGTGATCACCGAAGCCAGTGCGACAGGACCAACGAGGCCGCCCAGTTTGCTCGCACCCGCGATCCTGCCGATCCCTCGCCCGCGTCGCTGACGGACGAAATGGACCGACGCCATGGGCACGATCGCGGCAGTCATCGCGTTACTGAAGAACACCGTGGCCGTGAGCGCGACGGTGAGCAGCCAACCGTGCTGTCCGGCGGCGAGCACAGCTCCGGTCACCATCAGTGCCGCACCGGCCCCGGTGGCCACGACAAGAGCGCAACGCTCTGCGGAGTAACGGCTCAAGACCAGCGCCAGGACGACGGCCGCCGGTAGCGCGACCCACGCCTGAGAAGCCAGTAGCCGTTCCCCCGCTCCACCGTCCAGTCCGGCGGATCGCAACACAGTGGGAACCCACGTGAGAACGCCGAGCGCGACCAGCCCGGCCATGAATCCGAAGAAGACATACCTCCCGCGCAACTCGCCCACGTACGCAGGCACGGCAGCAGCGCGCCGCGGAGGCAGAACTGGGCGACGCGCGGCGTCGTCACACCACGCTGGCACACAGGGCAGCACGAGGAACAGCAGTGCTCCGCTGAACGCACCGACCAGCCACAGCGAGCGCCACCCGTGGTCGCTACCGAGCAGCACCGCCGACTGACTCGCCACCAGGTAACCGCCTGCCGTGGCGATCCCGGCCACGAGGGCACCTACAGCGGGAACACGGTGTGCGGGCACCAGTGCGGTGATCGCGGAGAACACGACCGGCACGAGGCCGCCGACGGCGAACCCCATCAGCCCGCACATCACCAGGTTTCCGGCATAGGTCGGCATTGACCCGCAGACCGAGGTGGCGATAAATCCGAGGGTGGCCAGCAGCAGGGCGCGCCGCACCCCCAGCCGGTCCACCAGGGAGCCCCACACGAGCGAGCCGAGTACGGTTCCGGCGAGCCCGCACACCGGCAGAAGTGCGGCCTCCTGCGCGCTGATGCCGTACTCGGCGCGCATTCCGGGAAGTACGAACCCGAGTGTCGCGGTCTTGGACACGTCGACGATCATCGCGAACGTGAGCACGCACAGCGCTGCCTTCCGGACCGCCCCGGAAGGTGGACGCGCCGCACGCCGCACCGTGGGGCGAACGAGAAGGCCGGCCAGCGCGAGCAGCACGCCGATCGCGATCAGTGTCATCTGGTCCCTGTGCGAGCCGGTTGCCCCTGCGTTCATCGAGGCACCGCTCATCGGCCCGTGCACGAAGATTCCGTAGACGTGCCACACCGAAGTTCCCGCCACCAGGACACATCCGGCCACGATCGCGGCCAGCGGAAGCGATTGGGCTCGCGGCTGACTCAGCACGCGAGCGGGCGGTACGGCTTCAACGCTTGAGCCAGTTCGACCGGCACGGGTACCGGTTCGACGCCGTGCGAACCCCGCCGCATACACGCGACTGTCTGGCTGCCGCGTGCGACGAGTTCTGCCTGTGCCGCGTTGACCCGGTAGTAGCCGAACGCCATCGACACCCTGTTGTCCTCCACGACGTCGAGTGTCATCCGGAGTTCGACGGTGTCCGCCGCGTAGAGTTCGCTGAAATAGTCGCAGCCGCAGGAGACCGTCACGAGTGCGAGGTCGTCGGTCAACGCCCGCAGCACTCCCGGCGCTCGTTCCATGAGGAAGTGCTCGCGACAGTGTCCTTGCCAGCGAACGTAGTTCGAGAAGTAGACGTTTCCGACCACATTCGTCTCCTCCAGCGTCACCAGGTGCCGGTAGTCATAGCTCGGTGTGCTCCACATCAGCGCCGGTCCTCCCGCGGCCCCGACAGGATCGCGATCGCCAGCGGCGTCGCGCCGTCGGCTACTGGAACGACGACAGTTGCAATGCGCGCCGAGCCGCAGCGCAGAACCACCCAACCTCCGTCGTACACCCCCTCCAGCAGCAGAGGTCCACTGTCCGCACTGGACAGGCACTCCACGGCCGTCCGAATCCGGCTAGCACGAGAATCGTAGGATTCGGGGCACTGTGCCTGCATCTCTTCGACTGCGTCCACCCGTTCACCGAGGAGTCGGCACCACTCGTCGTGGCTCCTACTCGCTACGGTGCGAGCGGCACAGGCTGAACGCTCTCCCCCGGCGACAGTCAGCACGACGCCCGCGGCACGGGCTACTGAGCGAGCGTCCGCCAGCGTGGCATTGGTCTCCGCGCTATCCGGCAGGATCGAGACCCGCAACGCCTTGTCGAGGCCGATCGTGGTGACCGTCCGTTCAACATGGACCGCGAGCAGCGGCAGCGGCCATGCGTCGGTCGGCGGCAGCGGCCCGGCGTCGGCCAGGGTCAGACCGTGCCACGTGATCACGGCGGCGCCGCCCGCGCCGTACGCTACGACATCCCAGATGTACTCGCCGCCGCTCGCGGAGCGTTCGGCCGCGCACAGGTGCAGTTCCGTCTCCGCCGCCGGCGCGAAACTCATTCGCTCACACCGCACCGGCAGCAGTCTTCGATGCGGGACGCACGCCTGCAACGCGTGTACGGCGGCATCGTTCACCGCTGGACTCCCCAGCAGCGGCGCGGTGTCGAACCACGGGTCGTCCTCCTTGGCCAGCACTCGTATCTGGCAGCGCCGGGCCCCGTGGGCGACGAGTTCTCGCACTCGCCGAAAGCGCCCGGTATGGAAATACACCGGTCCGTACAGGTCTTCGCCGTCCACAACCGATCCGGTGTCCGCCGCTTGTGGTTCCGGCGGCACCGGCTCTGGATTCGCTGCCACGAGGAAGGAGGCGCGGAGGTGCTCGGCACGGAACCCGGTTTCGTCGCTACGCACGACGACGTCGACGATGTCGCCACGCCGGAGCGCACAGATGCGGATGATTCTGCTGCCCTCGTCCGGCACCACGATCGGCCGGTCCAGCACAAGGTCGGCCACCTCCCGTACCGGGTGGCCCACCAGGCGGTTCACTGCCTGTGCCATTGCCTCCAGTCCCAGCACCGCAGGCAGTACCACGATGCCATCGATCCGATGGCCGTTCAGGTACTCGTCGCGCGAGAGTCCCAGTGTGGCGTCGGCGATCAGCTCCACGCCGGGATGGTGTATCCGAACCCGCTCCAAGAACCGGCCCGCGCCCGCTTCGGTTTCGGCCGCTTCCACCTCGGCCGAACCGTCCATCCCGCCGAGTCTGCCGTGCACCGCGACCGAAGCCGGAAGGTCATTCGCCGCGAGCAGCCGCAGGAACATGTCCGTGCCCTCGGCGAGTGGTATGGCGGTAACGTCGAGCTGGGCGAGGGTGTCGAGCACACCGAGACGCTCCCCCATGCCCGTCCCAGCCCACACCGACCAGTCAATGTTGAGCACCCGGCAGTCCGGCAGTGCGTCGCGAAGACGCTGCATCTCGGCTCGCAACACACCGTTGGCCAACGCGTAGTGGCTCTCGCCGGGTAACCCCCAGGTACCGATCACCGAGCCGAAGGTGACCAGTGTCCGCAACCGTTCGGTGGCGACAGTGGCGAGCAGGTTGCTCAGTCCGGTGATCTTCGGCGCGAGGTGGGCGCGCAGTCGATTCTCGTCGAGCTGGTCGACCCCGGCGGGCTCGTTGATGCCGCTGGAGTGCAGCACGCCGGTAATCGGACCCAGTTGTTCCCGCAGCCACCCCACGGCCTCTGCCACGGCTTTCGGATCGGTCACGTCGGCGCGGTGATAGGCAGCGTTGATGCCATCCTCGTGAAGTCTGTGCAGATTATCGCGGAGCGCGGCGTCGTCGGCGGGGTCAGAACGTCCGAGCATCGCGAGGCGGACACCAGATGCCCTGGCCAGCGCCACCGCACAGGCGACACCAATTCCCTTGCCACCGCTCACCAGCAGCACGTCGTCCTGGCCGAGGAAGTACCCGTCACCCTGTTGATCGAGATCCAACGGGTTCTCGGCGGGCTCACCAGCCTCACCATCCGTCAGCACGCGCTCTCGCCATACTCCCGGTATCACGGTGGCGTACGGGTGAGCTGCCCGCAGGTCCTCCTCCGTGCTCGGAACGCGTAACAGCGTGATGCCGAGTGCGGGGTGCTCGTGCCGCAGAGTGCGCAGGAAGCCCCGCAGGGCCGCGTCGTGCGCCACCGCGACCAGCCCACCGGCGTCCACCGCAGCCTTGACCGCGGCCAGTACGACAGCAGGGACATCGGTCGCGGCAGGGTCGGGAACATAGAGCAGCGGGTACCGCAGCCCCGAACCGAATACGTCCGCGACACGGCCACTCAACGGGTGTCCCCGCACAATGTACGCACGGTGGGACCCGCGTTCCGTTGTGGACGGTCCAGACGGTATTGACGGGTCGATCGGCCGTAGTGTCTCTGTGAAGCATCGCAGCCAGGGCGCGACGCCTTGTGGTGCGTATTCTGCGCTCGCGGCCTTTGCGGTGGGAAGTTGTTCGACGACGTCGATCAGATCGGCGACCGTGGCGTCGGCGACGCTCAGCGGTGCCTCGGGACGACCACGCCCGGCGGCCTCCGCCGCGGCGGCGACGAGTTGCACCACGCGCAGCGACGTCAGGTGGAGATCGCCGAGCAGGCGCAGTTCCGGGGTGATCAGCGTGGGATCCAGTTCCGTCATGGTCGCCACGAGCTCACACACGACCTCGGCAGGGCCCGCCGCCACCACTGGGTGTGGCTCTTCGGGCACGGGCGCCAGGGATTCCCGGTGCGGCGTGCCGGGGGCGGTCGAACAAGGGTTGGCGAGGAACACTGGGTCGCGCCAAATGTCGATCGGTCGAGCGGCACGCTCGGCGAACAGCGGCGTCAGGTCCGGTACGGCCTTCGCGGCGAATAGTGCGGCGGCGGCCTCGGCCCGTGTCCGGGCGTCGCCGTGCTGGTCCACCCCGACCACCGGCACGGCGGATGCCTGGGCGACCAGTGCCCCGAGGGTGCGGCCGGGACCGACCTCGCAGAAGAGGTCGATGTCTTCCGCGATCTCGTCGAAAGCACAGGCGAACCGGACCGGCTCGGTGATTTGGCGGCACAGCAGTTCCACGAGATCGTCCGAGGCGCTGATCGGCTGGCCGGAAACGGTGGACACCACGTGTCGTTCCGGCGGATGAAACCCTGCCTCACTCAGCAGTGTGCGGAATTCGGGGACACACCCGGCGACCGCAGGCGAGTGAAACGCATGGGACACCGGCAGGAGCGCGGTGTGCAGGCCCGTCGTCCGGGCGCGCTCCGCCGCGGCGCGCAGGTCCGGCAGCGGGCCGGCGAGCACGTGCGAGTGGGGACCGTTGAACGCAGCGATGACGAGTGCGCTGCCCTCGCACAGCGCCAGCGCCTGCCTCGCGTCCGCGGTAACGCTGAGCATGCCCGTGCCGGTGGTTCCGGCGCCTTCCATCAGCCGGCCTCGCTCGCGGACCAGCCGTTCGGCATCCTGTTCGGACAGACAGCCGGCCCATACCAGCGCGGCGAACTCGCCGAGGCTGTGCCCGATCGCCGCGAACGCCCTCGCACCAAGCCGCTGGAGCCAGCGCAGTGCCACAAGCGACTCGCGGTGAATCGCCGGTTGCACGGCTTCGGTGCCCTCTCCCTGTGCCCGCACCGGCGCTCCCTGCCCGGGAAAGAGCAGGCACACATTCCCCCGCACCCGCCCGGCCGCGTAGACGCCGTCTCGCGCGACCAGCCCGCTATCGGGCAGGGTTGCGAGCAACGCCGAAGCGGCCTCGGCGCGGGCCGCCAGTTCCTCCGGGCTCGCGGCCACCAGAGCGACTCTCGGGCCGTGTCCTGCTCCCTGCTGGCCGAAGCGGCAGGCCACATCACCCAGTTGTGCCTCCGACAACCGTGGAGCGAGCTCTGCCAACCTGCCGAGCATCGCGTGCAGCTCGCCGACGTCCCGGCCCTCCAACGGCACGACGTCGACTCGGGGAGCCGGGCCGCGCACCTCGACCGTGTCGCGCCGCGCATCCGCGGTGCCGCGCAGCACGACGTGGGTGTTGATACCGCCGAACCCCATCGCACTCACGCCCGCCAGCCGCGTCCCGTCCGGCCATGCCCGCGGCCGGTCCGCCGCGGTGAGCACCTCGGCCGCCGCCCGTAGCGCGGGGTGCGGCCGCTCGCAGCCGGTGGTGGGCGGCAGCAACCCCGATTCCAGACTGCACACCGTCTTGATGAGCGAGGCCGCGCCGGCAGCCGCCTTGGTGTGGCCGATGTTCGCCTTGATCGAGCCGAGCACCGCGGGACGGGTCGCTTCACCGCGGAGTTCCGCCAGCGCGGCCAGTTCGGTCTCGTCACCCACAGCGGTGCCGGTGCCGTGGCCCTCGTGCAGCAGCACCCGCGCCGGGTCCAGTCCACCGGACGCGTAGGCACGCCGCAGCGCCAGTAGCTGTCCCGTACGTTCGGGCCGGGTGATGCCGCCGCTGCCATCCGAGGACACACCCCAGCCGGCGATCTCCGCGCGCACCGAAAACCCCGCCGACCGTGCGTCGGCGGCGCGCATGAGCGCGACCATGCCGCAACCCTCGCCAGGCCAGAAGCCCGCCGAGCGCTCGTCATACACCCGCATCCTGCCGGCCGCCAGCGCGCCCGTCTTGGCGAATCCGACCAGTTCGAAGGGGTCCAGGCTCAGGTCGACGCCACCGGCCAGCGCGAAATCCACGCTCCGGTCCCGCAATGCGCGACACGCCGTGATCAGGGCCAGCAGCGACGACGCGCACGCTCCGTCCACTGTGTACCCTCCACCGCCGAAGTCGAAATGGTTGCAGATCCGCCCCGCGATCGTGTTGGACAACGATCCGGCCAGCGTCTCGTCGTCCACCTCGGGGAACGGGGCCAAGTATCTTTCCGCCGCCCGGTCCAGTACCGCGCGCAACCGCTCGTCCGACAGCCCTTCGGCCGCCATGGCCGAAGCGAGGACGCGCCGGACGTACGGCCAGCGCAAGCGCAGCGTCCTTGCCCGGGTCACCTCTCCAGTGAGCGTGTTCCCGACGAGCACACCCACCCGGTCGCGGACCAGCCCGGCGCCTCCTGGCCTGCCCGCGTCGGCCAGCGCCTTGTCCGCCGTCTCCAGCGCGAGCCAGTGTGCGGGATCCGCGGCCCGATACACGCTGGCGGGGACCCGGAAGCGTGCCCGGTCGAACTCCCAGCCGTCCAGAACCGCGGCGTAGGCACTGTAGGTGCGATCCGCGGCTGCCGGATCCCGGTCCCAGTAGTCGTCCGGATCGAGCCGCTCCTTCGGCAGTCTGCGAAAGGTCCGCCTGCCCTCGAGCGCTATCTCCCACAGCTGTTCCGGGGCCTCTGCATCTGGGTACCGGCACGCCATGCCGACCACGGCGATCGGTTCGGCCCGCTCCTCGGATTCGCCACTCATTTCGCGACCTCACCCATTGGTTCGGCAACAACATCTCGCGCCGGTGTCCACCTTTCGGTGGCCTGTCGCGGAATCTCCGGCACCGTGCGGCGGTATGCGTCCAGCGCGATCAACACGCCTGCCCGCAGCACGCAGGTGATCACCAAGGCGAAGAACAGCCCGAAGACGATGTGCAGTTGCACGAGGACGCCGTATATCGCGGCCGTGCCCGCGCCGAACAGGACCTGGTTGCGCGGCCGCGACGGTGTCGTTCCCGGGTCGGTGATCATGTAATTGGTGAACAACACGAACGCCACACCGGTCAGCGGCAACAGCGCACTGATCAGCGAGATGTCGGTCATCAATGCGCGTAGTACCGCCTGCAGCACGAACCCGCCGATCCACCCGAGGATCAACGGCACCTTGCGGGTCAGTTTGGCGTTCAGCATCGTGCCGGCGATCAGCAGCACGGCGGGTGCCAGCGCGTCCAGCCAGCCGGAGATCCACTCGGTGAACTGGTACGGCGGCGCGATACCGACCCAGGGGAACAACAGCAGAACAACGACGATGCCGGTGTTGCTCGGGTTGAGCACGTGCCGCCAACGACCGGCCGACCGGACGCGGATGACGTACTTGCTGGATACCGCGACCACGGCGGCGAGCACCACGGGCCACAAACGGTGGTTGGCATACAGGAGCATCGCGCAGGCCAGACCCGCGATGTATGCCGGCAAGAGGAAGTTCACTACGTGACCGCGCTCGCCGAGGAAGCGCGGGCGCCTGCCGTTCACGGCGGAGTCCGACGCCTCCAGCAGCACCTCGGTGGCGATAGCCGCCAGCACGGCAATCACGGGCGTGAGGTAGGCCTGCTCGAAGCCGAGCACCGTGTGCCCGAGCACGGTCAGCGCCGTGATCGACAGTCCGAACCGGCGCAGCGCCGCTCCTCGGGGATCGCGCGCTGTCATCGGGCCTCCCGTGCTGTTCCGTCCGCTCGCACAACGATGTCGTGCCAACCGGTGCCCAGCGACAAGTCTGCGATGTGCCGCTCGCCGCACGCGTCTCGCCAGGTAATCTCCACCGGGACCTCGCCGACCCCGCGCTCACCGAGACCGAACAACAGTTCCGGTGCGTTGACTCCCCCGTGGCCGTTGGCCGGGTACAGCTGCTGGACCTGGTCGCCCTCGCCGGTGCGCACCCGGGCGGTGGCACCGACCGCCGGTCGCTTCGCATCCCCGCCGGCGGTTCCGCACGGCCCGCTCACCGGTTGCCGCAATCGCAGCCCGAGGAAGGCACCGGCCTCGGACTGGTTGTGGTACAAGGTGGATCGCGCCCACTGGTTGGCGGCGACGAAGTCCTGACGGCCGTCGGAGTCCACATCACCGACGGCGAACGCGCGGCTGACGGCATCGGTACCTACCCCCACCTCCGCGGCCACGTCGACGAATCGCCCGTCGTCTCCGCGAACGAAGAAGGTGTTGCGGTCATGCCCGGAGAGGTCGTCACCCGGGCCGACATTCGGCCACAGCTGCGGATCGGCGAGGATCAGGTCGTTCGAAGTAGCGGTCTCCTGCAGTTGTGGCCACCTGTTGGTGTGTCCTGCGACGAAACCCGTGGCGTGCATGACCTCGGGCCCGCCGTCGTTGTCGAAGTCGCCGGTCTTGACGTCCCACGACCAGCCACTGCGCGCCAGCCCGAGCCGTTCGCTGTGGTCCTCGTACGGTGCCGCGCCCGCATGCAATACCTCGGGGTCATCAACGGAAAGGTAGGCGAAGTTGCTTTCGTGCAACGCATACGCCTCGGTGATGTTGCTGACCAGGATGTCGGGAACGGCGTCGTCATTGAGGTCCCGGAAGTTCACGCCCATCCCCTTGAACGAATCCTCGCCGACCACCGTCGATTTTGGCGTTGCCGGCCGCCGGTCACCCTTCGCCTCGACGAACCGGATCCGGCCGTTCTCGGACTCGTTCACCAGCAGCTGGTCGGGACCGAAGTCGTTGGCTACGTACAACTCGGGCCTGCCGTCGCCATCGAGATCCTGAGTGCCTAGCGCGAGGGTCCATTGCCGGGCCTGCTCGGCGTCGAAGACCCCGTCCACTTCGGTGAACGCCACGTCCGGGCCGGCTTCCGTGCGCACTGGGTCGAAGCGGAACATCCGGTTCACCCCGCCATTGCGGGCGTCGGACAGTGACTCGTTCATCTGCAGCTCGTCCTGGTGAGCACCAGGGTCGAGAACCCTGGCCCCGTCCGGAAAGTAGTTGCCGAAAACCAGGTCCAGGTGACCGTCGCCGTCGTAGTCCCCGATGGTGGCAGCGTTGGTGTTCCACACCTGGCTCGGCTGGACGAGCTCCCTCGGCCGGAAGGCCCGGGATTCAAGCGGAACACCGGGTTCGCGCAGAAAGATCACCGGGGAACGTCCCCAGTAGTACACCAGCACGTCCTGCCAGCCGTCCTCGTTCAGGTCCGCGGGCACGCAGCCCATCGGGGCCGAGGGCGCGGGTCCCGGCGTATCCGGTGTCAAGGTGAACGGACGGTACCGCGCTCCGCTGGTGGGCACCGGTGAGACCGTCACGGTATCGCTGCGTGGGTCCACAAGGCACAGATCGCGTGCCGTGGCGCCACTGCCGGCGGCGAAAAGTCCCGCTCCCGCCCCGACCGACGAGATCCAGGACCGGATCTTGTGATAGGCGGGAGCGACGGTTCTTACGGCCCGATCGCTGTGCTGATCGGCCGGGCTCACCGGATGGGAGCTGAACTCGAAACGATCGGCTAGCGTCGATCGCTCTTGCGGTGAGGCGACCGGTTGCTGCGCCACGAACCACACCGCGACCGAACACAGCACGGCGACGACCCCGGCAAAATGCCGACGTACGAGCAACCTCACAGTGCGGCCTCCTTCGCAGTGTTCGCCGGAACGTGCGCGGCCTCGCCGGAGCACCCGGACTCGGCCTCCGCCACATGTGTCCGCTCGTGCTCCCTGAATCGCAGGCGGATCCCTGCCCGCCATTGCTCGTAATGGGCAGCGCCTGCAGAATTCGGGCCGAGTTCGGTCACCGACTCGTCGGTCCACCCTGCCGCGCGAGCGACCGGGACACCCGCCAGCAGCTTCGCCGCGCGATGCACGTGCTCGGCGACCACACCCGACCTGGTGTGGGCGGCACAGGCGAAAGCGCAACCCTGCGCGAGGTGCTCGCGGTGGTCCCCCGCCAGTCGAACCAGCCGCGCCAGCTCGCCGGACTCGGCACCACCTGCGTAGGTGGCCGCGAGCCCAGCACCGCTCCACAGATCCGATCGCCGGGCGACTGGGAACTCGTTGATCCGCAGCGCGATCCCCGCCGGATCAGCGCACTCGTGGAACCACAGCGCGCGCCCGAGCCCCTGATCCCGGATGCCGCGTTGCTCGAGGGTCAACCCGCGCTCGACCCGTCTCCGGCCGATCACCGCGTCCGCGTGGAAAAAGCCCTGATGGAAGCCGAAACCGTCCAGGGCGAGCCAGCGCAACAGCGGATCGGTCTGCGGTATCCCCCACCGAGGGCGCAGCCGCAGGCGGGCGTAGGCCCAGCCGATTCCGACGTGCGCCAGGTGCGGATAGTCCCGTGCTGGACCGTGCAACAGTTCGGCGACCCGGCGGCCACGTGACGCGGTCAGCAGGTCCAGCAGCGCGCAACCCATTGCCGCGCCCTCATAGCCGAATCCCCGCAACGCCGGATCCAGGGTGTCGACCCGGTCGGCGGCGGCGTTCACGTCCGTGGTGTCCGCGACCGCGTTCAATCCGTCCAGGAATGCCGTGGCACAGGACTCCAGCACACGCCGCGCAGGCCCAGCACGCAGCCGGAATCGGCGTATGCCGAAACTGACCTGCTCGTAGTCCTGCCGCAGCAGGGCGGACAACGGCCCTCGGGACCCCTGCTGATTTCTCCGGAACTGCAAGGCAACTCCTTTCGACTGCCAGATCACTCCCGGGCGGCGAGGACGGCCCGTTCCAGCACTGCAGCGGTCAGGAACGGCTTTGCCTCCCGCTGGAAGTCGACGTCGGGGTGCAGATCCCGTACCGAACCCTCCAGCACCAGCAGCGACAGGATGGGAAAGACGAACTGTGGGTCGGCGTAGAGCCCGTACCGGCGCTGTAGGTCGAACAGCCGCGAGGCGAACGACACGAGGTCGAAGTCGGCCGCGCGCGCGCCCGAGTGCGCCTCGACCAGTCGCGCCAGCTCCCGGCGGAACCCGACCTCGTCCGTCCTCGGACCTGGTGTGGCGGTGGAGAGGACAACATCCGCGGACGCGGGGCCATCGCCCAGACTCATGCAGTAGAAGAAGGCGGTGAACTTTGTCTGCGCGTATGGGGTCAGCTGCACGGTGAATCCGGCATCGACCAGCGCCACCGTCCCATCCGCACGGAAGTAGAGGTTTCCCGGATGCAGGTCGCAGTGCACGAGGCCGTGCCGGAAAAGCATCCGGTAGACGGCGCGCAGTGCCGACACCACGGCGTCGTGACGCCCCTCGGTCGACAACCGACGAGCGGTATCGCGATCCAACCCTTCCAGGTACTCCATCACCAGCACCTCAGAGGTGCACAGCTCCGGCACGGGCCGAGGCACCCGCATCCGGTCCTTGCCGTCGAGGTTGTCGTGCAGTGTGCGCAACCTGTCACGTTCGTGAACGAAATCGGCCTGTTCCCGGATACAACTCGCGAGCTGGTCGACGATCGGCAGCACGGGCACGCCACGCAATGGCGGCGTCCACGCCAGCAGTCGTGCGAGCCCACGTAGCAGTGCCAGATCGACCGCGAGCAGTCGCTCGATGCCCGGCCTGCGGACCTTCACCGCGAACACCCGGCCGTCAGGCGATGTGACCCGGTAGACGCAGGCGATACTGCCCGATGCCGCCGGCGGCAGATTCTGCGCGGTGATCGTCCGTCCGAGGGGACCCAGGTGCTGCTCCAGCACGGGTGACAGATCCACGGCAGGGGGCGCGGCGACATCGTCATGCAGTCGCGCCAGCCCCTGACAGATCCGCGGTGGCAACAAGTCCACCCGCGTGCTGAGCAGCTGCGCCGCCTTGATGCAGGCGGGACCGAGTTGGGACACGGTTGTCGCCAACCACTCGCCGACAGCGGGCGCCTTCCCGCGACCCCGGAGCCACCCCCAGAGCACAAACCGGCGGACAAGGACGGTGAAGATCCGCACTCCGCGGATGACGAGGTCAGCCTTCGTCGGCGAGTGGTCCTGCCCGCCGTCAAGGAGATGCCAGCCGCCCCTGCCCTGTCGATGCACGACTCCCCAATCTGATCACTGAGCGCAACCAGATCGACACTAAGCGAAGTACGTCCTGTTGACAGCCCTATTCACCGAGTCTGATGACACGAACACAGCTCCCATACCGGTCCCGCCCGCGCCCTGCCACACATTCAGGTACTCCCTCCTGCCGACAATGAACGAGCAGGCCGACGCGGTGCTTACGTACAAATGGCCAACCCGGGTGACAGGCGGATGCAACCACTGATATCGCGCTTAGCTTGCCTGCCTCGGTTTCGGTCAGCTATTGGCATACAGTCGTTGGGCGCGCACGTGGCCTACGGCCAGGGTCCCCGGGGTGGGCGGGCGTCCCACAGGACGGCGCACGTGATCAGCAGTGCTGCCAGTATGAGCATCGTGGCGCCGAGTTCGATGAGTGCGTTGGTGGGCATGCTCAGCTCCCGGGGGTGGATTCTGCGGTGCGGCGGTTGGCGCGCAGGCTGGTCAGCGTGACGGTCGCCAGGATCAGCACGATGACGCCGAGGGAGATCGGAGTGGGGATCTGCGGTACCGCAGGCCAGATTCCGTGGGCCCAGTGCAGTACCAGCTTCACGCCGATGAACGCGAGGATCAGCGCCAGGCCGTGGTTGAGATGAACGAGTTTGGCTAGTGCGGTGTGCAGGACGAAGTACAGGGCCCGCAGGCCCAGCAGCGCGAAGGCGTTGGTGGCGAACACCAGGTAGGGATCCTCGGTGATCCCGTAGATGGCGGGCACGGAGTCGACGGCAAACACTACATCGGTGGCGAAGATCGCCACGACCACGACGGTCAGCGGGGTCAGGGCACGTCTCCCGCCCTCACGCACCGTCAGTTGGGTGCCGCGGTAGTCGTCGGTGACCGGCATGAGTCGGCGCAGCAGCCGTACCGAGCGCAGTTGCGACACGTCGCGGTCAAAAGCACTCCCGGCGAGCGTTTCGTGCAGGATCTTGGCGGCGGTGACGAACAGGATCGCGCCGAACACCAGAAACGCCCAGGTGCCAGCCTGCAGCAGGGCGGCACCGGCGGCGATAAAGATGCCGCGCAGAACCAGGGCGCCGATGATGCCGTACAGCAGCACCCGTTGCTGCAACGCGAACGGTACAGCGAAGCCGGTGAGGATGAGCATGAACACGAACAAGTTGTCCACCGACAGAGACTTCTCGACCACGAAGCCGGTAATGAACTCCATGGCCTGACCGCCGCTGTAGGCCGTCCACAGGTACACGGCGAAAACGAACGGCAGCGCCAGGTAGAACACCGACCAGCCCACGGCCTCGCTCATCGACACCTCATGCGGCCGACGAGTCACCAGAAAGTCCGCGGCCAACAGGAGCAGCAACACGACGATACTGACGCCCCACAACAGCGGTGAACCGATCGAGCCCGCCGGGGCAGCAAAAACGGACGTAGGGCTAGCCACAGAAGTCTCCTCGAACAGCACTCGCGTTCGAGGTCTCCTTCGCCCCACACACCGGGACGGCCGCCCGAGGACACCATACGAATGTCCGGCCTGACCGGGCCAGCCCGAGGAAGTACTCCCCTCACCCGCGAGTATCACACAGGTCTGAAATCTCAGCCAGCCGCGAAACGGAACCGGGGCCGCGATCGTGGCAAGCAGAAGAATGACAAGCAGGACTTTGAACCGCCCCGAGTTCGGTAGAGGCTCGTCGCTGGGGACGCATTTACGGCAAACCAAAAACAATGCCCGACCTGCGAAAACATGCAGGTCGGGCGATCATGAAAGCTGTGGAGCTAAGAGGACTCGAATCCCTGACCCCCTCACTGCCAGGACCTGGCCACTCTTAGTCCGCAGGTCAACGCTAGCAAGTCGAGAATCCCGTAGTCAAACGCTGCCCTTCATCGCTGTTGGGTGCCATTGCCCTGCCGTTCAACACGCCCCTGTGCTCCACGATTGCTCCAGACATAACCGCGTGAAGCCCGGCAACCCATTGTCAGAGAGCATGGCAACGCTACTCTGCATCTGAGCGGGCTTTTCATAAGCGAGACAACTACTATCGATCGAGATAACGGCTAGCACGGTCTCGAAGCGGATGGCGAGTTTGTCGTAGCGATTGGCCATTCCGGTGGTCGACAACCGGCGTTAGCCACCGTTGTACTCAACGCTACTTCGGCGCCAGTCAGCTGTGTTGTTGTGCGGCTCGCTGTATGGCGGCGTACGAGACACGTTCTTGTTCCAACCGGACAGAACCACCCAGGGCACCCTCCACGAGGTCGGTATAGAGGTTTGCCTCGTCTGGGAGTAGTGCCTCGAGGTGGTCGGTGGTGGGGTTAGCTTCGTCGACCCATTGGCCCTCGTGCGCAAGAAGCGTAGCGCGATCCATGAGCATGGATCGAGTACTCTCGAACGCGCGGCGCACGTTGTTCAAGATCGCGAAGCCGTGCGTGTCGATGTCACCCCAATAGACGAGCTTCTTTTCCGCAAGCCACCGCAGAGGGTGCAGCCGGGATGCCGCATACCCCTCGCCGAAGATCACAATAGCGTTCTCGACGGACGGGAAGGCCAGGTAGGTGATTTCGTTCTCGACGACGAACACGGTGCGCACCGTCAGCGGCCTATTCGCCAGTTCGGACACTCGGACGGCAAGTTCGTTAAATCCGGGACCGTCGGACAAGTGACGAAATCGGACGTAGGCGGGCTTCTTACGGAAGAAGTATCGGCCGGCGAAATCCGAAGGCGGTCTGGTGCGGTCAACTCGGTATTCGACGAGTTGGCGGTCCAGCAACACCGCCAAAATGGCGCGATACCGCTCGATGAACTTGGTGTCGACGCCGGGCACGTCGATCTGCCGGAGGTACATGTCAGGACGTGCGCACTCATCGATCCACAGTGTGGTGTCGACCAGCCTGACCCATTCGCCTTTGTACCTGAGTACTTCCATCGGCTTGGCTGACATCCAGTCGGCGATGACCGGGGCTCTGAGCCTGGTCGCGTCCAGCAGAGCCCCAAAAGTCTGCACATCCGACTGCACGCCGAGAACGGCCCACAGCTGTTCATAGGAGTCGATCCAGACTCGGCCCGGGATCTCGTTCGTGCCGGTGACTCGGCCACCGATCGTTCTCATCTCGACACGGAGATGCCGGGCGCGATGCCATTGCTCGACCCACGTACGTGCGTGGTCCAGGTGCGCGGAGGTGTCATTCGCGCTCGGTCCCCGTAACCCGATTGCCAGCGGTTCCCATCGGGTTCCCATAGCAAATCGGGACAGGAACTCGCCGCGATCCCATCGTCGTCGCAGCTTGCTTATGACATCGCCGGGTACGGTCCAGCCGGTTGGTGCCACGTCAATCGCCATGGCTGGATGCGGTGCCGTGGGCATGGGCGAGCTGGCGTTGTTGGTATTCCTCGATGGTCAGGGTCTGCAACCGCGAGCTGTCACCGGCCTTGTTGTCCACGAACCCGACAGCCGCGACGTACGGTTCGATGACGTGGATCTTCTGCAGCGGTGTCACGATCAGCAGTTGCAGGCCCAGCCGCCGGAACAGGCCGAGCGCGAATCGGGTCGACTCGTCGGAGCCCCGGCCGAACGCCTCGTCGATCACCACAAACCGGAAGGTCTTCGACTTGCTCACACCCCAGTCGAGCTTGAACTGGTAGGCCAGTGACGCCGCCAGGATCGTGTAGGCGAGTTTTTCTTTCTGCCCACCGGATTTGCCGCCCGAGTCAGTGTAGTTCTCGTACTCGGCGTCGTCGGCGCGCCACCGCTCTGAGGCCGCGAAGGTGAACCAGTTGCGCACGTCGGTGACCCGACGGGTCCATTGCCGGTCGGGTTCGGTTTGGCCCTCCCTGCCCCGAAACCGTTCGACCAGAGCTTTTACCTGGAGAAACTTCTGTTCGGAGTACTGATTCGAGTCGTCACCGCTTAGAGATCCGCTGGTGCACTCCCGGAGGTCCTTGCGGAAGTCGCGGATCTCGACGTTCACGGTGGGATGTGGTTCAAGTCGGATGAATCGTCCTGGGTTGTAGTCGATGTCGGCCAGCGAGTCGTTGATGGTCTCGATTCGCTGTTTGATCAACTCGGCCTGTTTGGTCAACTGAGAGTGGAACCCCGCGATGTCGCGAATGGTGTTGGTGTTGAGGTAGGTCTTGAACTCGGACTCGAACCGAGGCAGATCGTCAGACGCGATCCGGTCGTACAACAAACGGTATTCACTAGCAGACTGCACCGAGTTGTCGAATTCCTCAGTTTCCAGCGGGTACGCTTTACGGAAGTCGCCCATCTTTCCGACCACTCGATTCGCTACCTTGTTCTGCCTGCCGGTAAGCCGATCGATATCCTTTGTGATCTCGTCGTTCACCTCGATGAGGCACGTGTCGCAGTCTTCCGGAGTCGCGAGGCTCCTGGTTCCGACGTGCTTGTCCACCAGAGGAAACGATGCTCTCGCGAATTCGGCCGCCGGTTCGTCCAGGGTGGTCTTGGTGTCGCGCAGCTGTTTCTCCGCGGCTTCGCGTTGGGCGCCGAGGTTTCCAAGCCCCTCCTGCGCCTTGCCTTTGGCCCTTTCCGCCGCCTCGATCTGAGTGCCGACGGCGCCCAGCTCCGCGGTCAGTCGTTTCAGCTCGTCCGACTGCTGCTCCAGGCGCCGCTTCTCGTCGTCCAGTTCCGCGATGCGGTTCACCGAAGCGCGCCAGTCGATCTCGGCGAACCCGCTGAACTGCTCCAACAAGCTCAGAGTCGTGGCAAGCCTCCCCTTGGCGCTCAACGCGGCTGTGACCTTCTTCGTCCGGCCGCCCAAGTCACGTAGCTGAAGTTGTAGGCGGCTTGCCTGGTCAAGCAGCGCATCGATCTTCGCTTGGTTATCCCAACCCAGCACATAGTGACGGCGGTCGTCGATTCGGCGGGCGTCGTCCTTCTCGTGCCTGCCGCGAGCACCTTTGATCTGCCCGGCCTGGGTCACGGCTTTCGCGGCACGTCGGAACTCGACCATGGTGTCCACACACTCGTAGTCGGCGCGGTGTGCCAGCTCGCGATCCAGCCACGCCGCGAACGGCGAGTCCTTGATCTCCAGTTTGGTGAACAAGGACCGCTCGGAGAGCGGCGAAGACGGAGTTTGGCGTAGCTGTTCGGGCACCCGGTAGTAGACGAGCTTGATGCCGAGGTGCCGTTCGTTGATCCACTCGGAGACGGCGTCGTAGTGCTCGCTCGCGACCAGCATCGACAACCCGAAGCTGCGCAGAAGCCGTTCGGCAGCGCCTTCCCACGGGGCGCAGTCCGCGCGTACCTGGATGATTTCGCCGGCGAACGGCAGCGCGGCGGAATCGACCCGCAACGCGGCGCACAATGCGTCCCGCACGTCCAGGCTGCGTTTGGGAATGTTGCTGCGCCGCTCCCGCAAGCTCAACAACTCCGTGTTGAGTTCCACGGCTTCACCGTCGAGCTCGCGGCGCTCGACGGTGAGATCCGTGAGCTGATTCTGCAGATCGGCCTGTTCCTGGTCGAGAGAGCCCTGCTTTTCGACGACAGCACGTTGCCGGGCAGTGAACTGCGCCGGGTCGACGACGGCGGGCAGGCTGGCCGCATCCAGCAGCGCTTGATACCGGTCACCTTGTTCCTTCCGCCGGACGCGTTCCTTCTCCTCGGCGTCGATCTCGGCTTCGAGCTGACTAATCCGGTCGCCACCGCAACCGGCGCGCTGGATTTCGAGATCCCGCTCCTTGCGGCGCAGCCGGTCCAGGTCATTCTTCGCGTTCGCCAAGCTCGCGTCCTGCTCACCGATCTGGCCGGTGAGCGCACTCAGGCGATCGCTTAGCAGCGTCGCCTTGCGATCCGCGCAATAGAATCGCAGGGCTTCACGCGCGGCTTTGCCCGCCGTGATCCTCGCGTCGAGCTCGTCGTAGGTGTCACATTCGGCGAGCAGTGGTTCCAGCAGGGTGAGCTGTGTGCGCGCCTTGAGCACTGCTTCGTGCGCCTTGGTCAGGTCTGCGAAGTGGTCGACCAGCCTGTTGGTCCAGTCGGCGGCGTCGAACGATTCCAGCATATGAGAGCGGACGAAATCGTTCAGGTTGCCGACTGACTTCATCGAAACTGTCTGGTGGAACAGTTCCATTGCCTGTTCGGATTCGATCCCGAGCCGTCGGCAGAAATCTTTGCTGTAGGCGGGGAAGTGCTCGTGGATACGGACGTCCTGCTTGCGCAGTCGGCGCTTGAGCGTCGCGACGTCCCCGCCGAAGTCGGCGAAATCGCCCGCGATCGTCAGGCCCCGGTCCGCTGTCACATAGAACCGGTCCGGCTGACCGACGGACGCGTCACGAAACCAGAACACCTGCGCCAACGTCACTGTCGAGTCGTAGCCGGCGTTGGTGAAGGAACCGAGGACAACCGAGAACGAACGGCGGTCTCGCAGTCCGACCGGCCGGGACGCGCCGGTAGCCTCGTTACGCTCGGACTTGTGGTAACCGAGGACGTAAGAACGGAGGTGTCGCTCTTTCGACTCGGCTCCCGCTGCCTTGTTGTAGGAGATGCGGTGGGCAGGCAGCAGCAACGTGGTGATCGCGTCGACGATGGTGGACTTCCCGGAGCCGATGTCGCCCGTCAGCAGGCTATTGCGCCCCTCGGGTTGGAACGTCCATACGCGCTGGTCGAATGTTCCCCAGTTGTAGACCTGCAGCCGCTCCAGCCGGTAACCGGTGAGTTCGGCTCCCTCGGTGTCGAGACCCGCCGCGCTGAACAGGCCCTCCATCAGTCCTTGTCCTCTCCGCCGCCCAGTTGGGCTGCGTACTCGGCGAGTCGCTGGTCGAATTCCGCCAGCCATTGCCCATCGACGAACGCCTTGAGAATGCGCCGCACCTCGTAGGCGGCTTCCTGCCCGGTAATCCGCCGCAGGAAGCCGAGTTCGACGATCTTGGTGAGCTGGGTGTCGATCTGGTCGACCAGCCGCGCCTCGTTGCTGCTCTCGGGCAGGAACATCCGCACCATCTCAACGAGCTGATCCCTGGTGAGGATCAGCCGACTCTCCGCGCCGGATGCGTCGAACTCCGCCAGCTTCTTGCGCAGCAGGGCCAGCAGGAGACTCACGTGAAAGGACAAGGCACGCCGCGGAATCAGCCGAGGCAGTTTCCCGTCCAACTCCTCGTCCTCCGGCTTCGAGCGCAGGAAGGCATAACCCTCGGCTTCATCGACGACAACGGTCAAGCCCATCACACCGACGTAATCCCGCACCTGGGCCTGCAGAGGTAGCAGATGACGCCACGCCTTCTCGTGGCTGTCCGCGTAGACCACTCCCTTCATCAGGTGCGTGATGACCAACGGCAGATCAAGCTCGTCCCTGCGTAGTGATGCGGACACGGTGCTCATGCTAAGCGCGCCCACCGACAGAATCGCCACTGCTCGAGCCCCGGAAGAAAGTCGCACGGGGAATGGTCGCGACCCGCTCCACACCGGTGCCGTCGATCCAGTGCACCTGCTCACGCGTGTTCTCGTCGAAGACGACCTGAAAGGCAGGATCTTCCAGGGAGAGGTAACCGATCAGTTCGGCCATGCCCTGCTCGAGGGGATGGCGGCCGAGGACCTCACTCAGTCCGATCTGGGCGCGTTCCCGCAGCTCACGGCGCACGATGTCGGACAATCGCTCACGATCTACATATACCTGTTCGAAGAGGGCTGACGCGTCGACGTCCTCATCGGCCGCGGTGATGCCCGCACTGTCCAGCTGGACCTTCGCTTTCGGGGTGTAGAGCGGCCGTTCCATCGGCAGCGCGACCGACGGTGCCGTGGCATCGAGTTCGCAGGTGAGTGCCGGAGCGGCCTGCTCGCGGAGCTTGAGCGCCGACGACTCGATGCTGCGCAGGATGTCCATCACCCGGCGGTTCTCCAGCCACACCTGATCGTCGAGGAACCGCCGCAGCTGTTCCGACAGCAACCGCACCGTCGTCTGGGTGCGCTCGGCCGCGTCGAGCCAGTCGTAGTGGATGTGCCGCATGCGCGGGTCGGGTTCACCGACAACGTCCAGAGATTGAACCTTTCCGAGCAGGTCGGTGAGCTCGTTCTGCCGCTCATGCGAGAGGAGGAAATCGTAGAAGGCCTGGAAGCTGCGTCCCTGGTCTGAATCGGCGATGGTAGTGCGGTTGCCGACGACCTCGTCGAGCAGCTCTCCCTTGGAGCCCTCCCAGCTGGCGATACGAGCACGGAGGTCCCGATCAAGACCGCGGAAGTTGGCCTCGACCTCACGGAAGTCGGACAGCAACTCACGCGCGGTCGCGGCGAACTGCTGATAACGATCTCGCTGGGCCGACGCATCGAGGACAGCGAAGTCGCCGCCGGCAACCCGGTTAATCTCGACATCGATCTCGGACCGGCGTCGATACAGCTCGGCGAGCCGGACATCCGGATCGGTCTCCGCTCCGTAAGCCATCTGGCGCAGCAACTCGAAGATCGTGTTCAGACGAGACTCGGTACCGACGAACGAGCGTTCCCGAAGCGAATCGACCCACGTCAACGCCTTCTCCACAGCCGGAGTCACGTCGAAGTGCGCCTCGTCCGACCCTGCCGGATAGTACTTACGCAGCCACCCGTTGCCCGGAGCCGCCCAATCATCCAGGTAGGCCTTTGCCGCCCTGGGAAACGTACCTTCGCCGAGCCGCTCATTAAGCGCGTACAGCTCGTCGTCGAGTCTTCCAATCAGCTCGGAAGCCGAAATCGAACGGACGTTGTCATCGACGAAGACCTCACGGAGGAACCCGAGTACAAGCGGCGCGTTGTCGGCACGCAGCAACTTCCAAGCCGGGTCATTGCGACGCAGCAGGTCAAGCTCATCGAAATCCACAACTCGAAACGTCGCTCACGAACGATCATCCGTTACGAGGGCGGCGGGAACCGGCCAGTCTACCGCCGTTAGTTCGCCCGTCGAGTTGCGGAAGCGCTGTCGCAGGCAGATACCTGGCCTGTCCGCTTTCGAACGTCGAGGAGGCCATCATGGCTTGGATAGAGAAGATCGGCCCACACTCGTGGCGCGTCCGCTACCCCACCGCCGACGGCAGAATCGGCTCGCGTTCAGGATTCGACACCAAGAAGTTTGCCAGCGACTACGCCAACCAGATCGAGGCCGACCAGCGGCGTGGCACCTGGCCAGATCCGAAGGCAGCCAAGATCAGCGTTTCCGCCTGGGCGACGTTGTGGGCAGACACCCTCGATGTGGAGATCCGCACCGAGGAGAACTACCGCAGCCGGATCCGAAACCACATCGAACCACGATGGGGACGTACCGCCGTCGGCGACATCACCGCCCTCGCGGTCACGCTCTGGGCCAAGCAACTCCGGCGCCGCTACGCCAGGTCGACCGTTGCCGGCACCATCACGGTGTTCTCCATGTTCTCCATGATGCTCGACGACGCCGTCGACGAGCGGCTCATCGCCGTCAACCCCGTACACCGCAGGGCGCGACGGGGCCGACGCCGCGAACAGTCACCCGTTCCCATCGAACGGATCTGGGCTACACCCGAACAGGTCGTCCGCATCGCGGACAACGCCGAATCGCTCGGCAACCGCTGCTACGGACTGCTGGTCGTGAGACCGCAGGCTGGACCGGAGCCCGCTGGGGCGAACTGACCGGCCTGCGCCGCGTCAACACCCACCTCGACGACGGCTGCCTCGTCATCGACCCTGACACCGGCAGCCTGCATGAAGGCGCACACCGGTTGTGGCTCGGGCCGCCGAAGACCCCCGCTTCGGCGCGAACCATCACACTGCCGCCGTTCCTGATCGACCTGCTACGGGATCACCTCGACAGTCGAGACGGCGACTTCGTGTTCACCAGTCCGCGCCGTTGCTGGCTGCGCCGCAGCGACTTCGACCGCCGCGTCTTCCGCCCCGCCATCGACGGCACCCTGCAACGGCCCGACGCGGCGGTACCGATCGAGCCGGTCCGGCCAGGGCTGACATTCCACGGACTGCGACACAGCCACAAGACGTGGATGATCGCCGACGGCATCCCTGAGATCGCCCAAGCTCGACGACTGGGCCACCGCCTCGACAACCGTGTCGTCGAGACCTACAGCCACGTCGCCCCCGAAGTCGAGCGACGCTTGCTTCGCCACCTCGAACGCCGCTGGCGCACCGCGAGGACCACGGTCGACCGCGCCGCGGCTCAACCAACAACCTCGAGTGAGCCTGCCCGCGCGGCTGACCCCCACCGCGCCGCAGTGGTGCGAAACCAGCAGTGAGATACCCCCGAAGCCAGCTGCTCATTGTGGGGTAGGTGCCGCTGTGGGGTGGCGGCTGGCGTTCTCGCCAAACTCCTGACACAGCGGATCGGCGACGATCAGAGGCACCTGATCGACCACCATTTACGAAGATTGACTCGCACACGCTGCCAGCGCCACACGACGCTCGACGGCGGGATGCAGATGCCGGGACCCTGTACCTCGGCGGGCGGAGGGCTCGGACAGCCAAACGAAGTGCCCCAGCATCTGTTGCTCGGACGCTGGGGCACTTCGGGCCCTTGGTGCGCGTGCTACTGGCGAGCGATCGCCGCTTCAATTCGTAGCCCGGCGCCCGTGACGGCTAGTACGACAGCCAGCAGGTAAGGCCACTGGTCGTAGCCACTTCCAATCGCTTGCAGGAACACGATCACGAACGCGGCGAGTAGCGCCACCGAGCCGAAGGAGGCCCTACTCGCCGCAGAGCTGGATAGCTTGTCTCTCATAGTGCTGAATTATGTATGGAAGACCTCGGTGGCATCTCGCGACCAAGGCTGCGATGCCAGGAGCTAATTGGTCGTTAGTCATGATGGAGGAAGCACATGCTGGCGCGAATCACGGTGACCCTGAAATCTATGCACAACCGGGCGGCGCCGCATCTTTACACCGGTCCTGCCGTCTACGCCGGGTTCCTCAGCGCCGTTGCGACAGCGCACCCAACCTTGTCCGCGGCCCTGCACGACGCACCGAAGTACAAACCGTTCACCCTCTGAATCCGCTCTGGATGTAGGTCAACAGGTGCGGCGAAGCGCCCTGGCCGCCAGGGCCAGATCCCCGAGCGTGCTCGACACAAAGGCATCGGCGCTCTCACGGTCTCTCGTCAGCGCATCGAGCATCTCCTGGTCGGCATACCTGGCCACACGCGACGGCGAGCCTAACCGGATCAGGACCGCCTGGGCCGCGACCGCCTCGGCGTGACCCCTCGAGGCCGTAGCCCGGGCGACCGATCGTCACGTGGACCCCCTCCACATCGCGGAGACGCCGCAGCAGGTCCACCTCCGGCAGTTCCTGGCGCACAGGGAGCCAGATCCAGCGTGCGCCACGCTCTCACGAGCCACGAGGGTCTTTGGGATCTCCCGGTACGATCACCACACAGCGTCGCGGCTGAACGCCCGAATAACTCGACAGGACACCCGTTCGGGCGACCGGGCTGGAGCAGATCTGGTGACCCCATTTCGCCCGGAACCCCACACTGCTCCAGTTTTGCTCCACCTACTGAACAGTAACTGAAGCGAGATCCATAATGGACGAGTGTTCGGTGCACCAAAAAACAACGCGCGACCTGCGAAAACATGCAGGTCGGGCGATCATGAAAGCTGTGGAGCTAAGGGGACTCGAACCCCTGACCCCCTCACTGCCAGTCTCTCTGTCCGCAGGTCAACGGTAGCAAGACGAGAATCCCGTAGTCAAACGCTGCCCCTTGATTGCTGTTGGGTGCCGTTGCCCGCCGTTCGACACGCCCCTGTGCTCCACGATTGCTCCAGATATAACCGCGTGAAGCTGGGCGCCACATCGACACAGGCCGTGGCAACACTGCTCTGCAAGGAGTGTGTTAGTCATCGCGGATCTTCACGGCCGATCAGCACGATATCGTTCACCAAGAGGTGGAGACCGCCCGGCCACCCAGATCCTCGCCGCCGAGCAGTCCCACTGGAAGCCCACGGGAGTGAAGCTGTCGAACAACAGATGCCCGATGCACGCTGGGCGCTGCCTGCTGATGAAGGAAAAGGCCTGCGGCCTACTGCGCGGGGCTCTGGCAACAACAGTAGGGCCGCATTGAACCAGGACCATCCGTCGGCTGGCTCGACTAGCATAATGTCGGCGGGCATCGCGGCGCACGGAAGCGTCCAACGAACGAGGTAGGTACCCATGAAGAGGCTGGACATAGAGTTCAAGAACTGCCACGGCATTCGCGAACTCGACGCGTCCTTCAAATTCTACAGGAACGGGAACTCTGTCGCGATCTACGCTCCCAATGGGACGATGAAGACTTCCTTCGCCCGGGCTCTCGCCGACCTCTCACGGGGTATCGAGACGCAGGACCGCATGTTTCCCGAGCGCGAAACTGTCCGGCGCATCACCGACCAGGACGGTAACGAATTGACCGCAGGCGATGTGGTGGTCGTGCTGTCCTACGACGAGGAGCTGGGTCCAAACGAATCCACTTCTACTCTTCTTATCAATCCCGAGCTTCGTAAGGAGTACGAGGCACTACAACTCGAACTTGTAGAGGCTCGTGACGAACTCGTGGTTGCGTTAAAGGAGCAATCGGCCACGAAACAAGATGTAGCCGACGTCGTCTCTCGGGTGTTCACTCAGCAGGAAGATAACTTCTTCACTGCACTCGTTCGGCTCAACTACGAAATCGAGGAGCAGGATTCTGCACCCTTTGCCAAACTTCCTTACGAAGTGCTGTTCAACAGCAAGGTGCAGCCGATTCTGCGCACACCTGACCTCCAGTTGGCGCTCGCGGATTACGTGACCCGACTCAACGAACTGCTCGACAAGTCAACCTTCTTCAGCCGGGATTCCTTCAACTTCTATAATGCGGCCAACGTCACGAAGAGCCTTGGTGACAACGGGTTTTTTTCGGCTCAGCATTCAATCCTCCTACACGGGGAAGTGGGGGACCCGAAAGAGGTTACGAGCAAGTCTGATCTTGACTCGGTAATTGCCGTCGAAAAGCAACGAATCACTGACGATGATGCACTCCGAAAGAAGCTCGATACGGTCGAGAAGGCGCTCAACAAGAACGTGGACACCCGGGCCTTTTTTGCCTACATCGCTAAGCATGTCGAGTTGCTTCCCGAGTTCACCAACGTGGACCTGTTCGAGCAAAACATCTGGAAATCCTACATCAAGACACACGAGCGGCTCTACAAGCGCGTGGTCGACTGTTTCAAGAGTACGGAGAAGCGAAAGAAGGAAATCGAACAACAGGCCACCGCCGAGAGCACCCAGTGGGAACGGGTCATCGACATCTTCAATGACCGGTTCTTCGTACCCTTTCGGCTCATTGCCAATAACCGCGACCGGGTGGTACTCGGACAGGAGAAGCTACTGAAGCTCGGCTTCGAGTTCGAAGAGGGTACTGAGAGCACGCCCGTGGAGCGTGGAGACCTGCTGCAGATCCTCAGCAATGGCGAGAAGAAGGCGCTCTATATTCTCAACGTGCTGTTCGAAGTTGAGGCTCGTAAGTCCTCGGGACGCGAGACCCTGTTCGTCATCGATGACCTCGCCGATTCCTTCGACTACAAGAACAAGTACGCCATCATCCAGTACCTGAAAGAGATGTCAGAGCAGTCGAACTTCAGGCTGATCCTCCTCACTCACAACTTCGACTTCTTCCGCACGTTGGAGAGTCGAGCCGTCGTAGGGTACGACCGCTGCTTCATGGCACAGAAGAGCGAGAGCAAGATCGTCCTGAGCAACGCGGTCGGCGTTAAGAACCCCTTCATCAAGGACTTCAAGTTGAAGTTCTTCGAGAACGGCATGAAGCGGGTTGCTTGCATTCCCTTCATACGAAACATTCTGGAGTACACGAAGGGTGAAAGTGACCCTGACTATCTGAAGTTGACCTCACTCCTTCACTGGAAGAGCGACACCTCCTCCATCACTCACCACGAACTCGACTCCATCTTCACTGGAGCATTTGGCGGCGATGGCGTGTGGCCGTCGTCATCGGATGCTGTACTAGACCTCGTGATCGAGCAGGCAAACCTCGCACTCAAGGCGGACGAAGGCGCGAACTTCGAAAACAAGATCGTGATGTCCATCGCCATCCGCTTGCTGTCGGAACGTCACATGGTCGCGGAGTTGGCGGATCGCGAATTCACGGACAATATTCCGGCGAATCAGACCCAGGCCTTATTCAAGGCCTACAAGAACCGACGGCACGGTAGTGCCGAGGCGCGCGAGACTTTGGACGCGGTAGTGCTCATGACGCCAGAGAACATCCATGTCAACTCGTTCATGTACGAGCCAATCATGGACATGTCCGACGCTCACCTGCGGAGGCTGTACAACGACATTCAGAAGTTGCACCCCACGTCGTAGATTCAAATTGCGGCACAGGACGATTCACCTTTGCAGACTGCCGACGCCTGCTCCGGAACCGAGTCGGCGCACATGAAGATCTTCTCGTTTAATAAGCGATCAAATTTAAATAGATCAGTTAACCGGCACCGGAAGTCCCTGGCGGCCGCGACGGTGGGAGAACGGCCAGCTCAGGCTGGCAGGCACTCTGCTACAACATCCCAACCGGCACGATGTTCGACCCCTACGAGACGGCGGAGGGTGGCGAGGATGCCAGCCATATCTTCTACGTGAACAACAACCTGCTCATCGCGCCAGCAGGCGATCCACTCGTGGCGCGTGCCCTCGAACGAGTGACGGACCAAGTCCTATCCTCACGGGCGAGCGGTCGGGACATCCAGTCGATGACCGGACCGGGCAACCTGACGGCTAGCCTCGTCGAGCATCCGGTAGAACTCTCAGTACAGGAAGGTGAACTCGACTTCACACTACTGCTGAACTGGGATGCAATTGCCGTGAGCACGTGGCCGCTCGAGTACCGCTCCGACGACCGCAACTGGCGGAACGGGTGCGTAGCAATGGGTGATCTCGTCTGGGGCACGGGAGGCAAACGCCCATGAACACGCTGACCTTCGCGGAGTTCAAGGAGCGCCTCGCCCATCGCGTTCGGCTGCGAACACGTGTGCTCGACCCGCAGCGACGGGCCTCCGTCTTCTCCCAGAGCGGGGAAGCGAACTCGCTGGGGCGCATCTACGTGATCAATCTCGACCGGAAGCCAGATCGATGGCGACGGGTTGGGCGTGAGCTTGATCGCTTCCGAGGCCGGCACGGTGAGCGCCTGACAGCGCTGACCCGCAGGATCTCAGCCATCGATGCCCGGTACTTGACCTCTACACCCGACCCGGCGGTGCTTCGTCCGGCCTACACCCTGGCCGACCAGCTCACCGTCGATCCGAACCCGCTACTGAAGATCGATGATTCCACTCGGGCACATGAGATCGCGATGACCCGGCAAGAGATCGCGGTGGCGCTCTCGCACATCGAGACCTGGCGCCGCGTCGTCGCTGGCGACGACGCGGCGGCACTGCTCCTGGAAGACGACGTCGTCATAGCCTTCGGTTTCGCTCGCAGGCTCAAGGCGACGTGGACTGCACTGCAAGACCCGAGTGGAAGCCACGACTTCGACTTGCTATACCTCGCCTACAAGGATGTGAGCACGAAGAAACCCAGTCCGGGCGCTGAACCAGTCCACAGGCGAGAACCTGGCGTCTGGGAAGCCGCAGCATACGTCCTTACCAAGGCGGGCGCGCAGAAGCTCCTCGACCAGTTGCCGGCCTTCGGACCGATCGATCTGTGGCTCAACCTGCAATTCGCAACGCTCAAGACGTTCACTGCCGGACGGCACCTGATCGAGCAGCGCATCGACGAACCGTCGACCAACTCATACTCGGTACTGCCGGTGCTATCGCAGGTCGGCGTCATCACGAAGGAGAAGGCACTACTCCCGTCATCGCGCAGGCTGCGTGGCCCGGTGTTCGGGCTGGGCGATGCCCAGTCCGGCCTAACATCGCTTGCTAGGGCGCTCTCGATGGTTGGCTACACCTGTTCGAGTGACCTCGACCAGATGCCCGCACGCGAGTTCGACACGCTCCGACGTGGCGAGCGTGGTCGGCTGTTCAATGCCTACGTGAACATCGGCTCCCTCGACGGTGAGTCCGTTCGGGAGATCGTTGCGGCCAACCCGCACGCCTTGTTCGTTCTGACCACGCCCGATCACGCGCCGGGCGAGCTTCCCGCCGGCCGAGTCCTGCACCTGGCCCCAACTGTCGCGGACAAGTGGAACAGCTTGAGTGAGTTCCTCGATATCGAATACCCGGCGTTTCCTTACCCCGAGGAGGACGACGTCGGGCAGAGGAGCGTCGCGTCGCGGTTGCCTCTCGACACTCCACTCCCTGCAACCGACCTCACGTTCGACACATCGCCGTGGATCCTGTCGCGACGGCTGCTCAACTGGCAGGGCATCCCGATTCAGCCTGATCAGTCGACCAGCAGTGCGACGACCTCGATCGAGTGGTTCGCCGGCGAGCCACTCGACGACGAAACCTGGAAGTTCCGCGACGACACTTTCCCGAGCAACCTCGCACTCTTCTCCCCCAAGAACGTCACGGCTCACATGGACGGACTTGCACTGGCCGTGCGACGCGAGAGAACGCCGGTCCGTGAGTTCACGGCGGCAGCCATTGCCAGCCGCATGAACTACCTATACGGATCGTTCGAAGCCGAACTCCGACCGTCGAACGTGCCCGGGCTCATCACCGGGCTGTTTTTGCATCGCAACGGGCCTCGCCAAGAGATCGACATCGAGTTTCTCGGGCGCGACACGACTAAGATGCTCGTCAACGTCTTCTACAACCCCGGCCCCGACGGCACCAAGCTCGAGTACGGCTATCGCGGCACGCCGACGGAGATCAGGTTGGACTTCGATGCGGCTGCAGCATTTCACATTTACGAGATCGACTGGCGTCCGAACCACATCGCTTGGAAGGTCGACGGCGTGACTGTCGACGAGCGGACGCTCTGGAACCCGACTCCGATCCCCGATCGCCCGCTCGAGTTCAACCTCAACCTCTGGCACTCACGCTCGTCTGAATTCGCCGGCTGCCTCGACACCAACCGCCTACCCACGTGTGCCGAGGTTCGCTCAATCGTGGTTACGACATCAGAGAGCCACGTAGTTCCAGGAACCCTTGTCTAGCTGAGGTGCCCCAGGAAACGAACACACCTTCCTGGCCGTCGACGACGTCTTCTCCATCGCCGACATCCCCGTCACTCCTTGGGACGTCATCCGCGACCGCGGGATCGTCCTCTAATCAGCAGAAACCGCACAAAACCGTAACCCTCGGGTTCGGGGGGTTGCAGCTGGACGAACGTCGCAGCCAAAGTAGGCGACGGGACGACCCTTGCCCGACGTTGGCGGCAGGCGCGTGTCAGCCTGCTGCTCACGACGGCAACTTGAGGACTTGACGAAGCACATCCCACAGGAATGACGTCTTGGTGCCTTGCTACGCGTCGCCTGGCTGAATCTCCAGTTCCGCTTCGTGATCGCATCACGCTTCCATCGACCCATCCCCGTGGCGACACTGACCGTTATGCCACTTCTCGAGCTGACCGCCGACAGCCTTGAAACCGTGCCCTCGTCGACCTTCGCCGCGGAGCAGATCCTGGAGCGCACGGACCTGCAGCGACTTCTGCGTGCGCGTATCGACACGGTGATCGAGGACGTGCTCATCGTCAGCGAAGAGTTCGCGGAGTTCACCCGTGGCCGACGACGCGTCGACCTTTTGGGCATCGACCGGGAGGGCCGGCCTGTGGTGATCGAGCTCTGCTACGGACTGCTGGTCGTGACCGCAGGCTGGACCGGAGCCCGCTGGGGCGAACTGACCGGCCTGCGCCGCGTCAACACCCACCTCGACGACGGCTGCCTCGTCATCGACCCTGACACCGGCTGCCTACACGAGGGCACACACCAGCTGTGGATCGGGCCGCCGAAGACCCCCGCTTCGGCGCGAACCATCACACTGCCGCCGTTCCTGATCGATCTCCTGCAAGATCACCTCAACGGCCAGGACGGCGACTTCGTATTCGCCACACTGCACCGTTGCTGGCTGCGCCGCAGCGACTTCGACCGACGTGTCTTCCGCCCCGCCATCGACGGCACCCGACAACGGCCCGTCCAGGGCACGTCGGACACGACTGGCTTCCCCTAACGGCACCACCACAAAATCCTTAACGAGGGCTACTCGTCGGCGACTTCGGATCAGATCAGGTCGGCGTGCCAGTTCGTGGTGCGGGCGAGGTGCCGGTAGCCAACCCACTCCTGGGCGACGCGGCGTCGTCCCGTGAGCAGCCGGACGATGGCATCATGATGTTCGACGGGAAGCCAGGCGGCCAGCTGGCGTGCACGGTCCTCGTCCACAGTCCTGTCGGCGGCTCGCCAGCTCCGGCCGATCGCGAACAACTCCGCGTAGAGATTCACCGCGGGGTCGACCGGCGGCAAGCCGCCCACGCGTGCGGTGCGCCGGGCGGAATCCGGAATACGCAGGCCGGACAGGTCGACGTCCCCGAAGTAACGGATCCGCCGGATCTCGTGGTTGTCGGTGATCGACAGGATCGACGACATGAAGCTCGCACCCAGACCCCAGGCGATGTGCCCGAGGTTGTGCCGCGCGGGCAGGGCCTTCACGATCGACCACCAGGTGGCGCTGTTCTCGACGACGAGCAGCAGGTCGCCGTCGCCGACTCGGGTGAGCTGGTTGGGTACCGCTTCTTCGAGCGGCTGTTTGCTCAGCAGTGGTGGCGGAGTCGCCACGGCGCACAGCAGACGTAGGAGACGTTCTCGATCACGGAACAACGGCCCGCTGCGAATTTCGTCAAGAACCTTCTCGGGTGAGTCGTAGTCCTGCTCGCTGCCGTACCTCCCGAAGATCTCCAGCGAGCGTTCCCGCAGCGGGACCTCAGCAGTGTCCGGGTTACCCATCAGCCAACGGTTGATCGCCATGTACCGGACTCGCTGGTGGGCCGTAGCCGCGGGCCAGGCGTCCTCCAGGTCGTACAGCGATCTGTGCCACCGAGGCATCGGGGGTATGACCTTTGAGGCCTTCGCTGCCGTCGGGACGAGCTTGATCTTCTGTGGCAGTTCCACCCTTTCGAAGTCGGTTGCCTTCCCCATCACGATCTGCCCGAGGTCGGACAGGATCGACAACGTGGTCTGCAGCGTGGCCGCGATCCCGCCGTCACCCTCGCGATGATCGAAGATAGCGCCGAAGCACCGGCGTACCTCGTCGATCGGCACTACCTTGTGCGTGGTGCCGCGCCAGGTCCCGGCCCAGCCGAGCAGCTCCTGATAAAGGGCGTCGGCAAGGCGTTCAGTTCGCTTCGTCATGGCGCCGTTTCGGCAGGGTGATCCTGGTCGCGGTGAGCACTCCGGTGTCGGTCGGCTGCAGGAGCGAGTCTAGGTACGGGACGATGCGCTCGTGCACCGACAGGTACTTGCGTCCTGCCCGGAGGTCCGCGTCGTTGCGCAGCCGGATGATCAGTGGGAAGCCGGCCAGCGCTTCCTCTTCGAAAAGGCCAGTGGTGTAAACGAGCTGGACACCGAGCGCGGCGGCCACGCCTCGCTGGAGGTCCAGCAGGTAACCGGCCGAAGCGCGGCCGATGGGGTTGTCCAGGAAGAGGACCCCCGAGTGGTGACGACGGACCTTCCCCTGGTCGTTGGCGCGCAGCGCGGCCAGGGTGCAGTAGAGGATGATCGCCGCGGTGAGATGCTGCCCGCCGGAGAACACGTCACGCACCTCGGAGATCCGGACGCGTTCGGTGCGCAGCACGGCGTCCGGTTTGAGCATCGTCACCGTGAACCCCTTGGGCACCGCGGCCCGGACCGCGCGCAACACCACCGCGAGACCGTCGCACTTCTTGGTCTTCGCGTGGTGCTCCACCACTTCGTCGAGGACCAGGCCCAGCTGATACGCGAGCAGATCTCCCTCGACGGGTGAACAGCCGATGCGCAAGAACTCCGAACCGGTCCAGTCGCCGAGGCCATCCGGGAGTTTTGACAGCCGCTGCGCCGTTCGCAGCCTGCGGAGCGCGCCGTCCACGATCGCGCTCAGCCGCTCGAGGATGGCGGCCCGGTGCCGGCCGATCTGGGCCAGGTCGTCAGCCAGCGACCGCAGCCGCGGCCGCAGCTGCCGAGCCCAGTCGGCCGCGTGTTCGGCCAATGCGGAGACCGCGACCCCTTGGATCTGCGTCCGGGCCGGAATCGCGAGGGACTCAAACCGGCTGTCCACGGCACACCCGGTAACGCGTTCGGCCCGGCTGAGCAGCTCCCGCTGCGCGGCCTGCGAGTCCTTCAGCGCTTGCGTAGCAGCGCGGCGAAGCTCGCTGTACCGGTTTTGCGCGGCTTCCTTGTCACCGGTGAACGGCTCGACATCCGTGGTGTCGACGCCGGGTTCGTCGTCCGAGGCCGCGCGGTGCGTCTCAATGATCGTCCTGAACGACTCGGCGGTCGCCTTCGCCTTGGTCAATTCGCCCTCAGCCGCTTCCAGGTCGGTGGTACGCCGCCGATAGGCTTCTTCGACGTCGCTCGCCTCGCGGCGGGCTTCGGCCACCAGCTGGTCGCCGTGCTGCGCGTCGCGCGGCTGCCGTGACTCATCCAGGGTGGCCGTCGGTTTCGGGAGCTGCTCCAGGCGTGCGCGGCAGTTCGCGGTCGCGGTCATCGCGTCCTGGTGGGTTTTCTTCGCGGTCTCTAACCTGGTGCCGGCCGCCGTGATCGCGGCGGCGCGGGAGGCGGCGTCGGCCCCGTCGGTGGACGAGAGCAGCTGCCGAGCGATCTCGCGGATGCTCGCAGGCTCGTTCTCCCACGCGCGGCGCACCTCGTCCGCCTTGGCCTCCGCGTGCTGCAACTCCTTGAGCTGGTCGTCTCCGACCTGAGCCTTGTCGTAGACGCGCTGAGCGTCGGCGAGGAACGCGCGCAGCACGGCGACGGGGTGCTCGGGAACCGGGTCGGCGCGGTCGGCGGTGCTGCCGCCGGGCAGCTCGTCGATCTCGTCCTGCGCCCGGACCGCGACGGCACGCCGGTCTGCGGCCAGAAGGCGGTTCGCTTGGATGTCTTCGCGCAGCTTGTCGAGGATCCCGTAAAGCGTTGCCGCCCTTGTGTCTTGGGTTTCGGCGGCATCGCGAGCGCGTCCGGCATCCAGTCGCCAGCCTTCCGCCTCACGACTCCGGCCGAGTAGCTCGGTGAGCTTGCGGGACCGCTCGATGAGCTTCTCGAGTGCCCGGCGCATGCCGCCGAGCTGTTCTTTCAGCTCATCGCGGGTCTTGATGGCGAGCTTGAGCGCCTCCTCGTGGCGCGCAACAGTCTGGCGGGCCTGTTCGACCAAGACTTCGGCCGACGCGACCACATCGGCGAGCTCGCCCAGGGCACCGGGCGGGTACTCGACACGCCAAGCGGTCAGCCTCGCCGAGAGGGCCCGGTCGGCGGCGTATACCGCGTCCAGCTCGGCCAGCCGGCTCTTCCGTTCGGCGTGTTCTCCAGCGATCCGCACCCGCTCCGCGTCGGCCGCTTCGTGGTCGAACAGCGCCGGGTTGGGTGCTGCGACGAAACCGGTGTCCGAGCGGAACGAGAGATCGAACTTCGTCTCGACCACCACATCGAATGACTGGGTGGTAGCGACGACCACAGTGCCGGTCGGGTGGTAGCCGTTCTCCGCGAGGACCTCCCTGGCGCGCTCCAGCAGGTCAGGTTTGTTGATCAGGACACCGCCCGCCAGGTGAGGCAGGCGGCGCACCAATTCGGCGCGGCTCGACTCGTCGGAGCGCTCAGCCAGGTAGGTCCAGCCAGCCACACTGGTGATGCCAGCCTCCTCCAGCAGCTGCCGGGCCCGGTCGACTTCGTGATGGGGCGGTAGCAGGGCTTCAGGGTCGTCGTCCCAGACGACACGCGCGGGTTCGTCGGCGGCGTCGGCGACCTTCAGCCCGATCCGTCGGCGGTCGACGTCGGCCTGGGCCTTCGCCAGCTGGTCGAGGAGTGTCTCGGCGTCGTATTCCAGCATCACGTCGCCGGTGTCGAGGAGCTCGCCCAGCCGCGGTTCCCGGCTGAGCGCCGTCGCGGCGGCGTCGGCCCGCCGTACCGCGGTCCGCGCTTCCTCCACCTTTCCCTTCGCCGCGATGAGATCCTTCTGGGATCTCAGAAGATCGTCCCGGGCCTCCTCGACTTGCGCGTCGAGCTCGGCCAGCTTCTCCTCGCTCTCCTCGATGGCACTCGCGTCGGACCGGGCTCGGCCGGTCAGCGTCTGGGCGTCGTCGGCTAGCGCGGCTGCCGAAGAGGTCAGACCGCCTCGCACGGCAGTGTCGATTTCGGCGTCGACGACAGCGGCACGTTCGTCGAGCTGGGCCGCGCGCGCCGTGGCCTGGGCGGCACTGTCCACGGCCGACCTCCATTCGGGGGTCGTAGCCTCGACCGAGTTCTTCAGTTTCCCGACGGCGGTATCCAGTTCCCCGGCCTCTGCCGTCGCCTCGTCCACAGTAGACAAGAGAGAACGGGCCAAATCGCGGGACTTCGCGTCTCGCGTCTCAAGGGCAACACGAGCGGCGTCTTGTCGCACACTCACGAGTCTTCGCAAGGCGGCCGCCGATTCAGCGGCCGCCTCGTGCTTCTGCAGCTTGCGCGTCGCGTCCCAGCCTTGCAGGACCCGCTGCGCTTCGTCTTCGGCGTCCTTGGCGGCTTCTTCGGTTGAAAGAGCTGCGGCGAGCCGCAGGTCCGCGGTGCGATGAGCAAGGGCGGCACCGATCTTGCGCACTTGGTCAAGGTAAGCCGAAGTCTGCGAAACCACGCCGTTCAGCTCGCCGATGTGCTGAACGCGTGTTTCGAGCAAGGCGTTTTCGTGGGCGACTCGCGCGCCAAGCCGGGAGACAAAGCCATGAAGGTCACCCGCGGCCGTATCGGCCGCGTTGCGGGCTTCTTCGGCGGCGGTCCGTTGTTCGGCCAGCGGACCGAGCAGCTCGAGTAGTTCTTCGACGAACCTGTGCTCCAGTTCGAGGTCCTGGCGGGTTGCGAGTTTTTCGGCGTGTCCGGCGATGGAGTCGGCGAGATCCTCCGAATCACCGGCCGGGAGGACCGCCTTGAGGAGGAAGTCGACGAAGTTCTCGTCAGTGGTGAACGTGAAGGCGTCGGCCGCTTCGCCTTCGCCCGTGTTCATGACCCGCTGGTAGCGGAACAGCTCGGGGTCCAGGCCCAGCTCGTCCAGCTGGGCGGACCAGTCGCGATGCTTGCCGGCCCACTGCAGCTCGAGGGCAGGGTCCGTGCGGTAGAGGTCGTCCAGCCGGGCGCGGAAGTCGGCGGCCGTGAGGTTTTGGCCGTCCTCGGCGAAAGGCAGCGAAGCCACGTCGACGGCGGTCCCCGGGCGCAGGCTGTACCAAAGATCGACGAGCTTCTCCTCGCCCTGCTGGGGACTGCGGTCGCGCCACTGCGACACCTTGCCGGTGATCAGCAGACGGCCTGTCCGAGTGTGCGTCCACTCTAGAACGACGTGGGCGACGTCGACCCGGCCGACGAACTTCTCCAGCACCTTTGTGTTGGAAGTGCCAACCACTTCACGGCGGCCCGGGAGCACCACCGAGAAGATCAGCTTCATCAGCACCGACTTCCCGCCGCCGTTCTCCAGGAAGAGGATCGAGGCCGGAGACGGGCGCCGGATCTCCTGGTCCCCGAGCACCAACTGCTGGTCGCGGACCGCCGCTCCGACACCGGACAGGTCAAGAAGCACGTTCTCGTACCGGGCGCCAGCGGGGCCGACGGAATACAGCCTGACCTTAGACAACTCATACATAGGACGTTCCCCGGTTCAGTTCGTCTCGGAGTTCGGCAGGGCGCCCCCGCCTGCCGCCAGCGGCGGGACGACCCCGAAGGCGAGCAACTCGTTGAACGCGGCCTGTGACGCGAGCTCACGGACGTGGATCTGGTAGCGGTTGGTGGTCCGGAAGACCTCGTCGGCCTCTTCGCCAACCGCTTGCAGGAGCCCGCGGTCGGCGAGCCATCTGAGGGCCCGGCTGACCATGCCGCGTGTTGTGTCGCTGTTGAGCCTGCTGTCCTTCGTGGCCGCCACCTCCGGACGTCGCAAGTAGGCGCGCCAGGCGCGTTCCAGCTCGGGCTCGTTAGAGAATGGATCGTTGTTGGCGGCGTCCCGGCTCGCCCGGTCGTCCAGCACCCGGCAAGTCTCCCGCACGACCAGGTCGACGTCCTCGACCTTGACGCGGCCGACGTACTGGTTGTTGGCCAGGTCGTCCGCCCGGGGGAAGCACAGCGCTGCGACGGCGAGGTGGGCGATCCCGTGCAGGATCTTCTCAGTGTCCCGTCGGTCCCGCAGTTTCGCTTGCCGGGCGTAGTCGTCCATCTTCATTTCGAAGGCCGAGCCAGGCTGGGCCGCGAGCACGATGCCGCTGACCTCCGTCACGTCGAGCACGACCAGGCCCAGCCCCGCCGCGGTGGAGTCAACGGCTGCGGCGAACACGTCGTCCTGACAGTAGCGGCGGACGAGTTCGCGGTACGCCACGTCCCGGGCGGGCACGTGCTTGCGGCGCAGGCCCAGTGCAATCAGCCGGGCTGGCTGCTCTTGGTCTATCGGTCTGGGAAGCATCACGAGGCCTCCACGTCGTCGCGGTCGGGGACGTCGTCGGGCACGGCGACGTCGGCGGTGGTGAGCAGCAGGTCGTCGCCGGTGACGTCGGCGCCTGACGGCTCGATCGGCTGGTCCGTGGGCACCGCGATCAGCACTCTGTCCCGTCTGTGTCGGACCACGGCACCGAGTGCCGGGCTGTAACCATGGACAGCGCGCAGGGCCACGAGTACCGGGAGATCGTCGTCGAATTCCGCAACTTCGCGCAGGACAGAGCTGAGTGTGCGGACCTGCCCGGGCAAGTCGAGCAGTGCGTCAGTCAGCTCCCGGTGCTCGTCGGTGAACCTCATGTCGTCCGGAGCTTCGTCAAGCACGGGTTCGACCACCGGCCCGGCCGTGCGGTCGCGATCGGCGACCGGCCGCAGCAGTATGGACACAAGAGAAGGTAGGGAGAGCGCGTCTGGGCTGTCCACGCCCGAAGCAGCGCTGAAGAACTGTTCCAGCGGATTGACGGCTTCGGCTATGGACATACCCAAGACAGGCTCGAGCAGCTGTTCGTGCAAATCCAGTGCCGCTCGCTGGGGCGGTCCGGAGAACTGCTGACGGTCCTGCTCCGCGCGAAACATCGTCCGGGCGGTCTGGAGCCGGCTCTGAAGCTGGGTGTGCCTGCGGATGCAGTCCGCGACGATCTCCACCAGCTCGGCGGCCCGGCGCTTGTGACCAGGATCGTCGGACTCGTCGCGCGCGCTGGTGATGTTGCGCAGGATCGCGTGCTCGACCTTGAACCGCTGCTCGATGTGCTCAAGCGCCTCGTCGAGCATCTCCGGAAGCTCGGTTTCCCAGTCCACCACGCGCACGTCGCGCCGAGTGGCTTCGAGCTTTTGCCGCAGCAACTCGCCGTACTGAACAGTGCGGTACTGCGCCTGCTCGGCGGCCACTCGCGCGTCGGCGAGCTGCCCACGGTTGATCAGACTCTCGAGCTTCACCTCGGCGGCCACCTGGGCCGACCTGACGTCGGTGTCGAGCGCCCCGACCAGCACGTTGATCGCCTCGTCAGTGGCCCGTAAGTAGATCTCGCCCGCCGCGCCCGGCACCTCGCGTATCAGTTTGAAGTCGAATACGCGCCGCTGGTAGCGGCCGTCAACGTCAATTTCCCCGTAGTCGTGCCGGAACACCCGGTCGACGGTGCCGACGTTAATCAGCTTTTCCAGCACCCACCGGGCCACTCGCCGGTGCTCATCGGGAGTGCGATCTGGTGACTGAGCGGCTACGAACGGCATGACCCGTTCTTGAACGGCTTCGTGCGCCGCGCCGGTGTCGAAGTCCATCGCGATCGTGACCTGGTCGATGGTGTGCATCGCGATCTCGGCCATGTGGTACTTGGTGGCGTCGACCCAGTCGAGCTTGGCCTTGTGATAGTCCAGCTCGTGTAGCGGAGCTGTGCAGGCGAGCGCCTTGAGCCGGCGAGTCAGCCCCAGATCCGCGCTGACCCCGGAACTAAGGCCACGTTCAGTGGCCTGCGCAGGCTCGGCAGATTGCGGTCGTGCCACCGGGCGGCTGCCCGCTCGGGTAGGAGTGGGGCGATTCAACAGCACCGCACCGCCGGGTCGAAGGCCTCAGCGAGGCCCTCCGCTTCCGCGAGCTGGCACCACTTCAGCGCTTCGGCGTAGCGCTTCAACCAGGTAGACGTACCGGACAGGCGAATGACGGCATCGTCCATTCCTTCCTCCACCGCGACTGCTAAGTTGGCCGCGGCTTCGGGTGCACTGGCGTTGGCGGTATGCCGCCGACCTTCGGCCGACACCAAGTTCATCCAGCGGCGGGCAACGATGTCACCACCCGACAAATAGGGATCGGGCTCACGTGCGCCGAGGAACAGCTCGTGAATGTTCATCGCGGTTCACCCGCGTCCGCGGACCGGCCAGTGCAGCTGGGTGTGGGCCCACCCGAGGCACCTACGCAGGGTACTTTCCTCGTGATCCAACAAGCGGGCGATCTCACGCACCTCCAGATCGAATACATGCCGGACGCAGACGACGCCGCGCGTGGACAGCCGACCAACCGCCTCCCAGAGCGTGGAGTCGACGGAGATAGCCGCGCGGCAGTCCGCGACGGCCTGCGGCACACCCGGAAGGACCGATCAGACCGTCGTCGGAGCACAAGTCGGGAACATGCGCCGGGTAGTCCGGTCCAGATTCACTCGCAGATCCACAACTTCGCTCCCCAGTTAAGTGGCACTCCACCCGACGAGGCAATCATACTCTCCCCATGATGTCGGCCAATTTACGGCAGTTGCAGAAAGAATCACCGCAACAGCCGAACGCTGTCTCAACAATTTGCAGCTCATGGTGACCCCGGCACGGGTGATTTCACCGCACTGGAGCAGAGTTCCCGACAACGAACGTGAATTCGACACACGAATGCACACAGTCATCGGCCCGACCTCGTTTCAAATGAACGGCAGTTCGCGCTTGCCCCGTACCGCCCTCTTGGGAGTTGACATCGACCGAGCCAAGGCGCATCACGGACTCAGTCAGCATCCGCGTGGTTTGGAGGTCGTCATGGCGTGGGTCGAGCGATCAGGACAACATTCGTGGCGGGTTCGCTACCGGCAGGCTGCGGGCGGCACGAGTTCAGTGGGCGGATTCCGCAGCGCCGAGGACGCCCACGCCTACCTCTCCGACATGGCCACCGATCGACGGCGTGGTGCCTGGATCGACCCCGCCGCCGCCCGGACGACCCTCGCCGACTGGGTCCAGCGCTGGCTGCCCGCCCTCGACCTGGACGAACGCACGATCGAGAGCTACCGCAGCAAACTACGCTGCCACATCCTGCCCCACTTCGGCACAACACCGCTCGGCGCCATCAGCACCCTCGATGTCACCCTCTGGACCAAATCCCTCACCCAGCGCTACGCCCCCACCACCATCGCAGGCCTGCTCAACCTGCTGTCGATGATCCTCACCGACGCCGCCGACCAACGACTCATCCCCGCCAATCCCATCCACAAACACCGCCGCCGCGGACGACGCTCCCGCCACACCCGACCCGAACGCACCTGGGCCACACCGCAACAGGTCGTTCACATCGCTGAGCAAGCCGCCATGATCGGCGGCCCCGTGGCCTACCTGCTCATCATCACCGCCGCCTGGACCGGCTGCCGCTGGGGCGAACTCACCGGCCTGCACCGCAGCCAACTCGACCTCGACCACGGCATCCTCACCATCGACCCGTTCCTCGGAGCGCTGCACGAGTCCGCACACCACCGCTGGCTCGGCCCACCCAAAACACCCTCCGCCGCCCGCCACATCACCCTGCCACCGTTCCTGACCCACCTGCTACGCGAACACCTCAACCAGCACCCATTCCAGTTCGTGTTCACCACCCCGTCAGGCACCTGGCTATGGCGCTCCACCTTCATCCGACGCGTCTTCCGACCTGCCGTTGACGGCACCCACCCTGGACTGCAGCCCATCCGCCGCGGCCTGACCTTCCACGGGCTGCGCCACAGCCACAAAACCTGGCTCATCGCCGACAACGTCCCCGAAATCGCCCAAGCCCGCCGACTCGGCCACCGCCTCGACAACCGCATCGTCGAGACCTACAGCCACGTCGCCCCCGAAGTCGAACACCGACTCCTCACCGCACTCGAAGACCGCTGGCACACCGCCACCCACCACGACCCACCACCGGAACCCACCACGCCCGACAACCGACCACTCGCCCCGGTTGTCCCCCTCTTCGCCGGTACGCGGGACACCACCGACCAACACCGCAATTTTCAACGTCAGCAGCGAAAGCATCAGCGTGCACAGTCCACATGTCACCGGCTGCTGCCCCACAAACGCCCCACGTGGGGCACGCACACGACACTCCCCCGGATCACCGAAGATCACCCCAGGGCACAAGCAAACCCCTCCGACCAGCCGAAACGGCTCGGTCGAAGGGGTTCATTACGAAGTGGAGGTTAGGGGACCTTACTCGAACATAAAAGACCAGGTCAGAGCCCTGGAAGAGCTCCGTGAGAAGCTTCCCAGCCTCGATACGCCCGAGCCGCCGTCGATCGAGCGCGATCGGCCCCGGCGTGCCCGACAACTCGGTGCCGATCAAGTCGTGGAGTTGATCGCGGGCTATCAGTCCGGCGCGACAGTGTACGAACTCGGTGACCGGTTCGGCATCGAACGGCGAACGGTCAGCAACATCCTCCACCGGCACGGCGTGCCCATGCGCCGCCGCGGCCTCTCCCCCGACCAGGTCGACCACGCCATCCACCTCTACAACCTCGGCTGGTCCCTGGCACGAGTCGGCGAACACCTGGGCGTCAACCACACCACCGTGCTGAACAAGCTGCGTGAACGCGGCATCCCCACGAGAGACAGCCATGGACGTCCGCGCGTCGAAGCAGGTGATCTTCGATGACCCGGCCCGCAGCTATGTCAGTTCGATCAGGTTCGGACGCGGCCACCGTCGTGAAGGCCGTCACCGTGATCATGGGCGTCGTCGTCGGTCTCACCTTCCTCTTCGGCTTCGGCAACGTCCTCAACCTCGCCCTCCGGCTCGGAGTCCCAGTCTGGGTCGCGCCGCTCGTCGCACCCGCGGTCGATCTGTCGATCCTTGGTCTGCTGCTGGGTACCCGGCATCTGGCACTCGCTGGCGCGTCGGCGGAGGTACTGCGGCCGGCTCGTCGACTCCTGATCTTCGCGAGCGTGGTCACGTTGGCGTTGAACGTGGCCGACCCAGTAGTGGCAGGTGAGTACGGAAAAGCAGCCTTCGACGCCGTCGGGCCGCTCCTCTTGATCGGCTGGGCTGAAGTAGGCCCGAGCTTCCTACAGGCAATCGGTGAATGCAGTGCTTCGACGGCCACACGCGGTGCGGTTGCTGAAGAGCAGCCGGAGGTACTCGTGCGGGAGAAACCTGGAGCCAGCCCGGCTGGCAGCGATAGCAACGAGGACGAGGTAGCTGACCGGGATGGGCCCGGCCTGACGCGGCAGAAGCGTTCGCCGGAGAAGCTCTTGTCGTTGGCTCGGGAAGCAGACGCTGCGCATCGTGCCGCGCACCAGAAGCCAATTTCGGCGGACACGCTTCGTGTTCAGTTGGGCATAGGTGCGACTCAGGCGCGGCGGCTGGTCAAGGCCGTGCGTTCCGAGTTTCAGGCGCGGATCGAGGGCGATCAGCGCCTGAGCAGCGTTCCGCAAGACGCAGAGCGGGGGAGCCTGTTGCCGCCTGACGTACACGTTTACGACATCGTGAGCGGTCGCGGCGTTGAACGAGGTCAGGGCGGTGCCGAAATGGCTCGCGGCTGCCGCGGACAGCGACGCGGCCGACGTGTGCGCTGCGGCGTCAACGCCTGCTGCGGCGCTGAGGGTGCGGCTGCCAATCCTGACCTGCTGTCTCCGGTCGACGTGCCTGAGTGAAAGGCTGAAGAGCGTGAGTCTTGATGACGACGCGGTTGAGGAACTCGACCTGGTGCTCGGGCAGACGCATCACCTACTTGGTGAGGCTGGTGACGAGTTGGCACAGCGCCTCGTGCAGGGGACCAAGCTGACTCTGCGTCGTGACGGCGGGTACTTCCACCCGACGCCCGGCGACAACTGGCGGTCGGATACCTACGAGGCCGTGTTCGAAGTGGCACCGTCGTTGGTTCCGGAGTTCGCCAGCGAGATTGTCGACCGCATCTGGAGCAACTGGAGCCAGTGCTGCGACAACACGGCCGACAGGATGTGTTCGGAGTCGTCGTTGAACCGACGGTACCGCCGCTGCCGGAGGTGGCCGCTGATTGGCGGGCACAAGCCGAGCAGCCACCGGTTGCTCTGCCAGGCAACCAGGCCCGGCGGGAGCGAGCGAATGGCGGCTACCCGGTGTCTGACGGGTTAACGTTCGGTAGTCGAGCCGAGATCGTGGTCTATGAGTTGCTCGTCGAACTTCAACGGGCGTGCTCCCGGCACCGAGCCATCGCCATGATGCCGCTGCCAGCGGCCAAGCTGCGCGACGGCGGCGTACGCACCCCGGACTTCATCGTTCTAGGCAACGGCCGCGCTGTAGTGATCGAGGTCGATGGACCGCACTGGCCGTGGCATCGTGATTTGGCCCCGGTTCGGCACCGCTATCGGGCCCCACCGATCGGGCGAATTCCTGCTCGTGGTGTGCGAGTCGGCGGGTCGAGTTGAGGGTCCTGGGTGGACAGTGCCGGTG
>NZ_PQHZ01000022.1 GCF_003385185.1 Amycolatopsis palatopharyngis | reverse complement strand
CACATTGGGGACGTCTAAGTTCCCGAATGCCACATTGGGGAACTTCGGAAGGGCGGGAGGGCCGCACAGGGGGGCGTGGGGGCTCCCGACACCGAGCGGGCAATAAGGGGACCCCGCGCACCCGTCAGAGCCTGCTTATCCTTGCTGCCTTCCGGCCCTGGGGAGGTTCACAGGGTGGACGCCGCGCGGGGTCCACAGACCAGTGTACTCACGCCGCGCCGCGCCCTCGGGCGGGGGACGCGAGCGCTGCCGTGCAAGGAAGTAGGCGCCGTCGGCGTCACCGGTGCACGGTGGCCGCACTGCCCGCGTAGTTCTCCCGCAGCACGCGCTTGAGCAGCTTTCCCGTGGCATTACGTGGCAAGACGTCGGTGAACTCCACCCGGCGCGGGCATTTGAAGTGGGCCAGGCTCTCCCTGGTGAAGTCGATCAGTTCGTCCGCGCTGACTCCTTCGGCCGCGGGAACGACCACGGCGAGCACGGTCTCGCCCCACTTCTCGTCGCGAACGCCCACGACGGCGACGTCCGTCACCCCGGGATGGCGGTGCAGCACCTGCTCGACCTCGATCGGATACACGTTCTCGCCGCCCGAAATGATCATGTCCTTCTTCCGGTCGACCAGCCGGACGAAGCCGTCCGCATCGGCCACCCCGAGATCACCGGAGTGAAACCAACCGCCGCGCATGGCCTCGGCGGTCTCCGCCGGTTTTCCCCAGTAGCCGGCGAACACCGTCGGCCCGCGCAGCACGAGTTCACCGACCGCGCCTGTTGCCACGTCGTGGTCGTCGGCGTCGACGAGGCGGGCGTCCACGTGCATGAACGGCCGTCCGACCGAGCCGGCGTGGGAGACGACGAACCGGCTGTCCAGGTAGAGCGCCGCCGGGGAGAGTTCGGTCATCCCGAAGCCTTCCATGAACGTCCAGCCGAGGCCGGTGAAGTACTCGATCACCGGCAGCGGGCAGGGCGCGCCGCCGCAGAGCGCCCACCGGAGGGCGGAGAGGTCGAACCGCGCGATGTCCGGCACCTTGGTCAGCGCCGCCCACATCGCGGGGACCATGAACTGGGTCGTGACCCGCTCCTCGGCCATCAGGCGCAGTGTCTGCTCCGGATCGAAGTTCCGCTGCACCACCACCGTGCCGCCCGCGTAGAGCACCGGGAGCGCGGAGAGGCCGAGCGCGCCGATGTGGAACAGCGGGGCTACGGCGAGCGTCGTGTCGTCGCCGGAGATGCCCCTACCCGCCGTGATCAGGTTGACGGCGTTCCACAGCATGTTGTCGTGCGTGAGCATCGCGCCCTTGGGCCTGCCGGTGGTCCCGGAGGTGTACATGATCACGCACACGTCGTCCCCACGGACGGCGGCCGGTGGCCTGCTGCCCGGATTTCCCGTGATCAGTTCGTCGAGCCCGGCCCCGTCGCCGATCGCCAGTGTGTGCGCGACCCGGTGCCCAGCCTGACCAAGTGCCGCCTCGGCGGTCTCTCGGTAAGTCGCGGACACGGCCAGCGCCAGCGCGCCGGAGTCCTCGAGCACATAGGCGATCTCCGGCGCGGCCAGTCGCGTGTTGACCGGCACGGTGATCGCGCCCAGCCTCGCCGTGGCGAACAGGAGCTCGAGGTACTCCGCCGAGTTGTCGGCCAGCAGCGCTACCCGATCGCCCTGCCGGACACCGAGAGCGTGCAATCCTTCCGCGGCGGCGGCAACCCTGTGTTCCAGCTCGGCATAGCTCGCACGCCGCCCGGTGGCCACGTCCACCAATGCCGTTGCCGAGGGGACGCGCGCGGCTCTGCGCGTGATCCAGTCACCGATGCCGGCGTTCGTCATTGACCGCTCCTCCCGGATAACCATTAGACCGTACGGTCGGTCAGTCAGGGTCACAAGGTTCTCCCCGGCCGAGATTACGGGGCGGCTGTGTTCCTTGTCACTCGCAGTCGCGGTGCCAGCTAGGCCGGAAGGTCGAACTGGCCGGCTTTCACCGCCTCGAGAAACGCGTTCCACTCGCCGGCGTCGAATACGAACACCGGGCTCTCCGCGAGCTTGGTGTCTCGCACTCCCACCCGGCCGGAGCCGAGGTTGACCTCCACGCAATTGCCACCGTTGGGCTCACTGGCGAACGACTTCTGCCAGGTCGATGCGTCGAAGAGGTTCACCGCCACCAGCGGGTCATAATCGGCCTGACCTTCGTAATCGGCCATGACGGTACCTCCGTGCCAAGTCGCGGACCCGTAGCGAGGTCGCCAATGCGCTCTCGCTTGCCGTGCCCCAAAGTTTCGTACCTGCCCACGCCGTGCCGCCGTCCGAGCGACATTGCAGCGAGTTACTCGACAGCGTGATTAATCAGCGAGTAGGATTATTACTAGCGGGTACACGGGCTTCTGCGCAAATCGTGCGGAAGTGACGAAGCGCACCCGTGCAGGCGCAAGACTGGGGAGGACGAGAAATGGCATACCGCTGGCCACCTGGCACTACGCACAGTGGCGCGAACGGCACTCGCAGTACAGCACTGATCGAAGTGAGCAGGTGATCCGGATGGCCGTGCGACTGGAGGTCTGCGCACCCGCACCCACCGAGTCACTCCTTGAGAGCGACCCCGCCGAGGACACAAGCGGCGGACGGGTTGTCCGCAAGCAACGCGGGCGCCTGGGATTCAGCCTCGTCCGGACGCCACTCGGGCACCCAGGTGACACCGGGATCGACGAGGTCGAAATCGCCGAAGAACGACGTGCAGCCGCGATGCGTACGCAGGCAGACCGGCGTACTCGACCGCTTGTACTGCTCGACGACCAGTTCCAGCTGGGACTGCTGTTCCGCGGGAACCCCGTCGTCAGAGGCGTGTGACAGTACGAGATAGGAACCGGAAGGCAGCAGGTCCCGGTAACGCGCGACGGCGTTGCCGGCCTGCTCGTCATCTGGCACGAAGTGCAGCACCGCGACCATCAGCAGGCCGACCGGCCGGTCCGGGTCGAGCAGTCCGGTGTCAACGGCCCTCGACCAGGTACGCCGCACATCGAGCAGATCACCACGCAGCACCGCATGCCGTTCCGGATCCCCGTAGGAGTCCAGCAGCATCTCCGAGTGCGCCACGGCGACGGGCTCGTTGTCGACATAGACACAACGAGTCCGCGGGTCCAGCTTCTCCGCGACCTCGTGGACGTTGCCCACGGTCGGCACCCCGGAGCCGATGTCGAGGAACTGTGTGATGCCCTGCCGGACGCAGTGACGCACCGCTCTGCCGAGAAAGTCCCGGTTCGTGCGGGCCATGGTCCTGGCCATCGGCACCTTCGCGATCGCCAGCTCACCGAACTGCCGGTCGATGGCCCAGTTCGCGGTCCCGCCGAGCAGGTAGTCGTACACCCGCGCGGCATTGGGCCGCTCCAGATCGATGTCCTTGGGCACGAACTTCGGATCGGTCCACTCCCCCACGCGACAACCCCCTGTAGATGTGGCGAAACCCACCAGAGATTACTGCAGTGCCGGCAGAATTCAGATACTCATCTGTGAGCGGTACAGCTCGGCCAGCTCTTTGAGGAACTGCCGCGTGTCATGGCGTTCCAGTGCCGCACCACGTAGCCGATCCCAGGAGTCGACGAAGATCTGGAAGTCCTTGACGTCGTCAAGGTAGAGCCCGCCCGCCGAATGCTCAATATAGGCGAAATCCCTGGTGCGATCGGGAAAACGCATGATCGTGAAGTCGTTCGGGACAGACGCGAGCCGGGCGTCGAAGGGCAGGATGTGGATGTAGACCCGATCGCGCTTGTCCAGTTCCAGCAGATGCTCCATCTGGTCGAGCATCACCGCGGGTGCGTGCCCGCCCGGTGCCCGGCGCAGGGCCGATTCGCTCATGATGAACCGGTAGTACGGCGGTTGCTGCTGGTCGAAAACGGCCTTGCGATCGAGTCGGTTACGTACCAGCGAGGTCACGTCGGTGGCGCCGAACTCGGTGAACTGTTTGAGCATGTAGTGCTCGGACTGCAGCGGCCCCGGAATTCGCTCTCCGTGCCAGGTCATGACCTCCGCTGCCGCGGGCTCGAGATCGGTGAAGGTGCGGAACCAGTGCGGCACTACCGATCGGTAACCGGACCAATGTCCCCGTTGCCCCGCAGCGGCCCTGGCCAGGCCCATCAGCGTGTCGGCCTCGTCACCGTCGATCCCGAAGGCATCGAGCATCGCCCTGACGTCGCCCAGTTTGACACCGACGGCCCCGGATTCGATCTTGTTGACCTTGCCCTGGGTGCAGCCGAGAACCTCCGCGACCTGCTGCTGGGTCATCCCGGAGGCATTGCGCGCATGCCGCAGCTCATTGCCTAGCTGCTTGCGGCGAGAGGTCACCGTGCTGGCCATCAGAGGCCGCCCACCAGTGCCACGACACCCCACTCCCGGCAACACGGATTATTACGAAAGCTCGACAGTACCGCCTCGCGCCCCGCAATTCGAGCCCAGGTTGCCACCAGTTTCCCCAGCGCGTCCACAGTGGACCATCTGTCCACTACGGTCAAGCCCCTCGCCGAAGGTCGCACCGCTCGGCGTGACGGCGATAGTGTGCAGTGAGGCGGGACCTGCACGCGAGGAGAAGGTGGCGCAACCAATGAGTGACAAGGCGAGTATCGGGGTGACCGGACTGGCGGTGATGGGTCGCAATCTGGCCCGGAACCTGGCCCGCCACGGACACACCGTGGCGCTGCACAACCGGTCGGAGCAACGCACCCGCGACCTGGTGGAGCAGTTCGGCTCCGAAGGCGATTTCGTCCCGACCTACTCCGCGCAGGAGTTCGTCGACGCACTGGCCCGTCCACGACAGATTGTGATCATGGTCAAGGCCGGGGCACCCACGGACGCGGTAATCGAGGAGTTCGCACCGCTGCTGGAACAGGGCGACGTCATCGTGGACGCGGGCAACGCGCACTTCGCCGACACCCGGCGCAGGGAAGCGGAACTGCGCGACCGCGGTCTGCACTTCGTCGGCACCGGGGTTTCCGGCGGCGAGGAGGGCGCGTTGCACGGGCCGAGCATCATGCCCGGCGGTTCGGTGGAGTCCTACAAATCGCTGGGCCCGTTGCTGGAGGACATCTCCGCGAAGGTCGACGGCACGCCGTGCTGTGCACACATCGGACCCGACGGCGCGGGACACTTCGTGAAGATGGTGCACAACGGCATCGAGTACGCCGACATGCAGCTGATCGCCGAGTCCTTCGACCTGCTGCGTGGCGCGCTGGGTTACGAACCGGCGCAGATCGCCGAGGTGTTCCGCACCTGGAACACCGGGCGGCTCGACTCCTACTTGATCGAGATCACCGAACAGGTTCTCGCGCACCCCGACGCGGCCACCGGCAAACCGTTTGTCGACATCGTCGCCGACGAGGCCGAGCAGAAGGGCACCGGTCGGTGGACCGTACAGATCGGACTCGACCTCGGCGTTCCGATCACCGGGATCGCGGAGGCGACCTTCGCCAGGTCGCTTTCCGGGCACACCGAGCTGCGGGCCGCGGCACGCGGACTGGCCGGCCCCACCCGGACCCCGCTGACCGGAGCCGAGGCCGAGCGGTTCGCCGACGACGTCGAGCAGGCGCTGTACGCGTCGAAGGTCGTGGCCTACGCGCAAGGCTTCAACATGATCCAGGCGGGCAGCGCGGAGTACGGCTGGAACATCGACCTCGGCGCGGTCGCGTCGATCTGGCGGGACGGCTGCATCATCAGGGCGAAGTTCCTCGATGACATCCGTAGCGCCTACGAGGCCGAACCGGAACTGCCGACTCTGCTGACCAGTGGCGAGTTCCGCAAGGCCGTGGAGAACGGTCAGGACGCCTGGCGCTCGGTGATCTCCACGGCCGTGCGCCTCGGCATCCCGACGCCCGGGTTCTCCACCGCGCTGGCCTACTACGACGCGCTCCGCGCGGACCGGCTGCCCGCGGCGCTCGTGCAAGGACAGCGCGACTTCTTCGGCGCCCACACCTACCGCCGGGTCGACCGCGAGGGCACCTTCCATACGTCCTGGGCAGCCGAAGGCCGCCCCGAGGAACAGGCGTAGACACCGCTGTGGCCACCTTGGGGGTGTCTCTCCCAAGGTGGCCACAGCTGGTACCAGGTCCGGCCGGTCAGGCGCCGGTGTGCTGACCGATCCAGGAGGAGTAGGCCGGGGCCGAGGTGTAGATGGACGGCCCGGTGGCGCAGGTCGAGTCACCATTGCCGCTGCGGCTGGTGACGCCGATCAGCTCCCACTTGCCGCCCGCCTCGACGATCTGCGGACCACCGGAGTCGCCGTAGCAGGCACCGGAGTCCCCACCGGGGTTGTCCGTGCAGAGTTCGACGCTTCCGTCGATGTCGCTGCACTCACCGGCGTCGAGCACCTGCGTGTCCAGCTGCTGCAACTGCACAGGAGCGCCACATCCGCCGCGCTCCGGGCATGTCTGCCCCCAGCCGATCAGCCGGGACTTCGTATCCGATTCGGTCGCCGATCCGATGGGCACCGTCGCGGCCCGCACCGGCGAGGCGAGCTTGACCAGCGCGATGTCCGCACCTGCGCTCTGCCCGTCGTAGTCCGGGTGCACGATGATCTCGGCGGCCTGCGCCTCCTCGCCGCCCTGGGTCCGGTCGTTGCTGCCGATCCGAGTCGTGACCGAGTCCGCCGAGGTGCCCTCGACGCAGTGTGCGGCGGTGAGCACCCAATCGGACTCGATCAGCGAGCCGCCGCAGAAGTGGTTGCCCCCGTTCTGCAGCGACACCATGAACGAGTACTCCTGGTCGGCATCCGATCCGCCGACGATGTACGGCATGACGTCAGCGCTCGCCGACCCGGCCCCGACGACGCCGGCGAGAACGCACGCAGCGCTCGTCACCAGCCCCACGGCCAGAGAACGTGCCTTCATGTCTGCCTTCCTTCCTGATCACTTCGCCCTCTCCCCGCGGAGGGACTAACGGAAGGTAAGCAAGATCGGTGAATCGGTAACACCCGCCGAAAGTTCCGAGTAACACTTCAGGGTGTTTTTGATTCCAGTTTGATCACCGAGAGTCGAAATGCCCGAATCGACTTACCCCCGAACGAGTCACATTCGAATCGCGTGCGCCGTAGGCCAACCATGGCTACGTTGATCAGCGGAGATGTCATCGGCCGGAACGGGGGGACGCATGTGGTGACACACGTGCGCTCCGGCATGCGCAGACTGCTACCGACCTGGCGGCAACCGGCGCAGGTCGTGGTGACCGCGTTCGCGCTGGCGATTCTCGCGGGAACCGCACTGCTGATGCTGCCGGTCTCCAGTGCGTCGGGCGACGTGACGGGAATCGTGCCCGCACTGTTCACCGCCACCTCGGCCGTCTGCGTCACCGGGTTGATCGTGGTGGACACGCCGCTCTACTGGTCGACTTTCGGCGAGGTGGTGATCCTCGGGCTGATCCAGATCGGCGGGCTCGGCATCATGACGCTCGCCTCGCTGCTCGGGATGCTGATCTCCCGGCGCATCGGACTGAGGATGCAGCTCAACGCCCAGACCGAGACCAAGACTCTCGGGCTCGGCGACGTCCGCCAAGTCGTCTCCGGAGTCGTCCGGGTGAGCCTGATCTTCGAGGTCGTCACCGCCGCGTTCCTCACCGTGCGGTTCGCCGTCGGCTACGGCGAAGACTGGGGACGCGCCGCTTACCACGGGGTCTTTCACGCCGTCTCGGCGTTCAACAACGCTGGCTTCGCGCTGTTCAGCGACAGCCTGATGCGCTACACCACCGACGCCTGGATCTGCCTGCCGATCGCGGTGGCGGTGATCGCCGGTGGGCTCGGCTTCCCGGTGTGGTTCGAACTCTGGCGCCACCGCAGGCGTCGCGGCAGCCGCTGGTCCCTGCACGCGAAGATCACGTTGCTGGTGACCGGCGCCCTGCTGGTCATCGGCACCTTCGCGGTCACGATCGCGGAGTGGAACAACCCGGAGACACTCGGTCCGCTGGGAGTGCCGGGAAAGCTGCTGGCCGGGTTCTTCCATGGCGTCATGCCCCGCACCGCGGGTTTCAACAGTCTCGACGTGGCGCAGATGGAGTCCGGCACACTGCTGGTGACCGACATCCTGATGTTCATCGGTGGCGGCAGCGCCGGTACCGCGGGCGGCATCAAGGTCACCACCTTCGCCCTGCTCGCCTTCGTCATCCTCGCCGAGATCCGCGGCGAGCCCTCGGTGCACGTGATGGGCCGCAAGCTGACCCCGAGTACGCAACGGCAGGCGTTGACCGTCGCACTGCTGAGCGTCGGCGCGGTGATGAGCGGAACCCTGATCCTGCTGACCCTGACGCAGTTCCGGATCGAGCAGGTGCTGTTCGAGACCATCTCGGCGTTCGCCACCGTGGGCCTGTCCACCGGTATCACCGCCGACATCCCGCCCGCGGGTCACCTCGTGCTCGTCATGCTGATGTTCATCGGCAGGCTCGGGCCGATCACCCTTGCCTCGGCGCTGGCACTGAAGAATCGTTCCCGACGTTACGAACTACCCGAGGAGAGGCCGATCGTTGGCTAACAAGAACCGCACGGACCGCATCGTCGTGATCGGCCTCGGCCGGTTCGGCGGCTCGCTGGCCATCGAACTGGTCAAGGGTGGCTGCGAGGTACTCGGCCTCGACAATCGCCCCCAGCTCGTTCAGCGTTTCGCCGACCAGCTCACCCACGCCGCCGTCGCCGACACGACCGACGACGAGGCACTGACCCAGCTCGGCGTGCGCGAGTTCCAGCGCGCCGTCGTGGGCATCGGCACCGACATCGAGGCGAGCATCCTCACCACGTCGCTGCTCGATGACTACGGGATCCCGAACATCTGGGCGAAAGCGGTGAACCGCCAGCACGCGCGCATTCTCCAGCGGGTCGGCGCACATCATGTCGTACTGCCCGAGTACGACATGGGCGAGCGAGTCGCGCACCTGGTCACCGGGCGCATGCTGGACTACATCGAGTTCGAGGACGGCTACACGATCGTCAAGACGATCGCTCCGGAGGAGGCGATCGGCAAGCCGCTGTCGGAGAGCGGCTTGCGGGTCAAGTACGGCGTCACCGTGGTGGGTGTCAAACGTCCCGGCGGGGATTTCACCCACGCCGAGCCGCCGACCGTGATCAACCGGTCGGACATTCTGGTGGTGGCGGGAAAGCGCAAGAACGTGGAGTCCTTCGCCGACCGCACCTAGCGGCCGGCGAGCGGATCGCTCAGTCGCTCCCCAGCTGTTCGGCGAGGTCGGCGAGATCCTTGGCGTGCAGGTCGAATCGATCCGAGGACGCAGGGGGGTCCCCGACGGGCCGGCCGATGTAGGCGGTGCGCAGGCCGAGGTTCCGCGCCGCGCGCAGATCCCACGCGTGGGCGGCGACCATCAGCAACCGCTGCGGCGGAACCCCGGCCACGGCGACAGCGAGCGCATACACGGACGGGTCCGGCTTGTAGCTCAGCGCGTCCTCGGCGGAGAGCACCTGATGCCAGCGCAGACCCGCATGGGCGTTGAGTCCCAGCAGCGCCGACCGGCTGGCGTTGGAGAGCCCGATCAGCGGAAACCGTTCCGCGAGGCGGGAAAGACCAGACACGGTGTCGGGCCAGGCAGGCAGACGCCGGCCCGACCTGGCAAGCGCGTCGACCGCGGCCGGATCACCGACTCCGGCGGCATCGGCGACGAGTTGGGCGGCTTCGCGGTCGAGACCGTCGCTGGCGATGTAGGGCCTGCCGCCCTCGAGGATATGCCGCTGTTCGCTGTCGATGTGGCGTTGCCACAGCCGCAACAGCTCCTCGACGGCGAGGTCGTCGAGCGAAGGGGCGAGGTCGGCGATACCCGCGCGGATCCCAGCGGGTTCGTCGACGAGCGTGCCGAGCACGTCGAACACGAGGGCGTCGATCTCGGGGAGCGGCATGAGCGGGTCCTCTCGGGCGCGCAGGGTGTCAGGTCGACACCCACACCGCCGAAGTAAGGGTTAAAGTTGCTGTTAGCTACAACGCTAGCGAGAGGCAGGTAAGGGATGCAAGTGGTGTTAGACGATTACGTCTGGGCGGCGGGCATCGCGACCGATCTGATCAACACCACCGCCGAGGTCTGGCAGGGCGACGACCACCTTCCCGACCTCGCCGCCCTGGTGGCGTTCGCCGATCTTCACGACCACCACGAGCGGGACGAACAGGGGCGGCGCGGGCTGTCCGAACTCGCCCGGCGGGCCAGGCCCGCCGACCTGCGGGCGGTCCGCGACCTACGGGCGACCGTGCGCGACCTGATCGATCGCCCCGAGCACGGCCATCTCGTGGCCGGCGCGAGCGCACTGACCTCCGCCATTGGCGGCGCCACCCTCGTTCCCGAATCCGCGCAGGAGCACCGCGCTCACTGGGCAGTGTCGCTGCGCCCGGAGGCTACCGTCTTCGACGCCCTCTCCCTGATCTGTGGCGTAGGCATTCTCGGCGTCGTACACACCCTCGGTGCGGGTCGATTCCGCTCGTGCGGCGCACCGACCTGCCGAGGCGCGTTCATCGACACCACCCGGCCCGGGAGGCGCCGCTACTGCATGCCGGGCCTGTGCGGGAACCGGATCAACGTCGCCAATCACCGCGCCCGGCAAGCCGCCGTGCGCGGGCCGGACAGCGCCACAGAGTGACCGACGGCTCCGGCTAGGACTTGTCGTCCTTGTTCGGCATCCCGGTCGGGAGGTTGTCCGGCGGCTCCACCCGCAGTGCCTTGGCCACGGGAACATCGGTCGAGGAGTGCAGCACGATCGAGATGGCGATCGTGACCGCGACGAGGTCAAATACCACCTCGTTGCCGGGGATTCCGGACTGCAGCACCAGCAGTCCGTACACCACCGAGGCGAAGCCCTTTGGCCCGAACCAGGCCGCGGTGAGTCGTTCCGCTCTGGACAGCAACGGTGTTCGCGTCAGCGAGAGCAGCATCGCCGCCGGCCGCACCAGCACGATGGCGATTACCGCGAAGGCCCACTCGCCGACACCGAGGTGCGAAAGCCGGTCCGGGGTGATCAGTGCGCCGAACACGAGCAGTGCCGCGAACTTCGTCACCTCGGAGAGCAGGTCCCCGAGCGGTTCAAAGTGCTCGGCCGCGACCTTGTCCATTGTGGCCAGCGTGGAACCGGCGGCGAAGGCGGCGAGGTACGGGTTCGCGTGAGTGAGATGACAGGCGGCATAGAGCATCACCGCGATGGCGAGCGGGCCGAGCGCCTGTAGTCGCGGTTCTGCCGTGAAGACATCCAGCTTCCAGGCCAGGATCACCAGTGCAGGGATCACCACGCCGAGGACGAGACCCAGCGCAAGTTCACCCGCGATCACCGCCGGGTGCGTCGGTTCGTGCGCGACCGTCGCCAGGAAGATCAGCACGAACGGCAACGCGAGACCGTCGTTGAGTCCGGACTCGACATTGAGCAGCCTGCGCAGGCGGATGGGAACGTCCTTGCGTCCCACGATGGCCGCGGCGAAGACCGGGTCCGTCGGCGACAGCACCGCCCCGATCAGCAATGCCGTCGGCCAGTCCAGGCCGGCGAGAAAATGGGCGGGCACCGCGATTCCGAGCATGGTCAACGGCATCGCCAGGCCGAGCGCGCGACCGGAGAGCCGCCAGTTCTCGCGCAGTGCCCGGACATTCGCACGCTGGCCGTCGGTGAAGAGGACGGTGAACAGTGCGATATCGGCCAGCGAACTGACCAGTGGGTCCTGCGTGCCGATCTCGACGAGCCCCAGCCCGCCCTGACCGATGAGCGCACCGGCCAGGAGGAACAGCAACGCGGTGGAGAGGATGGTCCGTGCCGCGACGCCGGACAGCGACACACTGATCAGCAGCACGATCCCGAACGCCAGCACCAACTCCACCAGCAACCCCCGCATGCGTCGCCGAACACCTACCGGCTGCACAACGTACCGCCCCCCAAGCCCACCCGCCCACCACACAGAGTTGGGGTGTCTGCAAGTACGCCCAAGCAAGATCAAAAGCTACGTCAACTGCTACCAACCGCGTTGCTCGACGGGAGTTGCGGCGCCCAGGTTGGGGGGCAGTTAGCGACGAAGTGGATCTTGCTTGGTGGTACTTGCAGACACCCCAAACTGGGTGTGGGCGGGTGAGGGGTGTGGGTTACTTCTGGTGGGGGGCGGTGTAGGCCGCCGCGTCGGGCGCCTCGAAGAGTTGCTTGACGTACTTCATGCCGCCCTCGGCAGAGGCGTCCGGCTGTGCCACGTACACCTGCCGGGTGGCGGGTGCACCTTCCTGGGAGAAGTCCAGCGGAGCGACCAGGTCACCGGTCTCGGCGGAGGTGGTCTGCTTGAGAGCGGCGGCGATGCCCTCCCTGGTCAGGTCCTTGTTCTCACAGGCCTTGTTCAGCACCGTGCCCCAAACCTCGGCCACCGCGTAGCCGTAGGGCACACCCGCGTTCGGCGGCTCGGAGTAGGTCGCCTTGTACTTCTTCGCCACCTCCTGTGCCTTCGGGATGTCCGCCGAGAACGGCACGCTGCTCGCCACGACATAGAGCTTGTCCAGCGCTCCGGCCGCCGGGCTCTTGTGCAGCACGGGGTCGAACGTCGGGTTGTTGCCGAGTACCGGCACGTTCAGCCCGAGCGCCTTGTTCGCCGCCAGCGCCGATCCCGTCTGCGTCGGCGACGTCGTCAGCAGGATCGCCTTGACGCCGTCACCCTTGAGCCCGGTGATGATGTTCGTCAGGTCGTTGTCGGTGGAGGTGATCTTCACCTCGCGCAGGTCCAGGTTGTGCTGCTTCGCGTAGTGCTTCGAGCCGCGCAGCCCGTTCGCGCCGTATTCACCGTCGATGTAGATGTGCCCGACCGTGTCGCCGTCGGCGATCATCCCCTGTTCCTGAAGATAGGAGAGACCATCGATCATCTCGACGTCGTAGGTGGTGCCGACGATCATCACGTAGGGGTTGTCCAGCAACTCCGACGACCACGACGCGGGTGCCGCCACCGCCTCGTCGTCGGCCAGGTTCTGCTTGAGCGCTGCCACCACCGGCGAACCGAGCAACTGCACGAATCCGAGCACCTTCGGCTCGATCTGCGGGTAGAGCGTCTTTGCCGTGTCGGCCTTGTAACCGTGGTCGACCTGTTCCAGCGCCACCTGCCGGCCGCAGACGCCACCCGCGGCGTTGACGTCCTTCACCCAAAGCTCGTTGCCCTGCGTGATCCCGAGCCCGAGGTTCTTGAACACGCCCGTCTTGTCGGTCATCACGCCGAGCGTGATCGTCGAGTCGGTGACCCCGGCGCCGGTCTTGACCCCGGATTCGTCTGTCCCCCCGCCACCGGAGTCTCCACCCTTGGTGCCACAGGCTGTCAGTACGAGTGCGGCGGCACACACCACGGCGAGTGATCGCTTCATGCTTGTCCTCTCTTTCATGGCTTACTGAGACGGCCCGTGATCCTGCGGCCGATCGCCGCGAGTCCGCCGGGTTCGAACAACACGACGAGGATGATCGCCGCGCCGTAGACGAAGGAGCTGACCAGAATCGGAGTGATGGCGCCGTCGCCGGTGCCGGTGAACCAACCGAGGTCGGCCGAATAGAGCGAGAGCACTTGCGGGAGTCCGTTCACCAGCAATGCGCCAACCAGCGCACCCGGCACCGAGCCGAGACCGCCGATGATCACCATTGCCAGGAACGCGATCGACACGTTGATGCCGTAGGTGCCGAACTCGCTCTCGTCGGGTTTGAGGATGTCGAACCAGAGCACGGTCATCACCCCGGCCAGACCCGCGTACGCCGAAGACACCGCGAACGCGCCCGCTTTGGCCCTGGTCACACTCACACCCATGACCGCGGCCGCGGCCTCGTTGTCCCGCACCGCGCGCCAGGAACGACCAACTCGGCTCCGGAGTGCGCCCTGCGCCAGCACGAAGGCGATCGCGGTGAGTGCGAGGAAGAGGTACCAGGTGCGTTCCGCGGCGCGAATCGGCACACCGGCGATTTCGAACTCGGGGCCGCCACTCGAGAACGGGAAGCCGAACAGCTCGAAGGTGGCCGGGGTGCGCCCGGTGGAGGTTCCACCGGTCAGCGAGGACGCCGCCTGTCCGATGTAGAGCCCGAGGAAGACGAGCGCCAGCGAGGCGACACCGAGATAGATTCCCCGCAGCCTGCCTGCCACCGGCGCGAAAGCGACACCGAGCAGCGTGCTGATCGCGACCGCGCCGACGAGCGAAAGCCCGGGATCCAGACCGAAACCGACCAGTTCCGGGTCGTCAGTTGGTCCCGAAAGGACAGTGTAGGACGTCGCCCCGGCGAGCAAGAAGAAGGCGTGCGCGAGCGACAGCTGTCCTGCCTGGCCGATGAGCATCGTCAGCCCGATCGCACCGACCCCGCCGATCATCATGTACTGGCCCGCCTTGAGCCAGGCCGTCTCCAGGTAGAGCGGCATCGCCAGCAGCACGACCAGCAACGCCAGCCAGAGCACAATTCGCACCAACCGCAGCGGATCCTTGCGCCGCAACAGGTCGGTGACGGCCGGTGGAGCGACCGGAGGCAGACTTTTCACCGCTGTCTCAGACACGTGTGGTCTCCCTCGTTCCGAACAGTCCGGAGGGCCGGACGACGAGCACCACCAGCATCACCAGGAAGACCGCACTCTTGGAGAAGTCGAAGGAGATGTACTCGGCCGAGAGCGCCTCCACCAGCCCGACGACGAGACCACCGACCACGGCTCCCACCGTCGAGTCCAGCCCGCCGAGGATCGCCGCGGGGAACGCCGCAAGCGCTATGGAGTGCGTGCCTCTGGACAGGCCCGCACCGGAGAAGTCCTGGGTGGCGATGAACAGCACCGCGACCCCGGCGAGCAACCCCGCCACCAGCCAGGCGGTCGCGGTCACCCTGGAGGACCTGATGCCCATCAACGCCGCGGCCTCCCGGTTCTCCGCCTGCGCCCGCATGGCGACCCCCCAGTTGGAGAACCGGAAGGCCAGATAGAAGGCCGTGATCAGCACGGTAGCGACCAGCAGCGCCACGAGGTGGGTGCGGAAAAGGGTGATCTCGCCGATCTGGAAGGGCTTCGCGTCCCACGCGTCCCCGATGAACGGCAGGCTCACACCGAGCCGTCGGACGATCTCCTCGGTGATGATCACGTCGACACCGATGGTGAGCAGCGCGAGACTGTTGTGATCGGCGAGTTTCGACCGCGACAGCAGCAGGCGCTCGACCGCCAGTGCCAGCAGACCCGCGCTGATCACCCCGACCACGGCCGCACCGGCCCAGCCCAGCGCATCCCTGGTGGCCACGACGATGTAGCCGCCGAAGAGCACAAGTGAGCCGTGCGCGAAGTTGATCACTTCGGTGGCCTTGAAGATCATTACGAACCCGAGGGCCAGTAGCGCGAAAACCGCACCCTTGCCCAGACCGTTCATCACGAGTTGCAGAAAGGTGTTCACACGTTCTCCTCGGCTGCGTTCTCGGCTTCGGTGTCGTTCTCGGACCCCGTGCCCAGATAGGCCCTGATCACGTTCGGATCCGCCTGCACCTGCGCCGGTGGGCCGTCCGCGATGCACTGTCCGAAGTCGAGCACCGTGACCCGGTCGGCGATGCCCATCACGAGTCCCATGTCGTGCTCGACCAGCAGGATGGAGATCCCGAGTTCCTCCCGGATCTCGGTGATCGTCGCGGCGAGCTCCGCGGTCTCCACGGCATTCATCCCGGCGGCGGGCTCGTCCAGCAGCAACAGTGTCGGTTCCACAGCCAGCGCACGGGCGATGTCCACCCGCTTGGCCTCGCCGTAGGGCAGTGCCCCTACCGGAGTGTGCAGCACCCCGCCGATACCGAGGAAGTCGCAGATCTCCGCCGCCCGCACGGTATGCCTGCGTTCGGTGCGGGTGGTCCACGGCAAGCGCAGTCCGGCCGCGATGAAGCCGCCGCTGGTCAGCGCGTACCTGCCGAGCATCACGTTGTCGAGCACAGTGGACCCCGGGGACAAGGCCGTGTTCTGGAAGGCGCGACCGACCCCGCGCCCCGCCAGCTTGTGCGGCCGCAGGTGGGTGATCTCGTCATCGCCGAGATGAACCGAGCCCTCGCTGGCCCGGTAGACACCACTGATCACGTTGAAGCAACTGGACTTTCCCGCACCGTTCGGTCCGATCAGCGCGTGCAGTGAACCGGGTCGCACGGTGAACGAGACGTCGTCGAGCGCGCAGAGGCCGCCGAAACGCAAGGTCACGTGTTCCACCCGCAGCTCTGGCACGTCCGTCCGCTCGGGAACGTGGGTGGTCGCGGTCATCCGGCCCACCTCGACAATCCGCGCTTTCCAGCTCGGCTGCCTGCCGCCAGCACCTCGTCCTGCTGCGCGGCGGCCTGCGACTCGGCGTGTCCACCGAGGTACAGCCGCTGAACGTCCTCGCTGGCGGCCAGCTCGTGCGCCGGTCCGGCCAACGCGACGGTGCCGACCTCGAGCACGACGGCGTGGTCGGCCACCCGCAAGGCCATGACCGCGTTCTGCTCGACCAGCACCACCGCGGTCCCCTGTGCGTGGATTTCCCTGATGATGGCGCCGATGCGCTCCACCACCTTGGGCGCGAGTCCCAGCGACGGCTCGTCCAGCAGGAGCAGCCGGGGACTGGACATGAGCGCCCTGCCGATCGCGAGCATCTGCTGCTCACCGCCAGAGAGCAGCCCGGCACGCTGGCGGCCCCGCTCGGCCAGCACCGGGAACAGCTCGTGCACCCGGCGTCTTGCCTTGGTCCGCTGCTCGGCGGATCGGGCGCCGATACCGCCCGCACGCAGGTTCTCCTCGACGCTCATCCGGGCGAAGATCTGCCTGCCCTCGGGCACACCGACCACTCCAAGGTGGACGATCTCCGCCGGATCCAGCCGGTCGATCCGCTTGTCGTCGTACCGGATCTCCCCACCGGCCACCGTTCCCCGGTGCATACGGAGAGTGCCCGAAACGGCACGCAACAGAGTGGACTTGCCCGCACCGTTGCTGCCGAGCACCGCGAGCACGCCGTCGGCGGATACGTCCAGGTCGACTCCATGCAGCGCCGCGACCGACCGGCCATAACGCACCCGGAGATCTCGCACGCTCAACACAGTGTGTCCCAGTTCCGGGCGACATCGCGAAAGCAGCCCAACGCAGCCTCCTCCGGTCGTGTGACTGTCGTCACTGGCTGTGGCAGTGGCGGCAATCCTGAGCTGCCCGCCGCGAAACGGACACCCCCAATTGGAGAGGTAAGCGCGATGGTTAGGTGGACGTGACACCAGAATCAGTCTGGGTAGACACGTTGCACACCGAACGTGGCAGAGCAGCCCGGCACCTGCTCGCCACCCGGAACAGCGGGGCGCTCAGCAAGCTGGTCCGCCTCGGCTGTCAGTGGAGTTTCGCGAGTTACAGCAGCCCTGCCTCGCTGGCCTTTCCGATCGCCTCCACCCGATTGCGGGCACCGAGTTTGTGCAGGGCCGACTGCAGATACGTCTTCACGGTATTGCGGGTGAGCCCGGTCGCCTCGGCGATCTCCGGATTCGTCCTGCCCTGCGCGGCGAGCCGGATCACCTCGTACTCACGCCGGGTCAGGCCACTGCGGGCGAGCGCGTCGGAACGCTGTCCCGCATCGGGCAGGATGCGCGGGTCGACCACCCGTTCGCCGCGTAACACCCGGCGCAGACCGGAGATCAGGTCGGTGCCGGCGACGTCTTTGAGCAGGCAGCCGTTCGCCCCGGCCTCCAGCGCCGCGATGACCCCCTGGTGATCTCCGTGGGCGGTGAAAACGACGATTCGAGCCGGTGCGTACACGTGCCGGAGCCCGGCGATCACCTCCGGCGCGAGCATGTCCGGCAGCCGCAGATCGAGCAGCACGAGGTCGGGCAGCAGCTCGCCGATCCGCGTGATCGCCGCACGACCGGATTCCGCGGATCCGACCACCGTGAACGTCGGGTCCGACCGCAGCAACAGGGTGACCCCGTCCCGGACGACCGGATGGTCGTCGACCACCATCACCGTGGCCGTCATCGGCGTGGCAGTGGTAGCCAGGCGCGCAGGGTGCAACCGCCGTCGTCGTCGCGCACCAGGCTCACGTGGCCACCCAGCCGCGCGGCCCGTTCGGCCAGTGAACGCACTCCCATGCCCGTACCTTCTCCCGCCTCGGCCTGCTCGCCGGTGCCGTCATCGGCCACCACGACCTGGACCCCGTCGTCACACGGTCCCATGCTCACGACAACGGAAACCGCGGACGCGTGTTTCTCCACGTTCAGCAGGCCCTCCCGGGCGACGGCTACCAGCATCGCGGTGCGTTCGGCGTCCATCGGCGGAACCGAGGCCAGTTGCACGAAGCGGGCGGGAACGCCACAGCGAGCCTCGAACGACCGCGCGTGTTCGGCGAGTTCCACCGGCAACGCCCGTTCCGGGCTCGTCTCGGACAACGCGAGCAATGCCTCCCGCAGGGCACTGGACGCGGCGGACACGTCGGATTCCAGTCTGCGCAGACGTAGGTCGAGCATCGGATTGTCCTGAATGGACTGATGAAGGTCGCGAACCTGGACGCCGATGGAGAACAGCAGTGCGCCGACCGAGTCGTGCAATGCACTCTGCATTCGCTGGCGCTCCGCGGAAACCGCGTTGTCCCTTGTGTTCTCTGCCGCACTGGCGAGTCGCAGCGCGGTGGCCGCCCGATCGGCGATTGCCTCGAGATCGTGTACGGCCGCGTCACCGAACTCGCCGGACTCGCGCAGGGCCGCGTAGGCGATCGCGACGGTCTCCGGCTTCCCGCCCTGCCGGTCGAGGATCGGCACGGCCACCATCGCCGCGAGTCCCTCTCCCCTGACCTGTGCGTCGAACTGGTGAGTGATCGTCGGTGAGCTGACGTAGTCGCTGACCCTGGCCGGTTTGCCCAGCGCCAGTACCCTGCCGCCGACCCCCTGGCCGACGGGAACGCGCAGGTTCTGCAGGTTGCCGGTCCGGTTACCGCTCAGCCACCGGATCACCGCCTCCCCCGGCCCGTCCAGATCGGCCACGAAGCCGGAATGGGTGCCGAGGGTGTCGCGAATCAGTTGCGCCGTGCCTTGCAGTGCGACCACCCGGTCGAGCACCGCGAGCAGGTCGTCGCGCTCGCGAAGGAGACCGTCGAGCACTTCGCTCCGCTCGACGGCCCGCTCCATTGCGACGCGCTGCTCGGCAGCCACGCGCCAACCATCGCATACCGGTCACCGTTCGCGGTATCCCCGACTGGAGATATGCCGGTCAGTAACCGTGCCGACAGCAGTTCACAGCTCGCCAGGCCTGTCCGCTCATCTGCCTGCCTGCAACGCTGCCCAGGTGTTCGGCCCCACGATGCCGTCGACACCGAGTCCACGGGACGACTGGTACGTCCGTACCGCACTCGTGGTGTTCGGACCGAACTGGCCGTCGACGGCGAGCTTTGCCGAGGTCGCGGCGTTGAGCGCGCGCTGTAGCCGGGACACGGCGGTCCCGGAATCGCCGGAGTTCAGCATCGGGGTACTGCCCGCCGAGAGCAGCGCGGTCCACGTCCGCGCGTCCACGGTGCCTGCCGCCCGGAGCCCGACCTTGGTCTGGAACGCCTTCACAGCGGCCATTGTGGACTCGTCCATGATGCCGCTCGGCTGCTCGCCACCGGTGTCGTGGCCGTTGGCCCGCAGCAGGCACTGCGCAGCGGTGACCGCCGTGTTCTCGGCTCCCGCGCCGAGCGCGGGATAGCTGGCGAAGCTCAGGCGCGCGGTGGCACAAACAGTGGGCTCGGGTGGAGTACCCGCTTTGACATCGAGGTAATTGCGGTCGATGTTGATCCGCACGCCACCGTGAGTTTCGGTGACCTCACCGGCGTACTGCTTGATCCGCTGACCCTGCGCCCATTTCCCGGCGCCGAGGTACGGCCCGAAGTCGGTGTCGGCCTTACCGTTCCACCAGGCTCCCCAGAGGTGATCCGGCAATGTGTAGTTGGTGCTGCCGTGATGGTTGTTCATATCGTTGATGCCGGAGGCCCCGCTGGAGTAGAAGCCGGAGAGGTAGCCGTGCTGGTGTAGTCGTTCGGTCCAGCCGGAGGTGTGCGAGAGCACCGCGGCGCTACAGCTCCCACCTCGCGAGTATGCCTCGATGTCCAGGTAGATGGCGCTACCGCCGGGCAGTCCCAAGCGTTTCGCCGCTTCCACCGCGATGTTCGCCTGCTCGACCCCCTGCTGCTTCGCGGTGGCGGGGGTCGAGGAGAACCGGGACCGGTAGTCGGTGCAGGGTGCTTGCGGGCCGACGTGGATCGGCGTCAGCTTCCACCCCTTGGAGACCTGCCTGCTGACCCAGCTCGCGGTCAGGTTGCCCTGACCACAGGCCCTGCTGCTGCCGCTGGTGTAGACGCCGATCGCCCGGTAGGAGGATGACAGCCAGGCGTCCATCGCCGAACTCGACGGCGCGGCGCAGGCGTCGAACCCCTTGCCCTTGTACGTGCCAGGCTGGGCGGTGACCGCCGCCGCGTCGACGTCCCCGGCCGCCTGCGGAACTCGCATCGCGGAGGGGCGCGCGCCATCGGTGAGGACCGCGGATCTCAGCACCGCGACGACCCCGGCGGCGTCGGTTCCGTTGTGGACCGCCGTCGCGAGTACACCGGCGTCGTCGACGGCGAGTTCGAAGCTGCCGTCGCGCCAGCTGGGCCGGCCGGGATCCAGTTCCGCGTCTGGCGGCAGCGCACTGCCCGGTTCGGTCCGCACGGGCGCGCCCTCAGCGGCCGCGAGCGCGGAGGCGTCAAGCGGTTGCAGGAGCAGGCTCGCGGCCCTGCCGACCGTGGCTCCGGCGCAGCCGGACTGGTCGCCGGGGCGGCCGAGGTAGACCGTCGGGCTGTCGAACCGGACACAGGTTCCGGGGCTCGCTGCCAGGTCCACCACCGACCAGCCCGCGGGCAGCCGCACCGAGTACCCCCGATAGTCGACGGTGCGATCACCCTGGGGCTGCGCGGCGACGGCGGCCTCCGTACCCATCAGGAGGCCACTCGCCACAGCGGCGGCAGAAACGAGCGCCATGGAGTTCTTTCGCAGGGAACGAGACATGAATGTCCTCTCGAAGAATGCGATTCGCCTTCGCTGTCACAAAAACAAACGGAAATCGGAAGGTCGTGCACAATGCGGTCCACTGGGCTTCGGCCGGAGCCCGCCTGCCCGCATGGCAAGTGCGACACTAGCTCTACCGCAGCCGCCTCGACCATGTTCCGATGGCACCTTTTCACCGGAATTCACCGCCGATACTCCGAATCGCGCAGTAACCACAATTTCACCGAACTCGATTCGCGTGAATTTGGCGAATAGTTGGGTCCGTATGCCGAGCCGCAAAGTTAGTGATACGCAAAGTTCCACACACTTGCTACACTGCCGGGATCGGCAGGCGTGCGAGCAGGGAGGCGAACGTGGGCAGCTACTTCGTGACGGGCGGAACCGGGTTCCTCGGCCGCAGGCTGATCGGCAGGCTGCTGGATCGTCCGGGCTGCGAGGCGGTGTACGTCCTGGTGCGCGAACGATCGCGGCACCGGCTGTCCGAACTGACCGAGCAGTGGCCGAATTCCGAACTCGTCGTCCCGGTCGTCGGCGACCTCACCGCCGACGAACTCGGCGTCGACCCCGCGACGCTGCGGATTCCACTCGATCACGTCGTCCACCTCGGGGCCGTCTACGACCTGACCGCGGATCCGAAGGACAACGAGAACGCCAACGTCCTCGGCACCGCAAACGTCATCGCCTTCGCCAAGCGGGCAAGGGCGAGATGGCTGCATCACGTGTCCTCCATCGCCGTCGCGGGCGAGCACCACGGGCGGTTCACCGAACAGGACTTCGATCTCGGCCAGCGACTGCCGACCTCGTACCACGCGACGAAGTTCGCGGCCGAGAAGCTGGTGCGCGATCAGTCCGAGGTCGCCTACCGCGTGTACCGGCCAGCCGCGGTGGTCGGCGATTCCGTAACCGGCGAGATGGACAAAGTGGACGGTCCTTACTACTTCTTCCCCACCTTCGCGAAACTCGCCGGACTGCCGTCCCGCCTGCCGCTGGTCGCACCTCGCCTCGGCTCCAGCAACATCGTCCCTGTCGATTACGTGGTCGACGCGATGGAACATCTGATGCACACCGATGCGGATTCCGGTGCCACCTACCACCTCGCGTCCCCTCGGTCACAATCGCTGACCGAGGTGTACAACGTGTTCGCCGCCGCAGCAGGCGGCCCGAAGGTGGTGACGACACTGCCCTTCGACCTCTCGGCAGGGCTGCGCCGTTCAGGGCGTGCGCTCACCGGCACGGGCAGACAACCGCTGCGCCTGAAGGCGACCGCGGCGGTGATCAGCGAAATCGGCATTCCCGCGGAGGTGCTACCGGTACTCAGCACACCGGTGGAGTTCGACACCACCGCCACGCGCGACGCGCTGGCCGGTTCGGGGCTCCGGTGCCCGCCGCTGCGGGAGTACGCGGGTCAGCTCTACCGATACTGGGCCGACAACCTCGATGTGGACAGAGCACGGCGCGGACAGCCGATCCGCGGGAGGACCGCGTTGATCACCGGGGCATCGGCGGGCATCGGCAGGGCCGTGGCCGTCGCGGTCGCCCGGCAGGGCGCGACCGTGCTGCTGGTCGCACGGCGCGGCGAGGAACTCGAGTCCGTCCGCGCGGAGATCACGGCCACCGGCGGCACCGCCATGGCCTACCCCTGCGATCTCACGGACGCCGAAGCGGTCGACGCCGCGGTCAAGCGGATCCTCGCCGAGCACGGGCCGGTTGACCTGCTGGTCAACAACGCGGGCCGGTCCATTCGCCGGTCGGTCGCGATGTCCACCGATCGCATCCACGACTACGAGCGCACGATGGCCCTGAACTATTTCGCCCCACTGCGCCTGACGCTGGCATTGCTGCCCTCGATGATCGAGCAGCGCTTCGGCCACGTCGTCAATGTCACCACGCAGGGCCTGCAGAACCACACCCCTCGGTTCTCCGCATACCTCTCGTCGAAGGCCGCGCTGGACGAGTTCGGCAAGGTGGCGGGCAGGGACCTGCTCGCCGAAGGGATCACGTTCAGCTCTGTCCGGTTGCCATTGGTGCGGACCGCCATGAGCGCGCCGAGCGCGAAGGTCTACCGCAGGGTGCGCTCGCTGAGCGCGGAACAGGCCGCGGATCTGGTCGTGCGGGCCCTGCGAACCCGCCGCGAGGTGCTGAACCTGCCCGCGGGGACCGCTGCCGAACTGGCCGACCGGCTCGCCCCACGCACCATGCGCACCCTCACGCATCTGGCCGCCTACCAGGCCATGCCCGAGACCGCGCCGGACACACGGAGCAAGCAACGGCGGACACATCCGGTCGTCGCGGTCGCGGCCGCACTCACCCGGCTTGTGTGGAGACCCCGCTGACCGGCGAATTCGGAGCGAACCAGGGCCGGGAGAGGTAGGTTCGGCTGATGCCCGAACGAGCGAATCCGGTCAAGGACGGGCGCGCCGCGCGCTGGGAAGGCCAGCGGGAACGCAGGCGCGCGGAGTTCGTCGAAGCCGCGATCGCGGCTGTCGAGGAGCACGGTCCCGAAGTGCTCACGGAACAGATCGCGGCACACGCAGGCGTACCCCGGCCCCGGTTGTACCGGCATTTCGACGGCAAGGCCGATCTGCAGCAGGCGGTCTGCCGTCGCATACTCGAGCGCCTCACCGACGACCTCACGCCGATCTGGCACGGCGGCCGCTCGCCGGTCGAGTTGATCACCTCGGTGGTGGACACCATCGTTCACTGGCTCACCGAGCATTCCGCGCTGTATCGCTACCTCGCCAGACACTCCGCGGGCAGCCGCCCGGGTGGCACACAGGACCGGGCGGACGCCCTGACCGACTTCACCGGCACCTTGGCCGTACGGCTGAGCAAACTGTTGCGGACCGTGCTGGAACTGGCAGGCCGCGATGTACGCGGCACCGGACCGCTCGCCTTCGGTGTCGTCGCCTTCGCCGAGGCCGCGATCGGGCGATGGCTGGCCAAACCCGAGTGCCTCACGGCGGAGGAGTTCGGCGCCGCGCTCGTACGTGGAATCTGGACCCTGATCGCGGACTTCCTCGCCGAACGCGGGGTCGACGTGGATCCCGACGCTCCGCTGCCGCAGGGACTCGCGGCGAGCATGCTGGACCCCGCCGCGTCAGCCGAGTGACCACTCGGCCGCCAGCCTCTGCGCCGGTTCCCGCGTAACCATTTGCTGTGCACCGCCGATATGACGGACGCACAGAGGAGGAACCCATGGGCAGGGTGACCGCTGCCACAAACGGGCGGCAGCTGTGGCGTTATCTGCCACGCCTGCCACGGCTGGTGTTCTTCTGCACCGGCGTCTACTTCGCGTGCACCGCTATCTGGCTGGTGCTTTGGCTGCTGAACGCGCGAAACGGCGTACATCTCACGCTCGCCGGGATTTTCGCGACACTCGGACTCGCACACCTGACCGTCGAATGCCTGCGCGTACGCCGGAAGGACTTTCGGACAATTGGTCTGGACAAATCACGAGGCGCTCTCTAACGTTGCGAGCGGCGCGGTCGACAACCGTCCACTGTGGCCACCCGAGACGAAGGAGGCGCCTGTCGATGGCCGAGAGTGCCGGGAAGCGAGTCCGCGAACTACTCGATGAGGTGGACCTCGCACGAACCGGCCCCGTCACCGACGCCGCGGCGCTACTGCTCAGAACCATCCGCGGGGACGGCATCATCCACACCGCGGGAGCTGGCCACTCCCTCGCCATGGTGTGCGAGACGTTCTACCGTGCGGGTGGCCTCGCACCGGTGAGGCCGCTCTGGGAGACGCCGGTACTGCCGCTGGCGGGTGCGGTGCCGAGCACGAAGGCCGAACGAGAGCCCGGCCGCGGCGCGGCGATCCTGCATGCCGCCGCCCCGCAGCCGCATGACGTGGTGGTCGTGTTCTCCACAAGTGGGCGAAATCCGTACCCGGTCGAGATCGCCGCGGAGGCCGCCACGCTCGGAGTGCCGGTGATCGCGGTGACCTCGCTGGCCGCCTCGGCGCAGGCGAATGACCGCTCCGGCAGCCGGATCGCCGACCATGCCACCGTCGTGCTGGACACGGCCGTGCCACCAGGAGACGTCGTCTACCCCGCGCCGGCCGCCAGGACAGGCGCGGTCTCCACCGTCCTCGGCGCCTATCTGTGGACGCTGGTACTCGCCGAACTCGACGACCTCGCCACGGCCGAGGGGCTCGAGCTTCCGCTGTGGACGAGTTCGAACGTGCCCGGCGGCGACGAGCGCAACGCCGGACTGCTGGCGCGCTACGGGCCCCGGATACCGGAACTCGGTGTGCCCACCGACACCGCCTGATCTGGTTCCAACCGCTGCTCACACCCCGTATCCCCTGGTCCTCAAGGCATCCGGTAGCCTCTTCGGCGGAGGATTGGCCGAGCGGCCTAAGGCGCACGATTGGAAATCGTGTTGGGTGTAAAAGCCCTCACGGGTTCGAATCCCGTATCCTCCGCCATCGGCTGGCGGCGTATGTCCACGCACAACGCGGACATACGCCGCTCGCCTTGTTTCAGGGGTATGACTGGCAGCAACGGGCAGCACGGGAACACCCGCCCCGATCCAACCCTCACCGATGGTCACCCGATCGATGTTTCTCTACCCCACCTGCATCTGTCCGGAGTCGGCCGGTAACGCTAAGTTTGTAACGCCGACACCACACCTTTCAAGGAGCACGACCCATGCCCGGAGTGGAAGAGATCCGCGCGGGGATCGCCCTCGCGAACGAGAAGGCTTCCGCCAGCATCGCCGCCCTGCAGCAGGCCGCACAGTCCCTCGAGGAGGCACAGCAGTCGCTGGCCTCGGCCACCACGGGTAGCACCCAGGAGGAGGTGAACCAGGCTCACGGACTGCTGGCCGAGGCCCTTCAGGGGATCAACGGCACGCAGAGCACCATCCAGGCCTGTATCTCCTCGGCCGACTCGTACTCCGCCAGGCTTTAGAAATCGATGTCTCTGGACCAGCTGCACCAGCTGCTCGCCACGGTGCACGGCAGGCTCACCGACGCTCGCGCGCATACCGACCGGGCGCGTGAGCTGCTGGAGGATTCGCGCCGGGCACTGGTCGACGCCCAGGCACAGGCCCAGCCGTGGCTACCACCGCAGCTGGCACAGGCACTCGACCACATCGACACCTTCGACGATCGGCTGATCAGCGCCGATGACCTGCTGAACCGCTACGAAGCACGCCTTTAGCCGGCGTGGCCTTGGAGATGGTCTGATGGGCAGGAAGGCCAACGAACAACGGGCACGGGTGGTCACCGCACTCGACCAGTTGCGCCACCAACTCGGCCTCGCGCTCGGCTCGGCGGCCAACGCCAGGATCAACGCCGAGACCGAACTCGCGAAGCTCGAGCTGGAGCAGCGCATCGTCCGCGCGGGGATCGACAGGTCGGCGGGGGATCCGGCGATCGCCGAGCAGGCTCGCGACCCGGCCATGGCCGGTGTGCTGCCCTGGCTCGACACGGTGCGCAGGCAGTTCTACACCGAATGGGGAGATGGCCCGAACCGGCTGCGTGAACTGGTGGCGGCGAGCGCACCAGGTCCAGCAGGCAGGCCGCCGGGTGACTGGCTCGGCCGCGTGGGCAGCTACAGCGGAGTCACGACACCCGAGCTGTGGCGGATCGGCTCTGCCACGGTGGACGGATCCAACGCGGGCCGCACGCCGGGGGTCGAGCTGACCTTCGACGTCGCCGTTCCACTGCTCGGCGAGTCGCACATCAGCATCACCTCGGCACCTCCGAGCGCGACAACGCAGCCACGGGCAAGCGTCGACGCACTGGTCGAGAACCTGCTGGCCAGGGTGCTCAGCACCTTCGAACCGGGCTCCGTGCGGGTGCACCTGTGGGACGTCGGGCAGCTCACCGCGGTCCTGCCGAACTTCTACTCGCTCGGCCGCACCAGCGCGCTGACCGTGCACGATCCCACCCGGCTGGTCGACCTGCTCGATGAGCTGGCAGGGCACATCCGCCGGATCCACGCCTACACGATGCAGGCGGGGCACACGTCACTGCAGGCGATGCGCAAGGCCACCGGGAAGCGGGTCGAGCCGTGGCGGGTCGCCGTGCTCTACGGCAACGGCGAGACGCTGCCACCCGAGCAGTTGCGCGATCTCAAGCGCGTGGCGAGCGGGGCACTCGCCGCCGGGATCTCACTCGTTCTGGTGGATGTGCCGACCGCGCTCGGCGGCTCGGTGGAGTCGATCAGCCTGATCGACGAGCGGCGCGCCATCTGCAGCATGACGGGTACCGACCTCGTGGTCAGCCTGGATCCCCCGCTGCCCGGCGGCCAGGTGAACCGCGCGACCGCCAGGATCGCCGAGGCCCTGATCGCCAAGCAGGGTGGCCCTCGGTCGTTCGCCGACCTGCTGCCGGCCGAACTCGGTCAGGAGCACTCGGGGCGGGAACTACGGGCGCCGGTGGGCTTCCACGAGGGCGAGGCGGTCGAGGTCGTGATCGGAGACGCCAGCCCGCACGTGCTGATCGGCGGGCCGAGCGGATCCGGCAAGACGAACTTCCTCTACGCCATGCTCGGCAGCCTCACGGCCCGCTACTCTCCCGGCGAACTCGCGCTGTACCTGCTGGATTTCAAGGAAGGTGTCTCCTTCGCGGGCCTGGCTCCCGGGCGCAAGGACGCGAGCTGGCTGCCGCACGCTCGGCTGGTCGGCGTGAACGTGAACACCGACCGCGAGTTCGGGCTGGCGCTGCTGCGGTTCCTCGCCGACGAGCTGCGCAGACGCTCCGCCGCCGCCAAGGACCATGAGGTGACCAACCTGGCCGAGCTGCGCGAACAGGATCCGGAGGGGCACTGGCCGCGCATCGTCGCGGTCATCGACGAGTTCCAGTACCTGTTCGCCGGGCGGGACACGGTCACCGCGCTCGCGACCTCACTGCTGGAGGACATCGCCCGCCGTGGCCGTTCGCAGGGTATCCACCTGGTGCTGGCCAGTCAGGACGTCGCCGGGATCGAGGCGTTCTGGGGCAAGCCGGCGGTGTTCGAGCAGTGCACACTACGGATCGCGATGCCCAAGGCTCGCCGGGTGCTGGCCGAGGCCAACCAGGCGGCGGTCGCCGCGCCCCGCTGGCATGCGGTGATCAACCACGACTCCGGCGTCGCACACGGCAACCAGCTCGCGCACGTACCCGACGCGAGCGCGAAGGGTGTCTTTCCAGGGCTGCAGCAGCGGCTGTGGGAGCGCTACGCCAGCGGACACCAACAGCCGCGGCTCTTCGACGGGGCACACGCGCCCCTGCTGGAAGAAGCCACGGCGTTCACCTCGCTCGTGCCGGTGGCGCGCCCGCAGGCACTGCTCGGACAGTCGATCGACGTCGCCGAGGTCGCGCAGGGTGTCGAGCTGACGGGGGCGCCGGGGCGTAATGTCGCCGTACTCGGGACCGCGACGAAGGAAGCGGTGTCCATTCTGGACTCGGCAACCCGGTCGCTGGCGAAGCAGTTCCGGCAGGGCGAAGTGGAGTTCGTGCTGGCGTGCATGGTGGAGTCGTGCGATCGGGCGGTGAACGAGCTCGCCGACTGGCTCGCCACCGCCGGGCACAAGGTAGAGGTCGTTCCCGCTTCCGAGCTGCCTGCCAGAGTGGGTGCGCTCGCGGGTGAACTCGAATCGGCCGCCGTACGCAGGATGCTTGTGCTCTACGGTGCGGACGCGGCACTGCCCGCACTGGAGCAGAAGGCGCCGGGCCAGCAGAGCGGACTCGACCAGTTGCGGGTGCTGCTCAAGCAGGGACCGTCGAACGGCCTGCACGTACTGGGCTGGTGGCGCGGGACGGCAAGGCTGAAGGACACGCTCGGGTTCGGCGGCACCGACGACATCGGTGCGTGGGCCGCGCTGGACGTACAGGGCAACGAACTCAGCCCGTTCTCCGCCGGGCAGGTGGTGCACTGGTCACCCCGGCCGGGCAGGGCGCTGTTCTTCGACCGCAGCACACACGCGTCGCCCGAAGTGATCATTCCGTTCCATCGGCAGGAGACGGAGGAGGACGCACATGCCTGACGAACCGACCGCGGCCGTGCGGTACAAGGAGATCGTCGCGCTGGCCCGCAAGTCCGCCGACGACCTGCGGTCCTGGGAACTGGCGAGGACCGAGGAACTCGACGGTGCGATAGCCGGTGCGGTAACCGAGATCGACCGAGCCACCCAACGCGAGCAGAGCACCGCGGAACGGGCGAACCGCTGGTGGCGGATGGCGGTGGACAACGTGTCCAGGGTGTCCTGGCTGGAGGCCGGAGCACCGCCCGAGCCGGTGACCTCGGCGCGCGGGGAATGGCTGAGCCGGTACCTGGAGGACGTTCGGCCCGCCTATCACGAGCTGAACCAGGCGATTTTGAACCTGGGCTGGCGCGCCCGCTGAGTTTCTCCCTCGCACGGGGGAGCCGGGTCCACCGCAGCGGTGACCCGCACGACGGGCTCGTCCGGCAGGCTTTCGTCCATGAAGAGCCAAACGTGTGAGGACACCGCAGCCGTAGCCCCTGACCGGGGCGGGCAGGCGCAGCGTGCGAAACCGTTCGCGGTGGCCGCACTCGCGCTCGCCGTCCTCTATGGAGCGCTACGGATCTACTGGCAGTTCACTGGCCGCCCCGAGGAGCTGTCCGCACGCGGTGACGATCTCATCGGCTTCACCGCCTGGGGCGCGATCGGGCTGTGCGCCTTGGCAGCACTGGTCGCCTGCTCATTGGCCACGCTGCGGTTGACCGGCGGGACACGTAACGCACTACTGGTACTCGCCGTGGCGATCAGTGTCGCGCTGCTCGGTGCCAGTGCGATGCTACTGCTCGACGTGGTCGGCGGAATCCTGCCAGGACTGGAGATTCCCTTCTATCCGCTCGGGGCACTGAGCCGGGCAGCAGCGGCAGGCACAGCGGTACTGCTCGCTCTGGCGGCGCTGGCGTATCGGCGGGCGACCGTCTCCGGCTGTCCGGCCTGCGGGCGGAACTCGTCCACGGACCCTGCCGGTATCCCGTCGTGGGCGTACTGGGCCGCATATCTCTCGGTTGCGGGCTGCCTCGTGAGGATTGGCGCGCAACTGGTCGTCGGACTCGGCGAGACGCCGCTGGGCAACGGCTTCTCGGTGGTCCTTTTCGAGGTGGGGTTCGTCCTCGGGGGCACCTTGCTGCCCCTCGCGCTCGTGCACTCGTGGGGACGTATCTGGCCGAGGTGGGTACCCGCGCTGGCCGGGCGGCGGGTTCCCCGTTGGCTGGTGCTCGGCCCGGGCATCGGAATCGCCGGCGGACTCGTGGTCTACTTCGGACTGATGTTGCTGATGATGGTGGCCGAGCGGCTGCGGGGACGCGACCCGTTCCCGCCCTCCGGCGAACTGGTACTGCCGGAGGCCTTCTTCTGGGTTTCGGTGCCCGCCTACCTGCTCTGGGGTCTTGGGCTGGCGGGTGCGGCGCTGGCCTACCAGCGCCGCACCCGCCCCTCATGTGTCACCTGTGGAGCCTGACCGTGGCTCAGCGAGGGCCGAAGATCTGCTCCAGCCGGTCGAGCAACTCGTTGACCTCGTCCAGGGCCGGGTTTCCGGTCCCCGGCAGGAACCGGACGAGCTGCGGATCGTGGTCACTGGCCTGCTCGGCGAACTCGGCGTTGATGTGCACCACGTCATAGTCCACACCGCGGGGAGCGCCGGAGATCAGCACGTGGTCGAGTACCTGAGAGTTGCCCTCGAACACGTAGCTGTACCGATCGGCCTCGGGCAGGGTGTCGATCAGCGCGGTCAGCGCACCGCCCTCGGTCAGGGTCCGCACGGTCGGGGAGAACGAGTAGTCGTTGATGTCTCCCGCGACGACCACGTTCGCCCTCGGGTCTGCGGCCAGCACGTCATCGACAAATCCGCGCACGACCTGCGCCTGCGCCACCCGCTGCTCCTCGGAGCCGCGGTTCGGCGGCTGGAACCGGCCGTGCGTCGGCTGGTCACCGCCCTTCGAGGCGAAGTGGTTCGCCACCACGAACACCGTGCGGCCACAGAAAACGAACTCGCCGGCCAGCGACTTACGGCTGTCCTCCCATGCCGCGTTACCGGGGTCGATGCGGCCCGGCGAGACCGACAGCTTCGCCCTGCCCCGTTCGCGAGTCACCTCGACAGGGGTCACGGCGTCCCCACCTGGCCGGTCCACAAACGACACTCGTTCGGGGTTGAACAGGAAGCCCACCCGGATGTTGCCGCCGGGCTGACCGCCGTCGCTCAGGTCCTGCGGGTCGATCTGGCGCCACTCGTACCTGGGCCCGCCTGCCGCGACAATGGCGTCGACAAAACGACCCATCGTCTCGTCGGCAGCCACCACCCCGTCACCCCGGCCGTCCGGGCCGTTGTTGTCCTGGATCTCCTCCAGGGTCACGATGTCCGGCGAGGCGAGATTCTCCACGACACCGCGGGCGAGCTGGTCGAACTTCGCCTGCTCGTTCGCCGCGGAGAGGTTCTCCACGTTGTAGGTGGCGATCGCCAGTTCGCCACCGCGCTGTGCCCTGGTGACCTCTCTGACCAGCCCGTTGTCCTTGACCTCACCGAGTACGGAGGCGAAGAGGGTGTACCCGCCGAAGCTGTCGTACTCCACCGGACCGGAGGTCAGCCCGGTCAGCGCGTCACCGGTGTCGGCCTGCGGGAAGGGCCGCTCGGCGAACGGGATCAGCGACTCGATCTTCAGGATGCCGGTGTTCGGCCGGTCGTAACCGAGGTAGACCGTCCCGCCGCGCACCGAAGGGTTCTGCTTCGGCTTCGTCGTCACGTACAACTCGTTGTACTTACTGCTCGGCCCGACGACCCTGGCATCGCTGATGCTGATCAGCTCACTCTCGTGAGCCTCCCAGAAGTCCAGGGAGTAGCGGCCAGGCTCGAGGGGCAGCGGCTCGATGTTGCCACCGGGCTGGGCCACCAGCTCGTCCGGCAGGGTGTCCGGGTTGATGACCGTCGGCTCGGGAACCGGGTTTCCACTCGACGCCACCGTCCACCGCGCGTCGGTGAGTTCGGTCAGCGACTGGTACTTCGAGCTGGACGGGTTGTCCGGGTAGTACTCCTTGACCGTCGCGGTGACGGTCACCTCGTCTCCTGGGGCGACGTCGGGGACGGTGGACCCGGTGTAGACGAAGATTCCTTCGCTGGTGCGCGGATCGTCGTCGCCCTCGGGGTCCTGCAGCCAGAATCCCCGCGAGCCGAAGGTCCTGGTCGTGGTCACCACGCCGGTCACCCCGACCCGCTCGCCGGCCAGCGGCGAGATCCGGGTGGTGCCCTGGATGTCGTGGATACGCACGGTGGTCGGCGGCTCGGGCTCCGGGCTCCCGCCGTCTCCAGGGGTCTCGCCCGCGGTGTTGGTCGGGCTGGGCGCGCCCTCGGTGAAGTCTGCGGCGTTGGAGTCGGTGTCGGTCAGCGTCAGCCGCGAGACCGAGGTCGTGTTGCCGATACCGGGAGCGGGCGAGGTCTCCCTGACCACGGCGCCCCCATAGCCGACGAGGTCGACGATGCGGCTGTCCGCCGCGCAGTCCGCGGCGGTGCGGCAGGTCAGCGGTTCGGTGCCGTCGACGAGCGCGACCGTGCCCGCCGAGGCGGACATGGCGATATTGCCCGCCGCGTCCGGAGCAGGCAGGGGCACGGTTCCGCCCGCGCCCTTGCCCTGCGCGACGAGGTAGCGCGCATCGGGTTCGACCGCACCGGTCAGTGCCGTGCTCTGCCAGCGGCTGCTCGCGCTGGGCGAGGCGGGTAGGTACTGCACGCTGAAACCGTCGAGGGAGGCAGCGGCGCTGCCTGCCGTGGCGAGTTCGACGAAGTCGTTGGTCAGTTCGGCGCCGGAGTTCCCGCCGCCGCCGTAGACCTCCGCGATCAGTGCGCCGGTGCTCGGGGCGGCGGTGGCGACCGGCGCGGTGACCAGTGGGCCGAGCCCGATCGCGACTGCGGCGGTGGCCGCACCAACTCTTCGCCCCAATACTCGTGAACGTCTTGTCACGTTCCGTCCTCCTCGATTGTCCGGTCGTGGAATCGTCCCCCGAACAAGTGAGGAGAATGAAGACAATCCGGCAACTGTTAGTAACAGTTCACCCACCCAGCCTCCGGTCACCTTCTTTGGTACGTCTGCAAGTACGCCCAAGCAAGGTCAACATGTGCCCTAGCCGCTACCAACCGCCGGCACAGGAACGCGGCCTGCGGAACCTCATGCGCCGCTTGGCGCGAATCGGGTACGCCGCGCTGGGAATCTGGCCGCCGGTTGGATGCGGAAAGGAGCGATGTGGATCTTGCTTGGTGGTACTTGCAGACGCTCCAACTACATGGGGAGGTGAGTTAGAAGGGCTGGTCTCCCGCGATGGCTACGCGTTCGGCTACCCGGGGGTGCGGGTGGTAGTCGTTGACGGCGTAGTGCTGGGTCGCGCGGTTGTCCCAGAACGCCACCGAGTTCTCGCGCCACTGGAACCGGACCTGGAACTCCGGCACATGGGCCTGGGTGAACAACAGGTGCAGCAACCGGTCGCTCTCGGCGCGGTCCAGGCCGACGATATGTGTGGTGAACGCCTGGTTCACGAACAACGTCCGGCGCCCGGTCTCCGGGTGCGTGCGCACGACCGGGTGCTCGGCCGGCGGGAATTCCTCCTGCCACCTGGCAAGCTCGTCGTGATCACTGAAGCGGTCGAAGCCGGGGATGAAGTCGTGCATCGCACTCAGCCCGTCGATCCGCTGCCGCACATCCTCGGGGAGGTTGTCGTAGGCGGCGGCCATGTCCGCCCACATGGTGTCGCCGCCGACGGGCGGGACCTGCACCAACCGGAGGACCGACCCCAGCGCAGGGCTCGGACGGAATGTGACGTCGGTATGCCAGATGTTCTCGAAGGCAGGCATCGAGCCGCCCCTGGCGAAGCGCGTCACATGCTCGTCGTCGCCGACGGGGATGAACGGGTTGGTCTCCAGACCGCCCCAGTTCCGGGCGAACGCGCGCTGCTGCTCCGAGGTGATCCGCTGGTCACGGAAGAACAGCACCTTCCACTCCAGCAGTGCCCTGTTCAGTTCCGCGCGCAGTTCCGGCCGCAGCGGCTCGCCGAGGTCGACGCCCTCGATCTCAGCGCCGATCACCCTGCCGAGCGGGCGCAGGTCGAACAGTTCGTACGGCCGGGACTCGACGCCTTCGGGCAGGCGCCGCAGCACACGGGGGCCTTCCAGGATGCCGTCGGCGGGCACGCGGGCGGCGCGCAGGGCAGGGCGGGACGACAGTTCGATGGTCACGCTGGATTTCCTCTACTTCTCTGATGAGCCGATTGGTTCCCGTGAGCGCGCATGGCCGTCCGGCGACGACTACGCGCTGAATTCAGTTCGGCGGGGAACCGAGACGGCCGCGGCGCAGCAGCAAGGCGACTACGCCGACTCCGGCCGACCGCGAAACGCGGTGCAGCCGCGGGACAACAGAGTGTTCCCGGAGAAGTGGCATGCCCTGATACTCACTCACCGGATGCCCTTCGGTCAACTCTGCCCAGTTGCTGGGCTGAGTTGTCAGGCATCCACCGGCATGGCGACGACACCCTCACAGCTACGTGCGACCACCGCCGCGGCCCTGCGTGCGGCCGCCGAGAGGCTCTGGTCCTCCGCGTGCGCCCGCCACCGCCGCAGCGCGTCGAACGCCACGGGCCGCGGGTCGATCCCCGGTTCGAGGGCGAAACGTTCCGCTGTCGCCGCGCCACCGTCACCGAGTAGACGAAGGGCTTCCGTGCGCAACTCGTCCGGCAGCGCGGCACGCCCGCCGCGCAGTGCGGCCAGCAGCCGCAGCTCGCGGAACTCGTGCGCACCTGCCACGACACACTCGAGTTCGCCCGCGAGTGCCGCTGCCGCCGGACGTGGCTCCATCCGCAACACGACCTCCAGTGCGATGAGCGCGGAGCGCACCTTCAGCACCGGCCTGCGTTCGACGAAGGAGCTGTCGATCGCGTCCCGTAGCTCGCCGAGACCGCTGCGCTGCACGAGCTCGGCCGCCAGCGCGGGCAACGTCGTGGACCCGCGCCGCAGCAGGGTGAGCGCGAGCCGGACACCGAACAGCCCGAATCGGGTCAGCAGCGCCATTCTGAAGTCCGCGGGAACCGGGCCGGGCACGGCTGCGCCCGCGAACCGGTCCACAGAGAGCAGATACGGCTCCAGGTCCTTTTTGGGCAGACGAGCGAGTTCGGCGAACGCGTCGAACTCCGGCTCGCGCAACGTCCTGCCCGCGGAGGCGAGCATGCCCGACATTGCCACCACGTCCTGGCACAGTCCACCGATCTCCGCCTCGCGGCGATGCCTGCGTGCCACCTGGCGCGCCGAGATCAGCGCGTCCACCCTGCCACCGCCGAGTTCGTCCGCCCGGGAGACGACAGCCAGCATGTTGATCGGTGCGGCCCTTGCGATGGGATGTTCCTGGACCGCCCTGAGAAACCCCAGATCGCCGTAGTGCGGACGCGGCAGCAGATACAGCACGGCATCGGATTCGGAGTAGATCCGCTCCACGGCCTGCGCGAGCCCGCTGTCGTCCGTCTCCCCTTCGAGCGCGGTCCCGTCCAGTACCGGGTTGTCCAGCGCCGGAGTGTCGATGAGCGTCAGCTCACGCAGCGCGCGGTTCGGCCAGGACATCTCGACCCGGTCGATCCGTAGCCCGTCGAGCATCGCGGTGTCGACCTGCAACCGCTTGTCCTGCCGATTCAGCGGCAGCTCCACGGGCCGCCCGCCCTGTGGGAAAGCGAAGGCGGACGATTCCGTACCTCCCGTCGCGGCCCGGTACCAGCAGAGCGGGGAACCACCAGCCCGCACTGGCGCGATCTGCTCACCGGCGATCGCATTGACCAAAGTGGACTTCCCGGCAGACCGGGGCCCGACCACGGCGATGCGGACCGGCTCGTCGAACCTGGCGACGTGTGCGCGCAGCCAGGCGAGCGCGCGCGGACTGTCCCGGTAGGCGTCCATCGCCCTGTCGAGCAACGCCCGGGTCTGTTCCTCCAGCCGGTCGTTCGACATCACGCCGTCAGCTCGCGCCGCGGCGTCATCACCCGAGCGCCGGTCGGGTCGAGAGCACGCACCCTGGTCCGCAGTGCCGTCAGTTCGTCCATGCCGCGCTTGAGTTCGTGGGCACGGGCGGTGCGCCGCGCGGTTTCGGCGTCGATGACCTCCTTGATCTCCTTCGCCGACTCGGTGATCTCGGCGCGGAGTTCCTGTGCGTAACCGGTGAAGCGGTCGCGCAGCGCTCGATGGATCAGGCGCGAGGTGTCCTTGCTGTGCTTGCCGTAGCGCAGGAAGAAGTCGTCGACATAGCGATGTGCGGCGGTTCGCGCCGCTGCCTGCCTGCGCTTGAGCCGGTTCCCGCGCTCCTCGAACACGCTCTTCGCACCGAAGGCCGCGCCTGCCCCGATCGAGATCGGGTTGATCAGTGGCATTCCCGCGAGTGTGGTGGCGAGACCGAACATCAGCAGTCCGCTGTAGGACCCCCGCATCCCGACAAAGAGCTTCTGCCCCACCCCGAACCGCTCCACATTCGGCATTCGCAGAGTGCCGATGTGGTCATGTGCGCCGTCGCGCGAGATCGAGTCGGGCAGCACACCGGTGCCGTGCGGCGCGACCTCGAGGGCCAGTTTCCTGGCGATCCAGTCGAAACGGTCGAGCAACCACCCGGAATTCGTCTCGGCGACGGACTTGAGGTTGTCGCGCAGCCATTCCTCGAAGTCGGACCAGGACTTGGCCGGGTCCGCCGCCTCGAAGTACTCGTCCGCTTCGCGCAGGATCCGGCGTGTCCTGTCCCGTAGGTCGAACTCCACATCGGACATCAGGTCGGCCACCTCGTCACTGAGGAGCGTCTGCCACCGCGTCGACTCCCGCTGCAGCTCCTCGAGCCTGCGCCCCGCAGCCCGCCAGCGTTTCGTCAGCTCGTCGGTGTCGTTCTTCGACGCCGCGCCGTACTCGGCGCGCACCGAGGAAATCAACTGGTCCACGGCGACGCCGGTCGCCGCGGACACCGAACGTCCTGCCAGCGCGTCCGCGCGGCCCAGCAGATCGCGATGGAGAAACCGGACGAGTTCCCCGAATCCGGACTCCTCGTTGAGCGTGTTGTCGCCCGCGCGTGCTGCCGCGAGCCGCAACGATGCGGAAACCGGGATCAGCGTTGCGGGTAGCCCACCCCGGACGAGTTTGGCCCGATTGCGTTCGGCCACCAGCCGCCATCCGGGAACCAGGTCGATCTTGGTGAGGACCACGACGACCGTCGGGCACAGACGAACGGCACTGGCCAGCAGGTCCAGCTCGCCCGTGGAGAGTTCACTCGTGGCATCGGAGATCATCAGCGCGGCATCGGCCTGCGGCAACTCCGAGAGCGCTGTCGCGGGAGTGTCGATCAGCGCGAGACCAGTGGCCAGCAACGCCCGGGGCAGACCGATCTCGGCGCGCACGACGGTCCCGGCCGATCGGTTGGCCTGTGCCGTCGCCGATTCGACGGGCACCGGGGTGCGGTCACCCCGTGGAGCCTCGATCGTGGCCACTTTCCGGTCGTCGGTGACCAGCGCGGCCGCGGGGGCCTCGGCATGCCCGACGAATGCGGGGACGGTGGTGGTGCGGTCGCCGCCAACCGCACACACCGGTGCGTTGACGAGCGCGTTGACCAATTCGCTCTTGCCCTGACCGGACTCGCCGAAAACGAGGACCCGCAGAGTGGAGTCGAGCAACTGCGAGCGACGGCCGTGGAGCCATTGGACGAGGTCCGGACGCTCGTGCGCGGCGCACGTCCGGATGGTCTCGTCCAGGACGTCGATCCATGGAGCTGCCATCACCCCGGAGAGTGTGCCGGTTCCCGGCTCGAACGTGAAGGCGGCCGGGCCCGTCTCACAGGACAGGCCCGGCCGCGAACACCGTTATGTCGGTTATCAGCCGATCTGCAGGTCACCGGAGGCGTCACCGGACGCGCTGCCGCTCGGGGCATCGCCAGTGGCGCCGGGCAGCTCACCCAGCGGGCTCTCGGAGACGACGTCGCCGAGCGGGCTCTCGGACACGCCCTGCTCGAAGTCGCCGCGCATCTCGCCCGCGTCCGGCAGCGGGTTGGCAACCGGGAGCTCCGGCAGGTCGACGGGCAGGTCCGTCGGCAGCTCGGCTTCCGGCAGCTCCGGGGTAGCCGGGACCTCGGCCGGAACGTTGGCCGGCAGGCCGGCCTCGGGCAGCTCGGCAGGCAGCTCCGGGGTGGCAGGAACGTCGACCGGGAGGTCGGCGGGCAGGCCGGCCTCGGGCAGCTCGGTGGGCAGTTCCGCGGGCAGCTCGGGGGCGGCCGGAACGGCACCCATCGCGGGCAGCGAGCCCGCGAAGGCGTTGCCACCGGAGGAGACGTAGGTGGCGAGCGTGCCGCCCGCGGCCTCCTCGACCTTGCCCAGCGCGTCGGCGTCGAGCGCGTCGGAGCGCTCGGTGACCGCGCCGGCCTCGCCGAGTCCGGCCGTGGCCGGCTGTCCCGCGGTCTCCAGGCCGTAGTCGCCCAGCAGCGAGTCGGTGGACCCGCCGAGCGCGAACTCCTGCTGGTTGCCGGCGCCGCTGCCCTCGAAGGACATGTGCTCGCCCGCGAACGCCGCACCACCGGCGACGCCCTCGGCGCTGCCCGCGGAGAACCCGGCGAACTCGCCGAGCGCGGAGTCCGAAGCGAACTCGCTGGTCACGCCGTCAACGCCGGCGGAAAGGGTGCCCGCGCCGACGAACTCGTCGTTGGCGAACGTGCCGCCGCCCGAGACGCCCTCCGCGTCACCGGAGCCGGCGAAGTCGAAGGCGCCGAGCCCGGTGCCCTCGCCGTGGTCGAAGGAGACACCGTCCGGCCCGACGGAGACGGCAGCCTCACGGCTGAACTCGTCGTTGCCGAGGGAGCCGCCCAGGGTGGCGCCGTCGGTGAGGTTGCCCTCGCCGACCAGCGTGCCGTTGCCCAGGTCGGAGTCGAAGCCACCGATGCCGGCGACACCCTCGCTGCTCGCGGTGAACGCGCTGGCACCGCTGAGCTGCTCGCTCGTGTAACCGAAGGTCCCTGCGACGCCGTCGGCGCTGCCTCCGCCCGCGTAGGTGAACTCGCCGAGCTCGGGAGCACCCTGCACGGCGCCGGCCTCGGCGACCGCCTGCAGCTGCTGGATGGCACCCTGGGCGCTGTCCGCGGAAAGCTCTGCGGGCAGGTCGGCGCGAGCCACGTCGAGGCCGGACAGCGGGGCCGCGCCCGCTACGTCGGAGAAGTCGGCCACCAGCGGGATGACCTCCTGCACGTCCTGTGCGGTGACATCGCCCAGACCGGCGCCGGCCAGCGCGGCTGCCGGGTCGGCGGCGAAGTCCGACCGGGCGGACTCGTCGGTCAGCAGGTTGAGCACGAAGTCGTGCAGGGTCTGGTCAGTGAGTGACAACGAAGTCTCCTTGAGCGGGAAGTTTCAGTAGGCGTGCGGCATGAAATGTGCCTGCGACCGCGCCGACACTATGAGTCAGCGGGAGGGGCGCACATCGGGGATCGCCCCCTTCGCCGAGCGGAGTTCCGTTAGGGGATTTCGGGCCCCCGGTTAGGGGCTTAGGGGGCGATCACCGAAGGCACCTGGGACTGTCATTCGGGGACTCGCCTTTGGTACGAAAGGGGGTACCCCCAACGGGTCACCCCGCAGAGGAAATGTGAAGGAAATTCCAACATGCGCTATGTACTGGGCATCGACGTCGGCGGCAGCCGTACGACGGCCGCGGTGTCCCGGTACACCGGCGATACCTGGGCAGAGGCCCAGCCGCTGACACTGGATGGCGACCGGTTCGTCGAGTCGGTGCTGTACCTCTCACCGGACGGGGTGCTGGCAGGTCGCGACGCCCGCCGTGCGGGTGCGCACGACCCGTCGCGGATGGCGAGCGGCTTCCTGCGCCGTATCGGCGACGACGTGCCGTACGTGCTCGGTGACGTCTACTACGGCGCCGAGACACTGACGGCGGCACTGGCGGGCTGGGTGGCCGACCGGGCCGCCGAGCAGGAGAGCGGGGAGGCGACCAGGGTCGCCGTGACCCACCCGCCGGACTGGGGTGGATACCGGAGAGCCTTACTGCACGACGCGCTCGACGCGGCCGGGCTACCGGGTGCGCTGCTGCTGCCTGCCCCCGTCGCCGCCGCCGAGGACCACCGCGCCCGTGCGGAACTGGCGGCCGGCGCCGTACTCGCGGTGTGCAGGGTGGGTGGCGAGCAGGTCGAGACCACCGCCCTGCGCCGCACCCAGGCCGGGTTCGAACTGCTCGGTCAGTCCGCGGCGACCGATCCCCTCGGCGGGGCCCGCCTCGACGATCTGCTGACCGAGCACGTTCTGGACCGCCTCGGCGAGCCCGCACCGGACTCGGCGACGCTCGCCGAACTCCGGCTCGCCTGTGTCGCGGCCAAGGAACGGCTCTCGTCCGTCGCCGAGGTCACCGTGCCCGCGCCGTTCGCTCCGGTGGGTGGCATCCTGCTGCACCGAACGGACTTCGAACGCCTGATCCGGCCGACCGTGGAGATGATCGTGGCGCAACTGACCGGCACGGTCGCGAACGTGCAGGCCGGCCCGCCCGCGGTGGCCATCCTCACGGGAGGCGGGGCACGGGTGCCACTGGTCACCGAACTGCTGCAGGACGCGCTGGACTGCCCCGTCGCGGTGGAGGCAGACCCAGCGCACGCGCTGTGCCGGGGAGCCGCGGTGGCCGCACGCCCGCCGGTCCGGGGGCGCGTGCTCGACGAGCAGCCCCTGCCATCGACATCACTGGTGACGCAGAGCCGCGAGCTCTCCCTCGCCGAGGAGGACGACGAACTGGGCGAGCCACCGCCGCGCCCGCCCGTGGAGATCACCCCGCTGCAGCCGCCACGGCAGCGGTTCGGCCGGAGCCGCAAGGCCACGGCGTCCAGCACCGACACCGCGAGGCAACAGACGTGATAGGCACGACGGGGACGACGGGGACGACAGGAACAACACAGCCAATGGCACCGCCGGCCGAGATCGTGCTGGACGAGCCGACCAAACAGCTGTGCGCCGCCGTATCGCAGGGCAGGCAAGCCCCTGTCCGGCTGGCCATCCTGGCACCCGGCGGCTACGGCAAGACCGCCGTGCTCGACCAGTTGGAGCAGGGCTGCCTACGCGCGGGCACTCCGGTGGCGCGATTCCGATCGCATGGTGATCCTGCGCTGGTGCTGGTCGACGACGCCCACGAACTCGGTGACGCCGACTTCGCCGAGCTACTGCGAATCGCCGCGGATGAGCGGTTCGGCCTGGTGATCGCTGCTCGTCCTGCGCCGCGGCCCGCCGGGCTGAAGGAGGTACTCGGCAGGTTGCGCGGGCAACTGGTGCTGCGTCCCCTCGACACGGCCAGGACCGCACAGCTGGCAGGCGGGCTGCCGGCACGGCTGGCCGAGTTCGTCCGTACGCAGACCGGCGGGGTTCCCGGTTTCGCGAATGACCTGTCGTGGGCACTGGACAGCCGGAACAGCACCACGGAGCCGGAGATCCCGGCTGCCGCGCTGACCGCGTTCCGGCACGAACTCGACCGGGCGGATGCCGACACGCTGCGAGTGCTGCTCGCCGCGGAGATCGGCGCCGCGGGCGATGCCGAACTGCTCGCCGGGCTGTTGGAGTCCGCTCAACAGCGGGCCGGCGAGGTGGTCGACGCGGCGCGCGCGACGGGTCTGCTCGGCCAGGACGGCGTGCTGCTGCCGATCGCGGGCGTCGCACTGCGCGCGTTGCTGCCTGCCGACCGGCGCAGGGCCGTGTTCGGCAGGCTCGCCAAGCTCCAGCTCGAACGCGGTGGGCAGGTGCTGCCGTTCGTTCGCCCGCTACTCGGCGCCGGTCCCGGTGGTGCCGCACAGGGCGGCGACACCACGACGGCCGCCGTTTTCGCGGCGGCCGCGGGGGAAGCGACCTCGGACGATCCGTCGTTGGCCGCCCGGCTGTACGACGCCGCCGTAGCGGCGGGCCTGCCGCCGACCGAGATCGGCGCGAAACGGGCGGAGGCGGTGGCACGAGCCGGCGACCTCGACACCGCCCTGCGCCTCGCGGACGAGGTGATCGCCAGCGCCGACGCACCCGCGCGGGCCGAGGGCGCCATGGTCGCGGGTGCCGCGCTGGCGCACCGTGGGCAGCTCGCCCGCAGTACGCAGCTGTTCCGCTGGTCGGGCTCGGCCCTGTCGAGTGTGTTCGCGACGATCGGGCTGCTCGGCACCGGGCGACTGGACGACGCGCGGCAGCAGTTCGCGCGCCCGCCCGAGGACGAGCCCCCGACCCTGCTCGCCGGTGCGATGTCCGCGGCGGCGCAGGGACTCCTGGACACGGTGTCCGGGTCACCGACGATGGCACTGTCCACCTTGGTCAGTTCTGCGGAGATGCTGGAACCGGTCGGCAGGTCGGTGCTGTTGCCCGACAGTCCCGCCGCGCTCGGCGCACTGGTGGCGCTGCACAACGGTGAGCTGGCCATCGCCGAGACGCTGCTGGAACGGGCGATCGCGGCGGAATCCGGCGGCAGGGTGTTGGCCGTGCGCCATCGCCTGTTGCTGGCGTGGGTCGCGATGGTGCGCGGGGACGCCGAGGTGGCTTCGGCCAGGCTGGCATCGGCTGGGTCTGGAACTGGGTCTGGGTCTGGGTCTGGGTCTGGGTCTGGAAAATCGGAGCTCGCGCCAAGGGACTGGCTGTTCGCGGTCGCCCTGCGGGTCGGACTCGCCCGCAGGGCGAGTGACGTCGCAGGACTGCGGCGGATCTGGGGCCAGGCAAGGGAAGCGGTGATCCGGCACCCGGTGGACCTGTTCACCCTGCTGCCGTTCGGCGAGTTCGCGATCGCCGCCGCCAGGCTCGGCGAACGCGACCGGCTGGCCCCGCATCTGCGCCAGGCACGGGAGCTGACCTCCGCCCTCGGCGACCCACCACTGTGGACGACAACACTGCACTGGAGCGGGCTGCATTCCGCCATCACCGCCGAACGTCCCGAGGAGGCACGGGAGGAGGCCGCTGCGCTCGCCGCGGCATCGGGCCCGTACGCCGAGGCGCTTTCGACGGCTGCCGCATCCTGGCTGCGGCTGATCGGCGGCGATATCGACCGGGACGAGGTCGAGGCCGCCGCCACTGGCCTGCACCGCGCGGGACTGTGGTGGGACGGGGCCCGGCTGGCCGGGCAGGCCGCGATCCGGACGCCGGACCGTAAGGCCATGGTCGCGCTGCTGGAGACCGCGCGGCTGCTGCAGGGCGGACAGGCACAGGCGCCGCGCACCGAGGATGCACCCCCCGCCCCGGCAGGCGCCCCCCGGCTGAGCGAGCGCGAGTTGCAGGTCGCGGAACTCGTGGTCGCGGGAATGACCTACAAGCAGGTCGGCGACCGCCTCTTCATCTCCGCGAAAACCGTGGAGCACCACATGGCCCGCATGCGCCAGCGCCTCGGAGCGGCCAGCCGCAGCGAACTCCTCGCCCGCCTCCGCACCCTGCTCCTCCCCGACTGACCCGACTTTGCAGTTCCAGGGCCCGACTTTGCAGTTCTCGTGGCCGAGTTGGCAGTTCCAGGGCCCGACTTGGCAGTTCTGGTGGCCGAGTTTGCAGTTCAGTCGTGCGACACGACGAGCCGGAACCCCGCGTCGAAGTGCGGGAGGTCCAGCAGCCCCCGATGTCGCTCGTGCCAGCGACCACTGCGCAGGTCCGCAGCGAGCCGCTCCAACCCCCGGTCGACCGCGACGGGATCGGCCATCGCCAATGCCGAACAGCCGCGCCGGACGGCAGGATCGAGGTAAGCCTCCGGTCGCCTCCAGTAGGCCGGGAAGACCCCGTCGGCGAAATCATGCGGCAGCAGCAGTGGTGTCACCGTTCGCGCATCGAGCTCGTCCGCGATCCGCGTCGCGGACGGGCGAGACCGCTCCCGTTCGGCGATCTCCGGCACGTACTCCCGGACGAACCAGTAGTCGCAGTGCCGCACCGTTTCGTAAGCGAGCACGACCCGCAGCGGCGCCACGCGGCGCAGCTCCGCGAGCCCGGATCGCCAGTCCGTCCAGTGATGGACCGTCAGCACGGCCAGTGCGGCGTCGAAAGACCGATCGCGCAAGGGCAAAGACTCCGCGACGGCACGCACCACGGGCGCTGCCGCGGCAGGCCGCTGCCGGGTCATCTCGGCCGACGGTTCCACCGCGAGCACCGTGCGGGCAGGTTCGTAGGAACCAGTGCCCGCCCCCACGTTCAGCACGGAACACGCATCGCCGAGCGGTCGCGTGATGAGAGCCATCCAACGTGGGTCCGTGCGTCGTCCCAGCGAGTACCCGGTGCCGATCCGGTCGTACAACCTCGCGTCGCCCATCGGCCCACCCAAACAGCAAAAGGCGGGCACCGGAACCCGGTGCCCGCCTTTGCGGAGCGGTAGCGGTGGGATTTGAACCCACGGACGGGGGATACCCGTCACGCGCTTTCGAGGCGCGCTCCTTCGGCCGCTCGGACACGCTACCGGGGAACACCCTACCGGACGCCTTTCTCGCGTTCGAAAGGCCCGTCCCGACATACGCGGGCCCCGGTCCGGCAGTGCTGGACCGGGGCCGCTGCCCTGCTGATCAGTTCTTGTCGAACTTGTCCTTCATGTCCTGGAAGGCGCCGGTGGCCTTGTCCCGGAGGTCGTGTGCGCTCTCCTTGGCCTCACCCGATGTCTGGTCGGCCTTGCCGGAGTCCGTCAGGCTCTCGTTCCCGGTGACCTCGCCGAGCTTCTCCTTCGCGGTCCCCATCGCCTGCTCGGCCTTATCCCTCGCCTTGTCGAAAAGACTCATCGGATCGATCCCTCCTTGGCTGGCGCGCTCGAAGCGATGCGCGCACCAGGACTGATACCCCCGGCTGGCTGAACGTCACGGCCCGATGACGCAGATCACTCTTCGGTGGGATTTCGCCTGCCCGCGAAGAACTCCTCCAGCAACGCGGCGCATTCGTCCGCCAGGACGCCCCCACGCACCTCGGGCCGGTGATTGAGCCTGCGGTCGCGTACGACGTCCCACAGCGACCCGACCGCCCCCGTGCGCGGCTCCCAGGCACCGAACACCACCCGGGACACCCTGGCCAGCACCAGCGCACCGGCACACATCGTGCACGGCTCCACGGTCACGGCGAGGGTGCAGCCGTCCAGCCGCCAGCCGTCGCCGTACTCGCGGGCGGCGGCCCGGATGGCCAGGATCTCCGCGTGCGCCGTCGGATCCGCGAGTGCCTCGCGGGCGTTGTGCGCCCCAGCGAGCTCCACGCCGTCCGGACCGAACACGACAGCACCGATCGGAACGTCAGCCGTACCCCTGGCCAGCCGCGCATAGCCGAGGGCGGCCCGCACTGCGGCGTGGCCGGGGTCCTCAGGCGTGTCGATCGGGCTCAGATCTCGTCCAGCAGGGCCGCGAACTGGTCACCGAAACCACATCTCTGCGCGATCATCTGTAGCTGCTCGTCCGGATAGAGGTCGACCTCACCGACGATCACCTGCAGTTCGGCCCCCGGAAGGCCGAGGTCGGCGAGCACGTCGAGATCACCCTCCGGCCACACCGAGTCGTCGTCCTCGTCCGGCGGGTCCACCCGCAGGAGGTCGAGGACGTCGGCCGCGATGTCGTAGTCCAGCGCAGCGGCCGCGTCGGAGAGCAGCAACGACGCCCCACGCGGGCTGGGCCGCACGATCACGAAGAACTCGTCGTCCACCGCCAACAGGCCGAACACCGCGCCGGGTGAGCGCATCTTTCCGAGTTCTGTGATCGCGGCATCCAGTTCCGCGAGCGCAGCCGCATCCAATGGGCTGCACCGCCACTGACCGTCCTCCCGGACCACGGCTACTGCGAATCCCGTGATCGGCTCCTTCACCGCCATGCGCACACCGTATTCCGCCAGTCAGCCGAAAGCACGCGCAGTACCCACATGCGGCGCGTGGCGCCGGAGATCAGGGCCTCCGCGTGCAGAATTGCGGCATGGAACCAACCGACCTTCCCTCCCTGCCGGACGCCCGGTTCGCCGGGCTCCTGGCCGAGGCCGAGGAGCTGCAGCCGAGGACCGTCGACCTGCGGCGAGCCATCCACCAGCACCCCGAAGAGGGGCTCGACCTCCCCCGGACGCAGGCGGCGATCCTGTCCGCGCTCGAGGGGCTGCCGCTGGAGATCCACCTCGGCAAGTCCACCAGCTCGGTCACCGCGGTGTTGCGCGGGCGGCTGCCGGGCCCTGCCGTACTCCTGCGCGGGGACATGGACGCACTGCCACTGACCGAGGACACCGGGGCCGACTACGCCTCGACGGTCGAGGGCACCATGCACGCCTGCGGCCACGACACCCATGTGGCGATGCTGGCGTCGGCCGCGCACCTGCTCTGCGCCCACGTCGAGGAGCTGGCTGGCTCGGTCGTCTTCATGTTCCAGCCCGGGGAAGAGGGCTACCACGGCGCCCGGCACATGATCCACGAAGGCGTGCTGGACGTCGCGGGCGAACGAGTCGAGCGGGCGTTCGCACTGCACACCTACGCGAACCTGCCCAGCGGCACCATCGCCAGCAGGCCAGGGCCGATCCTGGCCTCGGCGGACCGGTTCGAGGTGCATGTGACCGGCAAGGGCGGTCACGGCTCGCAGCCGCATCTGGCCATCGACCCGGTCCCGGCCGCGGCGGCCATGGTCGGCGCGCTGCAGACGATGGTGACAAGGCGGATCAGCGTCTTCAGTCCTGCCGTGGTCTCCGTGACCCGGATCAGTTCGGGCACGACCAGCAACATCATCCCGGAGACCGCCGAACTCGAAGGCACCATCCGGACCATGTCCGAGCACACCAGGGCGCGGATCCGCGAGGAGCTGCCGAAGGTCTGCGAGGCCGTCGGGCAGACGCACGGCTGCCGGGTACTCGTCGACATAGAGCCGGGCTACCCGGTGACGGTGAACGACGACCGGATCGGCCCAGCGGTGGTGGAGCTGGCCGGGGAGGTTCTGGGCGCGGAGCATTCCCAGCTGATGGCGGACCCGCTCATGGGCGCGGAGGACTTCTCCTACGTGCTGCAGCGGGTTCCGGGTGCGTTCGCCTTCCTCGGGGCCTGCCCGCCTGGCACCGAACCCGAGGAGGCCGCGCCCAACCACTCCAACCGGGTGCACTACGACGAAGCCGCGCTGCCGAGCGGTGTCGCGATGTACGCGGCATTTGCCCTCAACGCGCTTCGTTAGGGCAGGATGTCGCACGTGCGAGAGATGTGCGTGATCGGACTCGGGTTGATCGGCGGCTCACTGTTGCGGGCGGCCACCACCGCGGGCAGAACCGCGTGGGCGGCTACGGAGTCCACTGTGGATGCCGAAGCCGCTACTGTGGACGGCTACGACGCCGGAACGGACGTGGCCGCGGCGCTGCACAGGGCCGCGCAGCGCGACGCGATCGTGGTACTGGCGGTTCCGCTGACGGCGGTGGACGACGTGCTGCGGCAGGTCGGTGAGCACGCGCCTGAGTGCCTGCTCACCGACGTGACCAGCGTGAAGGGGCCGGTGCTCGACTCGGTGCGACGGCTGGCGCCCTCGGCGAGGTACGTGGGCGGGCATCCGATGGCAGGCACGGCTCGGTCGGGCTGGGAGTCGGGCAGATCGGCGCTCTTCGCGGGCTCGGCGTGGGTCGCGTGTGTCGAGGAGGACACCAATCTCGCGGCCTGGGCCGAGGTGGCCGAGCTGGCGTTGGCGGTGGGCGCCCGGGTGGTACCGCTGCCCGCTGCCGTGCACGACGAGGTGGTCGCCCGGATCTCGCACCTGCCGCACCTGCTCGCCGCGGTGCTGGCCGGCGTCGGCGCGCAGGGCGGTCCGCTGGCGGCCACACTCGCGGCCGGCTCGTTCGCCGACGGAACACGGGTGGCCGGTACGCGTCCTGAGCTGGTCAGGGCGATGACCGAGGGCAACAGGGAAGCACTGTTGCCGATTCTGGACGAGGCACTCGGAAAGCTGGGCGCGGCTCGCGGGTCGCTCGCCTCGACCGGAGGTCTCGGAGCGACCATCAGCACAGGCAACCAGGCGGTCCGGACCATGGAGGAACTGCGCGCGGGCAAGCGGGCAGGAGTCCGCGTGGATCTGGCCGCCCCGGACGCACGGGACGGGCTCTGCGCACTCGGCGAGCGCGGCGGCCGGATCACGGCGATCGACGGCACCGTCGCGAGCGGCGAGGTCGCCTGAACGGGGGACCGACATCGCACTTTCCCGGGAAAGTGCGATCAGGGTGAACGCGAAGTAGGGCACTTTCTTCGTCCGAAAGTGCCCTACTGGTGACCCGGCTGCCGGGGTTACTACCGGGTCACTGCGGGGGCTGCTGCTGGCCGCCGGGCTGGCCGCCACCGGGCTGGTCGCCGCCGCCCTCGTCGCTGTTCAGGAAGCCCTTGGCCTTCTCCGTCGCGCTGTCGATCTTGTCGGAGTGCTCGCCAAACCTGGACTTCGCGGCGTCGCTCGCCTTGTCCATCCCCTGCTCGACCTTGTCGCTGTGCTGGCCGAGCGCGTCCTTCGCCTTGTTCTTCATGTCGTCAAAGTTGATACCCATGAGAATCCTCCTTCGCACTACGGAAATTCGCGACCCCCACCATCCCAACCGGACAGAACGGAGTTCGCAAGGCGAGTGCGGTCAAGCCTCACCCACATGGGGTGGTTATCCACCCTGTCTGCGCCGAAACGGAAACCACGAGCGAGTGAAGTCCGGTCCGCAGACGGCTTGGAACGCCGCGTCGACCTGCTCGGCCACGTCCGCCAGCCGAGCCGAGTCCGGTAACACGACATCCACCGGTTCGCGCTGCTCGCGTACCGCCTCCGCGAACTCGGCGAGCGCATCGGTGAGCAGCCGGACGTCGTCGGGATCGGGCGGATCGGCGCCTCGCTCGATGGCCACGACGACCTCGGTCACCGCATCGGCGACCCGTTCCAGTCCGACGATCGCGGGCCACCAGGCCGCCGCCTGCCTGCCAGCCGCCGACGGCTCGACCACGGCCTGCTGGAATGCCGTGCGCAGGTCAGCGAGGCCGCGATAGGCGCGCCGCCTGCGGCGAGACCGATCCGTTCGCTCCTCGGCCGATTCCGCGGGGCGCAACCCCCGGTCGACGTAGAGCGCGACCGTGTCGGCCACCTCGGCCAGCCTGCCGCCGACGCGCGGGCGCATGCTGCCCGGCCAGAGCAGGTACCCGAACACCAGCACGATCGCGCAGCCCAGCACGGTGTCGACAAGGCGAGCCAGCACGACCGCCCAGTCTCCCCGGCTGGCCAGGTCCATCTGCACGATGATCAGCGGTGTGACGAACGCACTGAGGATGCCGTAGTTGCGCACCTTGCCGATCGCCACACCCGCCGCGAACACCACGACCAGCGCCACCAGCACCCAGCCCCGGACGCCGGAGCCGAGGACGAGCGCACCGATCCCCACCCCGGCCACGGTGCCGATCCCGCGCAGGACCGCGCGGCCGAACACCGACCCGAAGTCGGGTTTCAGGACGATGCCCACGGTCAGCGTGATCCAGTAGGAACGATCGACCGGCAGGACGAGGCCCGCCCCCTCGGCCAGTGCGACACAGAGCACGAGTCGCAGCGCGGCGAGCCAGGTCAGCGGGCCTGCGGTGAGGGAAGCCATCCACTCCCGCAACAGCGACCACGGCGACGTCCGCTCCCTGCGTTTACGCTCCGCGCCTTGCCCGATGGTGGCCAGCCCCGAGTACAGGGCGGCCAGAACGCGATCGGCAGGCCGCTCCTGACTCGGGGTGGGGGCAGGGGGCAGCGGAGCCGCCGCGAGAACTGACGTCGCGACGGCGGTGAGGTGACCGATCACCTCCGGTGGCGCCTTCCGGCCCGCATGCGCCATCGCGACCCCGGCCTCCACCGCCGGCGTCGCGGCGGAGAGCAGGTTGAGCAGGCCACGGTAGGTCTCGTCCCGGCCGGACAACCAGGACCTGGCGCCGAGCATCCGGTCGTAAGCCGTGTTCAGCGCCGTGGTGAGCTGGTGACGTGCCGCCCTGGAGGTCGCTTCGTCCTGGGCGGAGAGCATCGCGGCCAGTTCGATGAAGACGTGCGCGACCGCGGTGCGCTCCGGCGAGGTCGCGCGCACGGTCCACCCTGCGAGTGCGACCAGCAGTCCCCAGCCCGCGCCTGCGATGAAGCAGACCATGGCGAGGTCGGCGGGCACGCCCATCGCGTGCTGGCCGGTACCGAGCACGGTGAACACGAACAGTTGCAGCGCCGCGACACTCGCATTGCTCCCGGCCGCACTGATCAGCGCGGACACCGCCGCGATGAGCACGACGGTGACGAACGATGCCATCGTGTTCGCACCGCTGAGCAGGCCCGCGGCGAACCCCGCGGAGGCCGCCGCGGTCGCTCCGCCCAGCCGGACCGCGCGATAGCGATATGGCCCTGCCGACTCGGCGAGCACCGTCGGCAGGGCGCCCGTGGAGACCAGGGCACCCGCGCCGATGTCGCCGAACGCGTAGCCGACGGCCATGGGAACCGCCATCGCCAGCGCGGCACGGACCGCCCTGGTCCACGGGATCGGCGCCGGAGTGCTGCGCAGGAGCTGGACCAGCCAGATCGGGGCAGCCAGGTCTGCGCGGTTGGACCGCACGACATCCTCCTCCCCCTGTATTCGTTAACTTGACGATCAACAACGAGCCAGGAGGCATCGATGCCGGCGAGGACATTCTCCTTCGAAGTCAATCGGCGCAGCAGCGCGAGCGCCACCGAACTCTTCCGGCTCGAGACCGACGGGGAACTGTGGTCGAGCTGGGCGCGGCCACTCGTACCGCAGTCCGGTTGGGAACGTCATGGGGATCCCGCACCCGGTGGCGTCGGTGCCGTCCGGAAGGTCGGGCTGTGGCCGTTGCTGTTGCGTGAGGAGACCGTCGAGTACGAACAGGACCGCCGCCACGTCTACACCTTCGCAGGCCCACCTGCCCCGGCCAAGGACTACCGGGCTGAGGTGTTGTTCACCCCCAACGCCGAGGGCGGCACGGACATCCGCTGGAGCGGCACGTTCGTCGAGGGACTACCGGGCACCGGGCCGGCGACCCTTGTCCTGCTGCGAACCGCGATCATCTTCCTCGCGGCGCGCCTGGCGCGAGCGGCAGAGCGAGCCTGAGTCACCCGACCGGCGCGACGGCCGCGAGCTGTTCACCCCATGCCCGGTACCCGGCGGGGCCCGGATGGAAGCCGTCGGCGGCGAACGAGTCAGCGGCGAGCAGCGCAGGCGGCAGCGGAGAGTGCGTCACTCCTGGCAGTGCGGCCAGCTCGGCCGCGGCCGCGTCGAGTACCCGCGAACGCAGGCCGAGTACGTAACGCAGCGGCTGCGGCAGGGTCGGGAACCCGCCCATCGGCGGCACTCCCGCGAGCAGAACGGGTGGTGCACCGAGGCGCGTTCGTAGCGCCGTGACCAGCCGAAGCAGGTCTCCGCGATAGCGGGTGGCGCTGTGCAGCCCGATCGTGTCGTTGACGCCGAGGGCGACGACCACGAGATCGGCGGGGCGATCACAGGCGGTGTCCAGCAGGTGGGTGTGCACGGCTCGGGCGTCGGCGCCGGAGCGGCCGACCGCCCGCCAGCGCACCGAGCGCCCCGAACGGGCGGCGAGCGCCGCGCCGATCTGCCCGGTCAGTGCCTCCTCGTGATCGCGAGCTCCGACACCGGCCACCGTGGACTCGCCAAGAACGAGCAGGTCCAGCGGCTCTCCCTGGCCAACGCTGCCGTCGGCCGGGCCCGTCGCGTCGGGCAGCCGGGGAGTGGTGCGCCGCACCCGCTTTCCCTGGACCGCGAGTGCCGGGGCGAGCAGGAGGGTCGCGGCTGTGGCGAGCAGCGGCTGGGCGAGAGGAGTCATATAACGACGTTATCGTATGGCGGTCAGCCAGCTTTGCGCTGTTCCTCCTGGCGTTGCTGGTGCCAGCGCTCGAACATGGCGGGCAGTTCCCTGATCATGAAGTCGAGGAAGCTGCACATCTCGCCGAGTCGCCTGCCCGCCGGGGTTTCTTCACCGAGAACGGACATTCCCTCGACGGTCGCGTCCCGCCACATGATCATCATGCGGTCGCGCTTGAGGAACGTCGAGTACCAGAGGTCGTCGACGAGGCAGTAGTGGTCGCGGCGGCCGCCGGGCTCCCGGCGTTTCGCGACAAGGCCGAGCTGGTCGAGAAACCGCACCGCGCCGGAGACCGCCGCGGGACTGACCGACAGCCGCTCGGCGAGCTCGGCAGCCGTGAGCTGACCGCTGTCAGTGGACATCAGGGTGGCGAAGACCCGGGCGGCCATCCGCTGGAAGCCCATCTCGGTCAGCACCATCGCGAGCCTTTCCACGTAGTGCTGGACCTCCGGTTCGTCCCGTTCGATGTTCGGATCACGCTGAGACTGCGGCCTGCTCGACATGACTCCATCCTCTCCGACGACGGTGGAAGGCCCCACCCGTTGTATACGTTTTCTTAACTTCACAACTTTGTGAAATGACAGTACAGTCTGATGCATGACCAACGCCATCTCGATCTCCGGCCTCCACAAGTCGTTCGGCCCCACCAAGGCCCTCGACGGGCTCGATCTGAACGTCGCCACAGGCGAGGTACACGGATTCCTCGGCCCGAACGGGTCGGGAAAGTCGACCACTGTCCGGGTGCTGCTCGGCCTGCTGCGCGCCGACTCGGGCGACATCCGGCTGCTCGGCGGCGATCCGTGGCGCGATGCCGCATCCCTGCACCGCAGGCTCGCCTACGTCCCCGGCGACGTCAACCTCTGGCCGAACCTGTCCGGCGGCGAGGTGATCGACCTGCTCGGGAGGTTGCGGGGCGGCCTGGACCCGCGACGCCGTAAGGATCTCATCGAGCGGTTCGACCTCGACCCGAGGAAGAAGGGGCGCACCTACTCCAAAGGAAACCGGCAGAAGGTCGCCATCGTGGCGGCACTTGCGTCCAATGTAGAGCTGCTGATCCTGGACGAGCCCACGGCGGGGCTCGACCCGCTGATGGAGGCGACCTTCCAGTACGCCATCCAGGAGGAGCGTGAGCAGGGCAGGACCGTGCTGCTCTCCAGCCATATCCTCGCCGAGGTCGAGGCGCTGTGCGATCGGGTGAGCATCATCCGCAACGGCCACACCGTCGAGAGCGGCACCTTGGCCGAGTTGCGCCACCTCACTCGCACTTCGATCTCCGCCGAACTCGCCGGCCACCCGAACGGGCTGACGAACCTGCCGAATGTGCACGACCTGCGCATCGACGGCAACACAGTGCACTTCGACGTCGAGACCACCGGACTGGACGTCGTGCTGCGCCAGCTGGCGGAGGTGGGCGTACGCAGCCTCACCAGTCAGCCGCCGACGCTGGAGGAATTGTTCCTGCGGCACTACACGAACGAGGCGTCGACAGCGAAGCCGGAAGCGAGGACCCGATGAACCGGCACACGGGCGCGACAGTCAAGGCGAGCCCCAACGTCGGGACCAGACACCTGGTCCGGCTGGCACTACGCCGGGATCGGATCATCCTTCCACTGTGGATCCTGTTGCTCGGGATCATGCCCGCGAGCACGGCGGGGACCTTCGAGCAGCTGTACCCCACGATGGCCGAACGTGCGGGACTGACCGCGGCGATGCAGGCGAACCCGTCGATCGCGGTGCTTTACGGGCCGGCGTTCGACCTCTCCACCGCCGGTGGTTTCGTCGCCTGGCGGCTCGGCGGGTTCATGGCCGTATTCGTCGCCCTGATGGCGATCTTCACCGTCACCAGGCACACCAGGGCCGAGGAGGACACGGGCAGGGGTGAACTACTTGGGTCCACTGTGGTCGGACGCTATGCGATGCTCACCGCCGCCGTGATCGTCGCGGGCGGCACGAGCGTACTCATCGGACTGATCCAGGCGGCTTCGTTGAGCGCAGCCGGCCTGCCCGCCGCAGGGTCGTTGGCCTTCGGCCTGGCCACCGCGAGCACCGGTCTGGTGTTCACGGCGGTGTCGGCGGTAGCGGTGCAGGTGGCGGAGTACTCCCGGACGGCCAACAGCATCAGCTCCGCCGTACTCGGCGCCGCGTTCCTGATCCGTGGGGTCGGTGACGCGAACGCCAACGGCGACCTCGGCTGGGTTTCGTGGCTTTCACCGCTGGGCTGGCCGCTGCAACTTCGGGCGTTCGCCGACGAGCGCTGGTGGGCCCTGTCCCTCTCGCTGGTGACGGCCGTCGTGGTCGGCGCGATCGGCTACAGACTGCTGCCCCGCCGCGACTTCGACGCGGGGATACTCCGGGGCAGGCCAGGACCTGCCACTGCCGCGCGGAGTCTGAACAGTCCGCTGGCACTCGCGTGGCGGCTGCACAAGGGCTCCCTGATCGGCTGGTCGGTCGGCCTGGCCGTGTCCGGGCTGATGATGGGGGCGATCGCCAACGGAATCGGCGACATCATCGGCGACAGCGAGCAGGGCCGGCAGATGTTCGAGCGGATGGGTGGCTCGGGCGGGATGATCAACGCCTTCCTCGCCGCGATGACCGGCATGTTCGGCATGGTCGCCGCGATCTACGGGGTCCAGGCCACCCTCCGCATGCGCGCCGAGGAGGTGGCCGTCCGAGTCGAACCGCTGCTGGCGACCAGGGTGAGCAGGCTCAGCTGGACCGCCAGTCATCTTGCGTTCGCGTTCCTCGGCACGGCACTGATCACGCTGATCGCGGGGTTCACCACCGGCCTGGCACACGGGCTGCAGGTGGGCGATGTTTCGGGAGCGGTCGGCGACGTACTGGCGGGCACGCTGGTGCAGCTGCCCGCGATCTGGGTGATCGTCGGGATCGCCGCGGCGATCTTCGGCCTGCTGCCGAAGTACACGTCCGCCGCATGGGGGATCGTGCTGGCGGCGCTGTTGCTCAGCATGTTCGGTCCGGCGGTGCAGCTGCCACAGGTACTGATGAACATCTCGCCGTTCACGCACATCCCGAAGATCCCGGGGTCGGAGTTCACCGCCGCTCCGCTGATCTGGCTGACCGCGATCGCCGCGGTGGCACTGGTCGGCGGCCTCGCCGCCTTCCGCCAACGCGACATCGGCTAGCGGCGCCGGGGTACCGCCCACCCTGCCCGCGTCGGGGCAGGCAGGGTGCCCCTTTCCCGGGAAAGCGCGAGTTCACACGCCTCGCACTTTCCCGGGAAAGCGCGAGTTCGGGATTGGCGTTAGGGCGTTAGCTCACGGATCTGGCGGATCAGCTCCACGCGCTCGTCCGCGGTATCGCCGAGCGGCTGCACCAGCAACGTGGTCACACCCGCCTCTGCGTGCGCGGCAATCCGTTCCCTGACGTGCCCCTCCGGACCGACCAGCGAGATGGCCCGGAGCAACTCGGCGGGAACCGCGGCTGCGGCCTCGACCTTCTTGCCCTCCAGGTAGAGGTCCTGGATTTCCTTGGCCTCCGCCTCGAAGCCGTACCGGCAGGCGAGATCGTTGTAGAAGTTCTTGCCCTTCGCGCCCATACCGCCGACGTACAGGGCGATCATGTGCCGATACGGCTCCAGCAGGTGGTCGACGTCCTCGCCGATGGCCAGCGGCATACTCGCGATCGTGTCCAGCTCGCCGAGTTCGGGGGCACGCTTGGCCTTTCCCTCGGCCAGCGAGGCGCCCCAGACGTCGGCGGCCTTCTCCGGATAGTAGAAGATCGGCTGCCAGCCGTCGGCGATTTCCGCGGTCAGCGCGACGTTCTTCGGGCCGAGGGCGGCGAGCTGGATCGGGATCCGCTCGCGCACCGGCTGGTTGATCAGCTTGAGCGGCTTGCCGAGACCGGTGCCCTCCTCCACCGGCAGCGGGATCCGATAGTGCTTGCCCTCGTGTACGAGCCGCTCGCGCCGCCACACCTGCCTGCAGATGTCGACGATCTCGCGGGTCCGGCCGATCGGGGCGTCGTAACGCACGCCGTGGAAACCCTCGATGACCTGCGGGCCGGAGGCGCCCAGACCGAGCGTGAACCGGCCACCGGACACATAGTCCAGGCCCGCGGCGGTCATCGCCGTGAGGGTCGGCGTGCGCGTGTAGATCTGCAGGATCCCCGACGCGAGTTCGACCCGTTCGGTCCTGGCCGCAAGATAGCCGAGCTGGCTCACCGCGTCGAAGGAGTAGGCCTCCGGAACGAACACGATGTCGAGACCGGCCTGCTCCAGCCGCACCGCCTCCTCGGCCATGTCGATGAAGTTGCCCGCGTAGCTGAGCTGAGTGCCGATCCGCATGCTGCGCCCTCCACGTTATTTACATGCCGCGTGGAACGTAACACTTGGAGACGTTCGGCAGTGCGTGAGTTCAGTCGCGCTGCTGCACCGAGCCCGACGCGTCGACCACGAGATGGGCCTGCACACCGCCCGGCGGGCAGTCGGGGCCGTTCGGATAGGTCGCGGCGGGGGTGGCCTCGGCTTCCTGTTGCAGCACCTGCCCGTCGGCACCGGTCAGCGTGAGCGTCGCCCGCACCGGAGCCTGCGGCAGGTTCTGGACATCGACGAACGCGTTCTTGCGCCCGTTCTCCCCCAGTTGCGCGGAGCAAGCGTCCGTCGGACCGTCGCCGGTGCACGTGGTGTCGCCCGCCTCGGTCGAGTTCATCAGCTGCAGGTCCCGGCGCACACACTCGCCGTCCCAGCAGACCTCCAGCGTCCCGCCGGTCACTTTCCCGGCGATCGGGGCAGCCACATCTACCCCGACACCGGTGGGCGCACCTATCTCGGTGCAGGCCTCCGATTCGACCCCGCCCGACCCAGCGCCACAGCCGGTCACAGCGACGAGGAACAACAGCAGCCACGGGTATCTACGCATATCCCCAAGACGGTGCGGGCCGTTCGCGGGGTTGCATGGGACAGCGCTGCATGCGTCGAGGCCATATCGGGTAACCACGGTCATGAGCGAACTGAGCGAGCAGATCCCCACCCAGCTCTTCGTCTACGGGAAGTGGCGGGACGCGGCCTCGGGCGCCCGGTTCCCGGTGACCGACCCGGCCACCGAGGACACGCTCGCCGAGGTGGCCGACGGGCAACACGAGGATGCCGTTTCAGCGGTGGACGCGGCTGCCCGCGCGCAGGCCGAGTGGGCCGCGACGCCGCCTCGCGAACGCGGGGAGATCCTGCGCCGCGCCTGGCAGCTGATGACCGAGCGCGCCGACGAGCTCGCCCGGCTGATGACGCTGGAAATGGGCAAGAGCCTGGCCGAGTCGCGCGCGGAGGTCACCTACGCGGCCGAGTTCTTCCGCTGGTTCTCCGAAGAAGCCGTACGCATCGACGGCCGGTACGCGCAGGACCCTTCCGGCGCCAAGCGCACCATGGTCACGAAACAGCCGGTCGGCCCTTGCCTGTTGATCACCCCGTGGAACTTCCCGCTGGCGATGGGCACTCGCAAGATCGGCCCCGCCATCGCCGCGGGCTGCACGATGGTGCTCAAACCGGCCCAGCTCACCCCGCTGTCGATGCTGAACCTGGCCGCGTTGCTGACCGAGGCAGGACTGCCGGACGGGGTGCTGAACGTCGTGCCGAGTACCTCCGCGAGCCGCATCGTGTCCCCGGCGCTGGAGGACCCACGGATCCGCAAAATGTCCTTCACCGGCTCGACCGAGGTCGGCAAGAAGCTGGTGGAGCAGTGTGCTCCGAACCTCCAGCGGATGTCGATGGAACTCGGCGGGAACGCGCCGTTCCTGGTGTTCTCCGACTGTGATGTGGACGTGGCGGTCGAGGGCGCTGTCGCCGCGAAGATGCGGAACAACGGTGAGTCCTGCGTCGCGGCCAACCGCTTCCATGTGGCCGAACCGGTCGTCGAGGAGTTCACCCGGCGGCTGACCGCCGCGATGGCGGAGATGCGGACCGGACCCGGCACCGAGGAAGGCGTCTCGGTCGGCCCGTTGATCAACATCGGCCAGCGCGACAAGGTCGTGGAACTGGTCACCGACGCGGTGGACGCGGGCGCGACCGTGACCACGGGCGGTGAAGTGCCCGAAGGCAAGGGTTTCTTCTACCCGCCGACCGTGCTCGCCGACGTGCCGGCGAACGCGCGGATCCTGCGTGAGGAGGTGTTCGGGCCGGTCGCCCCGATCACCACCTTCACCGACGAGGAGGACGCGCTGCGCCAGGCGGGCGACACCGAGTTCGGGCTGGTTGCCTACCTCTACACCCGCGACGCCGGCCGTGCGGTGCGCGTCGGCGAAGCGCTGCCGACGGGCATGGTCGGTATCAACACGGGAATCGTGTCGAACCCGGCCGCACCGTTCGGCGGCATCAAGGAATCCGGCTTCGGCAGGGAAGGCGGCGCCGAGGGTATCGAGGAGTACCTGGACACCAAGTACATGTCGCTGGCCCTCGGCTGAGCAGGCCTAGGGCGTGTCGTGCGTCAGACACGCCCTAGACCCGGGATCTGCGCCTGCGAACGTCGACCTGCCCGGATTTGACGTCACCGCGCAGATCCTTCACGAAGCCCACGCACATGGCGATGAGAACCAGCACAAAGGGCGAGGCGACCACGATCGCGCCCCACTGGAGGGCGTCGAGGCCGCCGACGATGAGCAACATCAGCGCCACCATGCCGACGAGCAACCCCCAGCCCACCGTGAGCCATTTCTTCGGTTCCGGGTTGCCCTTCGACGAGAACGTTCCCAGCACGATGGCACCGGCGTCGGCGCCACTGACGAAGAACACCGCGGCAAGGATGATCACCGCGATACTGGTCACCGTGGCCAGCGGGAACGCCTGAAGCACCTCGAACAGCGCGGCCTGCGCGCTCTCTCCCGCCGCGGCCGCGACGTCGACCTGCCCGGAGATCTGCAGGTCCAGCGAGGTGCCGCCGAGCACCGAGAACCACACCACCGTGGCGAGACTCGGCGCGATCAGCACACCGACCACGTACTCGCGGATCGTTCGCCCACGAGAGATCTTGGCCAGAAAGCTGCCAACGTACGGCGCCCAGGAGATACCCCACGCCCAGAAGAAGATGGTCCAGTTCTGCATCCAAGTGCCGTCGTCGAAGGCGCCGGTCTCGAAGGACATCGGCAGGAAGTTGAACAGGTAGCCACCGAGGGCTTCCGACAACAGGTCGAGGATGAACTTGAACGGCCCGAGCAGCAGGAGAAACAGCATCAACCCGATCGCCAGCAGTACGTTGAAGTCGGCGAGCCGCTTGATGCCCCGGTCGACGCCGGCCACCGCGGAGAACACGAAGGCGATGGTGAGCGAGCCGACGACCAGCACCAGCAGGAGGGTCGAACTCTTGATCCCCCCGACGAACCCCAGGCCCGCGATGATCTGCAACGTGCCGAGCCCGAGGGTCACGGCGTTGCCGACCAGTGTGGTCACGATGACCCAGGTGTCGATACTCCTGCCCACACCGCCGTCCGCGTGGTTGCCCAGCAGCGGCCGCAGCGTCGAGGTGACGAGGGAACTGCGCCCCTTGTTCATGGTGCTGTAGGCGAACGTGAGGCCTGCGACGCCGAAGAACGCCCACGGGTGCAGTGCCCAGTGGAAGATCGAGTACTGCATCCCGACGACCGCCGCCTCCTCGGTGCGCGGAGCCGGGCCGCCCGGCGGCGGCTCCGCGTAGAGCAGGACCGGTTCGTAGGCACCGTAGAAGATCAGCCCGATGCCCACGCCGAGGGCGAACATCATGGAGATCCAGGAGAACGTGGAGTACTCCGGCTTGTCCTCGGCCTTGCCGAGTTTGATCTTGCCGAATCGGCTGAACGCCAGGTAGAGAATGAAGAAGACAAATCCGGCGGTCGCGAGCACGAAGACCCAGCCGAACCAGTCGGCGATGAAGGCGTAGACGTGCAGCCCCGCGATCCGCAACTGGTCGCTGAATATGAGACCGATCGCGAGGAAGCCGAGCGCGAGGGTCGCCGCGACGATCGTCACGGGTAGGTCGATCCCGCTGCGCCATCCCTTCCCTTGGGAGTTCTCACCCTTGGACACGCCGGTCACCTCGGCAACGGGTCGAGGTAGGCGCCCGCGGTACCGGTCCGGCACAACTGCTCGGTCGTGACGTCCGCAGGCGGCATCTCGGCCTCGGTGAAACCGTACGGTTCGGTCAGCTTCAGGACTCTGCCCTCCCGTCGAAGCGCCGTCAGTTCGGTGTTGAACGCGTCGCGCAGCGGCTGGTCGGTTTTGCGGAACGCCGCGCCGCCGCAGCCGAGCTGGGGTTGCCCGTCGACGGTAGGCACGAACGGGTCGAGGACCTGTACCCGCGCGGCAGGGTTGGAATTGTCGAGTGCCGGATCGTCCGGCGTGCCGGGTGGTGGTTCCTGCGCGCGTAAGAGGTCGACGAGCGCCCGCAGGGAAACGCTGGTCAGGGTGAAGGCGTCCGCACGATCTTCCGCCACGGCCTCCACACCCGCACGCTGGGAAGCGACCACCTTCAACCGTTCCCGGTTGACGCCGGCGGCAGCGGCGAAGCCCTGTTCCGCGGTCCCGCCGAGCACGGCCAGCGTGGCACCCTCCGCCGCGACCGATGCGTAGTCACTCAGCCCCAGCGGGTTGTCCTTCCGGACGAGCAGCGCCGAGCGGGCACAGTAGATCGGATCGGAGAACAGGGCCTGATCACACCGGGGGCCGCCGATGAACATCCCGGCAGCGACAGCGTCGAACCTGCCGGAGTTGAGGCCTTCGAGCAGGTCCCGGAAGAGCGTCCGGACACCCACGACCTCGACTCCTTCACCAAGGATCCGCTCGAAGATCGTCCGATGCACCGCGGGCATCGCGCCGAGCAGTCCGTTGTCCTCATAGGCGTAGGGCCGCTCACCCGCGTGACCGAGCCGGACGACTCCCTCGCTCCTGATCCGTTCGAGCGTGTCACCGAAACCGAGTTCGGCGCAGGCCGAGGTGAGGCCGGAGACGGCGGCGACAGCTCCGGTAGCGAATCCGGCTCGGAGAAAGCCCCTCCGGGACCAGTGGCCCTGCACTGACACAACGCCTCCTCCCGGCTGGTGAACAGCCACATCCGCACTACCCGCTTCCGGCGGGCTCAATCTTCGGCCCTGCCCGCCGACCGTGCAGTGCGACTAGGGTCGGGACGAACAGCACCGCCGCCGTCCCGGGGAGGGCCAAATGAAACCGTGGTTGCTGCTCACTGCTGGAATCCTGCTGCTCACCCTGGGTGCGATCTGGGGGCTGCAAGGCCTCGGCGTGATCACCGGGAGCCCGATGACCGGGCAGAAACTCTGGTTCGGCATCGGTCTGGTGTGCGCGGTCGCAGGCCTCGCGCTGATGGCTGCCGGAACCCGCCGCACCAGCCGCTGAGCCCACCCGTCACCCAACCACCACCCCCCAACGAGACGCTTCGCGCCGCTGAGTGCGCTCGTCACCCAGCCACCACCACCCGGAACACCGGATAGCCCGGAGTGATCTCCAGCAGCTTCTCGGGGGAAGCCTTTGCGTCGACTCCGTCGAAGAACATGCCGACCTCGAACGCCCAGCGCTTGAGGTAGGCGCGGAGCAGTTCCGGCTTGGCTTCGTCGTCCAGCTCGATGGCGGTGAACGCCTCCGCACGCTTGCCCAGGCGCAGTTCGCCGCCACCCGCGACGCGCAAGTTGCGCACCCACTGGGTGTGCCCCCGGGGCGCGACCAGGTACCGCTCACCCTCGAAGGTCATCAGGTTCACCGGGTTCGTACGCCAATGCCCACTCTTACGGCCGCGCACCGCGAGGACCCGGCTGCCCCACAGGCTGATCCCGAGACGAGTCAGCCCGGAGACCGACCTGTGCAGGATTGCCTCGTACCTCTTCGGCTCGATGTAGCGAGTCGCGTTGTCCTGTGCCATCCCAGTCTCCCTCGGCATCGCGAGAGCAGTGCTCTCTGTTGATGGGCAAGTCAAGCAAGAGCGCTGCTCTCTGTCAAGAGCGATGCTCTCGAATTGGTGCACCGCTCTCCTTTCTGGCACAGTGTCGGAAATGACTGGCAGCCGCACGGCGCGACAGCGAGCGCGAGCCGAACTGACGCAGGAAATCAAGGACAGGGCTCGCGAACAGCTCGCCGAGGTGGGCGCCGACGGACTCTCCCTGCGAGCCGTGGCCCGGGAACTCGGCATGGTGTCCTCGGCCCTCTACCGCTACTTCCCCAGCCGGGACCAGCTGCTGACCGCGTTGATCATCGACGCCTACAACGCGCTGGGCGACACCGCGGAAGCGGCCGTCAAACAGGAGGACACCCCTCGGGGACAGTGGCTTGCGCTCTGCCATGGCGTACGCGTGTGGGCAAAGCACAACCCGCACGAGTACGCGCTCATCTACGGTTCGCCGATCCCGGGATACCAGGCGCCGCAGGACACTGTCGCCCCCGCCAGCCGGGTTGCGGTCGCCTTCGTCGGGATCCTGGCCAGAGCCGAGGCCGAGCACGGGCTGCGCCCACCGCTGACCGCACCCGAACTCACCCCGGTACTCGACGATCAGCTTCGGCGCCTGGCCGCCGACCTGGCACCCCAACTGCCGCCCGCCGCGGTGGGCAGAGCCATATTCGCTTGGACCCAGCTGTTCGGCATGATCAGCTTCGAACTGTTCGGGCAACTGGTCGGCAGTGTCGACCCCGCGGACGAGTTCTTCGCCCACTCGGTCGATCAGCTCGCCGAGTTCGTCGGACTCCGGCCCCCACAGGGAGTCTGACTCCCGAGTCGGCAGCCGACCGCAGGTGAGGCACAGGCAGGACCGCGGGTCGGCGGTGAACAACCCGGCTCATGAATAAGACACAGGGAGAATCGTGCACGCAGTAAAGACAGTCAGCGCTTTCGTCGGCCGCTGGTTCGCGCTCATCGTCGTGCTCGCGGGAGCCCTCGCGATGGCGCTGCCCAGCGCCTTCGACGACTGGGGCCCCGCCGTTCCCTGGCTGCTCGCGCTCATCATGTTCGGCATGGGCATGACGCTGCGGGGCAGCGACTTCGCCTATGTCGCCAAGCGTCCGATCGCGTTCGCCATCGGAGTTGTCGCACAGTTCGTGGTGATGCCCGCGCTGGGCTGGGCGATCGCCAACGGGTTCCAGCTCTCCCCGGACCTCGCGGCCGGGGTGATCCTGGTCGCGTGCGCGCCGGGCGGCACGGCCTCCAACGTGATCGTGTACTTGTCCAAAGGGGACACGGCGCTGTCGGTGGCGATGACGTCGGTGTCCACTCTGCTCGCACCGTTGCTCACCCCAGCGCTGGTACTGCTGCTCGCGGGCGAGTACCTGCCGGTGGGCTTCGGCGATCTCTTCGTCTCGATCATCAAGGTCGTCCTCGCCCCGGTGCTGCTCGGCCTGCTGCTGCGCCGGATCGCGTCGCGGGCCATCGAGCACCTCCTGCCCGCACTCCCCCTGGTCTCGGTCACCGGGATCGCCCTCGTCGTGATGATCGTGGTCGCGGGCAGTGCCCCTACCCTGGCCACGGTCGGCGTACTGGTCCTGGTGACCGTCGTCCTGCACAACCTGCTCGGCCTGACGGTCGGCTACACCGTGGCGCGCGTCTGCGGACTCGGGGAGCCGGCCCGGCGAGCGATCAGCATCGAGGTGGGCATGCAGAACTCCGGCCTGGCGGCCAGCCTCGCCACGACCCACTTCAACCCTGCGGCCGCACTCCCCGCAGCCATCTTCTCCGTCTGGCACAACGTCTCCGGATCACTGCTCGCGAGTTACTGGGCGCGCAAGTAAGTTGCGCACAATTTAATTGATGTCTAGGTTAGTGGCATGTCCGACGCCGACCGCGCGCTGCTGCTCGAGGAGCAGGTGTGCTTCGCGCTCTACGCGGCTTCCAGGGCGGTCACCGATACCTACCGCCCCCTGCTGTCCGAGCTAGAGCTGACCTATCCCCAGTACCTGGTCCTGCTCGTGTTGTGGGAACGCGACGGGCGACCGATCAAGGAGATCGCCGCCGAGTTGCGCCTCGACTACGGCACCGTGTCGCCGTTGCTGAAACGGCTACAGGCAAGGGGATTGCTGACCCGCGAGCGGCAAGCGGGTGATGAGCGCAGCGTCACGGTGAACCTCACCGAGGAAGGCAGGGCACTGCGCGAGCGCGCGGCGGGAATTCCCTCGACGATGAGCTGCGCCATGGGCCTCGACGAGACCTCCCGGCACGAACTGATCCGGACCCTGCGCGACCTCACCGAGGCCACGCTGTCCACAGCAACAGAAGGAGATCGCAATGCCAAGTCGTGACGCCACAACCCACTGGGAGGGCGGACTTCAGTCCGGTAAGGGCAGTGTCACCCTCGACTCCTCGAACGCAGGGCAGTTCCCGGTGTCGTTCCCGACTCGTGCAGGTGACCCCGAGGGTCAGACCAGCCCGGAGGAACTGATCGCGGCCGCACACTCATCCTGTCTGGCCATGAACCTCTCCGGCGTGCTGGAGAAAGAGAATCTGACCGCGACCTCGCTGGACGTCAGCGCCGAGGTGACTCTCGGGCCGGACACCGAAGGGTTCAAGATCAGCGGTATCGCCATCACGCTGCGCGCCGAGGTGGCCGGCGTGGACGCGGAGAAGTTCAAGCAGCTCGCCGAAACGGCGAAGGACACCTGCCCGGTGAGCAAGGCGCTCACCGGCACGACGATCACGCTGGACGCTTCACTCGTCTGAGCGGCGAACGCGGTGGGGGTGGCGAGAACTCGGCCGCCCCCACCGCTACCGCTACTTGCCCGACTGAAGTGCGCCCCACGTCCTGGGGCCGACGATCCCGTCCGCGCCAAGACCCCGGGCGGACTGGTAACTCTTCACCGCAGCCGTGGTCTTCGGGCCGAACTGGCCGTCGATAGTCAGCGCGGCACCGGTGGCCGCGTTCAACGAGCGCTGCAATCTGCTCACCGCGCTACCACTCGACCCGTCCTGCAATATCGGTGTGCTGCCGCGGGACAACAGCGCCGTCCAGGTATGTGCGGCGACCACGCCCGTCGCGGGAAGACCGGCCTTCGCCTGGAACTGCTTCACCGCCGCGACAGTCGCATCGTCCATCGTGCCGCTCGGGTCACCGTCGCCGATGTCGTGTCCGGCCGCACGCAGCAGGCACTGGGCGACCGTCACCTGAGCATTGGCGGCACCGGGATCCAGCTTCGAGTAACTGCTGCGGTTCAGCTGAACGCTGATGCAGCCCTTACGACCCGCCACGAGATCGGCGGCTGCCCGCTGCCCCTTGCTGACCGCATCGGCATGGTTTTCGATGGGCTTCGCGGTGACACCGGGAAAGGCGATGTAGTCGACCACCTTTCCCGAGATGCCACCGGTGCGGGGGTTGGGGTTGATGCCGAGCGCCTTGGCCAGCGCGTAAGAACCCTCACCGATCGCGTCCTTCGGACCGCGGTCGCCCACGACCGCGTACACGACCTTTCCTTTGTAGACAACCGCGACGACGGTTCCGCCAGGAACCCCGGATCGATCGTGGTTCCACGTCGACGAAGCCTGCGGCACGACAACGAACGGCAACTTGTCCGCGATCAGCGGCTTGCCGTCGGACTGCGGGAACGAGGTCGCCGGTTGGAAGTACGGATCCGTCGACTTGTTGCAGTTCGTGGTGCGCTGACCATCACAATCGATCGTCATCCCGGAGCGCCAGTGCACGGCGTTTCCGGTGGCGCACACCGGAACCGTCCGGGATCGACCGCTGCGCTCGCCGTACTTTCCGTTTGAGATCTGCTCGGTGCAGTTCTGCACCGCCCCGCTCAACTGGTCGCCGGTGGGCGGATCGGCCGCCTGCGCCGGGACGGTCACGGCCACCGTGGCTCCGCCCGCGAGCAGCAACGCGACTGTCAGTTTCGCCAGCATCCTGCGCATGCCCTTCTCCCTTCCGTGGTCACTTGCCCGCCTGCAGAGCCGCCCAGGTGTTCGGTCCGACGATTCCGTCAGCGCCGAGGTCGCGCGAGGACTGGTAGCTCTTCACCGCTGCGGCGGTCTTCGGGCCGAACTGACCGTCGACGCCGAGCCCCGCGTTCGTCGCGGCGTTGAGCGATCGCTGCACCCTGCTCACCGCACTGCCCGTCGATCCGTCCTGCACGGTCGGTGTGCTGCCCCGCGACAACAGTGCCGTCCAGGTGTGTGTGTCCACGGTGCCGTCCGAGGTCAGGCCGACCTTGGTCTGGTACTGCTTGACGGCGCTGGTCGTCGTAGCGTCGAAGGTGCCACTCGGGCCGTCTGTGCCCGTGTTGAACCCGGCTCCGGCAAGCAGGCACTGGGCCGCCTTGACCAGTTCCCCCTTTGCCCCCTCGGCGAGCTGCGGGTAGGAGGTGTGGTTCTCGTTCACCACCGCGCAGGTCTTCGCGTCACCCTCGATCACGTTGTTGTAGCGGATGGCGTTGAAGCTCGCGGTCCTGCTTGCCGACCAAGTGCGCTGGGAGGCAACGGTTCCGGTCCGATACTCCTCGCGGACCACGGCCTTGGTCTTGCCCGAGTCCGCCCAGCGGACGAACAGCGCGATGTGCTGGGTACCGCTCGAGTGCAACCAGAGCGCGTCACCGGGAAGCAGGTTGGACTTACTGATCCTGGTGGCCACCTCCATAATGTTGCCGGTCCAGCGGACGTTCTTGAGCCCCCAGGCCATCGAGACGTATCCGGAGCAGTCCTGGCGGTAGCGACCGAACTGGTTGGTGTGCCACCTGCTCTGGCTGTACGGCACCCGCTCATCGATCCAGCTCTGTGCCCGGGTAAGAATGTCCGTCCGCGTCAGTTTCAGGTCGGCTGTGGGATGACCTGCGATCCCGGCCTCGGACCGGGTGGTGGCTGACTCGTGCGGCGGCGCGGACGACTGCGCCGCCGCCGTCGGGCTTCCCGCACACAGCAATCCTATGAGGACTGTCGCGACTCCCGCCACCCGCACCCTGTGCTGCATTGAACGACTTACTCTCATTTGCCCTCTCCTCACGAAGCGGATAGGACATATCTACCGGAGAAAATGCGTACTACGGCCATCCGGCAGGAAAGAATAAAGCGGCCAAAACAATCGAAAAACCAGCTCGGACCGACGTTGGTTTAATTTATGGATTCACGTATGGAAACCGGTCAGCTCGCACTGGACCAGCTGCGGGTTCTGGCCAGCGCCCTGGCCGCATCCTGGCTGTACCAAGGCATCGACAGGTCGTCGAAGATCGCCAGTGCCGCGCGAAGGGATCGTTCGGCTTCCCGCCACCGGCCGGTTCGAACGTACAGCCCGCCGAGACTCCGCAGTGTGTATGCCTGCCCGCGACGATCGCCGAGCGCCTCGAACATCGATTTGCACCGGTTCAGGCTCTCCGCCGACTGCTCATGTTCCCGGACCTGAGCCTGCAAATCCCCAAGGCTGCGCAGAGAATACGCGACCGCATGGCGATGCCCGTGTTCGGTGAAGAGTTCGAGCGAGCGGACGAGGCTGGTCCGGGCTTTGCCCGTGTCCCCCTGGAAACGCTGGACCTCGCCGAGGCTGCGCAGCGCATGGGCCTCCCAGTGCGCGTCGCCCGCAGCCCGCGCCATGGCCAGTGCCTCGTCCAGCAACGTGACGGCGCGGTCGTAGTGGCCCGCTCTGCGGAGCACGTCGGCCAGACGTTTGAGCACGCTCACCCTGGCCCGCTCGTCGCCCACCCCGCTGGACAACCGCAGCGCCTCGGCGAAACAGCGCTCCGCCGCCGCGAACTCGCCCGCGTCGGAGTGCACGCCGCCCAACTCGTCCAGCGCCGCGGCCTGCGTACGATCGTCGCCCGCGGCCTGGGCGACCTCGATGGCGGTACCGAGCCGGGTCCTGGCCTCGCGGACCCTGCCGGTCTCGGCCAGCACGTCGGATTCGGCTACGAGCGTCCTGGCAAGCTCCACCTGATCTCCGAGGTCGCGGTAGCGCTGTGCGGCAGCGGACAGGTAGCGCATCGCGCTGCCCACCTTCATCTGCTGCCAGTGCAGTTCGCCGAGCCTGCGCAGACTGCGGGCCTCGGCCCTCGGGTCACCTGAGCACCTGCCCGCCCAGACAGCGAGCACGGTGACGTTGCGGGCCGAGGCCGAACCCGGCCGCACGGTCGCGAGTTCGGCGAAGGCGTCGGCCAGCTGCCAGGCGCGTTCCCACCACCCACGCTCCAACGCGGCGTAGACGGCGACGAGCACGTTGTCCGCCTCGGCCATGCACCAGCGGGCTGGATATCGCCTGCCGCAACCCGCGTTCACCGCCTCGAGGTAGTGGATGATCATCGCGGACAGCGCGGCGTCGCGCACCTGCTCGGAATCCTCTGTCCTGGACTTCTCCTCGGCGAACTCGGCGATGAGGTCGTGCAACTGGTACCGCAGCTCACCGAAGGCGTCGCGGCCTGCGACCTGCAGCAGCTGGGCTTCGACGAGAGATTCGGCGACCTCGGCTCCGGTGGCGCGGTCCACTCCGAGGAGGGTGGCGACCGCGGCCCTGGACACGGCAGGCAGACGCACCGTGCCCAGGAGCCTGAAGGCCTGCCTGGTTCGTTCGGCACATTCGGCGTAGCTGAGTTCGATCGTGGCTCGTACGTCGAGATCGCCAGCGCGCATCTCCGCCAGCCGGGACCGGCCCGCGCCGATCCGGTCGGCCAGCTCCACCAGTGTCTCATGTGGACGAGCCGCGAGTTTGGCGCCGACAATGCGCACGGCCAGCGGCAGTCCCGCGCACATCCGCAGCAACTTTCGCGCGGCCTCGGGCTCGGCGACGACCCGCTCCCGCCCGGCGATCCCGGACAGCAGTTGCCAGGCGTCCTGCTCGGCGAACGCCGCAACCGGAATGGTTTTCGCCCCGGCGAGGCCGAGCATCCGCCGCCGTGACGTGACCAGTACTCCGCATTCCTCGCCCGCGGGCAGCAAAGCGCGCACCTGACCTTCGTCCCTCGCGTCGTCCAGCAGCACGAGCACGGTCGCATCGGCCGTCCGGCTGCGCCAGAGTTGCTGACGTTCGACGAATCCGTGCGGGATCGTCTCCTCGGCCTCGCCGATGGCGAGCAGGAATCTGCGTAACACCTCGCTCGGCTGGCCGGGCTCGGTGGCGAGATCGGCCACCACCTGGCCGTCGCCGAACTCTCTGCGGAGCAGGTGCGCGGAGCGGATCGCGAGCGTGCTCTTGCCGATCCCGCCCGGCCCGCTCAGCACGACGAGGCGCGGCCCGCGTCCGGTGAGTTCGCCGCGGATGCGTTCCAGCAACTCACCACGGCCGGTGAAGTCGGGCAGTTGCGCGGGGACCTGTGCGGGACAAGCGGCACCCCCGCCGTATCCGGCTGTGCCCTGGCCTGTTCTCGTGCGTTCGCCACCATGGGCCAGTGGCACAGCAGGCGGTTCGGGGAGCAGACGTCCCGCCGCCTGCTCCAGTCTTGTTCCGGGCAGGACACCGACGGCGTCGAGCGCGATCCTGGTGTTCTCGAACACGTCTCGCGCGGCGGCGCCCCTGCCCGCCGCGACGAGCGCCTCGATGAGTAGCGCGGCGAAGTTCTCTTGCGCCGGATCGTGCGTGAGCTGCTCGGTGAGGCCGCTGATGGCGCCGGTGAGATCGCCGAGTGCGATGTCGATCTCGAAGCGCTGTTCCAGAGCCGCCAGTTTGTGCTGTTCCAGGACACCGGCGTAACCGGACAGCAGTGGTCCCCTGCCGGTGTCCTGCAACGCTTTACCGCGCCACAGTGCCAGCCCCGCTCGCAGGTGCCGGCTTGCCTGGGGAAGATCGCCCTGGGCGGCGGCCTTCCGGCCTGCCTCGGTGAGCCGGAGGAACTCGGTGGCGTCGAGTTCCGCGTCGTCGAGCATCAGGGTGTAACAGCCCTGCCTGGTGCGAATGAGTTGCCGCGGGGAACGGGCGGGCAGTTCTGGGCAGAGCAACTTGCGCAGTGTGGAGATGCGGCCCTGCAACACGGCGCCGCTGGAGCCGGGGGCTGGACCGCGCCAGAGTTCGGCCGCGAGCATCTCCGTGGTCACCGGTTGGTTCGGACTGCTCAGCAGCACAGCGAGGACAGTGCGGACCTGTCGCGGACCGACGGATGCGCCCGAGACAAGAGTGGATCCGAGAATGCCGTATCGCACACGCACCCCCGCCGTGTGAAAGTTGCTCACTTACCAGCTAGCTGCGCGAACGGTCATGTTCCCACAGTGCGCACAGCATCGAGGTTCAACGGCAGGAAATCAAGCAACTCCGGTCGGTCATTTTCACCATTCGGCAAAATTCACCTATTGCGCGGCGACTAACACACTCCTGTAGCGCGTACGTAGCGCCTGACCTGCCGCAGAACAGTTGAACATTCGAAAACAACTACCGATGAACAACTGTCGCACAGAACGCGGGAGCGGATCGAAACGCCGAGCCGGGGTGCCTGTGCAGCACGGCCTGTTCGGCCGAATCACAGGCACCCCGTCAGCACGCGGCACCCAGCCATACCTCCCCCGGACCCCCAGGACCGGGGGTGGCGGCTCGCACTCCTGTGCAGAGGATTGCCACCCAACTGCTTCACACGAGTGGAGCCGGGTACGCGAAGAGCCTAGACTGGACCCGCGAGGGTTTCAACCAACAGAGAAGTAAAAACTCGGACGGTCGTTTCCATGAGTGGAGACCCGCCGGTGACATGGGGAGTTCACGATGGTCGACGAGGCAGGCGCGGGTCGGACGTTGGCCAGCAAGCTCAACCACCTCTTTGTCAACAAGACGCCACGTGACGGGCAGGAATACAGCAACGAGCAGGTCGCGGCCGCGATCACGGCGCAGGGCGAGGTGAAGATCTCGCAGAGCTACATCTGGCAACTGCGCAAGGCGAAGAAGGACAACCCGACATTCAAGCACCTGCAGGCGCTCGCGGGCTTCTTCGGCGTCCCGGTCAGTTACTTCTTCGACGACGAGGTCACCGATCGGGTCGATCAGCAGCTGGCGACACTCAAGTCAGAGCAGGCCAGGCTGAACGAGATCGCCGGCAGTAGCGAGGCCCAGTTCATGGCGATGCGCGCCGGGGAGCTCTCACCGGGGCGACGCAGGCTGGTGATGGAACTGCTCGACGTGGTCTACCGCGAGGAGCAGGCCGCGCGTCCGGACGCACCTGGCGAGTAATTCCCACTCGGCCTTAACCAGCCCCGGCCGGAACCGCTACGGTTTACGACGACGAAGCGGCGAAGCAGGGGTGATGAACGGTGCGGGAACGACAACTGCGGCGCCGCTGCAAGCGCCTGTTGAACGAGCTGGACATCCGCCCTCCACTCGACGTCGCCGAACTGTGCAAGCGCGTCGGTGAGCAGCGCGGTAAGCCCATCCGGCTGCTCGGGCACCCGATTCCGGTACCTGGACCATTCGGGGTCTGGATCGCGACCGAGACCGCGGACTACATCCTCTATCAGGCGGAGACGAGCAAGTCGCACCAGCGGCACATAATCCTGCACGAACTCGGCCACATCCTGGCCGGGCACAGCAGTGATCAGGACGACGACAGCCTGCTCGCCGACCTCTATCCGGACGTCGAGCCGGACACCCTGCGCTCGAAGTACCCGGACCTCGAACCCGACGCCGTACGCAGGGCGCTGCGGCGCACGTCGTACGACACAGAGCACGAGCGCGAGGCGGAGACGGTGGCGACCATCATTCTCGAGTGGGCCTCCGTGCTCGACCGGGTCACGCCAAGGGACACCGGCGACTCGAAGGACACCAACCAGAAGGTGGAGAGCGCACTCGGCGACCGCCTCGGCTGGCTGTGAGGTTCAGTGCTTGTCTGAGAACTCGGATCACTATTACCTCGCAATCCGCGATTCTCGACACGCCCTCTCAGGGCTCCCTGCGCCACACGAACGCGGCCGACACCGGGTGGTTACGGAACCGCTCCCACTTCGGCTTGACGGCGATCCACTCTTCGTCCACCACGCGCTCCCGTAGTTCTGCCAGCTGCCAGCCTGCGTCCAGCCCGGCGCTGACGTGGTCGCTGAGCAGGTGCACCGTCGTGCTGATGGCGACGTCCTCACCCGTGTCGCTGCGGTAGTGCGTCGGCATTCCGGTGGCCATGATGAAGTGGGGATGGAAGGCCACGACGACGAAGTGCGCCTTGTCCGCCGCGAGCCGCCGGGCCTCCCGGTAGAACGGCCGCAGGTCGCTCAGGTGCTCGTCCACGAGAGACGAGATCAACAAGTCGTAGCTGCCCGAGGCGAGCCCGGTCTCGGTGACGTCACCCTCGATCAACCGGTCATGGGCTCCGCGTTCGCGGGCTACGGCGAGCATCTGCGGGGTGAGGTCGACGCCGTCGACCGTCCGGACACCGTGTGCGCGCAGCCAGGCACCGGTGCGACCGGTGCCGCAGCCGAGGTCGAGCGCCCGCTCGGCCGAGGCCCACGAGGGCTCGGTCAGCCGATCGAGCAGTGCGATGTCCATTGTGTCCTGGACGGTGTCCTCGTAGCTGGAAACCCACTCGCCGTACCCGGTGCGGACGTCCACGGTGCGGTAGCCACGCGAGTCGAAATCGCCGAAGTCCATGGCGGCCAGTGTGGCCGCCATGGACGATCCGGCCAATCTGTTTTCCACCGCCGCGGCCTCAGTGCGCCTTGAGTCGCTTCCGGCCGAGGAGGATGTCGATCACGAGGAACGCCAGCAGGCTGATCCCGAGCAACGGCACGAACCAGCCCACCACGGCCGCCACTGCCAGCCCGGCGAGCAGTGGGAGACGTGGTGCTCTGCGCCACTGCCCGCGCGGGATCGGCCTGCCGAAGGAGAAGCCGGTGGTCCTGGCCGGCCTGCGCTGCCACCACATCCGGTAACCGAGGACCACGAGCGTCGCAAGGCTGGCTCCGAGTGCGACGAGCAGGAGCTGGTTGGGCCAGCCGAACAGCACACCCATATGTCCGTCGATACCCCAGCGGGCCAGCTTGGCGGCGATGGGGAAGTCGGCGAAGCGCACCTCGTCGACGACCTGCCCGGTGGCGCCGACGACGGCGACCGCGTCGACCTGCGTCGGCCAGCCGCGGTCGATCTCGGTGACCGACCACGCCTCGCCCGGCCCGCCAGGCGGCGCGATCTCGATCAGCCCCGCGTCGATCTCCGCCGCGCGGGCAGTGGCCAGCACGCCGTCCAGTTGCGTCACCGGATCCTCTGTGGACGATTCGGCGCCTGCCGCGTGGCCGGCGTGCTCTGCGTGTTCGGCGTGTTCGCCTGCGCCCTCGGTGTCGAGAGAAGGAGTGCTCCAGCTCAGCGCGGCGCGCAGATCGGCGACGTTCTCCCCGGCATAGGTCGACCAGGTGAGCCCGGTGGCGGACAGGAACAGCGCGCCGAGCAGCACCCAGGTGCCGAGCGCGCCGTGGCGGCCCATCGTGCGGCGGCGCCCCGTCGTTCCCGGTTCGGGCCGCACCAGTGTGGCCGGTCGGCGGCCACGGCGGCGCGAGACCCAGAGCACGATGCCGCCGAGCGCGACGACCCAGAGCCAGGAGGCGGCGAGTTCGCTGTAAAGACGTCCCGGTTCGCCGAGCAACAAATTGCGGTGCAGCTGGTCGAGGGTCATCCGCAGGGGCAGGGCGCCGCTGGTGCCGTAGGTGGTGAGGTCACCGGTGATGTCCCCGGTGCCTGGGTCGACGAAGATCGTGCGGTACTCCGACGAATCGAGCCGGTCGTCGGCGAGGAGCACCCTGGTGGTGTCGCCGGGCTCGGGAGCGGGACGGACTGCGTGCAGTTCGGCCCCCGGCGCTGCGGCCTGGGCGGCGAGTACCTGTTCGGACAGAGGCAATGGTTCGGTTGCCGAGGTGGCGCTGAGTTCGTCGGCGTAGATCCAGGACTCGAGTTGCGGGGTCAGTGCGTAGAGGACCCCGGTCAGTGCGGCGACGAGGACGAACGGACCGACGAGCACCCCGGCGTAGAAGTGCAGGCGGAGGACGAGACCACGCCAGCCAGAGGCAGGCTGGGGATCCGGATCCGGCGGTGCCACGGGCACGGGTTTGGTCGTTTCGGACATGGGCGATGGACTCCTGGTTCGGTGCAGGGTGGAGGACCGCGAGGCGCAGCCGGAAGCCGGGCGCGATGCGGTGCGGGTGGACGACGCTCGATCAGCGGCGCGCCGGCGGCCCGCGTCGGGTCTGCACCCTGCGGCGCAGCACGTTGGAAACCGGCCGCAGAAGAGGCTGCGCGATTGGCGCGAGCCGCAACGGCGCGGTGGCTGGCAGCGGTACCGGCCTGCGTGGCAGCCGGGACATCAGCACGGCAACCAGCAGGAACATCGCGCGCTCTGCGCCGGTCAGCACGGTGACCACGACGAGGGTGGCCAGCACGTGCGCGGCGAGCATGAGCTCCGGGCTGTCACCGGTGTGGCCGTGGACCTGCGGGTGGGAAACGGTCATCGAAAGGAGCGTGTGCATGGCCAGCTGTCCCGCGCCGACCAGGGCGAGAATCGTCCACGGACCGCGTTCGCGGCGACCAAACCCGGCAGCGATCAGTCCCATGAGCAGAACGGGCGGCACGAACACGGCAGGACCCGGCAGCGCAGCCCCGGCCTCGGCGTGTGCCAGCAACGCGAGTGCACCGGTCGAGATCCCCGCGACCCCGCCACGCAACAGCCTTCCTGAGCCGCGGGTGAGGGTCGGGGACATGTCCGGACGATAACCGTGGAACCGATCAAGCAGTACCGCAGGCAGGGGTCAGGGCGAGACAGAAATCGGGACAACGGTGAAGAGCGCTCTGGCGGCTGTGCTGGGGCGGCTGAGCGCGAAGGCCACCGCTTGACCTCAACCAATGTAGAGGTAACAGGATGGCCGAGAAGGCAATCAGAGAGGTGACCACGATGACGTTCACGCAGGAAGAAGCGGGCTACCTGAAGTCGCAGCGACTGGGCAGGCTGGCGACCGCGCAGCCGAACGGGACGCTGCAGGTGTCCCCGGTCGGATTCGGCCTCAACGAGGAGACCGGGACGATCGACATCGGCGGATACAACATGGCGACGAGCCAGAAGTTCCGAAACGTGGCCGCCAACGGCAGGGTGGCGTTCGTGGTCGACGACCTCGCGTCGATCGACCCGTGGCGGGTGCGTTGCCTCGAGATTCGCGGGTACGCCGAGGCGATCGAGAACCCGGCCGACAGCTCGGGGAACTTTCGCGGCCCGATCATCCGCATCCACCCGCAGCGCATCATCAGCTTCGGCATCGACGACCTGGAAACCGAGCCGCACGAACTGACACTCAACAAGCGCGACGTCGGCTGACGGAAGTCCCGCCCGTCCGCCGCCACGGGTGGTGTGGCTCAATGGCACTCGATGAAGAACAGTGGCGGAAGAGCAATGACCTGGCAGGAGTGGTCTGTCCTGCCGGCCGCCGTGATCATCTCCGTACTCGCCCGAGCCGGGCTCTACTACGACTGGCAGTTCCCCGCACGCCTCTGGTGGGAGAGCCTCATCTACGGAGTGCTGATCGGACTACTGCTGGTCTTCCTGTTCCGCTACCTCCGCCGCAGCCGCAGCCGCTGACCGAGCGACGGCCCGTTCGCACTTTCCCGGGAAAGTGCGATCACGGGTAGCGCGTCGTCGGGGTGCCGCGTCCACGACGCGGCCGTATCCGGACATGAAAAAACCGCCCTGACCTGGGTCGGGGCGGTTTTTTGTGGCTCTACGGAAGGTGGCCAGGGCCGGGGTCGAACCGGCGACCTTCCGCTTTTCAGGCGGACGCTCGTACCAACTGAGCTACCTGGCCGGTAACGCCGGCTAGTAGCCGAACGTAAAGCGACCCTGACGGGACTCGAACCCGCGACCTTCGCCGTGACAGGGCGACGCGCTAACCAACTGCGCCACAGGGCCTTACTTGTACTGCGTACTCCCAACGGGATTCGAACCCGCGTTGCCGCCTTGAAAGGGCGGAGTCCTAGGCCGCTGGACGATGGGAGCCCGGTCTGTTTCGGCGAGCCGGACGACCGTGCTCTCAGGTCCCCCCGGGAGCGATTACAAGCATAGGGCATCCGTCCACGCCCTTTACGACGGGGGCGCAAACCTGGCGTGAAGCTCTCCTACCTGGGCATTCTCCCCACATGTTCGCAGATTTCACCCTTGAGCGTATCGACATCGGCGACGTGGAGCTCCGCGTCCGGTGGGGCGGCTCGGGGCCCGCCGTACTCCTCCTCCACGGTCATCCCCGGACCCACACCACCTGGCACCGCGTCGCACCCCTGCTGAGCTCGGACTTCACCGTCGTCTGCCCTGACCTACGCGGCTACGGCCAGTCCTCGAAGCCCGCGACCACCGCCGATCACGCGCCCTACAGCAAGCGGGCGATGGCCGGCGACTGCGCGAAGCTGATGAGTGCGCTCGGTCACACCGGCTTCGCCGTGGCCGGCCACGATCGGGGCAGCTACGTGGCGTTCCGGCTCGCGCTCGACCATCCCGACCGGGTACGTGCGCTCGCCGCGCTCGACTGCGTACCCATCGGCGAGGCGCTCGCCCGCTGCGACGCCCGGTTCGCCAAGGCCTGGTACCACTGGTTCTTCTTCGCCCAGCCCGAGCACCCGGAGCGACTGATCAACGCCGACCCCGATCGGTGGTACGCCACCGGGTCGAAGAACTCACCGGAGCGACTCGGCGCGGAGAACTTCGCCGACTTCCACCGCGCCATCCACAACCCGAACACCGTCCGGGCGATGCTCGAGGACTACCGCGCCGGACTTGGTGTCGACCGCGCCGCCGACGACGCCGACAAGGCCGCCGGGCGGCGCATCCGCTGTCCGGTGCTCGCGCTGTGGTCCCTGCGGGACGACCTCGGCGACCTCTACGACGACATCGGCGCGATCTGGCGCGGCTGGGCCGACGACGTACGGACGGCGACGATCGACTCCGGTCATCACCTGGCCGAGGAGGCTCCGGAGCAGCTTGCGAACGAGTTGCGCACCTTCTTCCGCGACTGATCCGCGCGGCGGCAAACACTCATGCTCGCCCGGCCACCTCGTCCAGGACTCGCAGGCGCTGTCGCAACTCCACCTGCTCCGCGCCGTCGAGTGCCGCGGCCAGCAGCTCGCCCATCCGCTCGTCGGTCAGCCCCTCGGCTCGCCGCCACCGCTCGTGCAGATCCGGAACCGCCGAAGCCCGGGCAATCAACTCGTCCGCGGCCTCCGGCTGCCACGCCGTGCGCAGCAGCCGCCCGCGACCGCCTTCCGGATCCGCGACCACCGCTTCACTGATCGACAGCCCGACCGACCGCAGCGCGGCGAAGTGCAACCCGCCCCGGTACTCCCGCAACATCATCAGTCCGTGCGCCACGCGCTCGGGCTCGCCGGACGGCCACGCGGCACTGCGCCATCCCGAGAACAAGGCCAGTCCACTGGGGTCGGCACAGTCGACGAGCCGTCTCAGCAGGGCCGCCAATCGGCCGGGCTCCTCGACAGCCCCCAGGCGCGCTCGCGCCCATCTGCCGAGCGCCTCCCGATAGGCCTCGACCGCATCCGGCGCGGATATCGCCTGTACGGCCGCGGGCAGCAGCAGATCGAACAACCAGCCGGGAAAAATACCGAAGACGTCGGCAACCACCGCCGGAGCCGGGTCGCCGAGGACCGCCGAACGTCCGCGCAGGTACAGCGCCTTGGACCCGAGCCCGGCCTCCTGCTCGACCTCGGCCATCTCGGGAGCGGTCATGAAGGCGCCGCCCCAACGCTGGACGTATCCGCGTATGTCGCAGGCGAGCTCGGTGGATTCGCTGATGGTCGCGCCCTGGCTCATGCGTGACTCCTCTCGTCACGCATGACCGTAACACCGTTATCAAACTCGTCAACAGCGTATTCGGACAGAACGGGAGATCAGGACACGCTGGACAGAAGCAATCGATTGCCCGAAACGGCGTATCGCAGTACCTTTTCTTGGTGCTGCTCAGGCGCGCGACCAGGGGGTGCGCACCTGGGCAGCACCTGTTCGATCGCCTCTGCGCGGATCAGCGCTGCACTGGTGGATGCCCTTCGCCGTCCGGCGCGAGACCGAGCATGTCCAGCAGCTCGGCGCAGTCGTCGACGCCGTACGCACCCCGAGCCACGGCCAGTCTGGCCCGGCGCACCTGGTCGTCAGAGATGCGAGCGGCGTCGGCGGCACTCGTCCGCTGGGCCGGCACTCCACCGACCACGCCCTCGCCACCCTCCTGCCGCAGGAGGAACTGTCGAACTTCGAGAGACCCGCTCATTGCTCCTCCACGTGCGTCGGAATCACTTGGCCGCGAGGCTAGCGAGCACGCGAACCGCGTCACAGCCCCCCGGAGAGTGAACCTCCTGGCACTCTGCGTGGCTTGAGCCGCCATCCGGTCACTGTTGAAGATGAACGGTCGGCAACGAGCACATGACGGCACGGGAGGTTTTTTCCGCTCGTGCACTCGCCTAGGCGCGCCATGTCATGTAACAATCAACGTGCTGACACACCCCCGGTCAGCGCCTGTGGAGATCCCCTCCGGCCCCCGCGTTCCTCCCCCTGGCGCGGGGGCCTCTCCATGTCTGCACCTTGCACTGACTACTGACAGTCGCTGGCACATTGCCCCTCGCTGCTGCAGCTCAGCCAATCGGCCTAGAGATGTCGAGGTTTTTACGACACACCGTGTGGGACGTGTCACAAGGACGTTTCGGTCGAAACCTTACCGTTATCGTGTCGGGGTGCCTCTTCCATCACTAGGACGACTGAGCAGCCGGAGCGGCCCCAAGGCCGAGAGCCAGGGCCGCCATCGCAACGCCGCACCCACCGAGGCGGAGGAGGCGGCCGAGGACCACGAGCTGACCAGTTACCTCGCCGCACTCGCCCCCGACTCCGATGACCCGGAAAGCACGGGCAGCGGACGGCGTTTCGGCGAGGCCCAGGTCTTCCAGCTCCGGCTGAACCTCATCGCCAGCCAGCAACTCAAGGACATCGCCGCGGCCCGGGACACTTCTCCCCAGGCGCTGGCCCAGGAATGGATCCTGGAACGCCTCTCCTGGGAGGGGCAGGCCTCGGCCCAGCTGCGCCAGTTCGAGGAGCAGCACACCGAGGAGCACTTCTTCGATCAGCAGTGGCCGCAGCCGGTGGACAACCGCCACTGAGTCTGTCCGGCCCGGCAACGAGTTCGGGCCCCGGACGGATTTCTCCGCCGGGGCCCGAACACGTTACGGACAGCCGTTACAGGGCACGAACCTTCTGCGCCTGCGGGCCCTTCTGACCCTGACCGACCTCGAACTCAACGCGCTGGTTCTCCTCGAGAGTGCGGAAGCCGCGCCCCTCGATCTCCGAGTAGTGCACGAAAACGTCGCCTTCGCCACCATCCTGGGCGATGAAGCCGAAGCCCTTCTCGGCGTTGAACCACTTCACAGTGCCTTGCGCCACCGTCTTTACTCCTCGTTACAGATCCGCATCGGCCGTCACCGAGGTGGCGACCGGGCCGTCCCGGGCGGTTCCAACGAGTCGAGCAAAGAGCGCGTGTCCGGCTCTGGGCTCGCGTCAGAAGTTCCGCGAGTGTGAAGCCACGAACACGCAAAACGACGGCCTGCCGAAAAGCGTACCGGGATCTGGCGCGTTCCGGACCCCTCATCCAACGGTTGGACCAACGGCGTCAGTCGATCGGCGAACCATCTCCGCGCATACCCACCGCTCACTCCATAGAGTGACGCGAGTCACGGGCACTCGGGTCAACGCCGCTCCGCTCCGGTGCGTCATGTGTGAGTAACCGGGGAGAAGGGGGCAATCAGTGATCTTGTCGGCATCGTGGAGACGTCCGGCCGTCGCTACAACCAGGAGCGGGCACACATCCGGGCGTCGCAGGTCCCGTCGCAGCACTCCCGCCGCTTTGCTGCTCGCTCTGACGTTGGGTCTCGCGGCCTGCTCTGGCGATGCACCGGACAGCGCGTCGAGGCCCGCGGGCAATCCGGCACCCGCGGCCCCCGAAGCACAGGTGAGCACCGAGCCCGCCGACGGCGCGACGGGCGTGGCTCCGGCGGACCCCGTGCGGATCTCCGTCGCCGAGGGCACGCTGGCCTCGGTCGCACTGACGAACCCGGAGGGCAAGAAGGTCAGGGGCGAGGCGAGCGAGGACGACCACACCTGGACCGCCACGGAGCCGCTCGGCTACGGCAAGACCTACACCTGGTCGGGCACCGCGCTTGCCGGCGACGGCGGCGAAATCCCGATCAACGGATCGTTCACCACCGTGCAGCCACGGCAACTACTGCACGGTCAGCTCAACGTCGGCGACGACAAGACCTACGGCATCGCGATGCCGATCAGCATCACGTTCAGGGACGGCGCGGGCAATCCGGCCAAGGTCACCAACAAAGCCGCGATCGAGCAGGCGCTGACCGTCGAGTCCACGCCGAGCGCGGAAGGGTCGTGGGGCTGGCTGGAGAACGACACAGCGGTGCACTGGCGGCCGAAGGAGTACTGGCCGCCGCACACAAAGGTGAAACTCACCGCGAAGCTGTACGGCCTCGAGCTCGCCGAAGGTGCCTACGGGAAGGCCGACCTGACCGCCGATTTCGAGATCGGCCGCTCACAGATCGTCAAGGGCAACACCCAGACCCACCGGATGCAGGTGATCCGCGACGGCAAGCAGGTCGCGGACTACCCCGTCAGCTACGGGCTCGACTCCGATCCTGGCCGGGTGACCCGCAGCGGTACCCATGTGGTGATGACCAAGCACGCGAAGTACTTCATGAACAATCCGGGCTACGGCTACGAGGACTTCGAGGTCGACTGGGCGGTCCGGATCTCCAACAACGGCGAGTTCACCCACGCGGCCCCGTGGTCGGTGAGTGATCAGGGCAACAAAAATGTCTCCCACGGCTGCCTGAACCTGGCGCCGCAGGATGCCAAGGAGTACTTCGACAGCGCACTGACCGGGGATCCGGTCGAGATCGAGGGCAGCTCACAGCAACTCGGGCCGAGGGACGGCGCCTACCACGACTGGACCTACTCGTGGCCGGAGTGGACTGCGAAATCGGCGCTGACCAGCTAGAAGACGAATCGTCCTGTTTGTCACCACAGTTGCAGGCGGAACGATAATTTCCGACACTGTGCCTCCTCTGTAGGACGTTGTCCTAATGAAGTCCGGGAGGCCGTGCATGACCGATCAAGCAGTGCCCGCGGCCGCGGGTGAACCTGACACGGCCCCTTATGAGCCCGCGCCGAGCGATGTGCGCAAGGCGGTCGCCGGCTCGGCGATGGGCAACTGCATCGAGTGGTACGACTTCGGTGTCTTCGGCTTCATGCCGGCGATCCTCGGACAGGTCTTCTTCAACGCGGGCAGCACCTCGGAGGGTGCGCTCGCCACGTTCGCACTGCTCGCGGTCACCTTCGTCATCCGGCCGTTCGGCAGTTTCATCCTCGGGCCGCTCGGCGATCGGCTGGGCAGGCAGAAGGTCCTCGCCCTGACGGTCATCATGATGTCGGGCTCGACGTTCTGTATCGGCCTGCTGCCGTCGTGGGAGACGATCGGGCCCGCCGCAGCGGTGCTGGTCATCCTGCTGCGCGCGCTGCAGGGCTTCTCGGCAGGCGGCGAGTACGGCGGCGCCGCCACCTTCATCGCCGAGTACGCGCCGGACAAGAAGCGCGGTTTCCTCGGTAGCTGGCTGGAGTTCGGCACCCTCGTCGGCTTCTTCCTCGGCGCAGGCGTCGTCACGGTGTCCACCGTGGTTCTCGGCGACGAGGCGATGCGCGAGTGGGGCTGGCGGGTGCCGTTCCTGATCGCCGGCCCACTCGGCCTCGTCGGGCTCTACCTGCGAAACAAACTCGAGGACACGCCGGTGTTCCGCGAGGTGGAGAAGCAGAAGAAGGTCTCCAAGTCGCCGCTGCGGGAGCTGCTGACCAACCACTGGCGCTCGATCCTGCACCTGATCGGACTGGTGATCCTGCTCAACGTCGGTGACTGGATCATGCTCGCCTACGTCGAGACTTACCTGAAGAACGTGCTCGGCCTGGACGGCAACATCCCGCTGTTCATCGTCATGGGCGTCATCCTGGCCATGCTGGCGGTCATCGTTCCGCTGGGCAGCCTGTCCGACAAGATCGGCAGAAAACCCATCCTGATCGCGTGTTGTGGCGGGTTCCTGATGTTGCCGATCCCAGCTTTCAGCCTGATGCAGAACAGCAAGAACGGCGACGACGTCAACGTGCTCATGCTGGCGGGCGGACTGTCACTCATCGGCGCCTGCCTCGTGCTCTTCCTCTCCGTGGTGGCTTCCACGCTGCCCGCGATGTTCCCCACCCAGGTCCGCTACGGGGCCTTCTCCATCGGCTACAACGTCTCGACTGCCGCGTTCGCCGGTACCGCGCCCTACATCGTCGGCTCGCTGGTGACCTCGACCGGCAACACGCTCTGGCCCGCGTTCTATCTGATGGGGGCCGCCGCGATCGCCGCGATCCCGATTCTGCTGCTGCCCGAGACCAACGGCGTGTCCCTGCGCGGCATCATCAACTCGCGCAAGTGCAAGGCGGACAAGGAGCCGAAGACGGCGGCCGAGGTGCCCAGCAGCTGAACGGCGAGTGCCGAGGATCGCGTATGTCGTACGCCACCGCCGTGCGAGACCCGAAGTGGCGGCGGGTTAGCGTGAGTGGGTGAGCAAACAGGCACAGCAGTGGCCGCCGGTGGAGACCGAGCAGGCCACACCCCACCCGGACGCGCCGATCGCGGGCAGCAAGCTCGGCGTGCACTACGACGAGTGCTTCGGCTGCGGCGATGAGCAGGAAGCAGGGCTGCACCTGCAGTCGACGGTCGGCGAAGGTGCCACTGTGCGCTCCCAGTTCACCGTGACCGAGGCCCACCAGGGTGCGCCGGGCCTGGCCCACGGCGGACTGCTGGCCTGTGCGTTCGATGAGGCTCTCGGTTCCACCGTCGGCAACCTACTGCGCAGGCCCGCGGTGACCGGGCGACTGGAAACCGACTTCCGCAGGCCGGTTCCGGTGGGATCGACGCTGCACATCGTGGCCAAACTGGACGGTGTCGCGGGCCGCAAGATCTACGTCAGCGCCGACGGACACCTCGACGCGGAGGACGGGCCGGTCGCGGTGCGAGCGCGCGGCCTTTTCGTGACGGTCGAACTCGAGCACTTCACCTCGCACGGGGACGCCGATGCGCTGGAGAAGATGCGCGCGGCGGGCCGGGCCAAGCATGAGGACTGGGACATCAACCCCTGAGCGGACGCCTGGAAAGCTGTCGCAGACAAGCACTGATCAGTCCCGTAAGGGCCAGAACGAAAGGCGCCTTCGGTGCTGTTCTTCGTTGCGCTGAGCGCGATCGTCCTCCTGGTGCACGGCTACCTGTGGCGCAGACTTGTCCGCGATACGACCCGCAAGGGCGCGGCTCGCCGAGCCGGCACGGCGGTACTCGTCGCACTCGCGCTGTTGCTGGTCGCGGCGCTGGCGCTGGGCACCCGTATCGATCCCAGTATCGCCCAGTGGTTCGCCTGGCCGGGCTACCTCTGGCTAGCGGTGTTCTTCTACCTGCTGCTGATCCTGCTGGTCCTGGAGATACCCCGGTTCGCGCTGCGCGGTTGGCTGCGTCGGGGCGAGCGGGCCGAGTCTGGTGATTCTTCGGCGAACTCCAGGGAACTGAGCAGGCGGGACCTGCTCAGCCGCGGCTCCGCCGTGCTCGCCGGTGTCGTGTCGGTGGGCGTGGTCGGCTACGGCACCACAGTCGCGCTTGGCCCCCCGAGCATCACCAGGTTCCCGATCACGCTGCGGCGACTCGATCCGCGGGCGAGTGGCTTTCGGATGGCTCTGATCAGCGACATCCACCTCGGCCCGATCCTCGGGCGCTCGTTCACACAGCGCATCGTGGACCTCGTCAACTCCGAGCGTCCGGACGCTGTCGCGATCGTCGGCGACCTCGTGGACGGCGACGTGCCCGAGCTGGCCGACGCGGCGGCTCCGCTCGCAGAACTGCGCAGCACACACGGGACCTTCTTCGTCACCGGGAATCACGAGTACTACGTGGGTTACTCGCAATGGGTCGAGCACCTGCCCACACTCGGGATCAACGTCCTGCGCAACGAGCGCACGACGATCACCCACAACGGCGGCAGTTTCGAACTCGCCGGGGTGAACGACGCGACGGCAGACCAGTGGCAGGACGCGGCCGATGTCGATAAGGCGATGCGCGGGCGGGATCCGCAACGCGCGGCCGTCCTGCTGGCACACCAGCCCGTCGACGTGCAGGACGCCGTACGGGCCGATGTGGACCTGCAGCTGTCCGGGCATACGCACGGTGGCCAGCTGACCCCGTTCGAACTGGCGGTGAGTCTGCAACAGGGCGCGGTGGCCGGCTTCTACGAGATCGAAGGAACGAAGCTGTACGTCACGCGAGGTGCCGGATTCTGGGGCCCGCCCGTCCGCATCGGCGCTCCCCCGGACATCACGATCATCGAACTCCGCGCCGCACCTTGATCCATCCCCTCGCATTTTCCCGGGAAAGTGCGAGGGGGTGAGTGGGATCAGGTGAGGGTGCGGGGGCGGATCGAGTTGGCCCTGTCCACCAGTTCGATGCGCTGTTCGGCGCTGCCTGCCTGCCTGGCCAGCGTGCGGTAACACCGTTCGAGCCCGAATCGCAGGTCGCGTTCGGTCAGTTCGCAGCCGAGTACCTTCGCACCTGGCTGCTGCCTGCCCTGCCCCTGACCGGAACGCACCCAGTTGAACGCTGCCTCGAGGACCTCGGCGGAGAGCCGGGTCCTGCGTTCGGCGTCCAGGCTCAGCTGCTCCAGCCGGGCGGCGGCTTCCACGAGGTCCCGCTCGTGCACCGCGGCCGGTTCCCGGCCACCACCACCGCGGGCCTTGATCTTGATCGCTGCCACCTGCGCGGCGACATGGTGGGTCGAGGACGCGGGAATCGATTCGAGCACCTCGATGGCGCCGGCCTTACCGCCCTGCGCGAGATACACCCGCGCCAGGCCAAAGGCCGCGCTGACGTAGGAGTGATCGGTTCGCCACACGAGCTCGTAGAAGCGGGAGGCACCGAAGTAGTCGCCATTGGTCTCGGCACTGACGGCCAGCGCGAGTTTTGGCGCGATCTCGCCGGGAAGCTCGTCGTAGACGGCGTCGAAGGCGACCTGAGCGACCCTGGGCCGGTTGCCCGCCAACTCGATCAGGCCGCGATACCAGTCGATGCGCCAGTCGTGCGGGTACCCGGCCTTGATGGCGAGATACTGCGCGGCCTGCAACTGGCGGTTCGCCTCGGCGAGCTCACCGAGTTCGATCCGGGCTCGCACGATGCGCAGCCGCACCTCGATCGACTCTCGTGGGGCACCCGCGAGCGAGGCGATGGCGGTATGCGGATCCAGCGCCGAGGTCGTCGCGAGCACACCCGCCCCGGGGTCGTCGGTGTCCACCTGTGGCACCGGTAACCCGGCGATCACCTCGGACGGCGCGGGCAGTGGCACGCTGTGGCCTGCCTCCGGCACCACCATGTCCACGCCGAAGGTCCTGCTCTCCGGGCCGTACACAGTGGACGAACCAGGGCGAGGTCTTCCGGTGCCGAGCGCCATGATCTCGCGCAACACACCGGTGAGCTGATCGGCCATGTCCTCGGCCGAGATGAACCGGCGGTCCGGATCGGGATGGGTCGCCCTGCGCAGGAACCGATGGTACGAACCGAACAGGGCGAACAGCGGCACCTCCTCGGCGGAAGGCAGACTGTTCTTGTACTTGCTGGTGTAGCCGGTGAATTCGAAGCTCAGTACGGCCAGTGTCCGGCCAACCGTATAGAGGTCCGAGGCCACGGACGCGCCCTGTTTGGGCAGTTCGGGGGCGCTGTAACCGGTGGTGAAGAACAACGGGCTCTCGTAGTCGTCCGCCCGGCGGACGGCCCCCATGTCGATCAGCTTGAGCTGCTCGTGGGTCTGGATCACGTTGTCCGGTTTGAGATCGCAGTAGAGCAGGCCCTGCCCGTGCAGGTAGCCGAGTGCGGGCAGAATCTCCAGCCCGTAGGCGATCACCTGGCCGATGGGCAACGGCTCGGCCCTGCCGGTCTCGCGGTGGTGCGCGAGCGCGAGCTGGCGCAGCGACTGACCGCCCACGTACTCCATGACGATATAACCGACGGTGGTGCCGGAATGGGCATCCGGATGCTGCACGAAGTTGTAGATCTTGACGATATTCGGGTGCTCGACCTCGGCGAGGAAGCGCTGCTCGTTCACCGCGGCTGCCATCGCCGTGGCGTCACCGGTGTCGATCAATCCTTTGAGGACAACCCAGCGATCGCTGACGTTGTGGTCCTGCGCCAGGTAGATCCACCCGAGGCCACCGTAGGCCAGCGCGCCGAGCACCTCGTACTGGCCGCCGACGATCTCCTGTGGACGCAACTTCGGGATGAAGGAGAAGGGAGTGCCACAGTCGGCACAGACTCCCTCGCGCTCGCCCGGCTGACCGTCCTTGCCACGGCCCACCTTCGCACCGCAGTTGCTGCAGAAACGCTTTTCCTCGGAAACCACCGGATCGGCCAGTACCGCGGAGGCCGGATCCCGGTAGGGCACCTGCGGCACCTCGACCAGTCCCGCGCCGAGTCGGCCACGCCGCGAGCGGCGGGAGGACGTGCGCCGGGAGGTACCGGGAAACGCACCGGATCCAGTACCTGCCCCGGTGCCGGATCCAGTACCGGATCCGGTCCCGCTGCCGGTGCCGGAACCACTGCCGCGTCCCGAACCAGGGTGGATGCCGTCGCTGGTGCTGCGGGGCAGCACGCTCTCGGTGCCCGGGTCCGGCAGCACGAGCGGGTCGGCGGCCTGTGTGGGGGCGGGTGGGCGGACGCTCTGGGTCGCCGGCGCGGCTACCGACAGCACACTGGTCGGCTGTGGTTCCGCACCTGGTTGCCGCACCTGGGGTAGCTGCCAGAGTGCGGGTGGGCGCTGCGGCTGCGACGAGGACTCGCGCTCGTCGTCCGGTACGGCATGCCGTGGTTGCGGCTCATCCGTCACTACGTGTCACCCCTACTTGTACTTCGCGGCGGGCGGCTGGGCCGAACCGAGCGGGCCCGCGAGCCAGCGGTCGTAGCTCTTCTGCCACTCGCCGCCCCGGACGTCCTCCAGGACCGCGTTGACGAACCGCACCATGTCCTTGTCCTCCTTCGGGATGCCGATCCCGTAAGGCTCTTCGGTGAACCGCTCGCCGACGATCTTGGTCGTCGGGTCCTGCTGGGCCATGCCCGCGAGAATCGTGTCGTCGGTGGAGATCGCCTCGACCTGCCCCTGCTGCATCATCACCAGGCAGTCGGACCAATCGTCCACCTGAATGGGGATCGGCTTGCGCTCCGCCTTCGCGATGTTCTTCAACGAAGTGGATCCCTTGCTGGCACACACCTTCTGGCCTTCAAGGTCGGCAAGAGTCCGCACATCGGAGTTCTCGTCGACCAGGATTCGCTGACCCGCGACGTAGTAGACCGAGGAGAAGTTGATTTCCTTGAGCCGTTCACAGTTGATCGTCATCGTGCGAACCACGATGTCGACGTCGCCGGCGGTGAGCGCCGGTATGCGCTGGGCGGAGGTGACGGCCCTGAACCGGATCTTGCCGGGGTCACCGAAGATCGCCTTGGCCACGGCCTTGGCCATGTCGATGTCGAAGCCCTCAAGAGTGCCGGTCGTCGGGTTACGGAAGCCGAAGAGGAAGGTGTTCTGATCCACACCCGCGACCAGGTAGCCGCGCTCCCTGATCTCGTCCATTGTGGATCCGCTGGGAATTCCGCCCTGCGGTGGCAGACTCGCCGTGGCGTTGCAGTCCTCGGCCGCGGCCCCCTCGACATCCACCTGAGCAGGCCCGGCGTTGGCTGGCTTCGGCTGCTCCACCGAACCCACCGGAGCCGGATCCACCGGCGCGCCAGGGGATCCGCAGCCGGCGGCGACCACAGCCAGCGCCGACACCACCGCCACGAGCCGCTTCACACCCACACTCCTCACCCGCACTGAACTCGCCCGTCCCCGGCTCATCGGTACTCCAGCAGACGTTCCCGGATGCCCATGGTCGCGCCGAGGGCCGCGATCACGGCAAGGACCGCGAACCCGGGTGTCAGCAGTATCAACGCCCGCGAGCCGTTGGTCGTGTCGTCGAGGAAGGCCTGCCGCGCCACGCCGATGGCCTTGGAGAGGTCGTTGTCGAGCCGGGAGAACGCCGCTGCCGCGCTGGCCTCGTCCTGGCCGTCGATCGCCATGGTCACCGCGCTGGCGTGGTCGCCGGTGTCGTCGCGCTCCCGCAACTCCGTGTGCGCCGCTAGCCAGGCTGCCGCGTTCTCCGTTGCCCGGTCGAGATGCTGGGTCGCCTCCTGGCCGTCGGCGCGGTCCCTGGCCTCCTGTAACAACCCGCTGCGCCCGTCCGGACCGGCAAGCTGAGTGGCCAGTTGCCCGAACTCCTTCTCGTAGTCCGAACCTCCGCCCCTGGCCACCAGGGTCAGGGTCTCGTCCGCGCGGGCCTGCAGTGCGGCGATCCTTGCCCGCACGAGGACGTCGACCTGCTCGGTGCCGTCCTCGCTACCGCTGCTGACCAGCACGCTCTGCACGGTCATCGCGACCGTGCTCCAGAGGATCGCGATCCCGACGGCGACGGTCGCGATGACCAGGCCGACGTTGAACACGCGATTGGTCCTGCGGCGCAGATAGACCTGTGTGTAGATCAATGCGCCCAGCAGGCCGAACGTCAGCAGTGCGGTGATCCAGGGGAAGTCCGTCGCGTCGTCCTGCTCGGCGAAGAGGCGCTCGGTGTCGATCCGGTAGAGACTCTCCGCGGCGGGCAGGATGGTGGCCCGCATGAGTTCCGATGCCTCGCGCAAGTAGGACGCGCCCGCGGGGAAGCCCTGCCGGTTGTTCGCCCGTGCGGTCTCGACCAGTCCGGCGTAGACCGGTAGCCGCTGGCTGATGATGTTCACCTGTTCGGCGGCCGCGGGAACACCGGCCGAGTCGGACGCGGCCTTGGCGAGCGCGGCGCCTGCCCTGGCGATGTCCTGCTCGTACCTGCTGCGAAGCTCGGGTGGCTCGGCGCCGATCGAGAGGAAGGCGCTCGCCGCTGTCGCGTCCGCATCGGACAGCGAGCGGTAGACCTCCTGCGCTGCGGCGGCCAGTGGTTCGCGGTGGTCGATCAGCCCGTCGATCGTGTCCTTCTTGTCCTGCACGGCGAACGCGCCGACAAGTGCGGTCAGCAACGCGAGCACCACAAGGCCGACGGCGATCACCGAGAGCCGGCCCGGTGTGCTGCCCGCGGAGCGTACGACCGATCGATACGCCTGCCCTGGTAGGTCGAGCATCCCGGCGAGGCCGGACCTGGCCCCGGGATCTCGGCGGCCTGCGGGTTCCATGGCGGCGCCGGCGGGCGGCTCGGTGCCTCCATAGGCCCCGGCGCGGGTCGCGGTGCTCGTCATCGTGTCCATCCTCCCAGTGCCGACACCGGATGAAGGTATCCGAGAGCGCACGGCCACGAGACGGTTACCTCCGCATTGGGGCGGAGTTGATGCGGTATGGATGCCTACCGGCCGGAGACGGGCAGGCGAAGAGGTTGTGCGACCCCGAAAAGAAACGGAGCCGCCACCTCGAGTGAGGTGGCGGCTCCGTTTGTTAAGGCGTTGGGGTCAGATAACGCTGACCGAGGTGGCCTGGGGGCCCTTCTGGCCCTGGCCGATCTCGAACTCAACGCGGGCGTTCTCCTCCAGGGTGCGGAAGCCGTTGCCCTGGATCTCCGAGTAGTGGACGAAGACGTCGCCGCCGCCGTTGTCCGGGGTAATGAAGCCAAACCCCTTCTCGGAGTTGAACCACTTTACAGTGCCCTGCGTCATGAAAAATCTCCTGTATGACAAAAAATAAGGATGACATCAGCTCCGACAAGCCGTCGCTGACGTCGTAATAAGTCAAGCACACCCGGTCGGCAAAAGCCAATGTTTTCCAGCCGAACGGGTGTGTGATAACCCTCTTGCACTATTCGGCAGGACGGGAGTTGCCTTCCCCGAAGGGCGAGCGCCGCATGGCGTCGCGTGCCTCGGTGGAGTGCAGGGCGTCACCCTGCGTCGTGTCCGAAGTGCCTTCAGGGGCACTGAACCGGACCGGAGCGACGCCCGACTGGCGGGCGTGGTCCTGCTGTGTCGTCTCTGTGGACATGTGTTCTCCCAATCGAGAATGACGGGCGCAACTGAACGCGCCCGGAAGATGTTGCGAGGCTCGCCGCCGACACTCAGCGTGCCGTCGAGATGCGGTCGAGCCTGGTGGGCGTCGGCCACCGCACATTCGAGGCCCAGCCGAGCTTTTCGAAGATCCAGATCACCCGCGCGGAGATGTCGATCTGCCCCCGCAGCACTCCGTGCCTGGCGCAGGTCGGGTCCGCGTGGTGCAGGTTGTGCCACGACTCGCCGAACGAGATGATGGCCAGCGGCCAGAAGTTGGCCGCCTTGTCCCTGCTGGTGAACGGCCGCTCGCCGAGCATGTGGCAGATCGAGTTCACCGACCAGGTCACGTGGTGCAGCAGTGCGACGCGGACGAAGCCTGCCCAGAAGACGGCGGTCACCCCGCCCCACACCGACCAGGTGATGAGGCCACCCAGCAAGCCGGGCAGCAGGAAGGTCGCCAACGTCCACACCGGGAACAGCCGGTCCACGGTGCGCAGGTCGCTGTCCGCGACGAGGTCGGGCGCGAAGCGCTCGGCGTTGGTCACGTCCCTGCTGAACAGCCAGCCCATGTGTGCATGCCAGAAACCCTTGGCCAGTGCGGCCGGCCCGGTTCCGAACAGCCACGGGGAGTGGGGGTCACCCGCACGATCGGAGTAGGCGTGGTGCCTGCGGTGATCGGCGACCCAGGTGGTCGTCGGCCCCTGCGCGGCCATGTTGCCCGCGATCGCGAGCGCGATCCGCAGTGGACGCTTGGCCTTGAAGGAACCGTGGGTGAAGTGCCGATGGAAGCCGGCGGTCACACCGAGTCCGGTCACCACGAAGAAGAAGGCACCGAGACCGATGTCGACCCAGCTGAGTCCCCAGCCCCAGGCGAAGGGCACCGCGGCCACGATCGCCAGCAGCGGCAGCAGCACGAACGCGGTGACCAGCACGTGTTCGGACGTCGGGCGCGGCGCGGCGAGCATGGGCTTCGGCGTACGGGCTGCCGGGGGATCTGGCTTGGTCGGTGTCTCGGTTGCGGACATGCACACCTCTGGTTTTTCTGGCGCCCAGAACTAGGTCACCGCGAATATGCGAATAGGCTTGACAAAGCCACAGCGCAAATTGCGTCAGGACTTACGTCAAGAGCAGGAGTGTCAATAGCACGAAGGTGAATTCAGAAACTACGCAATTCCTTACGCAATCGCCCCGCCGACAAATGAAGTTCTCATTGGGGCGCCGGTGGTGTACCCACGCCGTCGGGGTGGCTCCGATCTACCGAGCGGTCGTGCCGCGAACCTGCCTACACTTCCGACGGTACCCGATAGCCAAGCCCGACGCCATGGCCGCGCCCTGCACCCTGCGGGTGAGAGCGCGGTCACACCAGACCCGGCGCTCGCAGTGGGTTAACTTCAGGCCATGCGGCAGGACTATCCCCACTGGCAACAGGTACCGACCCGGTGGAAGGACAACGACGTCTACGGGCACATGAACAACGTCGTGCACTACTCACTGATGGACACCGTCATCAACGAGTGGCTGATCCGCTCGGGCGGGCTGGACATTCATGATGGTGACCTCATCGGCCTCTGCGTGGAGTCACACTGCAACTACCACGCCTCGGTGGGCTTCCCGGACACGCTCGCCGTCGGCCTGCGTGTGGGCCATCTCGGCCGGTCGAGCGTCCGCTACGAGATCGGTATCCACACAGAGGACCGGCAGACCCTGGTCGCCGATGGGCACTTCGTGCACGTCTTCGTGGACCGGGCGACTCGCGGGCCGAAAGAGGTAACCGGGCAACTGCGCACAGCACTGGAGCGGTTGGTGCTCGAGGTGCGGCCGCCTGCCTCCTAGAGGCCGCCCTGGTTCGGCGACTTCACGGACCAGGGCATCGGGCGAATGGCCTGGACAAGGCGATCAGTAATCTACGGGCGTAGTAAGCAGTACGTCCGGACGGAGTATCGGTGATCACTGGGTTCGCTGTGGCGGTCGCGTTGAGCTCGCTGGCCGTCGCGGCCTGGAGTTTCGTCCTGGTCCTGCGAAACCGGCCACCCGAGCGGCCACTACTCATCGGTCTCGCTGTGGTCGAGGCACTACTGGTCGTCCAGCTGGTCATCTCCACGGTGCTGCTGATCTCGGGGGAACGTCCGGGGAGCCTGGTCACCTTCCTCGCCTACCTCATCGGTTCCCTGCTCGTCCTGCCCATCGGAACCGTCTGGGCGCTCGCGGAACGCACTCGCTCGAGCACCGCCGTCCTCGGCGTCGCCTGCCTCACCGTGCCCGTGCTGATCCTGCGCATGTCCGAGGTGTGGGGAGGAGCCGGTGCCTGACAGCCTGTTGATGAACTGGAACTACGGGGTAACGGTGACCGAGAGAACGCGCGCGGCGAGGCGGGGCGGATGACTTTTTGTGGTGAGTATCGTGCGTGAGCCCAAGCCCCGCCGAGTCGATCGTGACGGGCGTTTGCCAACAAACACTGGCCGATCCACCGCCAGCGGACCGGGTCGCGTGCTGATCGCGATCTACGCGATCTTCGCCGTGGGCGCCACGTCGAGGGCAGCCGTGCAGATCGCGACCCGCTTCGGCGAGGCCCCGCTCGCCTACGTCCTCTCGGCGTTCGCCGCGGTCGTGTACCTGCTCGCGACCTTCGCGCTCGCGCGCTCGGGCACCGCGTGGTGGCGGGTGGCGCTCGCCGCGTGCAGTGTCGAACTCGTGGGCGTGCTCACCGTGGGCACCCTGACCGTCCTCGACGCCGCAGCGTTCCCGGACGCCACCGTGTGGTCGAACTATGGTCGCGGCTACCTGTTCATCCCGCTCGTGCTGCCGGTGATCGGCCTGCTCTGGTTGCGCAGGACCGCGCCCTCGCGCTGACTCGTCTGCTGTACCAGGGCGTGTCGCAGAGTATCGGCCTCGTCCGTACTCACCGAATGCGCGAATCGGGTGAGCGCGGAGTCCCGGTCGCCGGTCAGCGCCAGTGCCTCGAGCATCAGTCCTGCCACGTACTCGTCCCTGCTCGTGCGCGGCGTGTACAGCCAGGCGCGCCCGGCTCGCTCCCTGCGCACAACGTTCTTCGCCGCGAGCCTGGTGAGCACCGTCATCACGGTGGTATAGGCCAGGTTCCGGCCGGTCAGTTCCTCGTGCACGGCACGCACACTCAGTGGTTCCCGATGCCCCCACAACACGTCCATCACCGCACGTTCAAGTTCGCCGAACTTGGCCACCTGCACCCCTTGCCTTCGTCAGCGCCGCGGAAAGCCGCCACGATCATCTTGGCACCGCGAGGCGCTGCTGCATTCCGCCTACCGGGCGGGGTTGGCCTGCTCCGCCCGGGTCACGACGAGCAGCAACTGGAGATGGCAGAACTGCCGCTCCCTCGGCTCGTCGAGGTCGATCCCGCTCACCGCGCTCGCCCTGCGTACCCGGTGGCGCAGGGTGTTCGGGTGCACATGCAGCGCACCCGCCGCGGAACGCACGTCCCCAAGTGCGTCGAGATAGGCCAGCAGCGAGACCACGAGTTCGGTGCCGTGCCCCTTGTCGTGCTCGACGAGGGCTGCGACGCCTGGATCACGCAGGTCCGCCGCCCCTTCGAGCAGGCTCAGCACCTCGCCGAGGAGCACCTCTCCGCGTAGTTCGGCGATCGTCGCCACCGTGCGCCGGGGATCGCGGGCCATCACCTCCAGCACCCGGTCCGCCTCCGATCTCGACCGCACCACCTCCGCGAGAGCCGGCACCGGCGCACCGACACCGACCTGCACGCCGGTACCGGTCCGTTTCCGGAGTACGCCCGCGATGTCCTCGGCAAGGGTGACCAGCGCGGGTTCCACCGCACCGAGAGGGACGCCTGGCAGCACCGCGTACACCCGCGAACCGATCGCGCCCACCAGGGCGGAGCGCCGATACGCGGTGGCGTGTACCGAGACGACACTGAGCATCTCCGCCTTGTGCAACTCCCTCGCGGAGTGATCGGACTCGGCAGGTGCGGTCACCGCCGCCACCACGGCGGGAGTCGCAGGGTCGAGACCGAGGTGCCCGGCGACGAGGTCCGGACTGGCTCTGCCGTCGAGCAGCCCGGACACCAGATCCTGCTGGGACCGGCTGCCGGGCGCGCCTTCCGCACGGAAGCGCAGCAGATGTGTTGCGGCGACCCTGGACGCTCCGAGCAGGGCGCTCTCGGCGCGTTCGGCGAACGGCTCGCGGCCCTGTTGCACCCAGATCGTGCCGAGGTGCTGCACCCCGGCCCTGATACCCACCGCAAGCCTGCGCCGGATGCCGAGTTCAGGGTGCTCGTCGATGTGCACCACTTCACCGTCGCGCAGCCGCTGGTAAACGCCCCATTCGCGGAGCATCGCCAGGTAGGACTCCGGGCCCTCCCAGCCGAGGATGGAAAGCCTGCGCAGCTCGTCGACCTCGTCGTCGGAACGGGAGTAGGCGAGGACCCGGTTACCCGCGTCCTCGATGCTGACGCTGCCGCCGGTGAGCACGGCGACGGTCTGCGCCAGGGCGAAGAGGTCACCTGTGCCGCCCTCCGAACCAAAGCCGGCGGAGAGGGCGGCCGCGTCGAGTACCTCGCGCACCAGCGTCTCCAGCTGCTCCCAGCGCACGCGAGGACGCACCGCGAGCAGGGCGATCCCGGCCTCGGACGCGGCGGCGCGCAGCTCGGGCACACTGCCTTCCGCGTCCACCTTCACGGCGGCGGCGACGGCACCACGCCGGGCAGCGGCACGTACGAAGCGAACGGCCTCCCGGCCGCGAGCGCCGATGATCAGCACCAGTTCGCCGGGATAACTGCCCAGCTCGTCGTCCGGGTCCAGGATGGTGACACCCCGGACCTGTGTGTCCAGCCCGGCGTCGGCCACGTACAGGTCCACCAGCGGCTCCCCGATCGCGACCAGGAGTCCGCGCAGGGTCGGAGCGGTTGCTGTCTGAGCGTCGTCGCGCTGGGAACCGGACACCAGAAACCTCTGTTCGATCGAACAATGCCGATCGTCGCACGTTAGCGGATGAAACAATCCGCGGCGAACTCGAGCTGCTTAGCGTGTTCAGGACACGTACCCGGCGAGAGGCAGCTCGATGGACGCCATCACCACCACACCCGCGCCCCGTAACGAGCCCGTGCGGGACTATGCGCCCCGCTCCGCGGAGCGGGAGAGCCTGTCCGCGAAGCTCACCGAGCTGGCCGGGCAGCACACCGAACTGACGATGACCATCGACGGCGAGCAGCGGCTCGGCGGCGGCAGGCAAATCGACGTCGTGCAGCCGCACAAGCACAGCCACGTGCTCGGAACCATGGGCAACGCGACCCAGGAGGACGCCAAGGCCGCGGTCGAGTCCTCGCTGCGGGCGGCGGACAGCTGGCGCAGGCTGCCCTTCGATGAGCGGGCCGCCGTGCTGCTGCGCGCCGCCGACCTGCTCTCCGGACCGTGGCGGGACACGGTGAACGCGGCGACGATGCTCGGACAGTCGAAGACAGCGATCCAGGCCGAGATCGACTCGGCCTGCGAGCTAGCCGACTTCTGGCGGTTCAACGTGCACTTCGCCAGGCAGATCCAGCAGGAGCAGCCGGTGAGCTCCCCCGGCATGTGGAACCGGCTGGACTACCGCCCGCTCGAGGGCTTCGTCTACGCGATCACGCCGTTCAACTTCACCGCCATCGCGGGCAACCTGCCCACCGCACCCGCACTGATGGGCAACACCGTGGTGTGGAAGCCCTCGCCGACCCAGGGCCTCGCCGCGCACCTGACCATGCGGCTGCTCGAGGAGGCGGGAATGCCGCCGGGCGTCATCAACCTGGTCACCGGTGACGGTCTGGACGTCTCCGAGGTCGCCCTGACGGACCCGGCACTGGCCGGGGTGCACTTCACCGGTTCCTCGCGGACGTTCCAGCACCTGTGGTCGACCGTCGGCGCCAACATCTCCGGCTACCGCACCTACCCCCGGTTGGTCGGTGAGACCGGCGGCAAGGACTTCGTGCTGGCCCACCCGTCCGCCGACGTCGACGTGCTGCGCACGGCACTGGTGCGGGGAGCGTTCGAGTTCCAGGGGCAGAAGTGCTCCGCGGCCTCGCGGGCGTTCGTTCCGCGCTCGGTGTGGAACCGCATGCGCGACGACCTGGTGTCCGAAGTGGAATCGCTCGCGGCCGGCGATGTCACCGACTTCCGCAACTTCATGGGTGCGGTGATCGACCGCCGCAGCTTCGACAAGCTGGCCGCCGCGCAGCGACTCGCCCACGAGGAGTCCACTCTGGACGTCATCGCCGGTGGCACGGCGGACGACTCGGAGGGCTACTTCGTCCGGCCCACGGTCGTGGTCGGCACGGACCCGACGCACGAGGTGTTCAACACCGAGTACTTCGGCCCCTTCCTCGCCGTGCACGTGTATGAGGACGGTGACTTCGACAAGGTGCTGCGGCAGGTGGACCAGGGTGCGGCCTACGGGCTCACCGGTGCCGTCATCGCCCAGGACCGCGCCGCCATCGCGCGGGCCAGCGAGGCACTGCGGTTCTCCGCGGGCAACTTCTACGTCAACGACAAGCCGACCGGCGCGGTCGTCGGACAGCAGCCGTTCGGTGGCGCACGGGCCTCTGGCACCAACGACAAGGCGGGTTCGATCTACAACCTGCTGCGCTGGATCAGCCCGCGCACGATCAAGGAGACCTTCGTCCCGCCGGTGAACTCCGGTTACCCACACCAGGGAGAGTGAGATGTTGCGTTCGGCTCTGCTCGCGGCGGCCAAATCCCCTGCCTGCCGTTCCCTGGTCGAGAACACGCCGCCGGTGCGCCCGATCGTCGACCGGTTCGTCGCGGGCGACGACCTGGACGACGCGGTGCGCGCGGCCGCGGAGATCAGCACCGACCGGCTGGTCTCGCTCGACCACCTCGGCGAGGACACGACCGACCGCGAGCAGGCCGGCGCGACAGTACAGGCTTACCAGGCGGTGCTTGGTGCGCTCGGGAATCGCGGGCTCGCCGGGCGTGCTGAGGTGTCGGTGAAGCTGTCGGCGCTGGGCCAAGCCCTTCCGGTGGACGGCGAGAAGATCGCGCTGGACAACGCCCGGCAGATCTGCGCGACAGCGGCTTCCTTCGGGACCATGGTCACGGTGGACATGGAGGACCACACCACCACCGACTCGACCCTGTCGATCGTGCGCGACCTGCGTGTGGACTTCCCGTCGACGGGCGCGGTGCTGCAGGCCTACCTGCGGCGCACTGAGGCGGACTGCGCCGAGCTTTCCGGACCCGGTTCCCGGATCCGGCTCTGCAAGGGCGCATACGACGAACCCGAGTCCGTGGCGTTCCGGGACAAGGCGGAGGTGGACGCGTCCTACGTCCGCTGTCTGCGGACTCTGCTGGGCGGGCAGGGCTACCCGATGATCGCGACGCACGATCCTCGCCTGATCGAGATCGCCGAGCACCTCGCCGTACAGGCCGGTCGCGAGCACGCGGACTTCGAGTTCCAGATGCTCTACGGCATCCGGCCCGACGCGCAGCAGCGGCTGGCCACCCGGGGACACCGAATGCGGGTGTACGTGCCCTACGGCGCCGAGTGGTACCCCTACTTCATGCGCCGTCTCGGGGAGCGCCCGGCGAACATCGCGTTCTTCCTGCGCTCGCTGCTGAGCAAGGGGTGAGGCCGGCTGTTCCCAATGTGGCGTTGGGGACGTTGGAGTTCCCCAATGCCACATTGGGGAACTCCTGAGGCCGGCCTAGCTGGTGCTCACCGCGTCGCGGATCTTCTCGCTGCCCACGCTGCTCTGCCTCGAGCAGTGCGCACAGCAGAAGAAATGTCCGTCCACCTGGACACCGTGACCGACCACGCGGCAGCGGCAGTGCTCGCAGATGGGGGCAAGCTGATGGATCGCGCACTCGAACGAGTCGAAGGTGTGCTTCGCGCCGTCGCGGGTGTGGATCTCGAACGACTGATCGTAGGTGTTCCCGCAGACCTCGCAGACGTCCATGGTGATCCTTTCCTTCACTGGGGCATGCTCGGATAGGGATGACCGCATACGTCCAGCCCGAAACCTCGGGCACCGAGGAGGCCACGATGACCACTCCCGACGTCGACCAGCTCACCGTCTACGGCGCGGGGTGGTGTCCGGACGTCCGGCGCAGCCGCGCACTGCTGGACCGCGAGGGCGTGAACTACTCCTACGTCGATGTCGAGGCCGATGAGGCCGCCGCGGCGGCGGTGCGGCGACTGCAGGGTGGTCAGCGGCGGATCCCGACCGTCGTCTGGCCCGACGGCACCCACCTGGTGGAGCCGTCCGACGCGGAGCTCTCCGCGGCACTGCGGCGTTGAGGCACCGCGGCGTTGAGGCGGTCAGGGCCACCGGAGCCGGTGGCCCTGACCGCTGATACGACTCAGCGGCCGGTGAACTCGGCCTGCCTGCGCTCGACGAAGCTACGCACGCCCTCCTCGGCGTCCTCGCTGCCGACGATGCCGGGCAGCAGGCCACTCAGGTGCTCGGCGGCCTCCCGTTCGGAGCCGGACCGCAGCGCCACCCGCGCGTTCGCCAGCGTCCCCTGCACGCCCATCGGGGCCTGCGCGGCGATCAGCGTGGCGAGCTCCTTCGCCCTGTCGAGCTGCGTTCCCGCCGGGACGACCTCCTGCACGAGGCCGATCCGGTGTGCCTCAGCCGCGCCGAACTCCTCGCCGGTCAGCAGGAACCGCATGGCGTTGCCCCAGCCGAGCTGTGCGGGGGCACGCAGGGTCGCACCGCCGAACGGGATGATCCCTCGGCCGATCTCCAACTGCCGGAACCGCACGTCCTCGGCCGCCACCACGATGTCGCTGGCGAGCGCGAGCTCGATGGAGAGGGTGAACGCGATGCCCTGCACGGCCAGCACGATCGGCTTGCCGACCGGCTCCTTCCACAGCCCGAACGGATCGTGCTTGCCATCGCCGGAGAGCGCACCGGGTCCGTGCTCTCGCACAGCCGGGAAGACGTCGGTGAGGTCGAGGCCCGCGCTGAAGTGCTCGCCGTGCCCGTAGACGACCCCGACTCGCAGGTCGTCGTCGGCGGCGAGCTGGTCATAGGCCGCGCCGAGCTCGGAGATCGTCCGCAGATCCCAGGCATTGCGTTTGGCCGCGCGATCGACGCCGATGAGCAGTACGTGACCGTCTCGCTCGACTGTGATCCGATGGGACATGGGCGATCCTCCCGTGATTGGCGCAGGCGTGCTACTCGTCGGTAACTATCGCTGCCACCCTAACGGAACGAGCACGGTCACGGCGCGAGGACGACCTTGCCGGTGGTCGCCCTGTCCTCCAGTGCGGCGTGCGCGGCGGCGGCTTCGGCGAGCGGGTACGGCGGGTGTATCCGCGGGGACAACCGCCCTGTCGCGAGCGCGGCGAGCGATTCGGTCTCCAGACCACGAAGGCCCCCGGGCCGGCGCAGGATGCGCGGGCCGACGGCGACGGACGCCGTAAGACCACGCGAGTAGAGGATCTCCGTGGTGATCCGGATCGGCTCACCCGACGACCAGCCGAACGTGATCACCCGGCCGCCGATGCCCAGTAGTTCGAGTGCGGTCTGCCCCACGCTGCCGCCGACACCGTCGAGTACGACGCTGAGCTCGCGCCCGTCCAGCGCGGCCCGCACCTCCTCCGGCCAGTTCTCCTCGGTGTAGTCGACGGCGGCGTCGGCGCCGAGCGAGCGAACCAGTTCGATCTTGGCCTGCCCGCCGGCGAGGCCGATCACCGTCGCACCCACCCTCCGCGCATCCTGCACGAGCAGATTGCCGACACCGCCCGCGGCGGCGGGCACCAGAACGACGTCGTCCGCCGAGAGTGCGGCGACATCCAGGACGCCCATGGTCGTGCGGCCGGTGCCGATCATCGCGACGGCCGCCGCGAAATCTGCCTCCGCGGGCAACTCGTGCAGCGACGCGGCCTGCACCACGGCGAGTTCGGCGTAGCCACCACTGGCCTGCCCGAGGTGTGCGACCACCCGCTTGTCCAGCCAGTGCTCGTCCACGCCTTCGCCCAGTTCGTCGACCACGCCCGCGACCTCCCTGCCCGGGGTCATCGGCAGTTCCGGCAACGGGAACGGCCCGCCGGAGCGTCCGGAACGGATGACGGTGTCCAGGAGGTGCACCCCCGCCGCGGCGACCGCGATCCGAACCTGTCCGGCTTCCGGGCGCGGGTCTTTCATCTCCTCGTGACGCAGGGTCTCGACGGGACCGAATTCGTACTGCCGGATGGCGTGCATGTGGATCTCCCGAGGTCAGTGAGTTCCAACGCTAGAACCTCTACAAAGCTCGAGGTCAACATCAATGGCGAATGTCACGTTCTGTGACGTCATCCACCAGAAGAAGAAGTGTTAGCAGGTCAGGACCATAGAATTGCGACCATCACAGATGAGGGTGCATACGCGGGGTGACCGGTAGCGTGGCGTCGCCCGGGGAAAGCCGGGGCATATCGATCATCTCCCGCTGGGTCCGCTGCCCCTGAGCGCGCGCTCCGGCTCCCTGTGAAAGGACAACTCTTGCGGCGAAATCTGCCGCCGATGCTGCGTGCGCTCGGAAATCACAACTACCGCCTCTGGGCCACGGCCGATCTGATCTCGGTCACCGGAACGTGGATGCAGGTACTCGGCCTGAACTGGGTGGTGATGGACCGGACCGGGTCCGCTGCCTCGGTGGGCCTTTCGGTGTTGTTGAGCACCCTGCCCTCGCTGCTTCTCGGCCCATGGGCGGGCGCACTCGCCGATCGGTTCAAACCCCAGCGGATCATCGTGCTCGGGGAGTCGTTACACCTGGTCATCGCCCTTCTTCTCGCGCTGATGGTGTTCACCCACGTGCCGTTGAGCGCCATCTACGGACTCACCGTCGTCTCCGGGCTCATCGGCACGTTCGAAGGACCGGCGCTGGGCCGGTTCGCGGGACAGGTGGTGCCACGGAAGGATCTCGGTAACGCGCTCGCATTGAACTCGATCATCAGCTCGACCGGCCGCGTGCTCGGCATGAGCCTCGCGGGCGTACTGGCGGCCGCGACGGGGGCCGCCCTGCTGTTCGTGTTCAACAGCGCGACCTTCGTCGCGGTGATCGTGACGATTCTGGTGATGCGCAAGGGAGAACTGCACGAACTCGCGGTCAGTACCCCGGAACGCGCCGGCGTACGGGCCGGGCTCGCGTACCTGCGACGGCAACGAGTACTCGTACTGCTGTTCACCCTCGGCTTCGTACTGTCGAGCCTCGGCCGGAACTACCAGGTCACCATGGCCGCGATGACCGAGGGCCCGCTGGGGACTGGTGCCGCGGGGTACGGAATGTTGTCGTCGATCTTCGCTGTCGGCACGGTGATCGGCGGGATCTTCGCGGCGCGGGCGCGCGAACTCACCATTCCGCTCCTACTCGGCGCCGCCGCTGTCACCAGCGTCCTGCAGGCGGCCAGTGGGTTGATCCCGGGTGTGCTCGGGTTCGCCGCGCTGATCCTGCCGATCGCGGCCGGAGCCGTACTGATCGACACCACGAAAACCACGCTGTTGCAGCTGGGTTGCGCCGACGACATGCGTGGCCGGGTACTGGCGGTCGAGGGTGCGATCGCCGCGGCGGCCGGCGCGACTGGCGCTCCGTTGCTGGGCTGGCTGTGCGACGAGCTGGGCCCCCAGCCGGCGCTGCTGATGGCGGGTCTCACCACCCTGATCGTCACCGGAATCGCCGCCACCGTCCTGCGCAAGCCCAGCGGTAGCAAGGCACGCGACGCCGAGCCTGAAACGGCTACGCCGGAGCTGGCGGCGGCGGCTGCCTGAGTACCCGTCAAGCCGGAGCCACCCCGATGCGTTCCGGATCGGCCGGCGTGCGGGCGTATGCCGCGAGTTCGGCCTCGAGGCTGTCCTGCGCGCCCGCACGCCGGAGCCGGGGTGGCCCGGCCTGGCCGGGCCAGCGACCGCCGAACATCGCCCTCACGAAGTCCGCCACGGCGGCGGGTGACGGGATGACCTCGCCGCCGAGGTGGGACAACACGACCAGGGTGAGGCCGCTGTGCGCGTCCACGCCGAGAGCCCAGCCGTGCTCCTCGTCCCAAACCAGTGCGGCGTCTCTGGTCGGAAAGGCGGCCAGCCGTCGTTGCAGGTCGAGGTAGGCACCTGCGGGTGAGTCGAGTTCGTAGTAGCCGTGTGCGGCGTTGAGGCCGAGTTCGCGGGCGACGTCTCGTACGTACTGCGCCAGCCCCTGTGCGGTCGCGCTCTGCGGATCGGTCAGCATCTGTTCGCTCCGGCTTGGTCGTCGGTTGTGCGCGGCTTCGCCCGTTTCAGGTACCCGGAGGCGCGCGGATCATGCCTGTGACATCGGACTCGTGTTTAGCTGATCCGCATGAAGTTCGAGTCGGTGGCCGACGAGCTCTACGGCGGCGCGCGGGAGGAGTTCACCGCCCTGCGCAACGAACGCGCCGACGAGGCGAAAGCGGCGGGCCAGCAGCAGCTGGCGACGAGGATCCGGGGGCTGCGTAAGCCGACTACCGCGGCCTGGCTCGCGAACCAGCTGGCCAGGGAACGCGCGGAGGAGGTCGGCAGGCTCGAACAACTCGGCGAGGCACTGCGCAAGGCACACACCGAGCTGGACGGCGACGAGCTGCGCACGCTCTCGCGACAACGGCACGACCTGATAGAGGCACTGACGGACGAGGCGCGGGCCGTGGGGAGGGCACTCGGAGTACGGGTCAGCGATGCCGTGTCGAGGGAGATCGCCGAGACGTTGGAGGCAGCGCTCGCCGATCCAGGCGCGGCCAGGACCCTCATCGAGGGCAGGTTGGCCACCACGTTGAACCCCGGCGAAGGCACTCCGGAGCGCTGGCTGTCCGCCGCGACAGCCGCCAGGGGGAAGGCGCCGGCTCGTCGCCCGCCGGAACGAAAGCAGGCAGCGGCCAAACCTGCGCCGGCAAGGCAAAAGCAGGACGAGCGGGCCGCACAGGACAAAGAGGACAGACGCAGGGAGAAGGCGGCGGAGCGGGCCGAACTGGCCCGGCTGAAGGCCGAACGCACGAAAGCACGGGAAGCGCTGCGCGACGCGAAACAAGCGCGCGACGACGCCAGAAAGCGGCTGCGGGAGGCCGAACGGGCCGAGGAGAAGGCGCATCGCGCGACGGAAACGGCGAGAGCGGACACAGAGAAGACCGAGCGTGCCTTCGCCGAGGCCGAACGGAACCTTTCCGCCCTGGACTGACGGCGTACGCATTCGGCTGCCGTTTATCGCCTCGACTCACGGGTAACCGCCTGCAGTTCGACGCACAACCGTTCCGCGAACAACCAGAGTTCGCCCAGGGAGGAAATCGATGAGCGCCGTGACGAAGTCGGTGGAAGTCAACGTGCCGGTGCGGGCCGCGTACAACCAATGGACGCAGTTCGAGTCGTTCCCCGAATTCATGGAAGGCGTCGACAGGATCGAGCAGCTGGACGACCAGCACACCCACTGGGTGGTCAAGGTCGGTGGCGCCACGCGCGAGTTCGACGCGACCATCACCGAGCAGCACCCGGACGAACGAGTCGCGTGGACGACCGAGTCCGGGCCGAAGCACGCCGGTGTGATCACGTTCCACCGGCTGGACGACGACAAGACCCGGGTCACCGCGCAGATGGACATCGACCCGGAGGGCTTCACGGAGAACGTCGGCGACAAGCTCGGCGTCGTGGACGCCCGGGTCTCCGGAGACATGAAGCGCTTCAAGAGCTTCATCGAGGAGCGAGGCCAGGAGACCGGCGCCTGGCGCGGCGACGTGGAACGTCCGGGCAGCTGACCGGCGAAGAAACGACACGCGCGACCCGCCGCGACACCACCGGTGGAACCTGCTCGGGTGTTCCGCCGCAGGTGTCGCGGCGGGTCGCGATGGGTCTGAGCGGAGATCAAGTCCGGCCGACGCGCTGACCGGACCCAGCGTGCTCACTCGCTGTAGAGCACCCGTTAGACTGGCGGAGGGCCGCTAGCTCAGTTGGTAGAGCAAGGGACTTTTAATCCCTGTAAACGCCGTGTCACTGGATGTCAAACAGTGTCGCCTAGGGCTGATCTGTGCATGTCAGGCGGTACATTTTGCCAGCGTTGGTGTCGGGCAGTGTCGCGGCGTAACGGACGCTCTGTGAGCAACGGAGCCCAATCGGAGACCGACATCGGCCTTGTCGAAGGGCCCCAAAGGACACCACTCCAGGGGTCTTGCGTTGCGTCGGGGTGTCCAAGCATCTCGATCAGTTAGCGTGTGCCTGCCGATCGCCTGGTTAAGGCCGTCGAAGCAGGTTCGTTCTACGTACCGACGCCGCACCCGAACGTGCGGTAGTAAACCCTGCGGTTGCACGATGGCGGGTCATGCCACCTCATCCTCGATTAACCCGTACGGTGGCTGGTCAGCTCGTCGCGAGAAGCGGACGACGATGTCGTTGTCGGCTGAGGTTGGTGGGGCGTTGTCGACCACGAGGATTTGGGCGCCCTGACCGGGCCCTGTTAGCCAGTGGTGTAGGTGTTTGTAAAAGTCCGCGACGGCCACACTGTCGGCGAACTCGGCGTCACGGTCGCCGCCTTGGCCGGGGTTCTTCTGCGGGCTGTCGATCATGAGGAAGCCGGGGTGAGCACTGCCGGTCTCCCATGCGATTTCGAAGACGGACAAGATCCATGCCAATGAGATCAGGGTGCGCCCACCCGATGAGGCGTGGATATAACTCGAGCCTCACATGTAGGGCACGAGGTTGTTGTCCACGAAGGCTTGTTCGAGCTTGGGGTATCGCCACGAGGACAGGATTCCCGCGTACCGCTCGCTGATGCGGTGGATGACGTCGTTCCGGTCGGGTTGCACTGTGGCTTGTTCCAGCTCCCCGCGCAGGGCCTTGAGGGCGGTTTCGAGCCGTGTGACTGCAGCGCCGCGGCGGTCGAGGCTATCGAGCATCTTGATCGGCGGTGCATGCCCGTTCGAGGTTGGCGGCTGCGGTCTGTTGCTGACGCATTAGGTTGTTACGTTGGCTGAGGAATGTGGGGTGCTTCCCGGAGGGTGGTTAGGCATGCCGGACACACCCTCACCTGCGCTGCCGCTTCTTCACGATCACCGGGTCAAACGACCCCTCCCGGTCCCGCAGCACCGCCACCTCGACTTCGCCCACCGCGTCCGACACCACCGTCTTCGACCGAACGCCATTGCGCTTGTTCCTGCCGACGCGACCGGGCTCATCCTGGTGCTTGGCATGCCCGAGGTGATCGGTCATCTCCGCGTTCAACGCGGTCTCCAAGACCGTCTTGGTCAGCTGCTTCAGCAGCCCGTCCGGGGTCAGGGCCAAGCCCTGCTCCTGCGCCTGAGCAACCATCGCGGCCGCCAACTGCTCCTGCGCCGACGACGTCCTCGCCGGCCTGGTGGTCTTCTCCTCAGCGCTCACAACATCAGATGTCATCACTCACTGTGCCCATCCCGCCGGAACCAGTCCGGCGTGTCCGAGCCAAAGACACCGATCCTGAGACAG